>JARLIK010000003.1 GCA_031291755.1 Acidocella sp. | reverse complement strand
GCGATTGTGCAGCTCACACGCTCACTGGCGGCGGACCATGCCCGGCAAGGGATAAGGGTGAATGCGGTGTGCCCCGGCGATACCGATACCGCGATGCTGCGCGGCGATTCGCGAGCCGCAGATGAGGAACGCTTCGCCGCGATGGCGGAGGCGATCCCCTTGGGGCGCATCGGCCAACCGCGTGACGTGGCCGCCGCGATTGCGTTTTTAGCCTCCGATGATGCAGCGTTCATTACGGGCGCTATGCTGCCGGTGGATGGGGGTAATTCAGCGGTTTAATATTTTGTTGGTCATAGCCGCCCCTCAACCCGTTATTCCCGCTCCCCACACCGTCATTCCCGCTTCCGCCTAAGTATTTATGGATCTTAGCAGTTAGTACTATTTGTGCTCGGCATCGCCTCTGGGCGCGACTTTTCATCACGTATTAGATAAGGATCAAGGTCGTAAAGATTTGGTGGCAATATCACACTGTAGGAAAATACATGACATAGCCCGTGGTCGTTCGGGGTACCAGCCAGGCTCAAAAAACCATCAATTGGGACATTTAACGGAATGCGTAAAAGTTTTTCTTTTTTGTCCGTTCCCGTTGACCATTTTTCTGGACTTTCGAAGCCGATTTGATGTGCGGGCGTTTTGAAATCTAATTCCATATCAGATTCATATTTTATCTGGTCTGTTTTATATGTCTTGTTGGTTTCTGTGGTGTCTAAGTAGTCCGGGTGATCAGCATAAAGGCGCTTCATCTCAGCCGGGAAATAGGTATTCGCCAACACCTGGGCTATTTGCCGTCCTGCCTCATACCCTTGCGTATAATTAAAACTCGCCCCTATGCCATAATAATTTGGATTGTTTCCGTTAGGATGGACTGAAGCGATGGCACCATAGCCGCCAAGGACGGAATAATCGCAATGCCACCCACGCGGCGCTAAGAGTATGCCTAGGTCATAGATGTAGGCTTCCAGTTTTGACGCAACAGACTCGGACAAATCGACTTGAACAATGCCGCCGTCGGGCATGTCTGGTGGTGGTAGCGGTTGAGTATCTGACTCTCTTGGAGAGACAATGTTCTCGGAGCATAAAATAGCCGGAACCGTAACCTGCTTAGACGGAAGATCCGAGCCGTCTGCCCGAGCAAGTAACGGCGTGCAAGCTACCAAGACGATAACAAACAGCTTTTTCACTCTAATACCTAACCGGCTAACGTCATTAAAAATGCTTTTAGGATATTTCGAATACTAGCCTCATTCGCAATGAATTTGCGAGCCTTAAAGTATATTTTTTAAGACACCCCTCACACCGTCATTCCCGCGAAGGCGGGAATCTCATGACGTTCGTGTTTGATTAAGAAGATTCCCGCTTTCGCGGGAATGACGGGAGGGCGGCGGGAATCAAGATGGATTTCCGCGGCCACTTTGCGGCCTCGCCATGACGATGCGGGCGCACTACCCGATCAAAGCCGCGCGTTGTCCGGCGATGCGGGACCAGGCTTCGGCCTCGTCCTCGTCGAATAATTCGGTCAATTTGCGCATCATCGTGCCGCCTAGTTCTTCGGCATCCACGATCGTCACGGCGCGGCGGTAATAGCGTGTCACATCATGGCCGATGCCAATCGCGATGAGTTCGACCAGTTCGCGGGTTTCAATATCGCGGATCACGTCGCGCAAATGCCGTTCCAGATAATTGCCGGAATTGACTGAAAGGGTTGAATCATCCACCGGCGCACCATCGGAAATCACCATCAGAATCCGCCGGTGCTCAGGCCGCGATAACAAGCGCCGGTAGGCCCACAACAAGGCCTCACCGTCGATGTTTTCCTTCAGCAGCCCTTCGCGCAGCATCAGCCCAAGGTTTTTGCGGGCGCGGCGCCAGGGTGTGTCGGCGGCTTTATAAATAATGTGGCGCAAATCATTCAGCCGGCCTGGGTTGGCGGGCTTGCCGGCCGCTACCCATTGCTCGCGGCTCTGCCCGCCTTTCCAGGCGCGGGTGGTAAAGCCCAGCACTTCCACCTTTACCGCGCAGCGCTCCAAGGTGCGGGCCAGAATATCGCCGCACATCGCCGCCACGGTAATAGGCCGGCCGCGCATCGAGCCGGAATTATCGATGAGAAGCGTTACCACCGTATCGCGGAAATCGGTCTCGCGCTCGCGCTTGTAGGTGAGGGCTAACAGCGGGTCGACGATGATGCGCGACAGCCGGGCGGAATCCAGCATGCCCTCTTCCAGGTCAAACTCCCAGGCGCGGGTCTGTTGCGCCAGCAGGCGGCGTTGCAGGCGGTTGGCGAGCTTCGCCACCACTGCATGCATATGTTGCAATTGCTGGTCGAGCTGCTGGCGCAACCGGCTTAACTCCTCCGGGTCACACAGCTCATCCGCGTCAATTTCTTCGTCATGGGCGCGGGTGAAGGCGCGGTAGCTGGTGTGGCCATCACCCTGTGCGGGAGCCCGGCGCTGCTGCGGACCGGCGGGGGCATCGTCAGCCTCGGCGGCAAAATCCTCGCTGTCGGTGTCATCCTCGGCATCCTGTTCGGCGGCCTGGCCCTCGGTCATCTCAGGCGCGGCGGCCAGCATGTTTTCGTCCTGCGATTCGCTCTGGCCTTCGCCGTCCTGCGTGTTATCCTGCTGCGAGGTGTTATCGCCGCCGTCCTCACCGTCGTCCGATTGCTCGCCATCCTCAGCGTCAGATTCACCTTCGGCCAAATCCAGGGCGGCGAGTAATTTGCGGGCAGCGCTGGTGTAGTGCGATTGGTCGGCCTTGGCCGAGGCCATTTCATTGAGGGCGTTTTCGGCGGCATCACCCAGCGTATCGCGCCATAAATTCAGAATTTGCTTGGCGGAATCCGGCACCGAGGCGGCGTCCATCTTGTCGCGGATCAGTAGCGAGAGCGCGGTCACCAACGGCAATTGCTCGCGCCGGGTCATGCGGTCCAGCCCGTCGGCGGTGCATTCCTCCTGCAATTTGCCGCGCAGATTGGCCGAAACCCCGGCCATATGCTCGGCGCCGACAATCTCAACCCGTGCCTGCTCCAGCGCATCATAGGCTTCGCGCGCCTCGCGGGTATGGGGGGCGCGGGCATTGTGGAGGGCATCGTTATGCAGCCGCAGCCTCAGCGCCAGGGAATCCGCGGCACCGCGCAATTTGGCCATCTCGTTGGCGGGAAGTGCTCGCGAAGGCGACGGCAGCCGGGCGCGTTTACCGGCCAGACCCGCCGGGCCTGGCTGATAGGCCACCTGCACCTCGTTCACCTGCGCGATGGCCCGAAGCGCACCAGCCGTGGCCCGCTTGAATTCCTCCGAGCGGCCCTGGTCGTTGTTGTTACCGCTCATGGTCAGGCAGTTTTGCGGGTCATCAGGCCGGTTGAGATCTCCTCGTTGAAGCAGCGCTGGTAATATTCCGCTACCGTGCCGCGCTCAGCCTCATCGCATTTATTCAGGAAGGTCAGCCGGAAGGCGAACCCGACATCACCGAAGATTTTGGTATTTTCCGCCCAGGTGATGACGGTACGTGGCGACATGACGGTTGAAATATCGCCCGCGATGAACCCGGCGCGGGTGAGTTCCGCCAGCGCCACCATGCTCTCCATGCGCTTTTTCATCACGCTATCGGCCGCATCCACGCCGAGCTTGGCCATGATGATGGCGACTTCCTGCGCGTGCGGCAGGTAGTTGAGCGTGGCGACGATGTTCCAACGGTCCATCTGGCCCTGGTTGATCTGCTGGGTGCCATGATACAGCCCGGTGGTATCACCCAGGCCCACCGTGTTGGCGGTGGCGAACAGCCTGAAGGCCGGGTGCGGGCGGATCACCCGGTTCTGGTCCAGCAATGTTAATTTGCCTTCAACCTCCAGCACCCGCTGGATCACGAACATCACATCCGGGCGGCCGGCGTCATATTCGTCGAACACCAGGGCGCAGGGGTGTTGCAGCGCCCAGGGCAGAATACCCTCGCGGAATTCCGTGACCTGCTTGCCATCCTTCAGCACGATAGCATCCTTGCCGATCAAATCGATCCGGCTGATGTGGCTGTCCAAATTCACCCGGATACAGGGCCAGTTCAGCCGGGCGGCGATTTGCTCGATATGGGTGGATTTGCCGGTGCCATGATAGCCCTGCACCATCACCCGGCGGTTGAAGGCGAACCCGGCCAGAATGGCGAGCGTGGTATCGCGGTCAAACTGATAGGCGTCGTCAATTTCCGGCACATGCTCGGTGCGGACGGAAAACGCCGGCACTTCGATGTCGGAATCGATCCCAAACACCTCGCGCACGCTGAGGGTGATATCGGGCAGGCTGATCGCCGAGGTCGGGGTCATCCGGGTTTCGGTGATCGCGGCAATGTTATTCATCAGAAAATCGGTCCTAAACGGTTGGGTCTCAATGAAGGCTCATTTTATTCCGCGGCACTGCGGGTGGGCTGGTGCGCGGGTAGTTTGCCACGAAGGGTGGCATAGGCAAGGTTGATCGATTTCAGGCGCTCTTCCGAGCCTTTGTCGCCGCCATTGGCATCCGGGTGATGGCGCTTGGCAAGCTGCTTGTATTTAGCTTTGACCACCGCCAGCGAAACTGGCCAGGTCAGGCCCAGCACGCTCAGGGCATCACGCAATTCCGGCGGGGTGCTAGGCGGCGGCGGGCTATGGCGGGCACCAAAGGTAAAGGCGTGCAGCTCCTCCTCCAGCGTATTATCCAGCCGGGCGGTCTGGCCCAGCCGCCCCAGCGGCCAGCTTGGGCGCTGCCAGGCGGTATCAGCCCGCAACTGCGCCTCGATCTCGCCTGGGGACATGCCCTTGTAGTAATCCCAGGCCGCGTTGAATGCACGCACATGGTCCAGGCAAAACCAATGAAACTCGCGGGATTCCGAGCGCGACTTCGGCGCCCGGTACTCGCCTTGGCTCTCACAGCCCAGCGCGTCGCACGGCTGATGCGGGGCATCAGGGTCGGGGGCATAGGCCCGTGGCTTGCGTCGTGTGGCGTTCATGGTCCTAATGTGCGCTGATCGCCATGAATGGCAACTGTTTTGACCAACCAGGATGAAGTAAATATGACGACGCGCTATGAGCGGATGTTCGAGACTCTGACTGCATCGTTTCAGCCGGTGCAGTTGGAGATTATTGATGATAGCGGCAAGCATGCCAGCCATTCCCACCGCACAAACGCCCCGCAAGGTGGTGAGACGCACTACAAGGTGATGATGGTGGCCGAGGCGTTTGCCGGCAAATCCCGGCTGGAGCGTTCACGCGCCGTGAATGCAGCGCTGGATGCCGAGTTCAAAACCGGCCTGCATGCGCTGTCCCTGAAGCTGAGCACGCCCGGGGAAGGGTGATTTTCTATTCCTTTGGTCATTTACGTCCTTCTCTTTGTCATCCCCGCGCAGGCGGGGACCTCCTTATCTTGCCGCACACAACCGACTTGTGGAGGTTCCCGCTTGCGCGGGAATGACAAGTAAGGGCTAAAAATTTAATGGCGCCCGTAGGTGTCCTCAAAGCGGACAATATCATCCTCACCGAGATACGGGCCGGATTGCACCTCGATCACGGTCAGCGGGATTTTGCCGGGGTTTTCCATCCGGTGCACTGAGCCGAGCGGCAGATAGATGCTCTCATTTTCATGCACGGTGCGGTGTTCGTCATCGCAGGTGACCAGCGCCACACCGGCCACCACCACCCAATGCTCGGCGCGGTGAAAATGTTTTTGTAAGGATAGTTTCTCGCCGGGCCACACCACGATGCGTTTCACCTGGAAGCGGTCGCCTTGGATCAGACTCTCATAGAATCCCCACGGGCGGTAGCTGCGATTATGGCTATCAGCCTCGGGGCGTTTGGCTTTTTTTAAGCGCTCGACGATTTTTTTCACATCTTGCGTGTGGTCCTTATGGGCCACCAGCACAGCGTCCTGAGTGGTCACCACCACCATGTCCTGCACCCCCAACAGGGCGGTGACGATGCCATCGCTGCGGGCGTAATTATTGTGGGAATCTTCAAGGAAAACCTCGCCCATCGCCACATTGCCATTGGCGTCCTTGGGTGAGATTTCCTGCAAAGCGGTCCAGGAGCCAACATCCGACCAGCCGATGCTGGCAGGCACCACCACGGCTTTTTGGGTTTTCTCGGCAATCGCATAATCGATGCTGATATCGGGAGAGGCTGCAAAAGCCTCACTGCCGAGCCGGACGAAATCCAGATCGCCGGTACGGTGGGCCATGGCCTCGCGCACCGCTTGCAATACATCCGGCGCATAAAGTTCCAGCTCATCCAAAATCATCGCGGCAGTGAACATGAACATGCCGGAGTTCCATAAATTCTCATCGGATTTGATCAGCGCCGAGGCCCGGACGGCATCGGGTTTTTCAATGAAACGGTCGAGCTTGAACACGCCCTCTAACCCCGCCAGGGCTTCACCTTTGACGATATAACCATAGCCGGTTTCTGGGGCCGTGGGCTGCATGCCAAATGTCACGAAGTGGCCGCGCTCGGCGGCAGCGGCACCGCGTTGCACGGCCTGAGCTAGCGCTTTCCGGTCGGCAATCGCGGCATCGGCCGCCATAATCCAGAGCACCGTTTGCGGGTCCGTTTCGGCCACCAGCAGGGCGGCGGCGGCGATGGCGGGGGCGCTGTTGCGGCCGACGGGTTCGAGCAATATCCGGGGCGCCTGGATGCCTGTCTCACGCATTTGCTCGGCAACGATAAAGCGGTGATCCTGATTGGCCACCACGACCGGCGCACCGAACAGGGCACCGGTGGCACGCAGCGCGGTTTCCGCCAGCAAGGATTTTTCCGAGATCAGCGGCCAGAACTGCTTGGGAAAACTCTTGCGTGAGACCGGCCAAAGCCTTGTGCCCGAGCCGCCAGACAGGATCACGGGGACGATTTTTTTGGCGTGATGTCCAGGCATGAGCAGGTTTTACCTAACAGATTGAGATTGCCGTATTTTAGGCTGTGGGGTCGTGGATTGTCCACCAGGCGGCTGGTTGTGTAGGCTGGTGTTATGAACGGCATATCTGAGAGGTTTTATCTAAACGCGCTGACTGCCCCGGCGGTTGCCCAAGCCGCGAACCCGGTTATTTTATTGCCCCTGGGCAGCCACGAGGATCATGGGCCGCATTTGCCGATGGGCGACTACGTGCTGGCCGATATGCTGGTCGGCAAAATTGCCGCGAGCGTGGCAGAAAAAGGCGTTACTGCGCTGGTTGCGCCCACACTGCCCTATGGGGTGGCAGACTATTTTGCCGCCAGCCCTGGCGCGATGGCGCTCTCCCCGGCCAGCTTCAAGGGCGTGCTGGAGGATTTGCTGGCTGGGTTGATCGCCCAGGGTTTCACGCGGATTTTGATTCTCAACGGCCATGGCGGCAACGTGCCGGTGATCCACGAGGTCACACTGGCGATAAAGACCGCCCGCCATATCGTTATCCCGTCATTTTACCTCTGGAAAATCGCGCGAGTGATTATGGAGCGGGAGGCCGTTGCCGCAAACCGGCTTGGCCATGGCGCGGAACCGCTGGCCTCGCTGAGTATGGCCCTGCGGCCTGAGACGGTGAATTTTGAACCAGCCCCGGCGCAGCCCCATGCTGTTGAGCTGGGCTTGCCGGTCTCGGGCTTCGGGTGCGTGGATTTTGCAGGCGTGCCGGTTGATGTGCCGAGCCAGTTTCATCAGGTGCCCGATGACGCCATCCGTACCGCCGCACCGCTGGCATCCGCAGCGCTGGGTGCCGCCGTTGCGGCTGAACTGGTTGAAGTGGCGGCCAGCTTTGTGGTTCATTTTGCCAAGGCGACGGCGGCGCCCTGAAGCGTTGCCAGCGCTTCGGGGCTGTCAAAATCGCGCAGGATTTCATCGCTCTCCACATTAATTTCAGCCACATGCTCCATATGCCGGTGCAAAATCTGCCGTGCCCCCACGTCACCAGACAGGCTGAGCAGCTCCGGGAAAAACCGCTGGCCCCACAGCACCGGGTTGCCGCGCTGGCCGTCAAAAACCGGCAGCACGATCTCGCGGCCCTCGGCTTGGTCATAGGCATCGATAATCCGGTTGAGCGTGGCAGGCGCCAGCAGCGGCATGTCGCCCAGGCAGATCAGCGCCGCGCCGATGCCGCTGGAGAGTGCGGCAATGCCGGTCCGCAGGGAGGCGGCCATGCCGTCGCGGTAGTCCGGTGCATAAACAAAGCGCACGTTGCGTCCGGCCAGCGCGGCTTTGATATGCTCCTCCTGATGGCCGGTCACCACGATCACCGGGCTGGCGGTGCTGGCGAGTACGCTATCCACCACCTGCGCGATCATGGTTTTGCCGCCGGGCAGCGTGGTGAGCAGCTTGTTGGCGGGGGCCATCCGGCTGGAAAGCCCTGCCGCCAGCACCACCCCGGCGATGCGCGGGCGGGCGGTGGGGGCGGTGCCGAAACCGGCCGCTTGCGCCAAGGCGCGCGGTGCCGGGCGGGTTTCAATTTCTTTAAGCAAGCCACCGGCCCCCATCTGGGCAATGGCGCCAGGGCCAATATCCTCACCGGCGAAAATCCGGTCCAGCACCCAGTCAAACCCGTTGAGTTTAGGGCTGCGGGCACAGCCCGGCAGCACGATGATGGGCTTGCCGCCCAGCCGCCCAAAGCAAATCAGGTTGCCGGGGTCCACCGGCATGCCAAAATGGGTGATCTCCCCGCCGGCGGCGATGATGGCGGCGGGCGCGACATCATGGCGGTCGGTCACCGCCGAGGCGCCAGAGATCAGGATTAAATCAGCGTTCTGGCCTTGCAGATCAACAATGGCGGCGGTGAGTTCACCCGTGCGGTGCGGGGTGCGCAGCGGGGGCAGCATACTGCCACCATGCGCAACAACGCGGCTGTGGGTGGCATTGATGGTCCCCACGATGGCCGCTTCCTTCAGTTGCGGCAATTCCGACAACACCAGCCCCACCCGCAGCGGTGCAAATGGCCGAAGTGCAAACGCCGGTCCGGCTTGCGCGATCAAGCCGGTGGCCTGCGTCATCGCCTCGAAGCTGACCGCAAACGGGATGATTTTTAAGGTCGCGATCATATCGCCCGCCGCCACCACGCTGCGGTGGGCCAAGGTGGCCAGTGTGATCGATTCGTCAATCAGGTTGAATTGGTCCACGACGGCGGTGTTGACGCACAGTAGCCCATTCACTTCGGCGTATAAATTCACCCGCCCATGCACATCCTCCGAGCGGCGCAGGCCCGGTGTCAGCAGCGCCTGGCCGAGGGTGACGGCGGCTTCACCCTCCGGCACATCGCCTGGCTCCAGCCGTGCGACGGTTACCTCCTGATATCCGGCCTTCTGAAGCATTTGGTAGGCGGCGGCATCGACCAGCGCTCCCTTGCGCAGCACCCGGTCAGCGGTTTTCAGATTATGGGCGAGAATCGCGCCGCGTGCCTCCGAGAGTTTGACGCGGCCAAAAATCATGGGGTGCGTGACCCCAGACTGCCGCCGCGCCGCACCGCGACGATCTCGGCGATGATCGAGAGCGCGATTTCGGGCGTGGTGACGGCGGCGATATCCAGCCCCACCGGGCCGCGAATGCGCTTCAGGCTTGCGGCGTCATGGCCCAGTGCGGTCAGCCGCTCCAAGCGGGAGGCGTGGGTTTTGCGCGAGCCGAGGGCACCGATGTAAAACGCCCCGGACTGCAAGGCGCGGTCGAGTGCTGGGTCATCGAGCTTGGGGTCGTGGGTGAGGGTGACGACTGCGGTGCGAATGTCCGGGCGCAGCCGGTCCAGCGCTTCATCCGGCCAGTCATTGATCATGGTGGCACCGGGGAAGCGCTCCTGATTGCCGAAGCCCTGCCGCGGGTCCACCAGAATTACCTCAAAGCCGCTCATGGCAGCCAGCGGGGCGAGCGCCTGGGCGATATGCACGGCCCCCACCAGAATCAGCCGGGGTGAGGGGTTGCGGGCCTCGATGAACCAGCTTTCGTTGCCCAGCATATGCGTGCCGGTTTTATCGGCGGCCAGGGCCATCCGGCCAGCTTCGTTGAGGGCTGCAGGGGCGCTGGGGTCAGGCAGCAGAAACTCCGCGCCATCGGTGAGGTTTTTGGCGAAGGCCACCGGCTGGCGGGTGGCCAAGGCGCGGTTCAGCGCCGCGATGGTGCTGATTTTCATGTCAGCGGCTCGACAAATACCTTCACCTTGCCGCCGCACGCCAGCCCAACTTCCCAGGCCCGCTCGTTGGTGACGCCGAAATCCAGCAGCTTGGGCGCACCGCTCGCCATCACCTGCTTAGCGGCCTCGGCAACCGCGCCTTCAATACAGCCGCCGCTGACCGAGCCAGCCATTTTACCTGATTTGGTCACCGCCATCCGGCTGCCGGCGGGGCGGGGCGAGGAGCCCCAGGTTTCGGTGACGGTGGCGATGGCAACTTGCTCACCGGTGGCCTGCCAGCCAGCGGCGATGCTCAATACATCCTCGACATCAGTCATGAGGCATCCTTCCAATCGTGAATGGCCTGGCCGCGCGCGGTTGGCGGCGCAGAGAGGCTGGTGATGAGTGATTGCAAACTGGCCAGATTATGCACCGGCCGGAATTCATCGACATGCGGCAGCATCGCTTTGGCCCCCTGGGTTTTCGGTGAAAACCCGTCCCAGCGCAGCAGCGGGTTCAGCCATATCAAACGCCGGCAAGAGCGGTGCAGGCGCTCCATATTGGCGGCTAACCCATGGGCGCCGTCACGGTCCAGCCCATCAGTGACCAGCAGCACCACGGCACCCTGGCCGAGCACCCGGCGGGCCCAGTGCCGGTTGAAGCTGGCCAGCGCCTCGCCGATGCGGGTGCCACCGGACCAGTCAGGCACCAGGGAGGCGATCATCTGGAACGCCACCTCGGGGTCACGGTGGCGCAACTGGCGGGAGATGTTGGAGAGCCGGGTGCCGAACAAAAACACGCTCACCTGTTCGCGATCATTGGCCACTGAATGTAAAAAATGCAGCAGAATTTGCGCATAGCGGGCCATTGAGCCCGAGATATCGCACAATACCACCAGCGGCGGCGGTTTGATTTTGGGCGCGGTGCGGGCCAGCGACATAATTTCACCACCGGTTCGCATCGAAGCCCGCATCGTGGCTTTCAGATCAATCCGCCGCCCGGTTGGCTGCAACCGCCAGCGCCGGGTGCGGTGCTGATCCAGCGGCAGGCGCAGTTTGGCAATCTCGCTTTTGGCGCGGGCGATATCCTTCGCACTCATCGCCTCAAAATCCATCGCGTTCAGTTTTTCGGTTTCGCTGAAGGTGAGGGTGGCATCGATGGTTTGCGGTGGCTCGCCCTCGCGCGGCGGCTTGTCCTTGGTGGCGGCCATCGCCTCGGCCAAGCGGCGGGCGCCGGGTGGGGCGCGCTCATCCTCGGGCGCGCGCATCCCTTCCATCGCGGCCAGGGCGGCGGCGAATTTGGTGGCATCGGGGTTGCGCCAGAATAGCGAGAAGGCGGTGTCAAACATCTCCTGATGCTCGTGCCGGTGCACCATCACCGCCCGCAAGGCCGCCTGCACCGCCTGGCGCTGGCCGATTTCGATATGGGTTAATGCCTGGGTGGCGGCGATGGTCTCGGCGGGGCCCACCGGCAGGCCGGTCCGGCGCAGTAACCTTGCGAAATGCATGACGTTGCTCGCCAGCAAGCCGCTTGATTGGGTCATGCGGCCCGCGCGGCCGCCTTGGCATCGCTGACATATTTGGCCAGGTCAGCCCCCTTCATGGCGGCGATGTCGTCCTGGTATTTCAGCAGCACGCCGAGCGTATCCTCTACCGCACCGGGGGCCAGTTCTTCCTGGTCCAGGGCGGTCAGCGCAGCGGCCCAATCGAGCGTTTCGGCGACCCCGGGGAGTTTGAAAATATCGGCCCGGCGCATCGATTGCACGAAGGCCACGATCTCGGCGGCGAGTTTTTCGGGAATGCCGGGTGCCTTATTGTGCAAAATGGCCCGCTCGCGCGCCGCTGTGGGGTAATCCACCCATTGATACAGGCAACGGCGGCGGATGGCGTCGTGCACCTCGCGGGTACGATTCGAAGTCAGCACCACCACCGGCTTGGTTTTGGCTTTGATGGTGCCGTATTCCGGCACCGAGATTTGAAAATCCGCCAGTAATTCGAGCAAAAACGCCTCGAACGGCTCATCGGCGCGGTCCAACTCGTCGATCAGTAGCACGGCGGGGGACAGGTCAGGGTCGATGGCTGAGAGTAGAGGCCGGGCGAGCAGGAAATTGCGGCTGTAGATGTTACGCTGCAGCGTGTCGGAATCCTGGGTGCGATCACCCTCGGCCAGCCGGATCGCCATGAGTTGGCGGGCATGGTCCCATTCATAGGCGGCTGCCGCGAGGTCGAGCCCGTCGTAGCATTGCAGCCGCACCAGCCGCCGGTTCAACCCGGCGGCCAGCACTTTCGCGATCTCGGTTTTGCCGGTGCCGGGCTCGCCCTCCAGCAGCAATGGGCGCTGCATGGCCAATGCCAGATGCACCGTGGTGGCAAGCGCCCGATCCGCCACATAGCCCTGGTCAGCGAGCAAACTGGCGGTATCGGAAACGCTGTTTGGGATCATCAGTGGTATTTAAGTACGGTCAGGCCGACGGCAATGGTTGCGAGTACGGCGGCGATGATCACACCCAAGGGAAGTCCGAAGTAATGCGGGTTGCTCGGGTCGTGGTCATGATCTTCAGCCAGTTTGTGATAAGGGGACTCGGTAGTTTCGGTCATTGCAGGCTCCGGTGCTAGAATTGCGGAAAATTTGGTAAAGAACGCTTCGGCCATCTGTTTGGCGGTGGAATCAATCAGGCGGGCGCCAAGCTGGGCCATTTTACCACCGATCTGGGCGTTCACCACATAGGATAGCCGGGTGCCACCTTCCTCGTCGGTAAGTTTGACGCTGGCGCCGCCTTTGGCAAATCCGGCAACGCCACCTTGGCCCTCGCCGGAAATCGTGTAACCGTTTGGTGGATCGAGATCGGAGAGTAAAACATTGCCGGTGAAGCGCGCAGCGATGGGGCCAAGTTTGACGGCGGCGGTGGCCTTCAACTGCGTGTCGGAGAGTTTCTCCATGGTCTCGCAGCCCGGAATGCATTGTTTCAGAATTTCCGGGTCGTTCAGCGCGTCCCACACTTTTTCGCGCGGGGCGGCGATCAATCGGTCTCCGGACATGTCCATGCAGATGGGTCTCCTTGAAATCTGGGGGCAACCTATCGGTGTTGACCGGCGGGGGCAACAAGGCGGTGCCGGGGCACCATGCCGATGAAATTCATACTGGCTGTGCCGTTTGCGATGGTGCTGCTGAGTTTCGCCGTGCTGCCCGGCCTAACGTCGCGTTTCTGGCACCGGCGTATGGCGGTCATATCGCTGTTCTGGGTGGCGCTGGGGCTGGTCCTGAATTCTGCCAGCCGTGGCGCGGGCGAGGCTGTGGCGGCGCTGTGGCAGATAAGTGCTGCGGAGTTCGTGCCCTTCATGGTGCTGCTGCTGGCTTTGTACGCGCTGGGCGGCGGGATTCTGATTAGCGGCGGCCCTTGGGGACGTCCCGCCGGTAATTTGCTGCTTCTTATCATCGGCACGATGCTGGCGGCGGTGATGGGCACCATCGGCGCGGCATTGCTGCTCATTCACCCGCTGCTGGCCGCCAACGCGCACCGCTTCGAGAAGCGGCATCTGGTGCTGGCGTTCATTGTGCTGGTGGGCAATGCCGGTGGTGCGCTGTCGCCGCTGGGGGATCCGCCGCTGCTGGTGGGGTTTCTGCGTGGCGTGCCGTTTTTCTGGCCGCTGACATATTTATGGGCGCCGCTGCTGGTGCTGGCGGTGCCGGTGCTAGGGCTTTGCTATGGTATTGACGCGTATTTAGCCAAGCGTGAGGCGCAGCCGCAGCTTCAAAAGCTGCGCGTGCGCGGGACTTTAAATATTTTACTCCTGTTCGTGCTGATACTGGCGATTCCGCTGGAGGGTGTCTGGCATCCGGGCGTTGTGAACTTGCTCTCGGCGCAGATGCCGGTTGAACATCTGGCGGTCACGGTATTGGCGATCGGCTGCATCGCCATTTCGGAAATTTTTACGCCGAAATCAATTCGCGCCCATAATCGTTTTGCCTGGACGGCGATGCGCGAGATCGGGATTTTGTTTTTTGCGATCTTCGCCACCATCGGTCCGGTTTTTGCCTTGCTGCAACAGGCAAATTTGGATGTTGACCATTCGTTGCTGTGGTTCTGGGCCAGCGGTGTGGCCTCGGCGGTGCTTGATGCCGCACCGACCTATTTGATCTTTTTCCAGGCCGCCGGCGGCAATGCGGCGCAACTGGCGGCGGCACCTTCGCATTTGCTGATGGCGCTGGCGGCAGGGTCGGTATTTTTCGGGCCGGTGACCTATTTGGGCAATGCGCCAAATTTGATGATCCGCGAAATCGCAGCAAGGCGCGGCGTCAAAATGCCGGGGTTCTTCGCCTATGCCGTAGCGATGATTTTGGTTCTGACGCCGATTTATATTTTGATGTCGGTACTGTTTTTCTGATCGCACAGCGCGATGAAGCCAACGCAGAGATGCAGGTCGGTGAGGATGTTCAGGCGGCGCTCCTCGGCCAGCTCATCGGTGCCCCAGCGTTCGACCTGAAATTTTTCCTCAACGTGCGAAATCTCGAAGGCGGTTGGTGCGTCAAGCTGGCCGGTGGCGAGTGCCAGGCCCAGCACCAGGCTGCCCATGGCGGGCACCGCAACACCTAGCGCGGTGAGCTGATAGATATCGAATGATTGCAGCACGGCACTGAATTTTTCCACCGTGTCAGGCGGCTGCACAACCGGGGTGATGCCAAAGCCGGTGTTGAGGGGGATGTTGTAGGTTTTCTCTGCCCAATTCAGCCAAGGCTGCCATTGCGCCTGTTCCAGCGCCGCTAATGAGGCCGGGGTTTCGGCGCGGTAGCAGAGCGCGTCATTCAGCCCGTAGCAGATCAATTGATCGATGATTTCATCATAAGATTTTGCTACCCGGTCAATGGCGGTGGTGGCCATGCGGGTGAGGGGCAGATCATCGGGCTTGATATCGCCGCCATCCAGTCCGGCGCCGCGCCATTCGGCGGCGATTGCTTCCGCCAGTGCGGGGAAAGGGATCAGCAGGGCGGTGCCGCTGGGTTTCTTGATCGGCTTGCCGTCCAGCAAAACCTGCCAGCCGTCCGTAGTTTCATGGGTCTCGGCTGATGTCCAGATGCGCTTCATGCGGTGGGCTTACTGGCCGTTCAACAGATTCAGCAAGTTCTTCGGGCCGGATGGTGCTGGCGGCGCTGCGCCGTTGGCGGCGGGCGTGGCGCTCACCGGTGGCGGGGCGGCGGGGCCGGGTTTACCGAGCCGGCCCAAAGCCAAGGCGGCGGGGCAAAGATCGTTGGTATTGGCCGGCGCGGCGGTGGCGGCTGGCGCGGCGGCCAGCGTGGGGGCCGTGAAGCTGCCGCCCAGCGTTACCGTTGCACCGATGGTGGGGGGCGTGCCGGGGATGCTGGGCTGCAGCGTGACGGCGAGCGTTTCATCGCCAAAACCAAGATGCCCGCTGCCCTGCAATTGCAGGCGGCTGGAATCCAGCGTCAGGGTGCTGATGGTGCCAACCCCGCCTGCGGCATCCAGCCGCAATGCAAAACAGCGCACCGGCACTGGCCCTGGGGCGCTGACAATGCTGTCCGGCAGGGCGTCGGCGCGCAGCAGCGGGCCGAACAGGCTGCCCAGTACTGCGCCATCGGCTACCCCGTTGACCGAGGCCAGCCCGAGCTGGCCGGTGGCGGAGGCCAGAATATCGTGCAGGCTATCGCCGGTGCCGGTGGCACTCATGGCAACTTGCATGGTGCCTTGCGCCTTGTCCGGTTCGCCGAAGCTTTTGAGAATCGGCCCCAGCGCCAGGGCTGGCGCATTCAAGGTCCAGCTTGCGGCGGCGGGGTCTTTGGTGGCGTCCAGGCTGGCGCTGGCGGTGATGTCGCCGCCCGGCAACAAGCCGGTGAGCGGATTGAGCGTGAGGACACCATCCTGTAGCACCGCATGGCCCTGAAAGGCGGTGTAGGTGGCCTTGTTGAACACCACTGAGTCAGCGGCAAGCTGGATGTCGGCATCGAAATTTTTCATCACATCGAGCGGCAATTTGGCGCTCGGAATGATGAAACCGGCCGGGGTGGCGGTGGCGCTTACAGCGGGAGGTGCTGGGAAGGCGGCGCGCAAAGCATCCAGGTCGATCTGCTGGCCTTTCAGGGCCACTTGCAGGCGGGGGATTTTATCAAAATACAGGCTGGCGTCACCGCCCAGCGCGGCGTTGTCCATGGTCAGGGCCAGCCCGTCCAGCCCGGCGGCCTGACCGAGTCCTAGCCCGCCGGGGTCGATGATGCTGGTTTGTAGGGCGATGTTTTTCCAGGCCGGCAGGCTGAAGCCGGCCAGCGGGCTGAGGGTGGAGAGATCGGGGATGGTGAGATTCACCGCCAGCGCCACCCCGGCGGCGTTGGCAGGCGTAGCAATGCCGCCGGAGATGTTGAGGATGGCATTACCGGCCTGGGCCTGCAGTGTAACCGGGAAATTGCCGGTGCCCGGCTGGGCGGTGGCGGGCAGCCAGGCGGGGTTGAGCAACCTGGCCATCGAGCCGAGACTGCCGGTTAGGGCGAGCGGCATGCCGCCGAGGCTGGCGGCGGCGTTGAGGCTTACCGCCGCGTTCAGCGATGGCATGGCAATATCGAGATTATTCAGGGTCAGCCCTGGCCGCAGGCTGGATAAATCAGACCCGGCAGCCTTGATGGATAGATTGCGGATGGTGGGCATCGCCGAACCCTGGTCGGCGATGAGGGCGGTGACGGTGAGGCCGTGGATCGGCGGCAGCAAGCTGGTCAACGGCCCGGCCGGCAACATGGGAGCTACTGTTTCGAGCGCCGGAATGCTGGCGTCAAGCGTGAGGTTATAGCCGCTGGCGGTGCGCGGATCGGCCACGGTACCGTTGATGCTGGCCTGCGCACCGCCGCCGGTGAGGGTCAGCGCCATCGGCCACGGCCCACTGCCGATACCCGAAAACCGTTCCACCGGCCCGACCATGCCGCTCAGCGTGACCGGCACGTTATTGACCGCCGCCGTGGCGGTCAGCTTCAGCGGGCCGGCCACCGAATCCGCGGTGCCGCGAATATCCTGTAAAGCCAGGGTCTGCAGCGGGTGGCCGTCGGCGTCTTTCAGCGTGATCAGCGCCTTTTGCACATCGACTGATTCCAGCGCGATGTCATAGCCGCTGATCAGGTTGTGGCTGTGGGCCGCTGGCGCTGCGAAATCCCAATTTGCCTGGCCGGCGAGGTTGGTTTGGAAATTGATGCTGGGGCTGACCAGGATGAGGCTGAGAATATCGATCCGGTGCGAAAATAGCGGCCAGAGCGAGATTTTGGCCTCCAGATGCTGCAGCGTGACGAAATTCGCATCGGCAAAGCCGGCGGGATTGCTGAGTGTGACGTCATCCGCCTCGATGGTGGGGGTTAACGACAGTGTTAAACGGATCGGTCCGCCGAAGGTGAGGGTGCGGCCAGTGGCTTGCCTTACGGCGGTGGCGATTTGCGGTGCGTAATCGTTGGGGTTGAAGCTGGCTACCAGCACCGCCACCACCAACGCGGGGAGCACGATAACCAGGGCCAGAATGGCCAGCAGGGCGCGTTTCATGGTCATAGGCTTGTATTATTCCCCCGCCGGTAGAAGATGGTTTCCGGGCCGAAATAGCAGGCCGCCGCCCCTTATACGAGAGCCGCTGCTTGTGAAGAGGCCAAACTCGCGCTAGACGGCGCGGCTTGTTGAACGCTGCGGGCGTGGTGAAATTGGTAGACACGCCAGATTTAGGTTCTGGTGGCGTAAGTCGTGGGGGTTCAAGTCCCTCCGCCCGCACCACAGCGTTCTGTTATATGTTGTTGTTTAAGGATGGTCTTGTCGATGCAGGTTACCGAAACGCTCTCCGACGGCTTGAAGCGTGGCTTCACGGTCGTGGTTCCCGAACCCGAACTCGCGGTAAAGCGTGAGAAACGCCTGGCTGAGCTGGGCCGCACCATGCAGGTGCCGGGCTTTCGCCCTGGCAAGGTGCCGATGTCACTGGTGCGTAAGCGCTATGGCAGTGCGGTGGCCGCTGAAATTGCGGAAGGGGCGATCAATGCCGCTTCTGACCAGCTGATCTCGGAGCGTAACCTGCGCCCGGCGATGCAGCCGAAGCTGGAAGTGACCAAGCATGGCGAGAATTCCGATCTGGAATTCACCATGGAGATGGAAATTCTGCCCGATATCACCATGCCGGGCCTGGGCGATATCGTCTTGCAAAAGCCGGTTGCCACGGTGACCGAACAAGCCGTGGCCGATGCGCTGGCCAAGCTGGCCGAGAGCCGCAAAGTGTTCGAGCCGGTGGAAGAGCCCCGTCCCGCCGCCAAAGGCGAGCAACTGACGGTCGATTTCATTGGCCGGATTGACGACGTGGCGTTTGCCGGCGGCTCCGCCGAGGATGTAGCCATTACCATCGCGGGCGAGGGCTTTATTCCAGGCTTCTCCGAGCAGATGGAGGGCATGGCGCCGGGCGAAACCCGCATCATTACTGTTGATTTCCCCGCCGATTACGGCGCTAAGGACCTGGCCGGCAAGGCCGCGCAGTTTGAAATCACGGCCAAATCTCTCGCTGTGCCGAAAATTGCCGTGGTGGATGACGAATTTGCTAAGACTCTGGGCGTTGATTCGCTGGAGGCACTACAAAAGACCGTTTCCGACCAGATTGACCGGGAATATCAGCAGATGACCCGCCTCAAATTGAAGCGCGCGCTGCTGGATGCGCTCTCGGAGCGCGCCCATTTCGATGCCCCGCAAGGCTTGGTTGAGGCTGAATTCAGCGAAATTTGGCGGCAGGTAGAGGCTGAAAAGGCCGCTGGCCGGGCTGACCCTGAAGATTCTGAGAAGGACGACGAAACGCTGCGGGCCGAGTACCGCGCCATTGCTGACCGCCGGGTACGGTTGGGCCTGCTGGTGGCCGAAATTGGCCGCGCCAACAATATCTCGGTGAATGACCAGGATTTGCAGCGCGCCATGTTTGCCGAAGCGATGAAATATCGTGATCAAGCGATGCAGGTTGTGGAGTTCTTCAAGAAGAACCCGCGCGAGATGGAGCGCTTCCGCGGCCCGATTTTCGAGGACAAGGTGGTGGATTATCTGCTCGGCAGCCTGACCTTGGAAGAGGTTACGGTTACCCCGGAAGAGTTGGCGGCCGACCCGGAAGTATAATGCTTACCCGAACGCCCTCTAGACTTGGGCGTTCGATTGATTACCTTACTCCCATGACGGTTTGTTCCGCCCGCGTCGCGGCCTCTGTGAGGCGCGATGCGGAGCCGGGGTGTCCGGTTATATGAAACAAGGATTTGAGCATATGTGGGATCGGGATCCAGTCGAGATTTACAACAACAATCTCGTGCCGATGGTGGTTGAGCAGACGGCGCGTGGTGAACGCTCCTACGATATTTACTCGCGCCTGCTGAAGGAGCGCATTATTTTCCTCACCGGGCAGGTGTATGACCAGGTCAGCGCCTTGATCTGCGCCCAGCTTTTGTTCCTGGAGAGCGAGAACCCGAATAAGGATATTTCGTTTTATATCAACAGCCCAGGCGGTGTGGTGTCATCGGGCCTCGCGATTTACGACACCATGCAATATATCCGCTCGCCGGTGAGCACGGTGTGTATCGGCCAGGCGGCGTCAATGGGCAGTTTGCTGCTGTGCGCCGGTGAAAAGGGCAAGCGCTTTGCGCTGCCGAACGCCCGCGTGATGGTGCATCAGCCGTCCGGCGGCGCCCAGGGGCAGGCTACCGACATTGAGATTCAGGCACGTGAAATTCTCAACCTGCGCAAGCGGCTTAACCAGATTTACGTGGATCATACCGGCCAGCCGCTAGAGGCCATTGAGGCCAAGCTGGAGCGTGATTCCTACATGTCTGCCCAGGAAGCCAAGGATTTTGGGATTGTGGATGAGGTGGTGAAGAGCCAGCCGGTACCGGGCGATGCCAAGGCCGAGCCGGTGAAATCCGAGCCGAAGGAATAGTTTGGCTTATTGGCGGTGGCTATGGCTGCCGCCAGTAACAAACGATTATTTCCAATCGCTGGTTTTCACTGAAAACTCGGTGCAAAAACCACATTACAAATTGGAAATTTGTCCGTAGGTAATTGTTTTATTTAGTATTTTGAGCGCTGAACGCCGGACTATTGTGCCCCGTTAAATCGGGGACTAGTCTTCGTTTTGAAATTTTCGCGCTCTTGGAGTGGTTATGAGCAGCAAGTCGAGTGACTCGAAAAACACCCTGTACTGCTCGTTCTGTGGCAAGTCTCAGCACGAGGTCCGTAAGCTTATAGCGGGGCCCACGGTGTTTATCTGCGACGAGTGCGTTGAGCTGTGCATGGATATCATCCGTGAAGAGCACAAAACCCACATGGTTAAGTCACGCGATGGCGTGCCGACTCCGCGTGAAATCTGCAAAGTTCTCGATGATTATGTGATCGGCCAGGGCCACGCCAAAAAGGTGCTGTCGGTTGCGGTTCATAACCATTACAAGCGCCTGGCTCACGCCACCAAGAACAACGATATTGAGATTGCCAAATCCAACATCATGCTGGTGGGCCCTACTGGTTCGGGTAAAACCCTGCTGGCGCAGACGCTCGCGCGCATCCTCGATGTGCCGTTCACCATGGCCGATGCTACCACCCTGACCGAAGCCGGTTATGTTGGTGAGGATGTTGAGAACATCATTCTCAAATTGTTGCAGGCCGCCGATTACAACGTGGAGCGCGCTCAGCGCGGGATTGTGTATATCGACGAGGTCGATAAAATTTCCCGCAAATCCGACAACCCCTCGATCACCCGCGATGTCAGCGGTGAGGGCGTGCAGCAGGCATTGTTGAAGATCATGGAAGGCACCGTGGCCTCGGTGCCGCCGCAGGGCGGGCGTAAGCATCCGCAGCAGGAATTCTTGCAGGTTGATACCACCAATATTCTGTTCATCTGCGGTGGCGCCTTCGCCGGCTTGGAGAAGATCATTTCCATGCGCGGTAAAAAAGGCACTGGTATCGGCTTTGGCGCCGACGTGCGCAGCGAGGATGAGCGCCGTACCGGCTTGATTCTTCGTGAAATCGAGCCTGAGGATTTGCTGAAATTCGGGCTGATCCCAGAATTCATAGGCCGTCTGCCCGTGGTGGCGACGCTTGATGACCTCGATGAATCGGTGCTGATCGAGATTCTCACCAAGCCGAAGAACGCACTGGTCAAGCAATATGGCCGGTTGTTCGAGATGGAGGGGGTCAAGCTGACCTTTACCGAGGATGCGCTGAAGGTGGTGGCGGCGCGGGCTATCAAGCGCAAAACCGGTGCCCGTGGCCTGCGTTCCATCATGGAATCGATCCTGTTGACCACCATGTTCGACCTGCCGGGGCTGGATTCAG
Source organism: Acidocella sp. (assembly GCA_031291755.1). Taxonomy (GTDB): domain Bacteria; phylum Pseudomonadota; class Alphaproteobacteria; order Acetobacterales; family Acetobacteraceae; genus Acidocella. The sequence goes on along the minus strand of JARLIK010000003.1, from coordinate 47,315 downwards.
TCTCCGAGGTGGTGATCAGCGGAGAGGTGGCCGAGGGGCGGGCTGAGCCGCTATTCCTCTACACCCAGGAACGAGTTGATACCGCCTCGTAAATCCTTGCCGACGGCGGGGCTTGCGTGTAGCGCCAAGCTTGCCGATATATTGCATGTGGCCGGATTACCCGGCACCTTGGATCGTGCCTTTTAGGGCGGTCTTTGTGAGTGATAGGAATTTATCATGCCTGAAGCTGAACGCCCAACGCCTGAGCTAGCTGAGACTCTGGCGGTTTTGCCATTACGCGACATTGTCGTGTTTCCGCACATGATCGTGCCGCTGTTTGTCGGTCGCGATAAGTCGGTGCGGGCGCTGGAAACAGTGATGAAGGAGGATAAGCAGATCCTCCTGGTAGCCCAGAAGAATGCCGCCCAGGACGATCCCTCGGCGGACGATATTTATAAGGTCGGCACTGTTTCGACCATTTTGCAGTTGTTGAAGCTGCCGGACGGTACCGTGAAGGTGCTGGTTGAAGGTGTGCGCCGCGCCCGGATCACCGATTTCAAGGAAACTGAGGCCTATTTCGAGGTCTATTATGAAAACCTTGAAGAGAAGCCGGATGACAGCAAGGAACTCGAGGCGCTGGCCCGCACCGTGGTCTCGCAGTTTGAGCAATACATCAAGCTGAACAAGAAGATCGCGCCGGAAGTGCTGGTCTCGGTCAACCAGATCGACGACCCCTCCAAGCTGGCTGATACCGTTGCCAGCCATCTGGGGTTGAAGATTTCCGATAAGCAGGAACTGCTGGAAATCGACACCACCGCCGAGCGGCTGGAGCGGGTGTTCAGCCATATGGAATCCGAAATCGGCGTGCTGCAGGTTGAGAAGAAAATTCGCAACCGGGTGAAGCGCCAGATGGAGAAGACCCAGCGCGAATATTATTTGAATGAGCAGCTGAAGGCCATTCAAAAGGAGCTGGGCGAGGGCGAGGACGGCAAGGATGAGACCGCCGAGCTGGAAGCCAAGATCAAGGCCACCAAGCTTTCCAAGGAAGCCCGCGAGAAGGCGCTGTCAGAGTTGAAGAAGCTGCGCAGCATGAGCCCGATGAGTGCGGAAGCCACCGTGGTGCGCAATTATCTCGACTGGGTTCTGGGGATTCCGTGGAAGAAGCGCAGCAAGATCAAGAATGATGTGCTGGAGGCTGAGCGGATTCTGAACGAGGACCATTATGGTCTGGAGAAGGTCAAGGAGCGGATCATCGAGTATCTGGCCGTGCAGTCGCGCAGCCCGAAACTGCGAGGGGCGATTCTCTGCCTCGTCGGCCCGCCGGGTGTGGGTAAAACTTCGCTTGGAAAATCCGTCGCCAAGGCTACCGGCCGCAATTTCGTGCGGATGTCGCTGGGCGGCGTGCGTGATGAGGCTGAGATTCGTGGTCACCGGCGCACCTATATCGGCTCGATGCCGGGTAAGGTGATCCAGGGGATGAAGAAGGCAAAAACCTCTAACCCACTGTTTTTGCTTGATGAAATCGACAAGCTAGGCAATGATTGGCGGGGTGATCCGTCCTCGGCGCTGCTCGAGGTGCTGGACCCTGAGCAGAATTCGACTTTCGCGGATCATTATCTGGAAGTTGATTATGACCTCTCGGACGTGATGTTTGTCACCACCGCAAACACATTGAAGATGCCGCAGCCGTTGCTTGACCGCATGGAGATCATTCGAATTCCCGGCTACACCGAGGATGAGAAGGTTCAAATTGCCAAGCGCCATCTGGTGAACAAGCAAGGTGAAGCGCATGGGCTGAAGCCGGATGAATGGTCGATCAGCGATGAAGCTTTGCACGAATTGATCCGTACCTATACGCGCGAAGCGGGTGTGCGGAATTTGGAGCGTGAGATTGCCAACCTCGCCCGCAAGGCGGTGAAGGAAATTGTCACTTCCAAGGTCAAGAAGGTCGCGATCACCAAAAAGAACCTGGAGAAATTCTCCGGCGTGCCGCGGTTCCGCTACGGCGAGACCGAGGCTGAGGACATGGTCGGGGTTGTGACTGGTTTGGCCTGGACCGAGGTAGGGGGCGAGATTCTCACCATTGAGAGTCTGCTGCTGCCGGGAAAGGGGACCATCAAGCAAACCGGCAAGCTGGGTGATGTGATGCAGGAGAGTGTGGCGGCGGCGTATTCGTATATCCGCTCGCGCGCCACCCAGTTCGGCATCAAGCCGCCCTTCTTCGATAAGCGGGACATTCATGTGCACGTACCGGAAGGTGCGACGCCTAAGGATGGGCCTTCAGCCGGCATTGCGATGGCGACATCGATCGTCAGCGCCATCACAAATATCCCGATTCGCCGGGATATTGCGATGACCGGCGAAATTACCCTGCGCGGCCGGGTGTTGCCGATTGGTGGTTTGAAGGAGAAATTGCTGGCGGCTTTGCGGGCAGGAATCACGACGGTCATTATCCCCAAGGATAACGAAAAAGACCTCATCGAGATTCCGGATAATGTCAAAAAAGGCTTACATATCATCCCCGTATCGCATGTGGATGAGGTGATTGCCTTGGCATTGTCGCGCCAGCCGGAAGCGATCATCTGGGAAGAAAAGCCTGACGAAATTGCCGCGGCACCTGGCGATGCGAGGACGGCATCTCTGCCTCACTAATTGGCAATAATTGACTGAAAGCGGCCAAATTCGGTACTCTGCGCGGCTTGGGCACGGTTGGTGGCCTTGTTCGCAGAGACCAATTTGGTTATTCGAACGTGCGAATGATTTTGATGAACGATAACAGGGAGACTTTACTGTGAACAAAATGGATTTAATTGCCGCTGTGGCAGAGAAAACCGAAATTTCTAAAGCCAAGGCTGCGGAAGTTGTCGATGCCGTGTTCGGCGCGATTGAGGGTTCGTTGAAGCAGAAAGTTGAAGTCCGCCTCGTCGGCTTTGGCACATTTGCAACTGTGGACCGTGAAGCTTCCAAGGGCCGCAACCCGCGTACCGGCGACGAGATCGACATTCCGGCCTCGACCGCTGTGCGCTTCAAGGCTGGCAAGACGTTAAAAGACGCCGTTAACTAATAGCCAGTGTTCTATGCGATCAGGGGGTTGGTTCGCTAACTTCCTGATTTTTTCTGGATTTTCAGGGCGATTAGCTCAGCGGTAGAGCGTCTCGTTTACACCGAGAGGGTCGGCGGTTCAAACCCGTCATCGCCTATACCCCTTCATTTTCTCTGCCCCCTTTTCATTTTCTCTGCACGCTTGACCTGTGTGCCGGGGGGCACTAAACCGCCGTCACGCTGTAATGCGGGAGTAGCTCAGTTGGTTAGAGCGCCGGCCTGTCACGCCGGAGGTCGCGGGTTCGAGCCCCGTCTCTCGCGCCACGCATCAGCATCGTCAATTTAGCCGTAGAACTAACCTTGACCGGGCCTTGTTGCGGTGCGACAGGAGACTTGTTTGGTTTTTGACCCGGTTCAGGAGCAGGAGAGACGCGTTGCAGCCAGTTCTCACGCAATATTTTCCCATCCTGGTATTTGTGGCGATCGCCGCCCTGCTGGGCGTTGCTTTCGTCGTCGGGTCGATTTTTATCGCCCACCAGAAGCCCTACGCTGCCAAATTATCGCCCTATGAATGCGGCTTCGAGGCGTTTGACGACGCACGGCGCAAGTTTGACGTGCGGTTTTACCTGGTGGCCATTCTTTTCATTATATTTGACATCGAAGTGGCGTTTTTGTTCCCTTGGGCTGTCAGCCTGTCGCGGATTGGGTTGCTCGGGTTTTTCTCGATGCTGGGCTTCCTTGCCGTTTTGACCGTTGGCTTCATCTATGAGTGGAGCAAGGGCGCCTTGGATTGGGAGTAGAGCCGGTGAGCGATTCCGCAAATTTAGCCTGGAACCGTGACGCATTGCCGCCGGGCGATGCCCAGGATGCCGTGATCAGGGGCATTACGGGCGAGATCGCCGGCAAGGGCTTCGTGGTGGCGAACCTCGATAAAATGGTGAACTGGGCGCGCACCGGCAGCTTGTGGCCGATGACCTTCGGGCTGGCCTGCTGCGCGATTGAAATGATCCACGCCTACATGCCGCGCTACGACCTCGACCGATTCGGCATCATTCCGCGCGCCAGCCCGCGTCAGAGCGACGTGATGATCGTGGCCGGTACACTGACCAATAAAATGGCACCAGCCTTGCGCAAAGTGTATGACCAGATGCCCGAGCCGCGTTGGGTGATTTCGATGGGTAGCTGCGCCAATGGTGGCGGCTATTATCATTATTCCTATTCAGTGGTGCGCGGCTGCGACCGGGTGGTGCCGGTGGATATTTACGTGCCGGGCTGCCCGCCCACTGCTGAGGCTTTGGTTTACGGAATCATGCAATTGCAGAAAAAAATCCGCCGCACCGGGACGATTCTCCGTGGCTGATGAGGTCGTGGAACCGGCCGCACCGGTTGATGAAGCGCTGCAGGCCGTAGCGGCTCTGCCAGGCGTAACAAATGTGGTGCGCGAGCTTGGGGCGCTGGTGGCGCACACCACGCCGTCAGCCCTGTTAAGCCTTTGCCAGGAGTTGCGTGATGCGCACGGCTTTGCGCAGGTGATGGATATTTGCGGCGTGGATTGGCCAGAGCGCCCTCTGCGTTTCGAGATGGTATATAATTTACTCTCCGTTACCCGTAATGCGAGGCTGCGGCTGATTGTGCCGGTGGCTGATGGTGTTGCGATGCCATCCGTGACCGGGCTTTGGCCGAGTGCGACCTGGTGGGAGCGCGAGGTTTGGGATCTGTTCGGGATTGCCTTTGACGGGCTGGCCGATCATCGCCGCATCGTTTCAGATTACGGTTTTGAAGGTCATCCGCTGCGCAAGGATTTTCCGCTGACCGGTTATCTGGAAGTGCGGTACGATGATGAGCGCAAAGCGATCGTTTATGAAAAAGTGAAGCTCACGCAGGAGTTTCGTAATTTTGACTTTCTTTCACCCTGGGAAGCTATGACCACGCTGCCCGGCGATGAAAAGGCGCGGGGCTGAGAGATGGACCAGATTTTGCCATCGGTTTCCAAAACCATCGAGATTGACAGTCACACCATCAATTTTGGTCCCCAGCATCCGGCGGCGCATGGCGTGCTGCGGCTGATTCTGGAGATGGATGGCGAGGTGGTGACCCGGGCTGACCCGCATATCGGGCTGTTGCACCGGGGCACCGAAAAGCTGATTGAATATAAAAGCTACATGCAGGCGGTGCCGTATTTTGACCGGCTGGATTATGTTTCGCCGCTGGCTTGCGAATATGCGTTTGCCTTGGCCACCGAAAAATTGCTGGGCATCACCGCGCCGGAGCGGGCGCAGTGGATTCGGGTGATTTTTGCGGAACTCACGCGGGTTTTGAATCATCTGCTCAGCCTTGCTAGTTTTGCACTGGATTGCGGCGCGTTGACGCCGGGCCTGTGGGGCTATGAGGAACGCGAGAAGCTGCTGGAATTTCATGAAGCGGCCTCAGGCGCACGGTTTCACGCCAATTATTTCCGCCCTGGTGGGGTGGCCAAGGATTTACCGGCTGGCATGGAGGCTGAACTTACAGCTTGGTGCGGCGAGTTTCCGAAATTTATAGATAAGCTGGAAACTCTGTTGACCGGCAACCGGATATGGAAGCAGCGGGTGGTGGATATTGGCGTGATTTCGGCCAAGGATGCACTGGCCTGGGGATTTTCGGGGCCAAACTTGCGTGCCTGCGGTGTGGCGTGGGATTTACGCCGGGCGCAGCCATACGATAAATATGCTGAGGTTGAGTTTGACATTCCGGTGGGTTTGCGTGGTGACTGCTACGACCGCTATCTGGTCCGTATTGCCGAGATGCGCGAGAGTGTGAAAATTGTCAGTCAGGCGCTGACGAAAATTCAACCAGGTCCGGTGAAGGTGCAGGATCCGAAATTCACGCCGCCGAAACGTGCCGAGATGAAACATTCGATGGAAGCGCTGATCCATCACTTCAAACTCTACACGGAAGGCTATCATGTGCCGGCCGGCGCCACCTATACAGTGGTTGAAGCGCCGAAGGGTGAGTTTGGCGTTTATCTGGTGGCGGATGGCACCAACCGGCCGTATCGCTGCAAAATTCGCTCGACTGGATTTTCGCATTTGCAGACGCTCGATAAACTATCGCGCGGCCATATGCTGGCAGACGTGGTGGCGATTATCGGGTCTCTTGATTTTGTGTTCGGTGAAATTGATCGATGAATACGCAGGCTGAACCAAAGAGTTTTGAATTTGATACTGAAGCCGAGGCTTTGGTAACGGCGGCAATTGCACATTATCCGATGGGCAAGCAGGCCAGTGCGGTGATGCCGCTTTTGGATATCGCGCAACGGCAGATGGCACGCCATACCGGCTCCGCCTGGGTGCCGCGCGTGGCTATGGATGTGATAGCGAAACGGCTCGGTATGGCACCGATCCGGGTTTATGAAGTCGCCACATTTTATTTGATGTATAACACCAAGCCAGTGGGCAAATATCATTTGCAGGTTTGCACCACCACGCCGTGCTGGTTGCGCGGCTCGGATGATGTGGTTGCCGCGTGCAAAAGCCAAGCGGGGATCTCAGAGTTTGGTGAGACCAGTGCAAATGGTTTGTTCACCATGAGCGAAGTGGAATGTCTGGGTGCCTGTGTGAATGCGCCGATTTTGCAGATCAATGATGATTATTTCGAAGATATGGATGGCGTGCGTACCGAAGTGCTTCTGGGAGATTTGAAGGCGGGCGGTGCGCTGCCTCCGGCGGGCTCCACGGCGGGCCGCAGTGGCTCGGCGCCTGCGACCGGCTTGACCGCGCTGCTGCCCACCACTGAACCGGCGGAGTGAGAGATGCTGAGCGATAAAGACAGGATCTATCAAAATCTCTACGGCTTGCAGGATTGGAAGCTGGGGGCTGCAAAGGCGCGTGGTGATTGGGACGGTATTACCGAAATTCTGGCGCGCGGACGCGATGCGATTATCGAGGAGGTGAAAACTTCCGGCATGCGTGGCCGCGGTGGTGCTGGCTTCCCGACCGGCTTGAAATGGTCGTTCATGCCCAAGCAGAGCGATGGCCGCCCAAGTTATTTGGTGGTGAATGCCGACGAGAGCGAGCCGGGCACCTGTAAAGATCGTGATATTATCAGGAACGAGCCGCATAAGCTGATCGAAGGTTGTTTGATCGCAGGTTTCGCGATGGGCGCGAATACCGGCTATATTTATATTCGCGGCGAATATTATAACGAAGCCGTGCGGCTGAATGCCGCGATTGCGCAAGCCTATGAAGCGGGTTTGCTTGGCAAGAATGCTGCGGGCTCCGGGTTTGATTTCGATTTGCATGTGCATCGTGGTGCGGGTGCGTATATTTGCGGTGAAGAATCGGCGTTGCTGGAAAGCCTTGAAGGTAAAAAAGGCATGCCGCGCATGAAGCCACCGTTTCCGGCGGCGATGGGTGTGTATGGTTGCCCGACGACGGTGAATAATGTTGAGACCATTGCTGGTATTCCCACCATTTTGCGCCGTGGCGCGCCGTGGTTTGCAGCGCTTGGCCGTCCGAAAAATTCCGGCACCAAGATTTTCTGCATTTCGGGCCATGTGAATACACCCTGCAATGTTGAGGAAGAGCTTGGCATTCCGCTCAAGGATTTGATTGAGAAATATGCCGGTGGCGTGCGCGGCGGCTGGGACAACTTGCAGGCGGTAATTCCTGGTGGCGCCTCGATGCCGATTTTGAACAAGGAAATGTGCGATACCATACTGATGGATTTTGACAGCCTGAAGGATGTGCGCAGCGGGCTTGGCTCGGGTGCGGTGATCGTGATGGATAAATCCGCTGATGTGATCAAGGCCATTTGGCGGCTCTCGAAATTCTTCAAACATGAAAGCTGTGGCCAGTGCACGCCGTGCCGGGAAGGTACCGGCTGGATGATGCGCATGATGGCGCGGATTGTGGATGGTCAGGCACAGCTTTCGGATATTGATTTACTGGAAACCGTGACACGGCAGGTTGAAGGCCACACGATTTGCGCGTTTGGCGATGCGGCGGCCTGGCCGATTCAGGGGTTGCTCAGGGCATTCCGGCCTTTGGTGGAACAGCGGGTTATTGAAGCGCAGCAGCGTAACGCGCTGGCGCAGGCGGCGGAATAGATCATGGCAAAGGTTACGGTTGACGGGATTGAAGTCGAAGTTGCCAACGGCGCTTCCGTGCTGCAGGCGTGCGAAGCGGCGGGCAAGGAAATTCCGCGCTTTTGCTACCATGAACGGCTGTCCATCGCCGGTAATTGCCGGATGTGTCTGGTAGAGATTGAGAAGATGCCAAAGCCGGTGGCTTCCTGCGGGCAGCCGGTGGGCGATGGTATGGTGATCAAAACTGACACTGAAATGGTGCGCAAGGCACGCCGTGGCGTGATGGAATTTCTGCTCGTCAACCACCCGCTGGATTGCCCGATTTGTGACCAAGGTGGTGAATGCGATTTACAAGACGAGGCTGTGGGCTATGGCCGCGGCTATTCGCGTTATGATGAAAACAAACGCTCGGTTGGTCAGGCAGATTGGGGGCCGTTGGTAAAAACTACCATGACGCGCTGCATTCATTGCACGCGCTGCATACGCTTCTCCACGGAGGTTGCCGGTGTGCCGGAACTGGGGGCGACCGCGCGCGGTGAGTCGATGCAAGTGGGCACCTATGTTGAGAAGGCGCTGAGTTCAGAACTTTCCGGTAATATCATTGATCTTTGCCCGGTTGGCGCGCTGACCTCGAAGCCCTATGCCTATACGGCACGGCCTTGGGAGTTGAAAAAGACTGATAGCGTGGACGTGTTTGACGCTGTGGGTGCGAATATTCGTGTGGATGCGCGTGGTGCCGAAGTGCTGCGGATTCTGCCGCGGGTGAATGACGCGGTGAATGAGGAATGGCTGGGCGATAAGTCGCGCTTTGCGGTGGATGGCTTGAAGCGCCGCCGGCTGGACCGCCCGTGGATTCGTGAAAACGGCAAATTGCGTGCGGCAAGCTGGGAAGAAGCGTTTGCGGCGATTGCTGATAGATTGAAAAATGTACCGGGCGAGCGCATCGGCGCGATTGCCGGAGACCAGTGCGATGCCGAGAGCATGCTGGCGCTGAAAGATATGATGGCGGCTCTGGGCTCGGCCAATATTGATTGCCGCCAGGATGGCGCAGCTCTTGATGCCACGCGCCGTGAATTTTACTTGTTTAATACTACCATTGCGGGGATTGAAGAAGCCGATGCGTTGCTGATCATCGGCAGCAACCCGCGCCGCGAGGCACCGGTGCTGAATGCCCGGATTCGCAAACGCTGGTTGAGCGGCGGGCTGGCAGTTGGGTTGATTGGTGAAGAGGCTGATCTGACCTACGGTTTTGACTATATCGGTGGCGGGCCTGAGAGCTTGCAGGCGCTCGGTAGCTTTGCGGATAAGCTGCGGACCGCGAAGAAGCCAATGATAATTTTGGGCCAAGGCGCGTTGCAGCGCGACGATGGCGCAGCGGTGCTGGCGGCGGCATGGGCGCTGGCCGCGCAATATAATATGCTGAATGTTGACTGGCACGGCTTTAATGTGCTGCACACTGCGGCGGCACGGGTTGGTGCTCTGGACCTCGGGTTTGTGCCGGGTACTGGCGGCAAGAACGTCGCAGCGATGCTAGGCGGCGGCGTGGATGTGCTGTGGCTGCTGGCAGCGGATGAATTTGAAACATCCAAAATTGGTGCTGAGACCTTCGTGATTTATCAGGGTCATCACGGCGATGCGGGCGCGGCGCGGGCGGATGTGATTCTGCCGGGTGCTGCCTATACTGAAAAGCCCGGCACCTATGTGAATACCGAAGGCCGTGCGCAATTTGGCTTCATGGCTGTCAGCCCGCCTGGTGATGCGCGGGAAGATTGGCGGATTTTAAGGGCGATCAGTGCCTATATCGGGCATGCGCTGCCGTATGATGATTTTGCGCAATTACGGGCGCAGCTGATACAGACCAACCCGATTTTTGGTGAGATCGGTGAAGTTCGGCGGCTGGCTGGCAGCAATCTTGAAGGCCCCGTCGGCAACGCAGCGGCCATCGGCACGGCGCCGTTCATCAATGCGGTGCATAATTATTACCAGACCGACCCGATCAGCCGTGCCAGCCCTACCATGGCGGCCTGTGTGGCGGCGCATTACGGCACCCAAGCGGAGGCCGCGGAATGATGGCGTTTTTTGACACTGATATCGGCTTCGTCATTCTGACCTTGCTGAAATCTCTGGCGCTCATCGTGCCGCTGCTGATTGGCGTGGCGTACCTCACCTACGCTGAGCGCAAGGTGATGGGTGCCATTCAATTGCGCAAAGGCCCGAACGTGGTGGGGCCGTTTGGTCTCGCGCAACCGTTCGCTGACGCGCTGAAGATGATGTTCAAGGAAACCATCATTCCAGCCGGCTCGGACCGGATTTTATTCATGATGGCGCCGATGATCACCTTTGGTCTCGCGGTCGTCGCCTGGGCGGTGATTCCGGTAAATGACCATTGGGCGATCGCCAATATCAATGTGGGTATTTTGTACCTGCTCGCTATTTCCTCGCTTGGCGTCTATGGAATTATCATCGCGGGCTGGGCGAGTAATTCTAAATATGCCTTCCTGGGTGCTCTGCGCAGTGCCGCGCAGATGGTGTCCTATGAAGTCTCGATGGGGTTTGTGATTGTCACGGTGCTGATTTGTGTCGGCAGTCTGAACCTGAACGATATCGTGATGGCGCAGCGCCATGTCTGGTTCGCCATTCCGCTGTTTCCGATGTTCGTGATTTTCTTCATCTCGGGCCTGGCGGAAACCAACCGGGCACCGTTTGATTTAGCGGAAGGTGAGACCGAAATCGTGGCAGGGTTTTTCGTGGAGTATAGCGCGATGAGCTTTGCGCTGTTCTTCCTCGGCGAATATGCCAACATGATTTTGATCAGCGCCACTACCACGATTTTGTTCCTGGGCGGATGGTTGTCACCAATTCCCTTGGCGCCCTTTACCTGGGTGCCGGGCGTTGTGTGGTTTTTGCTGAAACTCTTTGCCTGCCTGTTCACTTTCATTTGGGTGCGGGCGACATTCCCGCGCTACCGCTATGACCAGTTGATGGCGCTGGGCTGGAAAGTATTTCTACCGCTTTCGCTCGGCTATCTGGTGCTGGTGGCTGGTGTGCTGGAAGTTTTCGGATGGTTGCCAAATGCTTGAGACAATGAGGGCGGCATGAGTATGAAACTTGATCGCGCCGCACGCGGGCTGCTGATGGCGGAACTGGTTTCCGGCATGGCGCTGACGTTGCGCACATTCTTTAAGCCGAAAGCAACGCTGAACTATCCGTTTGAGAAAAACCCCATCAGCCCGCGCTTCAAGGGCGAGCATGCGCTGCGCCGTTACCCGAATGGCGAGGAACGCTGCATTGCCTGCAAGCTTTGTGAAGCGGTGTGTCCGGCGCAGGCCATCACTATCGAGGCCGAGCCGCGTGATGATGGCTCGCGCCGTACCACACGCTATGATATCGACATGACCAAATGCATTTTTTGCGGCCTGTGTGAGGAAGCCTGTCCGGTGGATGCGATTGTTGAAGGCCCAAACTTTGAATTTGCCACCGAAACTCGCGAAGAACTGATGTATAACAAGGCAAAGTTGCTGGCGAACGGCGACCGGTGGGAACCCGAACTCGCCAAACGCCTCGAACTCGACGCGCCGTACCGGTAGAACGTACATGATTGCAAATATTTTCTTTGACATCGCCTCCGCTATCCTGCTGGCCTCAGCGGTGATGGTGATCAGCAGCCGCAACCCGGTGCATTCGGTGCTGTTTCTTATCCTAGCCTTTATCAACGCCGCGGTGCTGTTCCTGATGGCCGGGGCTGAGTTTTTAGCGATGGTGCTGGTGATTGTGTATGTCGGCGCGGTGGCGGTGCTGTTTATGTTCGTCGTCATGATGCTCGATGTTGATTTCGTGGCTCTGCGCGAGGGTGTGCAGCGTTATGCGCCGGTCGGGCTGGCGGTTGGCGTGGTGTTGTTTGGCGAACTGGCGTTCGTGGCGGTGAACTGGACCATTGCGCCGGGGGCGACTTTGCTGGTGCTCTCGCCGACACCGGCGGATGTGACCAACACAGTGGCTTTGGGCTCGTTGCTCTATACCAAATATATTTTCCTGTTCCAGATGTCGGGCGCGATTTTGCTGGTCTCGATGATCGGCGCGATTGTGCTGACCCTGCGTGATCGTAACCGCGGTAAGCGCCAGGATGTCAGTGCCCAGCATGCGCGGGTGCCGGCTGACACGATGCGGATGGTGAATGCCAAGCTGGGCGAGGGGGCAAAGCTGCCTGAGCCAACCGAGGAGGCGCTGTAATGCAAGTTGCCCTTTCACATTTTCTGGTGGTTGCCGGATTGCTGATGGTGATCGGCGTGTTCGGCATTTTCATGAACCGCAAGAATATCATCGTCATCATGATGTCGATTGAGCTGATTTTGCTCGCCGCCAATATCAATTTCATCGCCTTTTCCGGCGCGCTGCATGACATGGTGGGGCAGGTTTTCACCATGTTTGTGCTCACCGTCGCGGCGGCTGAGTCCGCCATTGGGCTTGCCATTGTGGTGATTTATTCGCGTAACCGTGGCTCGATCGAGGTCGAGGACGTGACATTGATGAAGGGTTGATATGCTGACCTCAATCGCCGTTTTTGCGCCGCTGGTGGGAGCCGTTCTGGCCGGAATATTCCGGCCATTTCTGGGCAAGCAACTCTCAATCGCGGCCAGCATTTTATTCATGGGAATTTCGGCTGCCGCCGGGGTGCTGGATTTTGCCCAGGCGTTGCAATCAGGTAGCGGGTTGGCGCCGTTGCATCTTGCCGTCTGGATTTCAGTGGGTGATTTTGCACCGGATTGGACCTTGCGTCAGGACATGCTCAGCCTGGTGATGGTGGCGATGGTCAGCCTCGTCTCGGCGCTTATTCATATTTATAGCGTGGGCTATATGGCGCACGATAAAACCGAGCCGCGCTTTTTCGCCTATTTATCGCTGTTCACTTTCGCCATGCTGATGCTGGTGACAGCCAATAATCTGTTGCAACTGTTCTTCGGCTGGGAAGGTGTGGGCCTCGTCTCATATCTGCTGATCGGTTATTGGTACGAACGGCCTTCAGCGAATGCCGCTGCCATTAAAGCGTTTATTGTCAACCGGGTGGGCGATGTCGGGTTTGCGATCGGCATTGCGCTCACTTATCTGGTGTTCAAGACCATTTCGTTTGATGAGATTTTTGCCGCGGTCAGCGCGCATGCGCACGACCATTACCGGCTGTTCGGCACACCGCTGCCGGCGCTCGAAGTGATCGGCATTTTGCTGTTCATCGGTGCGATGGGTAAATCCGCGCAGTTGTTTTTACACACCTGGCTGGCCGATGCGATGGAAGGCCCGACACCGGTTTCTGCGCTCATTCACGCCGCTACCATGGTCGCGGCAGGGGTGTTCATGATTGTGCGGATGTCACCATTGTTGAACGCGGCACCGGTGGCGCTGGAGGTTGTCACGGTTATTGGCGCTTCCACGGCGTTTTTCGCGGGCACGGTGGGCTGCGTGCAGAATGATATCAAGCGCATCATTGCATATTCCACCTGTTCGCAGCTTGGCTATATGTTTATAGCGGCGGGCGTGGGCGCGTATCCGGTGGCGATGTTCCATCTCATTAACCATGCCTTTTTCAAGGCGTTACTGTTCTTGGCGGCAGGTTCCGTCATCCATGCGATGTCGGACGAGCAGGACATTCGTCTTATGGGCGGGCTGTTCAGGAAAATTCCGTTCACTTGGTTGATGATGCTGGTGGGTGCACTGGCACTCGCAGGCATTCCGCCGTTCTCCGGTTATTACTCGAAGGATGCGATTTTGGCGGCGGCTTATGCTTCCCACTCCGCGGTGGGAATGTATGGCTGGGCCTGCGGTGTGGTGACCGCCGGTCTAACGGCGTTTTACATTTCACGGCTGTTTTTGCTGACCTTCCATGGCAAATCGCACGCGCCGGCTGATGTGCAGGCGCATGTGCATGAAAGCCCGCTGGTGATGCTCGCACCTTTGGCTGTGCTGGCGCTCGGTGCGCTGGGCACCGGCTTCATGCTGGATCGTTTGTTCGTCGGCACTGGCTCGGCGAATTTCTGGGGTGTTTCCATCAGCGCCGGTAACGTCATGGGTTCGCTGGACAGCATCCCGGCGGCGGTGGCGATGGCGCCGCTGGCAGCGGGCTTCGGCGGTATTCTGGTGGCGGCGGTGTTCTATATTTTCATGCCGTCTTTGCCTGCCATCTTCGCCACGCGCTTTGCCGGGGTTTATCAGTTCCTGCTGAACAAATGGTACTTCGATGAATTGTATGACGCGGTGCTGGTTAAGCCCACCATGCGTCTGGCGAAATTTGCCTGGCATGTGGGTGATGAGCAGATGATCGACGGCGTGCCGAACGGGCTGGCCACGCTGACCTCGGATGCATCATCGCAGGTCGTGAAACTGCAAACCGGCTCGATTGCGCTGTATGCGTTCATCATGCTGATCGGCCTGCTGGGCTTCCTCAGTATCTTCCTGTTGGTGCGCTAAGATGAACTCGCTAGGCTTTCCCATTCTTTCATTGATCACCTTCCTGCCGCTGGTGGGGGTGGTTTTTATCGCCACGCTACGCGGCGATGACGAGGCGGTGGCGCGTAATGCCCGCTGGGGGGCGCTGTGGGTCAGCTTGGTGGTGCTGGCGCTGGCAGTGTATTTATGGGTTGTGTTTGACCCCGCCCAGCCGGGCTTTCAATTTGTCGAGGCGCAGCCCTGGTTGAGCGGGCTTGGCGTGCAGTACCGCATGGGTGTCGACGGCATCAGCCTGTTTCTCATTCTTCTGTCGGCTTTCATCACCCCGATCGCCATCGTCTCAAGCTGGTCGATCAACAAGCGCGTGCGCGAATTCATGGTCGCGTTTTTGCTGCTGGATACCATGACCATCGGCATGTTCTGCGCCATGGACTTCGTGGTGTTCTATGTTTTCTTCGAGGCGGTGCTGCTGCCAATGTATCTCATCATCGGCATCTGGGGCGGTGAGCGGCGGATTTATGCGGCGGTGAAATTCTTCCTGTTCACGCTGACAGGCTCATTGCTGATGCTGCTGGCGCTGGTGTGGATGTGGCGCAACGCCGGCACCACCGATATCGTAACATTGCTGCACACGCCGATTCCGCCGCAGGCGCAAACATGGTTGTTCCTGGCGTTCCTGGCGTCGTTTGGCGTCAAGGCGGCGGTATGGCCGCTGCATACCTGGTTGCCCGATGCCTATGGCGAGGCCCCACTGCCGGGCACCATCATGCTGGCGGCGGTGCTCTCCAAAATGGGGTCGTACGGGTTCCTGCGCTTCACCGTGCCGATGCTGCCGCACGCCAGCGCGGTGGCGGCGCCGCTGATGTTTACTCTCGGCGTGGTGGCGGTGATTTATGTGTCATTAGTGGCGTTGGCGCAGACCGATATGAAGCGGATGATCGCCTATTCATCAGTCGCGCATATGGGGCTGATCGTGGTGGGGATTTTCACCTTCACGGTGCAAGGCATTGAGGGCGCATTGCTGCAAATGCTCTCGCATGGTTTCGTCATCACCGGCTTGTTCATTTGTGCCGGCGTGCTGCTGGCACGCGGCGAGACGATGACGCTCTCGAAGCTTGGCGGGTTGGCGGTGCGCATGCCGGTTTATGCCACGCTGCTGATGTTGTTTGCGCTAGCCTCAATGGGCATGCCCGGCACTTCAGGGTTCGTCGGTGAAATTCTGGTGATCGTGGGCGCTATGAAAGTGAATTTCTGGGTCTCGTTGCTGAGCGCCACCGGCATGGTGCTGGGGGCGGCCTATATGCTGGTGCTGCTGCGCGCCGTGCTGTTTGATAAAACCACAAGGCCAGCCCTGGATGGTTTAAAGGACCTCAGCGCCGTTGAGTTTGCGATGCTGGTACCGCTGGCGATGATGGTGCTCTGGCTCGGTATTTACCCCTCCAGCTTCACTCATATTTTCGAGGCGCCGGTGAGCGCGATGGTGCAGGCGCATTTTGCCTCGCTCAACCCGTCTTCTGCCGTCCAGCCAGTGTCTCTTGCCATGGTGACCAAATGAGCCCGTTGTTTCCAACATTACTGCCGGAATTGGCCCTTGGTCTGGGCGGCATGGCGTTGCTGATGTTCGGTGTGCTTGCCAAGGGCAATCAGTTCATCACGTGCAGTCTGGCTTCGGTGGCGCTGTTTGCCGTGACCGGTGTGTTTGTTTTGCTGGCGCCCGCCGGCGTGGTTTTCGATGGCCTGCTGACCACGACTGACTTTACCCGGTATGCCGATGTGCTGGTGCTGCTGGGTGCGGCGGCAGCATTGATCCTCTCGCTCGATTATAACCAGCGCGAAGACATCGCACGTTTTGAGTTCCCGGTGCTGGTGGTGATGGCGGTGCTGGGGATGATCGTGATGATCTCAGCCTCTGACATGATGACTTTGTATCTCGGCTTTGAGCTGCAATCGCTGGCGTTGTATATCTGCGCGGCGTTTGCACGGGATTCCCTGCGCTCCACCGAAGCGGGTTTGAAATATTTTGTGCTGGGCGCATTGGCCTCCGGCCTGCTGATTTACGGTATCTCATTGGTCTATGGCTTTGCAGGCACCACCAACTTTGCCGCTCTCGCCAAGGAGCTGAACGCCAGCCAGGGGGCGGGTTATGGCACTGTGATTGGTGTCGTGTTCGTGCTGGTGGGTATCGCGTTCAAAATTTCGGCGGCGCCGTTTCATATGTGGACGCCGGACGTTTACGAAGGCGCGCCAACCCCGGTGACATCGCTGTTCGGCACCGCCCCGAAAGTGGCGGCGATGGCGTTGCTGATCTCCGTCATGATGGGGCCGTTTGGCCATCTGCTCAACCAATGGCAGGTGCTGATTGAAATTCTCAGCATCGTTTCAATGGCGATCGGGGCACTTGGCGCCATCAGCCAGACCAACATCAAACGTCTGATGGCTTATTCCTCGATCGGCCACATGGGGTACGCGCTCATCGGTCTGGCGGCCGGCACCGAAGCTGGCGTGCAGGCAACTCTGGTGTATCTCGCCATTTATATCGTGATGTCGTTTGGCGTGTTTGCATGCATCATTGCGATGCGCCGCAAGGAGCAGGCGGTGGAAACCATCGCCGATCTGGCCGGGCTGTCCACGCAGAAGCCGGGTTATGCGCTGGCGCTGGCGGTACTGCTGTGGTCGATGGCGGGAATTCCGCCGCTCTCAGGGTTCTTCAGCAAGCTCTATGTATTTTCCGCCGCGATCAATGCCGGACTGGATACGCTGGCGGTGGTGGGCGTGCTGACTAGCGTGATGGCTGCGTATTATTATCTGCGGGTTATCAAGGTGATGTATTTTGATAGCGGCAGCCCGGATTTCGATCGGGCGGCAGGCGGTGTGCGGCTGGTCATGCTGGCGGGTGCACTGGCCACGGTGTTTTTTGTGTTCATCCCCGGCCCGCTGGTGAGTGCGGCGGCGGCGGCGGCACACGCCTTGATGGGCTGAGATCGGCGTTGGTTGATTGGCGGCTGGAACATCTGGCAGAGGCTGATTCAACGTCTAATATCTGCGTGGCCCGCGCCAAGGCGGGTGAGGCTGCTGGGCTGGCGGTGCTGGCCGATGTGCAAACCGCCGGGCGCGGCAGCCGGGGGCGGGATTGGGTTTCCACGCCGGGTAATATGTATCTTTCGGTATTGTTGCGGCCTGCGCAGGAGATTTCCAGCCTGAACCGCTTTCCACTGCTGGCGGGTCTGGCGGTGGCGCAAGCGCTGACGCAGTTGGGGTCCGCCGACATTGCGCCAGTTTTGAAATGGCCGAATGATGTGCTGCTGACAGGCGCCAAATTGGCGGGCATTCTCATCGACGCCTCACCCAGCAATGGCCGGATTGATTGGCTGGTGATGGGGTTCGGTATCAATCTGGCTTTTGCCCCGCAAATTCCGGGCCGTTTAACAACCTGCCTCGCAGAGCATGGTGTTGCGGTAGCACCGCTGGTAGCCGCGCGGGCGGTTTTGGCATGTCTCTTGGCCTGGCTTGAGATTTTCGAGTCGAGAGGAGCTGCGTTCGTCCAAACCGCATGGCTACAAGCCGCGCATCCGCTCGGCACCGAGATTTCTGTGCGTGGCGCCCAAAGCATTGCCCACGGCCGGTTCGCTGGCCTCTCACCCACAGGTGCGTTGCAGTTGCTCGTCGAAAATCGTATCGAAACATTCCAAACGGGCGAAATATTGCTCGGGGACCAAGGGGGCTGAGCGCCATGTTGCTGGTGATCGACGCAGGCAATACCAATATCGTGTTCGCCGTGCATGACGGTACCGAGTGGCGCGGTACTTGGCGGTTGGCGACATCTTCGCAGCGTACCTCCGACGAGTATGGCGTTTGGCTGGAATCGCTGCTTACCCGCAACGGCATCAAGGTTGGGCAAATTCATAGCGCGGTGATCGGCACGGTGGTCCCAGCCGCCCTTTACCATCTGCGCCGCCTCTGCCGGGACTGGTTTGATGTTGAACCGTTGGTGGCGCGGGCGGCGCTGGATTGGGGATTCCCGATTAAAATCGACAATCCTGACGAGGTTGGCGCCGACCGTTTGTTGAACGCGCTGGCGGCCCATCATCAATATGGCGGCCCGCTGGTGGTAGTTGATTTTGGCACTGCCACAACTTTTGACGTGGTGGACAAGGACGGCGCGTATCTGGGCGGCGTGATCGCGCCTGGCATCAACCTCTCCATCGAAGCTCTGCATCAGGCGGCGGCGCGGTTGCCACGCATCGGCATTGGCCGGCCGCAATCAGTGATTGGCCGTTCCACCATACCGGCCATGCGTTCGGGCATTTATTGGGGTTATGTGGGTTTGATCGAGGGGCTGCTGGCCCGCATTGAGGGTGAGTTCGGCCAGCCTTTGAAAGCCATCGCCACAGGCGGTTTGGCGCCGTTATTCGCCGAAGGGACGGTGAAGCTGACCACCATTGACCCGGATTTAACCCTCGATGGCTTGCGCCTGCTGTCGCTTCGCAACAAGCCGCCGCAATTGCCGCGTGACCGCACGCCGTTTGTCGATGCTGAATAACGCCCATGGTGTTTATTAGCGGGATGACTATCTATAAGCCCTAATCAGACGCTAAAAGACCGTTTTCAGGAGTATTTTTTATATGGCAGCCTCATCCGGCAAAAAGCCGGGCAAAACCCGTGCGCTCACTCCAGCAGCGCAGAGTCCGGGCGGGTTCGTGTTCGTGCCGCTCGGTGGCACTGGCGAAATTGGCATGAATTTCAACCTGTATGGGTGTGACGGCGAGTGGCTGGCGGTTGATTGCGGCATGGGGTTCGCCGGGCCGGAAGCGCCCGAAGCCGAATTATTGCTGGCCGACCCTGGCTATATTGCGGCCCGCGCTGATAGATTGCACGGCTTGGTGATTACCCACGCGCATGAGGACCATATCGGCGGCGTCGCCCGCTTGTGGCCCCAACTGCGCTGCCCGATTTACGCCAGCCCCTTTACCGCCGCCATTTTGCGCCGCAAGCTGAGCGAGACTGGATTGGGCCGCGAAGTGAAGCTGCATGTCATCAAGCCGGGCGGCAAGTTCGAGGTTGGTCCGTTTGATTTGCAGTTCATCCAACTCACCCATTCCACCCCGGAATCGCAGGCGCTCGCCATCACCACCCGCTACGGCACGGTGCTGCATACCGGCGACTTCAAGTTCGACCCGCACCCGGTGGTGGGCAACGTGACCGACGAAGCCGCCCTCAAGGCTCTGGGCGATAAAGGCGTGCTGGCGATGGTGATCGATTCCACCAACGCCATGGTGGATGGCCATTCCGGCTCCGAGCTGGATGTGCGCAAAAGCCTGAAGGCCTTGATCGGCGATATGCCGGGGCGCATCGCTGTCACCTGCTTTGCCAGCAACATCGCCCGCGTTGCCAGTGTTATTGAGGCAGCTGATGCCTGTGGGCGCCATGTGGCGCTAGTGGGCCGCAGCCTCGCCAATTATGTGGCCGCCGCGCAGGAAGCCGGCTATTTGCAGGATATTCCTGACTTTGTGCCGGAAGAGGATTTAGGCTCCATCCCGGATGATAATCTGCTGCTGCTGGTCACCGGCAGCCAGGGCGAGCCACGCTCCGCCATGGCGCGGATTGCCGCCGATACGCATCGTTACGCGGTGCTGGGTGAGGGCGATGTGGCGATATTCTCCTCGCGCATGATCCCCGGCAACGAGAAAGCCATTACCGCGGTGCAGGATACTTTGGTGCGGCGCGGTGTGGATGTCATCACCGACGATGATGAGCTGACCCATTGCTCGGGACATCCGGCCCGCGATGAGCTGATCAAAATGTATAAATTGGTGCGGCCAAAATATCTGGTGCCCACCCACGGCGAATGGCGGCATCTCTCGGCGCAGGCCGCCTTGGCGCAGGAGGAGGGGATCACCTCGATTTTGATCGAAAACGGCGATGTATTGTCATTGTCCTCCAACAACCCCGAAGTCATCGACTCGGTGCCAACCGGACGGATGGCGGTTGATGGTAATGCCGTGGTGCCGCTGAAGGGCGGCATTATGGCCGCCCGCCGGCGGATGCTGTTCAATGGTGTGGTGGTGGGCAGCGCCATCATCGACTCGTCAGGCAAGGTACGCGGTGAAGCCAGAATCTCAGCGCCGGGACTTTTGGACGAGGAAATTGGCTTGCAACGTGAGTTGGAGGCCGAATTCGCGCAGGTTTTGGGTGAATTGCCGTCAGCATTGCGCAAAGACGAAGCCGCTTTCACCGATGCGGCGCGCGCCGTGTTGAGAAAAATAGTCGGCAAACGCATGGGTAAGCGTCCGATCGTGGACGCACATATCATGCGGATTTAATTTGCTTAATAAACACGCTATTTTTTGCCTAAAATATATTCAAAGGATGTTTTTAACGCCAAATTGTGGAAAATCGCCTAAAAAAGTTACTTTTTTGAGTATGTTTTTGCTAGACGTAAAGGGTTGTGCGTTGCACTATGGGGCCTAGGATGAAGTTTGGTTCTTCATCCTGCCGTGTGACTGGCGTTTCCTCCCTGAACTTGGCCCGCCGCCCTATGGGCTGGCGGGCTTCTTTCGGTTTAGAGGGTTTTCATGAAATATTTCGCTGAAATTACCGACCTGACCGTTGTCCGGGCGTTTTTTGCGGCCTGGGTGTTTGCCTATCACGTTGATTTGCATGCGCAGTTTTCAGGGTACCTCGGGCCGTTCGCCGGTTTTATCCGGCATGGGTATCTGGGGGTGGATGGGTTTTTCATGCTCTCGGGGTTGATTTTGGCGGCGGTGCATCCGGCGAAGGAATTGAAAGGCGCTAATATTGCCCGTTTCTGGGGCAAGCGGCTGGCGCGGATTTATCCGGTGCATCTGGCGGTGATGCTGATTTTATTGGTGATTGTGCTGACCGGTCTGGCGCTGGGCTTTACCCCGCGTGATCCTGACCGGTTCACCGTTGGGTCGTTCGTCGCCAATTTGCTGCTGGTGCAGGGGTGGGGTGTGGGTGACCATCTGGCCTGGAATTATCCGTCATGGTCGGTGAGCACCGAATGGGCGGGATATTTGATGTTTCCGCTACTATGGATGTTTCTGGGCACCTGGAGGGAGATCATTCCTGGGCAGATCATGGTGCTTTGTTTTGCCGTGTTGGGGATGATTGCCTATGAGGCTGGCGAAACCCTAAACCTTACCTACGCCAATGCTCTGTGGCGGTTTTTCCCGGAATTTGTCATCGGCATGGCCACTCTGAGACTGGTGCCGCTGAATGCTGATTTTATGCCCAATAAATGGCTGACCTATATCAGCCTCGCCGCCATCCTGTTGCTCACCTCGATCTCTAGTTTTGATATTCTGGTTGTTTTTGCCCTCTGGGTGCTGTTATCGGCATTGGCGATGCAAGCTGATGCCGAGCGCCCGCCGGTGATCCCAAACCCGAAAATCCTGCGGTTTCTCGGGCAGATATCCTACTCATTCTACATGAGTTTCGGCACCATCGAGCTGCTGCTGGCGCAACTCTTCCGCCATCAGGGCTGGGACCCGGCGGCGAATAAACTGGTGTACGGCACTGCCATGACGATCCTCACGCTGGCGCTGGCCATTGCTCTGCACCGGCTGGTGGAAACCCCCGCCCGGCGCTTGGCGGACCGCTGGCTGGCCGTGCCGGAGCCTCTAGCCGTTGCGGGTCAGCCCCTGTAAGCACGCAAGCGAAATCGTATAGCCGAAGGTATTTCATGCGCCTGTCTCAATCTTTGATCCCCACCTTGAAGGAAACCCCGGCCGAGGCACAGATCGCTTCGCACCGGCTGATGCTGCGTGCCGGGCTGGTGCGGCAGATGGCATCCGGCATCTATGCCTGGCTACCGGCGGGGCTGAAGGTGCTGAATAAAATCGCGCAGATCGTGCGTGAGGAGCAGGATGCGGCGGGCGCGCAGGAATTGCTGATGCCCACCATCCAGAGCGCTGATTTATGGCGCGAGAGCGGGCGCTACGATGCCTATGGCAAGGAGATGCTGCGCATTACCGACCGCCATGAGCGCGAATTGCTGTACGGCCCGACCAATGAAGAAATGATCACCGCAATTTTGCGTGATACCACCAAGAGCTACCGCGACCTGCCGCAAATTCCCTATCATATCCAATGGAAATTCCGCGATGAAGTGCGGCCGCGTTTTGGCGTGCTGCGGGGCCGCGAATTTTTGATGAAGGATGCCTATAGCTTCGACCTTGATTATGCCGGCGCATTGCTCAGTTATAAGAAGATGATGCTGGCTTATATGCGCACGTTTCAACGGATTGGTATTACTGCGATTCCAATGCGCGCTGATACCGGCCAGATCGGCGGGGATTTAAGCCATGAATTTCATATTCTGGCGCCTACCGGCGAGAGCGGCGTGTTCTATGACGCGGAATTTGAGGCTGGTGATGCTCTGGGTGTTGGCTACGAGCCTGCAGCGCTCGAGGATTTTTATGACTCCATGACCACCAAATATGCCGCCACCGATGAGAAGCATGACCTCGGTGCCTGGGCGGCCATTCCTGACGAGCGCAAGCGCGAGGGCAGGGGAATTGAAGTGGGGCAGATTTTCTACTTCGGCAAAAAATATTCGGAGTCGATGAACTACAGTGTCATCGGCCCGGATGGTGCAAAGTTATTCCCTGAAATGGGCAGCTACGGCATCGGCGTTTCCCGACTGGTGGGCGCAATTATCGAGGCGCGGCATGATGAGGCCGGCATTGTCTGGCCGGATGCAATTGCGCCGTTCCGCGTGGGCATTTTGAATTTGCGTCAGGGTGATGCTGTCACCGGTGAAATTTGTGAATCCCTGCACGCCATTTTTGGCGCGGATTGTCTGTATGATGACCGCGAGGAACGTGCCGGGGCGAAATTCGCTGAGGCGGATTTGATGGGCCATCCGTGGCAGATCATCGTCGGCCCGCGTGGCGCTGCCAATGGACAAGTGGAATTAAAGCGCCGTGCCACCGGCGAGCGGTTTGAACTGCCGGTCGCTGAAGCCATCGCGAAAGTCCGCGGTTAATGTTTGGTCCGTTTGAGCGCAAGGTTGCCGCACGCTACTTGCGGGCCCGGCGCGGCGAGCGCTTCGTTTCCGTTATCGCGATTTTCTCGCTGGTTGGCATCGCGTTGGGTGTGGCGACCCTGATCATCGTGATGAGCGTGATGAATGGCTTTCGGCAGGAATTGCTATCACAAATCCTTGGGCTGAACGGCGATATCGGGGTTTATGCCGCGGGGCAGCCGCTGACGAATTATGATGATATTTCCAGCCGGATTCTAAAAATCCCTGGCGTGACCGCCGCCTTCCCCATTGTGCAAGGCGAGGTTTTGATGTCCGGCCCGCAAGGTGGTGCCCTGGGCGGTATTGCACGCGGCATTACCCCGCAGGGGCTGGCGGCTTTGCCGACTGTTTCCAACCATGTGATCTCCGGTAATTTAAGCGACCTGACCGGCGATGGTGTGATTGCGATTGGTGGCGGGCTGGCCAGTCAGTTTGGTCTGACGGTTGGCTCAACCATCCAGCTTATTTTACCGCAAGGCAAAGCCACCATCATCGGCACAATTCCCAGCATCCAGAGCTTCAAAGTTGTCGCGGTGTTTGAAACCGGGATGCAGCAATATGATTCAAGCTTTGTGTTCATCCCGCTGCAGGCCGCCCAAACTTTATTCCAGCAACCCAATGCCGCGACGCAAATTCAGGTTTATGTCACTGACCCGGATCACGATGACGCAATCAAACAAGCCATCCAGACCACTTTAGCCAGTACGCCGATGCGGATTCTAGATTGGCGTCAAAACAACGATAGTTTCCTCGCCGCCGTGACGGTGGAGGGCAATGTGATGTTCCTGATCCTCACGCTTATCATTTTGGTGGCGGCGTTCAACGTGATCTCCTCGCTTATTATGATGGTAAAGGACAAAGCCCGTGACATTGCGATTTTACGCACCATGGGGGCGAGTTCCGGCGCGATATTGCGGATATTTTTAATGTGCGGCGCCTCGGTGGGGTTTTTGGGCACCTTCATTGGTTTTGGTCTTGGCACGATATTTTGCGCTTACATCGAAAATATTCGGCAGTTTGTGCAGAAGATCACGGGCACGCCGTTGTTTGACCCGACCGTATATTACCTCGAGCAATTGCCGGCCAAGCTGGATTGGCATCAGGTGACTGAAGTACTTTTGATGTCGTTAGCGCTATCGCTTCTCGCCACCATCTACCCAAGCTGGCGGGCCGCCCGCATTGACCCAATCGAGGCACTGCGCCGTGAGTGATTTTTTACTGCAACTTCAAAACCTCGTTCGCACCTATAAAAGTGAGAGCGAGGCGCTGACGGTTTTGGATGGCGCAAACCTGGATTTGCGTCGCGGTGAAATCGTGGCGCTGGTCGCGCCCTCCGGTTCTGGCAAGTCAACATTGCTCCATTTGGCTGGGTTGTTGGAAAAGCCTGATGGCGGCGCCGTGATCATCAATGGTGCGGATGCGGGAACATTAGGTGATACCGAGCGCACCAATATCCGGCTGCATACCATCGGCATTGTGTATCAGTTTCACCATCTGCTGGCGGAATTTTCAGCGCTCGAAAATGTCGTGCTGCCGCAGATGATCGCTGGAAAATCCAAGGCCGAAGCTGAAAAACGCGCGATGGAATTGCTCACTAAATTGGGCTTGGCTGCTCGCGCTGATCACCTGCCTGGTAAACTCTCCGGTGGTGAACAACAGCGCGTTGCCATTGCGCGGGCGCTGGCCAATGCGCCGGCCTTGTTGCTGGCCGATGAGCCGACTGGCAATTTAGATGTCGCTACCGCTGAAATTGTGTTCAGCGAATTGCTGCGCATCGTGCGTTCAGAAAATGTTGCGGCGCTGATTGCCACGCATAATCCGGAGTTGGCCAAACGCATGGACCGACAACTCACATTGGCCGGCGGCAAGCTTATCTAGCTGGCGACAAATTTTGCCGGAACAGCCATGCCAAGGCTGCGTAAAGCCGCGGCAGCGCCGGGGTGGAACGGCATTTCCCCAGGTGCGGCCATGCTCGGTGCGTTGAACATACGTGCTGCTGGCACTACCCGTTCCAGGCTGGCCTGATTACGCATCGCAGCAAGGGTGATCGCGTGGACCAGTTCATCGGGTAGATGCGCCGCACCGATGGCAAAATTGGCGGTACCTACACTGGCAATCGCCATGGATTGCCGCGGAAACGTATTCGCCGGAATCGTTATGGCGCTCAGCCCCGGCGTGGTCCGTGCCACCTGCGCGGCTTCGGCTTGGGTGAAGCCGATGATGCCCAGTTGCTTGGTCTCTGCAATCTGGCGGATTGCCGGCAGGGGCGGTGCGCCGATGAAGGCGCAGGCATCCAAACGGCCGGCGACCATATCATGCAACTGGTTGAGATAGTCGCCCGCGAGGGTCTGTGCCGGGATAACGCCGAGAGCAGCAAAAATATCAGATATCGCGGATGCGCCGCTGCCGCCATCCGGCCCCACCCCAATGACCCGGTTGGCAAGGCCCGCCAGCGAGGTGATGCCGTTGCCGCTGGGCGTGACGATTTGCAGAATTGAGGGAAACATGGGGAACAAGGCCCGGAAGGCGCCAAACTTGACCCCCGCTGTCCAACGGCCGGTGCCGGTGCGGGCCTGGTCCGCCACAGTGACGGTTGTCATGCCCAGTTGCGCGGCGTTTTGTTCGATCAGCAGAATATCAGCAGCAGCGCCGCCGGAGGCACGGTAGGCAATCGTCACGCCGCTGGCTTGTTGCGCAACGCGCCCCCAGGCTGCGCCGTAGATATCATACGCGCCGCCGGGACGACCGGTGGCCATCAATATAGCCTGGGGCCAAGCCTTGGTGAGAGCAGGCGCGGCCAAGGCGCGGCTGGCTGGAAAAGCCGCAGATGCAGCCAATAACCACCGTCTCGAAATCTTCACCGAGCCCTCCAAGTTTTTGTGGTTTTTATGCTGGCGGGACTTGATGGCGGAATCATGGTCACGTCAAGGCGCGGCAACGCTCCAGCGCGGCGATCAGCGCTGTGCGAATACCAGGCTCAAGCGCTGAATGGCCAGCGTCCGGCACCAAGGTCAGCCGCGCGGATGGCCAGGCTGCCATCAGGTCGAACGCTGATTTTGCAGGACAAATCATGTCGTAACGGCCCTGCACAATCTCGCCGGGGATCTGCCGGAGTGCTGCCATATGGGCCAGCAGCCCGCCCTCGGGGAGGAATAAATTATGTTCAAAATAATGTGCCTCGATGCGGGCCAGGCCGATGGCGGCGCGGTCCTGGGCGAATGCCGAGACCGCTTCGACGCTGGGCAGCAAGGTGGAACAGGAACCTTCATAGATGCTCCAGGTACGGGCCGCCGGGCCGTGAATTTCCGGGTCAGGGTTGATCAGCCGGGCGAGGTAGCTTTTCAGCAAATCGCCGCGCTCGGCTTCGGGAAGGAACTGCGCAAAGGCGGCATGAGCGTCCGGGAAGACTCTGGCCATGCCATAGAGGAACCAGTCCACCTCCTCGGGGCGGCCCAGGAAGATGCCGCGCAGCACCAAGCCCATAACCGCTTCCGGGTGGGCCTGCGCGTAGGCCAGAGCGAGGGTGGAGCCCCAGGAGCCGCCGAACAGCAAAAGCCGCTCGATGCCCAGAAACTTACGCAGGGATTCGATGTCTTCGACCAAATGCGGCGTGGTGTTGGCGGCTATGCTGCCGAGCGGCTTGGAGCGTCCGGCGCCGCGCTGGTCGAAAATAATGACCCGCCAGATCGAGGGGTCGAAAAACCGCCGGTGCACCGCTCCGGCACCCGCACCCGGGCCGCCATGCAGGAACAGCACCGGCTTGCCGCGCGGGTTGCCCACCTGCTCCCAGTACATCACGTGCTCGCCTGACAGCGGCAGGTAACCAGTCTCGTACGGCCCGATTTCGGGGAACAGATCGCCGCGTGGCATCGGCGTTAAGCCCCCAGAGCAGCACGCACAGTCGCGGCGACACGGGCGGCTTGCGCGGTGGTTAAGTCTGGGTGGATCGGCAACGCCATGATCCGCTCGCTGATACTCTCGGAGACCGGCAGGGCAGCGCCGTCATGGCAGGAGGTGTAGGCCGGCTGGCGGTGCAGCGGGCGTGGATAATACACGGCGCTGGCGATATTTTCAGATCGTAATGCCGCCTGCACGGCCTCGCGGCTGCCGGTGTCGGCCAATAAAATGGCATAAACCGCCCAGGCGCTGGTAGAATTTAGCATTCTTGCGGGAATTTCCACAACATCCGCCAAGGCTGCATCGTAGATACCGGCAATGGTTTCGCGGGTGGCGATCTCGGCTTCAAAAACGTCCAGTTTGGCCAGGAGAATCGCGGCCTGCATGGTGTCCAGCCTCCCATTCATGCCAATTCGCATCACCTCATAGCGGGTGGTGCCTTCGCCGTGGGTGCGCAGCGAACGGTACAGGGCGGCACGTTCAGCAGATTCCGTGAACAGTGCGCCGCCGTCGCCATAAGCGCCCAGCGGCTTGGAGGGAAAGAAGCTGGTGGCGGTGGCATCTGCCGCGGTGCCCAGGCGCTTGCCGTTCAGAACGGCACCGAAGCTTTGGGCGCAATCATCCAGGGTGAACAGATTTTCGCGAGCGGCGATGGCATTGATGCCGGGCCAGTCGGCGGGTTGGCCGAATAAATCCACGCCAACCACGGCACGGGGTTTTAAAACACCGCCGCGCTTCACATCGGCAATGCGGGCCTCGAGATGCGCCAGATCAATTTGGAAGGTGCGCGGATCGACATCAACGAAGACCGGCGTCGCACCCAGCAGCAGCGGCACCTCAGCGGTGGCGGTGTAGGTGAAGGCCGGCAGGAACACGGCGTCGCCCCGGCCGATGCCTTCTGCCATCATGGCGATTTGCAGCGCGTCGGTGCCAGAACTTACGCCGACGCAATATTTAGCCCCGCAGAAGGCAGCTAAGCGGTCTTCCAGCTCCGCCACTTCGGGGCCGAGAATATATTGCCCATGCGCCAGCACGGCATCGAGCCGGTTACGCAAGGCGGGGCCGATCCGGGCTTGCTGGGCTTTCAGGTCAAGGAAGGGGATGGCGGCGCATTGTGGTGCATTCATGTTGGTCAGATTAACCCGCCTTGTCGTAAACCGCGAGAGGCGCGTCACCGCCATCGGCATTATGGGCAAATTCCGGTACCAGCCGCGCCAGCACGGCGAGCGCGGCTGCGGTATTGCCGTTGCTGCCTTGTGCGGCAATCTCGGCCAGCGCCGCTTGTATTTGTGCCATGTCGGCTACCCTGGGGTTGGCCATCAGGAGGCCGGGAAAGCCGGTGGGCACCGGCCGCTCGCTGCCGTGGAATAATTCCTCAAACAATTTTTCACCGGGTCGCAGGCCGGTGAAGCGGATGCCGATGTCAACGTCAGGGCGCAGACCAGCCAGCCGGATCATCTGCCTCGCCAGATCAACAATCCGCACTGGGTCACCCATGTCGAGCACGAAAATGCCGCCATGTTTGATGTTCTCGCCGCCTTTCGCCCCGACCACCGAGGCTTGCAGCACCAGCCCCACCGCTTCGCGCACGGTCATGAAATAGCGTTGCATGTCGGGGTGGGTGACGGTCAGCGGGCCGCCCATCGCAAGCTGGCGGTGGAACAGCGGCACCACGGAACCAGTCGAACCCAGCACATTGCCAAATCTTACCGTGACCACGCTCATGCCATCGCTTCGCCGGCGGGAAGCCACATCCAGCGCCTGGCAATATAGTTCGGCGAGGCGTTTGGTCGCGCCCATTACTGAGCTTGGATTCACCGCCTTGTCGGTGGAAATCAGCACCATCAGCGCGGCCCCGCTGGCGCGGGCGGCGTCGGCCACCGATTTAGTTCCCAGCACATTGGTTTGCAGGCCCTCAAGCGGATTGGCTTCGACAATCGGCACGTGTTTGAGGGCAGCGGCGTGGAACACCAACTCAGGTTTGAACTGCGCACATAGCGCCGCCATTCGGGCGGCATCCCGCACGTCGGCGATCACTGAAATACGGGGCACGGCGGGGTGATTCTCAGAAAGCTCAAGGTCGATCTGCCAGAGCGCGAATTCGCCGTTATCCAGAAGCATCAACGAGGCAGGAGCAAACTCTGCCGCTTGCCGCGCCAGTTCCGCGCCGATCGAGCCGCCCGCTCCGGTCACCAGCACGCGCCGCCCGGCGATCAACCGGGCCATGCCGTCCCGGTCGAGCGTCACCTGCCGGCGGTTCAATAAATCCTCGATGGCGATCGGCTGCAATTGCAGTTGTCCCTGCCCGGCCGGGGACAGGGTGGTCAGGTTCGGGGATCGCATGACCCGCACGCCGTGTTTGTCGACGGCTGCGAGAATCTTGGCCAAGGCCGAGCCGGAAAAATCCGGGTCGGTGATGATCAGCAAATCCGGCAGGGTACCGGCAGCGGCTAGCCTGTCGAGCACTTGTTCGGCCTGTCCGGCAGACCCGATCACATCGAGCCCGTGCATCCGCCGCCCGGTATGGCGGGGTGAGAGCGCCATCAGCCCGGTCACGCGGTATGTCGGCTCAGCGGACCAGGCCAGGGCGGCGAGAAATAGCTCCGCCGTCTCGCCATTGCCCACCAGAAGCGCGCTGGTCATGGCTTTTGTGGCGTTTGATGAGCCGGCGTTGCGCCACA
Source organism: Acidocella sp. (assembly GCA_031291755.1). Taxonomy (GTDB): domain Bacteria; phylum Pseudomonadota; class Alphaproteobacteria; order Acetobacterales; family Acetobacteraceae; genus Acidocella. The sequence goes on along the minus strand of JARLIK010000003.1, from coordinate 17,167 downwards.
GCCGGTAGGCGATTCTGGGCCCCACCAGACAGACCAGCATGGAAAACATCAATCCCAGCGGATAGCTTGGTGAGGGCAGGCTCAATCCGGAGCCGATGATCAACAAGATGAGCAGGACGGCGGTGGAGACACCCGCCCCGCCGGCCAAAGCTAAATCCCGCATCGAGGTATAGCGCCAATGCAGGCGCGCGAGACCAAACGGCACGCCGATCAGCCAGATCGCCACCGCCCCGCCGACCGCCAGCGCCAGCCCGCCGGGCCATGATGAGGCGGGCGCACACAGCCATCCGGCAATCACCACGGCGGCGGATGCCAGAATGCCGTCGAGCGCCATATTCAGCGCCAGATTACCGAGCCGGCGGCGGTTGATAGCGGGCGTCGTCAGGTTGGTCATGGCCCGGCCGGCGGTCCGGACCGCCTCATCCGCGCACCAAAGTTTGCAGCAGCTTCAGCAAGGTTTCGCGGCCATGCGCCCCTAGCCGCTCTGCCAGCCGGTCTTCATGCGGGCGCACGATGCTGAGCCAATATTGCAATTTTTCAGCCCCCTCCGGTGTAACGTGCAGAGACTGCGCCCGCCGGTCAGCCTCGGCCATGGCGCGGGTGAGGAATCCGCGTTTCTCCAGCGCGGTCACCAAGGGAACCAGATTGGCGCGCTTGATCCCGATCGCCTCCGCGACATCGGACGGCCGAATACCGGGATTGCGGCTGACGACTTCCAGGATGGACAATTGCGGCGGGCGGATATTCTCGGTGGCGAGGATATGGAAGAAATCCTGATAAACGCAGAGCTGACCTTGCCTGAGCATATAGCCCATCAGGCTGGGTAGGATGCCCATATCAATTCCACCGCTCGACTCAACCTGGCCTGGCCGTTCGGTTAGGTCGGGTAACGAGGGCTTGGCAGGGGGCAAAGTCGTCTCCTATGGCTTTTGTCAGTGGTTATGCCACAGAATATTCAACCAAGCCAAAACGTCCCTTCAACTTCTACGGCAGCATCGAGCGGCAGTGAAGCCACACCCACGGTGGCGCGGGCGTGCCGGCCAATATCGCCGAAGGCCGCCAATGCGAGGTCCGAAGCGCCGTTCATGACCACCGCGTGCTGGGTGAAATCCGCCGTGGCAGCGATAAAGCCGCCCAGCCTGCTGACGCGGGTGATGCTGTCCAGCCCACCTGGCAAGGCCGCCTGCAATTGCGCCAGCACGTTGATCAGGCAAAGCCGCGCGGCGTGCTGGCCTTCATCAATCGAAACCCCGCCGCCGAGCTTGCCGGTGACGGCCACCTTGCCGTCGATGGCGGGCAACTGGCCGCTGACAATCGCGAAATTGCCGCTGATGGTAACCGGCACGTAAGAGCCCACCGGGATCATCGGTTTGGGCAATGTGATGCCGAGGTCAGCGAGGCGTTGAATGACGTTCATATCAGCTCACCAGTTTGAAGGCCCGGCGGCGTTCGCGTGGTGCCGGGGTGGGCAGGTCAAGCGGCAGCAAAGGGGCGCGGTCGGCGGCACCATCTCCCACTGAATCGGCAGCTTCCGGCGTGGCGGGTGCCAGGCTGTGGTTGCCGAGATAATTGACCGCGAGATTGCGAAATACATAGTCGATCATCGAAGTTGCCTGATTTACAGCCGGGTCACCTTCCACTGTGCCGGCGGGGCCGAAGCGTGTGAAGGTGAAGGCTTCGATATAATCTTCCAGTTTCACGCCGTGCTGCAAGCCCATGCTCACCGCGATCGAGAATGCATCCATCAGGCCGCGAAAGGCCGAGCCTTCCTTATGCAGCGCGATGAAAATTTCTCCCAAGCTGCCGTTGGCATATTCGCCGGTGGAGAGAAATAATTTATGGCCGCCGATGCTGACTTTTTGCGTATAGCCGGTGCGCCGGGCAGGCAGCGCTTCACGCGCACTGGCGGGCGGCGCAAAGGCTAGTGCTTCGGGGGCTGCTGGCATGGCGTGCACATAAGGTGCGAGCGCCTCATACATCATCTGGTGGGCGGCCAAGCTGGCCGGGGCCAGTATATCCTCGCCGCGCAGATGCGCTGCCAGAGCCGCCTCGGCTGACGTGCCGGCGCCAGCCAGCTTGGCGCGTGCCCAGCGGCTGAGGTTACCGGAGTCGTCCAGTGCCGAGACAGCGCGGCTGAAGCCGAGGGTCTCAGCGCCGAGCAGTGCTTCGGTGGCGGGCTGCGGCAGCAGGCTGCTCAACTGCTGGTGCCGCCGGATGCCGCTTTGCATGGCCAAGCGCTGCGTGGCGGTGGCGGCCTCCAGCAAGCCGGGGATGGCGCAACGCTCCGGCAATTTCGGATAGGGTGTAATCGTTACGGATTCAGCATCATGGGCGACGAGACGGCCGGACGCGGCGTCGGCGCAGGCGGTCATCAAGGCACAGAGCGCGGCAAGCGCGTCGCGGGCGGTTTGCGTATCATAGTCGATATTCAACCGGGTGACGAAAAGATGCAGGTCAGTCAGGCCGAGATGCATAGTCGTGGCCTCGGGCGCGGCAGCGCTGAGGGTGGTGACCGCCAGTTCAACCGCCTCGGCAAATTCGGCGGTATCAAATATGCCCGCGGAGTCGCAAAATCCGTTCGGGTTGAAAATGAAGCCCGGGCAGCCACCAGTGAAATCGCCGTTCAGCGGCACTGGGCAGGCTTGCCGATTGGCCAGCAATGAATTGACGCCCCATTCAATTTCGTTGGCCTGATCTGGCGCTGATGCCGCCGCTTGCGCTGCCAAATTTTGCGCAAGTTGCGAAATATCAAGCACGGATTTTTCGGGTACCAGAGCGGCCAGAGCGTCCGCCGCATTTTGACCCCAAGCGGCGGGAATGGTGACGGCTACCGGCGGAGAGTCCGGATCGGCCTGGCCGCTGAAAACCGCCTGCCTGATGCCATGCCATGATTTATGCGTGCGTTGCTGTTCCATGCCCGGACCTTATGACGATCACGGGTTCAGGAAAAGTACATTTAGTGGCGAAATTGCATTCCGACCACAAAATCCTGTGGATAGAAGCAAAATGCCCAGGAAGAATAACGGCAATGGACCATCCGCATCGCATCACCTATATCGGGAGGCATGAGCACAGCAACGCCCGATACCAAAGTCACCTTGAGTCAACTCGGCGGCCTTAAAGGCCTGCTTTTGCAGCCGGGGCTCACCCTGCACACGCTGTTCAGCGGTAGCCATATGGGCGAGGATAGCGCTGGGAATCAGTTCTTCCAGCAGCGCAGGGCTGTTGCCGGGACACGGACGCGCCGCTGGGTGGTATATGCCGGTGCGGTGGAAGCCTCGACCATCGGGCCGGAATGGCACGCGTGGCTGCATTATCTGACCGACGAGCCGCTGCCCGACAGCGGCCGGAAATCTTGGCAGAAGCCGCATCAGGCGAATTTGACCGGTACGCCGGAAGGTTACCGCCCGGCCGGGCATGATTATGCCGGTGGCAAGCGGGCCAGCGCCTCGGCCGACTATGAGGCCTGGACACCAGAGGCTTAAGGAATTTCCGGATGACACGTAAATTGCCTGAGCTGCTTACCGGGCTTGCCGTTATCATAATTGCGGGCCTGTTTTTGATATACGCTCTGACTCAGGCCCAGGCGCTCGGCGGATCGGGCTACCCGCTGGTCGCGCAGTTCTCGGACATTGGCGGGCTGACCGTTGGGGCCGATGTCAAACTCGGCGGCGTGACAATTGGGCATGTGACCAACGAGCATCTCGACCCGCAGACCTATGCGGCGATCGTGACGATGCAGATTGATAACAATGTGAAATTGCCGAACGACACCAGCGCCTCGATCAGCTCGGACGGGCTACTGGGCGGCAATTATGTTGGGCTCTCGCCAGGTGGTTCTGATACCATGTTCAAGCCCGGCCAGTCGTTCGGCGTGACACAATCGGCGGTGAATATCGAGGATTTGCTTGGCAAGTTCATTTTCAGCATGGGCGGTGACTCTGGCAAGTCCGCGGCGGCTCCTGCGGCCCCAGCGGCACCCGGAGCGCCTAAATAATGTTTGACTTGCGGGTTTGGGTAGTGCTGGCCGGTCTGCTGCCGGCTGCCGCATTGGCGCAAACTGGCGGCGCCGTCGCGGTGCCGCCGCCACCGCCGCTGGTCGCCACGCCATCTGTTCCCGCGCCGCCGGCCAATAATGGTGCCGCAGCCGTGAATACAGTCCCCATGACACCGCCCGTGGAGTCTAACGACTGGGTGCCCGGCAAACAGGCTGTGATTGGCGTACTTGATAAGGTCGATGGCGGGATTGCCAATTTGCAGGTGCCGGTTGGCGGGCAGGTGACCTCGGGCGACATGCAGATTAGTGTGCTGGCCTGCGTCAACCGGCCGGCCGATCATGTTCCGGACGCCGCGATTTTCGTTTCCATTCAAACCACCGACAATCTCTCCGGTCCACCGCTGTTTCGCGGCTGGATGGTCCGTTCGGTGCCAGCCGACTCCGTGGTGGGCGATGGTAGTGATACCCTGAGGGTTGTCAGCTGCAACTGAAAAACTACCGTATTGTGGCTGGATGGTGAGCGATCCTTTAACTGTCTTAGAACTGTATTAATTTGTTGCATTTTTGATACAGTTACGGATAATTATAGCGTCCCTCTCTTATTCCTCCTCTACATTTGCTAAGTAGTTCTGGGTCACATTCTAATCCAACGCCAGTTGAACCTCTCCGGTTCGGCATAAAAAGGAGCCAGTAAATGAAATTACGTAATATTCTGCTTGCAGCTACTGTGTTTGCCGTGCCGTTCGTCCTGGCTCATGTTGCGAAGGCGCAACCGGTCAACGGCGTGTATATCGCTGGTGGTCTGGGCTATAATATCAATGACGGTTTCAAGGGAACCGGCACCGCTTTCGGCATTTCCGGTAGCGGAACGGTCTCATTCCACGGCGGCTTTACGGGTGACGCCAGTGTTGGCTATGGGTTTGGCGACGGCATCCGGGTTGAATTGGAAGGCGATTATTTCCAAAACAGTTTTGATAAGGTTAAGGTCAGCGGCGTTACCTACGGTGCCACGGGTAATGACCAAACCTATGGTTTCTTTGCTAACGCCTTGTACGATTTCGATGTCGGCTCGCCATATGTTTACCCTTATGTTGGCGGCGGCGTTGGCTATCAGGAAGTGGGCTTCAAGGACTTCAAAGCACTGGGCGCGACCATTAATCAGACTGAGGGCGCTTTCGCCGTGCAGGGCATTGCCGGTTTGGCTTTCCCGATCCCGCCGATCCCCGGCTTGTCTGCACTGCTTGAATATCGTTTTGTGGACATCTTCGATGGCGGCAAATATGATGGCACCTACCATAACTCCGACATAACCGTGCCTGTTTCGGCTAAGGCCGGCGATGACATCAACAACGCCTTCCTGGTTGGCTTACGTTATGCCTTCGGGGTTGCTCCAGCGGCCCCGGCTCCGATGCCTGCCCCGATGGCGGCTCCGGCTCCGGCTCCGGCCAAAACCTACCTGGTGTTCTTCGACTGGGATAAATACAACCTGACCCCGCGCGCCACGCAGATCATCGCGGAAGCGGCGACCGATTCCAAAACCACCAAGGTCACCACCATCAACGTTTCGGGTTACACCGATACGTCAGGTACACCGACCTACAACCAGGGTCTGTCGATCCGCCGCGCCAAAGCGGTGGCGGCTCAGTTGATGACTGATGGTGTTCCCGCTGCCGAAATCTCGATTCACGGCTACGGCGAAACCCATCTGCTGGTGCCAACTGGCCCGGGCGTGCGTGAACCGCAGAACCGCCGCGTTGAAATTGTGCTTGATTAAAATTTAACGAGGCTTGCATTGGAAAAACCCTGGCAGATAACTGCCAGGGTTTTTTGTTTGCGGGAATGAAGACGAATAATACCGTTACGAGGTCAGCAGATTTTGCACGGCTTCGCGGTCAAGGCCGGTTAAACCTACGGCGTCACGCAAATAGCCATCCACGCTGCCCCAGCCGGCATCAATTTCCTGCAAGGCGGCCTCAATGTAATCCAGGCGCGTATCAACCATTGGCCTGGCCGAGGCTGGATGGATCTCCTGGCCGAAGGAACGCTTGGCCCAGGTGGCCAGCGCCAGCACCTCTTTTTCGGCCAGAAAATAATGCGATGAGATAATGTAATCCTCGATGATATCCTCACGGTTCACCCCGGCGGCGGCGAGCAGCATGGCCACCACAAAGCCGGTGCGGTCTTTGCCCGCATGGCAATGCACCAGCAGCGGCAAGCCATTACCGCCCAGAATGGTCTGGAATAAAATCTGCAAGCTGCGGGCGAAGGCTTTTGGCTTGCGCCGGTACAGCATATCCATGGCCAGCACCCCGCCGGCTTCACCTTGATGGCTGGCGATCAGTTCGAAGATTTTATGCGGACCAGAATCGGATTCATGGCGATCCGGCAGGTCGAGCTTCACATGCGCGGGCGCCTCGGGCCAGCGCGAGACAAATTCTGATTGTTCGCGCCCGGTGCGCAAATCACAAACCAGATGAATATTGAGCCCGGCGATGATCCCCAGATCGGTGTCACTGAGGCGGGATAATTCGCCCGAGCGGTAGATGTTGTTTGCCCGCAGCATCCGGCCATCGGCGGTTTTATAAGGCCGGACGGCGCGGAAGTTGTGGGCGCCGCTCAGCAAAGGCGCTGGCGCGGCACGGCTCATCAAGAATTTGTTTTGGTTGTGGTGGGCTTGGTCTCAGCACTGGTCGCGCTGGTGTGTTTGACTGTTTTTAGTTTTTTCTTGACGGGCGTGACCACTGGGGCCGGGTCAACGGCGGTTGGCGGGTTTGGTGACTGGTCAGTCACGAAGCTATCCAGCTCCTCAGGGGTTTTGAAGGACGCCACGCGGTCGAATTCAGCCTGGTTGTTCAGGCAGAAGATTTTGCCTTGGTCGATGCCACCCACCGACTGGTTGTTGGCCAGCAGGGTGACGAACTGGTCCTCCTTGGTCTGGCCGCCGATCCGGCGGAAGTAAGCGTCCATCACATGCTGGTCAGCCAAAATATGCGGCTGGAAGGCGCGCATGAACTGATCGTAGCGGTCCTGCTGGCCGCAGGAGAGAGCGGCGACCATCAAAGCCGATTTCAGGCCGATGACGTTGAAGGCGATTTGAAGTTTTTCCTGGTCATCCGGCTTGATATGCACCCAGTGTGGCGGCGGCGGCACCGGCACCAGGCTTTGGTAAACATGCCCAACAGGCGCCGGCGGCGCCGGCGGCGCGGGCGGCGGGGCCGGTTGTACGCATCCGGCGAGGCATGCCAGGATGAAAAAGCCCGGCAAACCCCAAGCTTTTGCCGGATGGCCGGATGATTTTTCAGAAGTCAATAAATTCAATGCCTATAGCCTTTAATCAAGATACGCTGCGAAGTCTGGTGCCAGATACCCTGATTCGCAGCTATACCCAACCCATGTGAAGCGATAATCACCTAGCGTGTTGCAAGATATTTACTCAACTTACCAAAATCGCGCGAATGTCATTTACATTCGTTAATGTCGGGCCGGTGATCACTAGGTCATTCAGCGCCGCGAACAGGCTGTAACTATCATGCCGGGCCAGACAAGCCACCGGGTCGATTCCGGCGGCGCGTGCCCTGGTCAGCGTGTCCGGGTAGATCAATGCTCCTGCCGCATCTTCGGTGCCGTCGATGCCATCGGAATCGCCAGCAATGGCCCAGATGTTGTGGGCACCGTTCAAGGCGATGGCGAGGCTGAGCAGGAATTCGGTATTGCGCCCGCCGCGGCCCGGTTTGGTTTGGCCGATGGTCACGGTGGTCTCGCCGCCCGAGAGCAGCAGCACCGGCTCGCGGGCGGCCAGCGCCAGTTCGGCCATGCTGCGGCCCAACTCGGCGGATTCACCCTCCAGCGCGTCGCCCAGAATTTTGGCCTTGATATGGTGCGCCTCGGCAAAGGCGGCGGCGGCCTCTAGTGCCAATTGCGGGGTGGCGATCAGCCGGTAATCAGCGCCCTCGTACCAGGTAGGGCCGGAGCCGATGATGGCGGGGGAGTCCCCTGGCACATCGCTGATGGCCAGCGTGATTAGCTTAGCCGGGGCGCAGGCGGCGGCCAGTTTGCCACCCTTCACGGCCGATAATTGCTGGCGGATGCGGTTCATGGTGCCGATTGGTGCCCCCGAGGCCAGCAGCGCTTTGCCCACCAGTTGTTTGTCCGCCAGGGTGAGGCCGGGGACGGGCATGGCCAGCAGTGCCGATGCGCCGCCTGAGATCAGCGCGATTACCTGATCCTGCGGGGTCAGGCCCTGCACCAGGGCCATGATCTCGCGGGCGGCGGCTTCGCTTGCATCATCCGGCACCGGGTGGGCAGCTTCCAAAACTTTAATTTTATGGGTGGACAGGAAGTGCCCATAGCGCGTCACCACCACGCCTTCGATGTTCACATCGGGCCAGGCGGCTTCCAGCGCCACAGCCATCGAGGCGGCAGCCTTGCCGGCACCGATCACGATATTTCGGCCGGGGCCCGGCGGCGGCAGGTATTTGGCCAGCATCAGGGCCGGGTCGGCGGCAGCAACGGCGGTGGCGAATATGCTGCGCAGTAATTTGGCGTTATCATCTCCCATGGATGCCTATATGCCAAATTGTGAGGAGTAATGCCAATGAGCAAACCGGAATTTGATGAAGCCACCACCCAGGCCTTGGAAGCGGCGGCTTTTCGTGCGCTGGTAGCGCATTTGCGCGGCCGGCCGGACGTCCAGAATATCGATATGATGAATCTCGCAGGGTTCTGCCGCAACTGCCTCTCGCGCTGGTACCGCGAAGCCGCCGAAGCCAAGGGGATCACCCTGGCGGATGCCGACGCGCGGGAGATTATCTACGGCATGCCGTATAAGGAGTGGCAGGCGCAGAACCAGACACCGGCCTCGGCTGAGAAGCAGGCTGAGTTTGTAAAAGCCATTGCCCAGCACAACCATTGACCAGCGTACCAGCCTGGCTCTATCCCGTGCAGCCCTACTTTAAGGACAAACCATATGGCGCTTGATGCCACCTCTGATGAAAAACCTACCAACGTTGCGGGCGAGCGGTTGCGTAGCATCGTCGACCGGATTGAACGTCTGGAAGAAGAGCGCAAAGCTCTTGGCTCGGATATCAAGGATATATATTCCGAGGCGAAATCTGCCGGCTTCGATGTCAAGGTATTGCGTCAGCTCATTAGAATTCGCAAACAGGAACCTGCAGAAATTGAAGAGCAGGAAACCCTGCTGGATGTTTACCGCCGCGCCATTGGCATGTGAGTGTTGGACTTCGATTTCACCGACGCTGAGATAAATCGCTACGCGCGGCATATTCTGCTGCGCGAGGTGGGGGGCGTTGGGCAGGCCAAGTTGAAGGCGGCAAAAGTGCTGATTGTCGGGGCGGGTGGTTTGGGCTCGCCGTTGGCCATGTATCTGGCTGCCGCCGGGGTTGGTACCATTGGCATTGTTGATGCCGATGTGCTGGAACTTTCCAACCTGCAGCGGCAGATTGCGCACACTACCTCGCGGATTGGCGCGTTGAAGGTTGTATCGGCGGCGCAGGCGATGCGCGAGATCAACCCGCTGGTGAGCGTGCAAACTTTTGCGGTGCGGCTGGATGCAGAGAACGTACGGGCGTTGATTGAACCCTTCGATATCATCTGTGACGGCACCGATAATTTCGAGACGCGGTTCATGCTGGCTGATGCCTGCGTGGCGGCGAAGCGGACCTTGGTTTCGGCAGCGGTGCTGCGCTTTGAGGGCCAGCTTTCCACCTTCAAGCCGCACGCTGATGCCGACGGCCCGTGTTATCGCTGCCTCTACCCTGAACCGCCGCCGCCCGGCTTGGTGCCAAGCTGCAGCGAGGCGGGTGTGCTGGGGGCGGTCACCGGGGTGATGGGCACGTTGCAGGCAACCGAGGTGCTGAAGGAAATTATGGGCATTGGTGAGTCGCTTTCAGGCCGGTTGATCATCTGGGACGCGCTGGCAATGCAGTTTCGCAGCGTGCGCTTGAAGCGCGACCCGCATTGCCGGGTTTGTCATTGATGCGGCTCTGGCTGCTTGCACTGGCGCTGCTGCTGGCGGGTTGGACGGCAGCGCCTGAAGGCACTGGCCCTGGTCCGGCGGTGGGGATTGTCAGCAAGCTGCCGGTGCCGCGCTTTGTGTCGTTGCGCACTGACAAGGTGAATGTCCGGGCCGGACCGGGGTTTCAGTATCCCGTGACCTGGGTTTACCAGCGCGACGGCCTGCCGGTGGAAATCATCGGGGAATTTGATGTTTGGCGGCAGATATTGGCGCCGGATGGCGGTACCGGCTGGGTGCATATGGCCACCATCCGTCCCCGCCGCGGGTTTATTGTCATAGTCCCCAAAGCTGACCTGCACGCCGGACAAGCTGCCGAGTCGGGGATGGTGGCGATGCTTGATTTCGGGGTTTCCGGCGTGTTGCTGGATTGCGAGCCTGCTTCTGACTGGTGCAAGGTCGCGGTGGGTTCAGAATCCGGCTATCTTAACCGGGCGGATTTCTGGGGCGCGTTTCCAGGCGAGGTGGTGAAATAATACCAACGGTCATTCTTTATGGCCGTTGGTATTGTGCGCGGGGGTTGGTGGGGCGGCCGCGCACCGAAAATGACACTTATACAACGGTCATTCTTTATGGCTGTCGCATAAGTTGTCCACAGAAAAGACTCGGGAATGGCCTGTCTAGATATTGAGGTTTTCGAGTCGCTTCTCTACTGTATGTAGTAGTCATACAGAGGAGACCCACGATATGGAGTGGTCAGAAGAAATTATTGCGAAGCTACGCGCGCTTTGGGCCGAGGGGCTTTCGACTGCTGAAATCGGCCGTCGGCTGAATATTTCAAAGAATGCGGTGGTGGGTAAGGCACATCGGCTGAACCTGCCGCCCCGGCCTTCGCCAATCCGCCGTGGTACCGGTGAAAACGGCGCGCCGCGAGCAGCGACACCGCGCCGCACCCAGGGTCCGACTCTGCCGCCGTTGGCGGCTTCATTGGGAGCGCCGGTGCCAGTGTTGCGCCAGGTGGTTTCTCCGCCCAAAAGCAGTTCACGCGAGACGCCTTGCTGCTGGCCGATCGGTGAACCGGGCAAACCTAGCTTTCATTTCTGCAATGCCAGCGCCGCGGCGGGTAAGCCGTACTGCGAGGAGCATGCCGCGATTGCCTATGTGCGGGTGCGCGACCGCCGAGAGGATGCTGCCTGACTATTTAGTGAAGAAGCTGGCCAGTGATCCTGGCCGGTTTATCGTGTCATGAGAAATTTTGTTTGCCGTTTTTGCCATTAAAGGTTTAGGTTTCAAGCCCGGAGATTAAGCCGGGAATAAAATAAGCCATCGCTCTCTCTATCATGGGCGAATAAAGGTGGTTCATATGGAAACGGCACAACTCGAGACTAATCACGTACAAGCTGACCCAACCGGACTGAGTGCTTTGGTTGGGACTGTGAAATGGTTCAATCCTGGTAAAGGCTATGGATTCATTGCCCCGGAGACCGGCGGGGAGGATATTTTTGTCCATATCAGTGCGGTGCAACGCGCCGGGCTGCGCAAGCTGAATGAGGGCGAGAAGGTGAAATTCTCGCTGCAGCAGCGCGAGGGCCGGGTGGCGGCGATTGAGCTGGAGCGGATTGGCTGACACTACTTTCAGCACTGGACGCGGCATCGGTGGTTCGTTGATATTCGCGCCTTCATTGTAGGAGGCGCATGATGCTTGGTCTGGCGGCGAATGAGGCGAGCGCGTTACCGCTGTATGCGGTCCGCCCGGTGGGGTTGGCGGCATTTTTGTCCAGCTTACCTGCGCTGCAGGCTGCGGCGCTGCGGGCGCATGATTTTGAGGGCAAGGCCCGCCAGCTTGGCCTGCTGACTGGCGAGGCGGGGCTGGTTGGTGCTGTACTCGGCCTGGGTGATGAGCAAGGGCCCTACGTGTTCGGCGATTTGGCCTCGGCTCTGCCGGTGGGCAGCGTGTGGCAATTGGTTCCCGGTGACTTTGATGCAGAGCAGGCGGCGCTGGGGTTTCTGCTTGGCGCCTACGCCTATGAGCATTTCAAACCGCGCAAACGCGGCCCGGCTTTGCTATCGCCGTTGGGGGTCAGCCCGCGCAGCATCGCGATGGCCGAGGCGGTTTGTTTTGCCCGCGACCTGATCAACACCCCGCCGAATTTACTGGGACCGGAGGAGTTGGCAGCCGCCGCCGCGCAGATGGCGGCAGCGTTTGGCGTGAAGGCAGAAATTATTGCGGGTCCGCTATTACAAAATCGCTACCCTGCGCTCGCTGCGGTGGCTGCAGGGTCGGAGCGGCCCGGACAGGTAGCGCGATTTGAATGGGCAGGCAGCAAAGCCACAGCAGCTTCGCCGTTGATTTCGTTGTGCGGCAAAGGCGTGTGCTTTGATACCGGCGGTTACGATGTGAAGCCTAGCGCCGCCATGCTGCGAATGAAAAAAGACATGGGTGGCGCTGCAGTTTTGCTGGGTCTTGCGAAATTGGTCATGGCCTGTGACCTGCCGATTCGGTTGCAGGTGCGAATTGGTTGTGTGGAAAATAGTATTTCGGGCCGCGCTATGCGCCCCTCTGATGTGCTTCAAACACATGCCGGTAAAACCGTGGAGGTTGGCAATACCGATGCCGAAGGCCGGCTGGTGTTATGTGATCTGCTGGCGGAAGCCGCGGCCGAGATGCCAGATTGGCTGATAGATGCTGCAACTTTGACTGGTGCGGCGCGGGTGGCCTTGGGGCCGGATTTGCCTGCAATGTTTTGTAACAATGATAAATTGGCAAAAGCGTTGCTGGCGGGTGGTGAAATCATGCATGATCCGTTGTGGCGCCTGCCTTTATGGCCGGGCTATGAGTCTTGGCTGGATAGTAATGTTGCTGATATGAACAATGTTTCGGCGAAACCTTTCGCCGGAGCAATTGTTGCGGCATTATTCTTGCAGCGTTTTGTGCCCAAGGAAATTGCCTGGGCGCATATTGATGTGTATTGCTGGAATGATCAGATGCGCCCTGGCAAACCTGAAGGCGGCGAGGCGCAATCTTTGCGTGCATTATTTTCCGCGATTGAAAACTTTAATTCTGATTAATAAACGGTACATCTTTGATTGTTAAAATTCGATTTCACCAAATCGTGAGCAATGTTACGGCGCTAAATCGAAATTTACCAAATGAAATTGCAATGTTTTCATGTTTCGATGACTTGTCGAAGTCATAATTAAATCATAAATCATCCGTACGCATTAAAGCGTAATTTTTTCTACTTGAAGGTTTGGCCGCACCGGTCGCATAAAAGCTCATTTCGTTTGATGATCTTCAGGTTTTGGTACGATGGCTTGTGATAAAGCCTTACGTGGGAAAGGGTATAAAATGGCGGCTCAACTTTCGTCCGACCAGCTGGTCGGTATTCTTCGCGATACAATCGTGTCTCTGGTTCGTCGGGATGGCGTTGATTTGTCGGCGCGACAGCTTGGTGTGTTTTTGACCTGCTATCTGAATGAAGGCGGCCATACGGTGCGCGGCCTGGCGCAGGATTTGAACGTCTCGAAGCCGGCGATCACCCGTGCGCTTGACCGGTTGACTGAGCTTGATTTCGTCCGCCGCAAGGTTGACCCGTCGGACCGCCGCAGCGTGCTGGTGCAGCGTACCGTGAAAGGTGCCGCGTTCCTGCGCGAGACTCGTCATATCATGAATGAGGCCTTTGCCGCGAACAAGACCGAAGCTGCCAGCCGCCGTTCCGCTGCCTGATTCTTCGGACTATGCATCGGCGCTTGGTACTAAGCCTGTTAGCCGGCGCGGCGTTTGCTGCGCCGGCTCGCTTTGCGTGGGCGGCGGCACCTACCGCGGCTGACCAAGCCTTAATTGATCAGGTGCAGACATATCTCAATGGTCTGACCGCGCTGACCGCGAATTTTCTGCAGGTGGCGGCTGATGGCTCAACCCGCACCGGCAAAGCCTGGCTGCAACGCCCTGGCAAGATGCGCTTTCAATACGACCCGCCGGACAAGCAATTGCTGGTCGCCGGTTTTGGGTTGCTGGTCTATCACGACCCTGATTTGGCGCAGACCACCAATATTCCGCTCAGTTCCACGCCGCTCGGCATTTTGCTGGCTAACAATGTGGTGCTCTCGGGCGATGTCACGGTTACCAATATCGACCGTGAGCCAGGTGAGGTGCATATTACGTTAATCCGCACAGGCAAGCCGCAGGAAGGCAGCCTGACCTTGGTGTTCGGCACCAACCCGCTGGAGTTGCGGCAATGGGTGGTGATGGACGCGCAACAGCGCCAGACGCGGGTGAGCCTGTATGACGTGGCTCCCGGTGGGCCGTTTCCGGATTCTCTGTTTACCTATCAAGCCCCGTCGCCGACGACCGGGGGCGGTTGATCGCGCCGCGTGGCCGTGGTGAAACCACGCCATGACAAAAAATCTCACCATCGCGACCTGGAACATTAACTCGCTGCGGCTGCGCCAGGGGTTGTTAGAGCCCCTAATTAGCGCGTTGCGGCCTGATGTGATTTGTTTGCAGGAAACCAAGGTGCCTGATGAGGCGTTTCCTGAAAGTCTTGGTGAAAGCATCGGGTTTCCCCATGTGCTCAAGCGCGGCATGAAAAGCTATAACGGCGTGGCGATTTTCTCGAAGCTGCCACTCAGTTTGGTGGCCGACACGCCAGATTGGTGCGAGAAGAATGATTGTCGTCACATGTCAGCGCAAATCCATATTGGTGCATCGCCGGTGATTATTCATAATTTTTACGTGCCGGCGGGCGGTGATATTCCTGACCGCGAACAGAACGTAAAATTTGGCCATAAGTTGGATTTTATTGCCGAGGCCCGCGCGCATTTTGCCAAATATCCGCCGCATCGCGCCGTGTTGGTGGGCGATTTGAATATTGCGCCGCTTGAGAACGATGTCTGGAATCACAAGCAGTTGCTTGATATCGTCAGCCACACGCCGGTTGAAACCAATGGCCTGAAGGCCTGGATGGCGGAGGGCTTTACCGATGCGCTGCGGCATTTTGTGCCGCCCGAGGAGAAGCTTTATACGTGGTGGTCATACCGCAACCGCGACTGGCGCGCCTCGAATCGCGGGCGGCGGCTGGATCATGTATGGGTTTCGGATGATCTGGCGGGCGGGCTGGTGAGCCACAAAATTTTGGTGGATGCGCGGGACTGGGTGCAGCCCTCTGACCATGTGCCGGTGAGTGTGACGTTGAAGGTTTGAGGGCCGGTGCTACCGCCTTACTATCACGGCATCCCGCCCACAAACCCGCTGGTGTCCTGATTTTTGATAAGGGTCAGTTTGACGCCGACATGGCGGCAGCCTGAGCGTGGGCAGGCGAGGTGCTTGGCGACTTCATCGAGATACACGTCGCGATGATCCACCTTCATGAGAAGCTGGACGGGGCTTTGCAGCCAAACATGCAGGCAGCGCATACAGGTCGCTTCAATGACCACGCTGTCGTCCAAGTCTCTGAGATTGGTATCTTCTAGCCAGGTCACCAAAAATCCTCCGCTGATGGGATACGGTTGTAGGCGATTTTACCCCCCGCATAGCCGCCTGGTGGCGGCGTCCAGTGCCCAAGTGTCAGGACGCGCTTGCCAAACTTGCTGTTCAGGCCATCCATAACGCGTGTTATTCGCTCGAACTTCTGGCGGTCGGTGTCGTCATTCAGCAGCATGTCTATTTGCCGCGAACCGGCGGGCGATAAATCACTCAGCGTCACGCCGACGCGGATAATCTCGGCTCGCGGCGAGATGCCGGTGCGGGCTTTTTTCCACAAGGCCGCGAGGGCCGTCAGGCAAGCCTGATCATCTTGCACGCAGGGAATATCATGCTGGCCGAACCAGGAATCATCTCGGATATCCAGCCAAAGCCATAGTTTAGAGGCAAAATACTGATCGCGGCGCATCCGTCGTGCAGCCTTTGTCAGCAACAGACGCGAGCAGGATTCAGCGTGCGTGGCATCGCGCCAATCAGGGGGCAACACCCGGCCGTGGCCGTACATGCCACGCGCTGTCGGCATGGCCTGAATGTCGTAACCATGCAGGGCGTACCACATGCGTTCCCCATTCACATTCCCCCACAAAGCCCGCATATGCTTGGGCGCTGTGTGCCAGAGGTCGCTGATCGTGTGGATGCCAGCGAGGTTGAGACGGCGCTCCATGCGCGTTCCGACACCGGGGATGTCCGCAAGCGGTAAAACGAAAAGTACCTGCGGCATGTCCTCAGGGCGCCAGATTGTCACGCCGTTGGGTTTATCCACTTTGCAGGCAATTTTCGCGAGCAGGCGGTTAGCTGCAAAGCCAATCGAGCATGTGATTTGATTGCCGACGTTGCGAAGGATGCGATCCTTGATCCGCTTCGCCAGCCCTTGCGGGTCCGCAATATCGCCCTTGTCGAGCTTGCAGGCCATCTCATCAATGGATTTTACCGTCTCAATTGGAATCTCACAGGCAATCTCGTTCAGCAGCGCGTTATGGGCGCGGCGAAAGAGGTCTGGGCGCTGGGTGACCAACATGATTTCAGGGCAGATTTTGAGCACATCCGGCACCCGCATGACATTCTTGCACCCGGCGGCTTTGGCCTCCTTCGAACACGCAATAACAACGGTTGAGCGGGCCGCCGATGTCTCGAACGGGATGACACCAACCGGACGGCCTCGCAGGTGAGGCATCGCCTGTTGCATGACGGAGGCAAAAAATCCGTCAAAATCGAGATACAGTTTTTCAATGGTTTCAGCTTTGCGCATGGTGGGGTGTACCTCATCCATGCATGAGAACAAAAAAGGAACAAAAGAGTCAAGCCCGAGAATTATGGGGCGTAGTTAAGGCGGGAATAACGGGGAAGGGGATTTTTACCCCTGGCTGAATACCGGCTTCCGTTTTTCAATAAACGCCGCCATGCCCTCCTTCTGGTCCGGTGTGCCGAACAGGCCGAGGAAGCTGGCGCGTTCATACGCAACACCCTGCGCCAGAGTGGTCTCAAACGCGGCATTCACCGCTTTTTTGGCCAGCGCCACCGCGACCGGTGAAAGATTGGCGATTTTCTCAGCCATTTTCAGCGCTTCGGGGATCAACTCGGCGGCGGGAAACACCCGGCTGACCAGGCTGGCGCGTTCGGCTTCGGTGGCGTCCATCATGCGGGCGGTGAGCACCATGTCCATGGCCTTGGCCTTGCCCACCGCGCGGGTGAGGCGCTGCGAGCCGCCGGCACCGGG
>JARLIK010000002.1 GCA_031291755.1 Acidocella sp. | reverse complement strand
GACCTGAAGCTGGCGGCGCAATACACCCACAACATCCGCACCTACACGGTTGAGGGCGACCTTGGCACCATCCCGGCTTTGGCCGAAGGCATGGGGCTGAATGTGACGCTCGGCGCCTGGCTGGACCGCCATGATGACGCTAACGCCGCCGAATTGGCCAAAGTTGTGCAGGTTGCCAACGCCAACCCCGATGTGAAGCAGATCATGGTGGGTAATGAGACCATTCTGCGCGGCGATGTGGCGGTGCCGGAATTGATCCAGGATATCAAGCTGGTCAAATCCGAAACCCATGTGCCGGTTTCCACCGCTGAGCCCTGGCATGTGTGGCTGGCCCACCCGGAACTGGCGAACTCGGTTGATTTCATCACCGTGCATTTGCTGCCTTACTGGGAAGGCGTGCCGGAACAAGGTGCTTTGGCTGATGCCGAGCATCGCCTGGCACAGTTGCATACCGCGTTCCCGAACAAAAAGATTGTGATCGGTGAAATCGGCTGGCCGTCGGATGGGATCGACATCGGCGCCGCGCGCGCCAGCACGGTGAATCAGGCGCGCTTCATGCGCGACTTCTTCAACTATGCGCAGGCCAACCACATCGACTACTTTGTGATGGAAGCGTTCGACCAGCCTTGGAAGACCGCCTTCGAGGGCCGCGCCGCTGGTTACTGGGGCATGTTCACGCTCGACCGCCACCAGAAATGGTCCTTGACCGGCCCGGTTGAGAATAACCCGGCCTGGATTTTCTATGCACTGGGCAGTGTAATGCTGATGCTGGCCGCCACCATGGCGCTGCTGAGCCGCCGCCCGGACATGCGCTTTACCGGTAAGCTGATTTTTGCCGCTCTGGTGCAGGGTTTTGGCGCGGCGCTGGCGATGCTGCTGATGGTGATGGGCGAGACCTATCTCTCACTCACCGCTGCCGCGGTGTGGGGTGGGTTGGCGCTTGGCCAGGGCCTGCTATTGTTCCTGCTGATTGCCGATAGCTTTGACCTGGTGGAAACCATTTTTGGCCGCGTGCAAAAGCGCCATTTCGAGCCGATCCCGGCCCCGGCAGGTGCTAAGCTGCCGAAGGTTTCCATCCATCTGCCGATCTGCAATGAGCCGCCGCAGATGGTGCGCTTGACGCTCGATGCGCTGGCGAACCTGGACTATGAAAACTTTGAAGTGCTGGTGATCGACAATAACACCATGGACCCGCATATCTGGGAGCCGGTGGCTGAGCATTGCGCCCGCTTGGGCCCGAAATTCCGCTTCTTCACGCTTGGCAAATATAAGGGCTTTAAGGCTGGTGCTCTGAACTTTGGCCTGCGCCAGACTGCCCCGGATGCCGAGATCATCGGTGTGATCGACAGCGACTATATTGTGGAGCCAGATTGGCTGCGCAGCATGGTGCCGGCGTTTGATAACCCGAAGGTGGGGTTCACCCAGTCGCCGCAGGATTACCGCGACAATGACGGCAGCTTCTTCAAGCGCCTGATGTTCTGGGAATATGCCGGCTTCTTCCACGCCGGGATGGTGACCCGCAATGAGCGCAACGCGATTATCCAGCACGGTACGATGACCCTGGTGCGCAAGGCCGCACTGGTGAATGAAAACGGCTGGGCTGAATGGTGCATCACCGAGGATAGCCAGTTGGGCCTGCGGTTGTTCCGCGCTGGGTATGAGGCGGTGTATTCCAAAAAGAGCTTTGGTAAGGGCGTGATGCCTGATGATTTCAACGCCTTCCGCAAGCAGCGCTACCGCTGGGCATATGGCGCCATGCGCATCACCCGCGCCAATGCCAATGCGTTGTTCAACCCGTTCAACCATGAGCTGACACTCGGCCAGAAATGGCATTTCATCACCGGCTGGTTGCCGTGGATGGGCGATGCGCTGGGCTTGATGTTCCTTGGCATGGGTCTGGCCTGGTCGGTAGGGCTGATTGTTGATCCGGTGCGGTTTGAGTTCCCGATCGCGCTGTTCATGCTGCCTTCGATTGGGTTGTTCTTCTTCAAGATCGTGCAGATTTTAGCCCTTTACGCCAACCGCGTTCCTTGCGGCTTGGCGGACCGGCTGGGCGCTGCGGTGGCGGGGCTGGCATTGTCGCACAGCATCGGCAAGGCGGTTTGGAAAGGCTTGTTCACCAACTCCCTGCCGTTCCTGCGCACCCCGAAGATGAAGAATGCGCCGGCGCTGGTGCAGGGTTTGGTGATGGCCCGGGAAGAACTTTTCCTGCTGGTTCTCACCTGGGCGGCCTTGCTGGGGGTTGGCTTTACCCACCATTGGGCGACGCTGGAAACCCGGCTGTGGTGCGCGGTGTTGTTCACACAGTCGCTGCCGTACCTGGCTTCGGTGAGCGTCTCGATTTTGGCAGCGATGCCAGCGCCGGTTACCAAACAGGTGGCGGCACCTGCGAAGGAGCCGGTTCGGATGGGGGTTTTCCACCCGGCGGCTGGGGATTAATTCTTTCGCTGATTGCTAAGAAAAACGGTCCCTGTTTGGGGCCGTTTTTTTGGGGTGGCGATGGACCATGGGGAACATGATGCGGTAGTTTGCAGGGGTAACCCTATGTTAATATAGATGATCTCAGGACTGAGGCAGGTGAAAACTTGTGGGGTTTGAGGGGTTTTTGGGTGATGTGACCCCTTAACCGTCATACTCGCGTAGGCGAGTATCTTCTGGTTGGTACAAGAAGATTCCCGCCTGCAGGGGAATGACGAAGGGGGGGGAATGACCGTTAGATGCGGCAGGCGTGGATGGCCGGGTCAAGCCCGGCCATGGCGATGCCCCCCTGTTCGTCATTCCAGCACTCAAACCCGTCATTCCCGCGCAGGCGGGAATCTTCTTGCACAATAGAAGATACTCGCCTGCGCGAGTATGACGGCGTGGGTGGGGCCTAGGGTGACGAGAGGATTAGTATTTTATTTGCGGGCGCGTTTGGGTTTGGCTTGCATCATGGCCAGCGCCGGGGCGCTAAGTTATTCGTAATGTTCCACGCGCTCACGGTCGTCGGAGAAGGGTGGGGGCTGGGTGATTGGGCTGGCAGTAACCTGAATTATGGCTTCCAAAAAAAAGAGGCCCGAAAATTAACTCGGGCCTCTTTGGTTTATGCCACAGAAAGACTTACTTTCGGCAAGCTCCCTAAACTATCAAGCTTAGCCGCCAGGCCGGTTTTTTTACGAACATAATTAATAATCGCTTGAGTGTTGTTTCGTCCGGCCCCAAGGATTACCAATTCGCCGTTTTGGAAAAGACCCAGCTTGGCATCGTCCGCCCATTCTTGATTTTGACGGCTCCAATCAATGCCGGCGATGATATCGTAGATTGATGATCGTTGAGCCGAAGAGAGATCAAGTCCACTATGATTGATATCATGATGAATCACACCAAGCGCTTGCCAGCCAGGCGCAGTCAAGTGAAGACTTTCATGATTTCTCCAACGATCATTTCCCATGCGCTGAGAAATTTCGGTAAAGAACTCTGATATCGATTCTAGTTCTTGGTCAAAAGTATCATTGGTTAAGTTTGGATCTGGTGCCATTGAAAGATTTGCTTCTTGGAAGTCGCGTCCCTCACAAGCACCACGCACGGTGCGAAGCAAAACAGATTGAACAACCAAAGCTGTCGACTTTTTGCCCAAGCTTTTAGTTTTCATTTCCATTCCGCCATTTTCGGCAATAAATGACTCTTTCGCTAATTTGTTCGCCAAGGAGATGTAAATATCACTTTGATCGAGGGCAATGGCCAACCTTGCAGGAACAGGATTTACCCGGAAGTTAAAATCCATAAACAACTGTCCAAGATCTTCGACCGAAAGCGGTCCCGATTCAAATGTCGGCGTATAGAATGTAACTGGAAACACGAACTGGTTCACAAGAGCAATTCCCTCCGGCCCCTCGTCAGCTAGATCAAGCGCACCACTAAGCCTACCTAGACCATCTAAAAGAATTCGGACGCCCTCTTCATCAATTTCTAAGTTTCCAATCGCCCTTGACATGCCCGGAACCTCAAATGGCCGAAAAGGCATCGGTGTCGTAATTCCTATCGAAATTGCCGGAAACGCGCCAATAATGTCGCGTGTGAGTCGATCTTCAATGTAGCCAGCAATACCATCGCGACGGCTTTTTACCGTTGGCCTTTGAACACGCTCGTAAATTGACCTGACTTCAGGCGGTAAATTTTTCCAGAAACGTGACCGTGGATCATGCCCAAGGATTTTCCGAATTTGAAGAGGGCTGATCTGAGTTGAGTAAGTCGCAAGCCGTTTACCAAATTTTCCCTGCACACAAGGCACAGGAATGCTTATATTGAGGGTCTCGATAGACATCGGTAATACCTTTCTATTGGGTTGATTGTCGCCGGCAGAGATTGAAAAGGTTGCCGGCGACAAGAGATTTGTACTTCCCCGCTGCGGGGAAAGGCAAGCTCTTTGCGGGGAAACTTTCATTAATTTTTTGTAATAGTCTTTGTGCTGCTAATTTTTACATCATATCAATGGGTTACTAAAATTTCTCGACTTCGCCCCCATAATTCTTATGACGGCTGGGTTTCCCCAAAAGGCGTGGATGGCCCGGTCAAGCCGGGCCATGACGGTTCGGGTGCACAGGGGGCATGCTGTTCCGGTATGGTAAAGCCTGCGCATCGGCTACCATATGTGCAACCAACTTATTTCGGAGACCCACATGGATTTTGATCTGTTTGTCATCGGCGGTGGCTCGGCGGGGGTGCGGTGTGCGCGGATTGCGGCGGGGCATGGGGCGCGGGTGGGGGTGGCGGAGGCGCGGTTCTGGGGCGGGACTTGCGTGAATATCGGCTG
This sequence comes from Acidocella sp., assembly GCA_031291755.1. GTDB lineage: Bacteria > Pseudomonadota > Alphaproteobacteria > Acetobacterales > Acetobacteraceae > Acidocella. The sequence continues at coordinate 151,527 of JARLIK010000002.1, read as the reverse complement.
CGTGCCGAAGAAATTCATGGTGATGGCGGCGGAATATGGGCTGCAGGCTGAGGATGCGGCGGGGTTTGGCTGGGATGCGGCGAAGGGCCGGCATGACTGGGCCACGTTGATCGCCGCCAAGGACAAGGAGATTTCCCGGCTGAACGGGATTTATCAGCGGTTGCTGCATCAGGCCGGGGCCACGGTGTTTGAGGCGCGGGCCACATTCATTGATGCGCATACGCTCGATGTGGGGGGCCAGCGGATTACCGCTGAGCGGATTGTGATTGCAACCGGCGGGCACCCGACCCGGCTGGAGATTCCGGGGGCGGACCTTGGCGTTGTGTCAGATGATGTGTTTTATCTGCCCGCTTGCCCGAAGCGGATTGCGATTATCGGCAGCGGCTATATCGCGGTGGAGTTTGCCGGGATTTTTGCCGGGCTGGGAGCGGAAACTCACCTCATCTACCGCCAGCCTTTGCCGTTGCGCGGGTTCGACGAGGATTTGCGGCTGATGCTGGCCGAACAGATGCAAGGCAATAAGGTGATTTTGCACCCGGATACGACGCCTGTGAGCATCATGGCGGAGGGTGACGGGCGCAGGCTGGCGCTGTCGGATTGCTCAGTGCTGGATGTGGATATGGTGTTTTTCGCCACCGGGCGGGCGCCAAACGTGGCGGGGCTGAATCTGGCGGTGGCGGGGGTGAAAACCAAGCCCAGCGGGGCGGTGATTGTGGATGATAATCTGGCAACATCAGTGCCGCATATTTACGCCATTGGCGATGTGACGGACCGGCTGAATTTAACCCCGGTGGCAACGGCGGAGGGTCATGCGGTGGCTGATACGCTGTTTGGCAATAAGCCACGCCAGGTTTCATTGGCGAATGTGCCGACGGCGGTGTTTTCGATCCCGCCGATCGGGACGGTGGGGATCACCGAGGAACATGCGCCGGTGGGGAGCAAGATTTTTGTGACCAAATTCAAGCCGATGCGGCACCAGATATCGGGCCGGCAGCGGTTTACCCTGATGAAGCTGGTGGTGGATGGGGTGACCGATAAAGTGCTGGGCGTGCATATGCTGGGCGAAGATGCGCCGGAAATTGTGCAGGGGCTGGCGGTGGCGGTGATCGCCGGGGCGACGAAGGCGGATTTTGACCGGACCATCGGGATCCACCCGACGGCGGCGGAGGAGTTTGTCACCTTGCGGACTCAGACCAGGGTTGTGGGGCAGGAAATGGCCGCAGAGTAGCCATGCTGGTCATTTTGCGGGATAATGGCTGAAATGAAGGATTTGGAGAGATTATGGATACGATGACACCGGCACGCATGAACTCTGGCTGGTCGCCCGCAAGCTGGCGCGACTGCCCGATCCGTCAGGTGCCGAGCTATCCGGATGCGGCGAAGCTGGCGGCGATGGAAGCGCGCCTCACGCGGTTTCCGCCATTGGTGTTTGCCGGTGAGGCGCGGCGGTTGAAGGCGGCGCTGGCGAAGGCGGCGGCCGGCCAGGCGTTTGTGCTGCAAGGTGGCGATTGCGCTGAGAGCTTTGGCGATTTCACCGCCAATGTGATCCGCGACACCTTCCGGGTGTTGTTGCAGATGGCGGTGGTGTTGACCTTTGGTGGGTCGGTGCCGGTGGTGAAGCTCGGGCGGATGGCGGGGCAGTTTGCCAAGCCGCGTTCGTCCGACACTGAAACGATTGATGGGGTCACCCTGCCCTCCTACCGCGGCGATATTGTGAACGGCCCGGATTTTTCGGCTGAAGCGCGAATTCCTGACCCGGCGCGGATGGAGTTTGGCTATTTTCAGTCAGCCGGCACGCTGAATTTGCTGCGGGCGTTTGCTTCCGGCGGTTATGCGGATTTGCACGAGGTGCACCGGTGGAATCTGGATTTCGTCGAGAAATCACCGCTGGCGGCACGCTACAAGGATTTATCGGCGCGGATCGATGAGACGCTGGCATTCATGGGCGCGTGCGGGCTGACCAGTATTTCGGCACCGCAAATCCGCGAGACGGATTTCTTCACCAGCCATGAATCGCTGTTGCTGCCGTATGAGCAGGCGTTAACGCGGGTGGATAGCACCTCGGGCGATTACTATGCCTGTTCGGCGCATTATTTATGGATCGGCGACCGCACGCGGCAGTTGGATGGGGCGCATGTGGAATTCATGCGTGGCATCAAAAACCCGATTGGGTTGAAAATTGGCCCGACCATGGAAGCTGATGACATGCTGCGGCTGATTGAGGTGCTGGACCCGGAGAACGAACCAGGGCGGTTGTCGCTCATTTCGCGGATGGGGGCTGATAAGGTGGGCGATAAGTTGCCTGGGCTGATAAGAGCGGTGAAGCGGGCGGGGCGTACACCGGTGTGGCTGTGCGACCCGATGCACGGCAATACCATCAGCACCGCGGCGAAGATCAAAACGCGCCGGTTTGATTCGATTGTATCTGAATTGCGCTCGTTCTTTGATATTCATGAGGCGGAAGGCACGATTGCCGGTGGGGCCCATGTGGAGATGACCGGGCGGGATGTGACCGAATGTGTGGGCGGTGCGCGCGGGCTTTCCGAAGCGGATTTGGGCGAGCGTTATGAGACATTTTGTGACCCGCGTTTGAATGCTGAACAGTCGCTGGAATTGGCGTTTTTGCTGGCGGAGGAGTTGAAAAACCGCCGCGCGGTGCGTCCGCATTCATGAGCCTTGAGCCGCTGGCACCAGCGGGGATCAACGCCGATATTTCTGCGCGGACGGATGCGTATTTCAACCGCACCAAGGCGATTGTTGTGAAGTTCGGAGATAGGCGGGTCACCTATGCGGTGTTTTTGCGCCGCCCGGTGGTTTGCGCACCCGCGCTGATGGTGAACTGGTTGCAGGCGGTGGCGGCGGCGCGCGGCACCACCTTTGATATTGAACTGGTGCACGCGGAGGGAAGCTGGACCGGGGCGGGTGAGCCGCTGGTTTATATTACCGGCAGCTTTGTCGCCCTGGCCGATTTGGAAACGATTTTTTTGCAAAAAATCGGCGCGGCCTGCGTGGCAGCGCATAATGCGTTTCAGATGTGTATGGCGCTGCCGAAATCGGCGTTTTTAGCCATGGAAGCGCGACATTGCGCTGGCGCTGAGATGCAGGAGATGATGGCGTATGCGGCGTCAGTGGGCTCGAAGGCGGCGCAGGCCGAAGGGGCACGCGGGTTTGTAGGCAATGCCAATGATGGCACGGCGCATTATTTTGGCGCTCCACACGGGTATGGCACGATGCCGCATGCGTTGATTGGGTATGCGGGCTCTACCGTGCGGGCGGCGGAGATGTTTGTGGCAACCTATCCCGGCGAGCCGCTGACGGTGCTGGTGGATTATTTTGGCCGTGAGATTACCGATGCGCTTTCGGTATGTGAGCGCTTCCCTGAAATGGCGGGCGCAGGCCAACTTTCGGTGCGGCTCGATACGCATGGCGGGCGGTTTCTGGAAGGGTTAGACCCACAAGCGAGTTACGCGGTGCTGGAGCGTCATGCGCCGGGGGCTCTCAGACGATATCGCAGCCAGGCCGAATTGCATTATCTGATCGGTACCGGGGTTTCGGCAGCGGCGATCTGGCGGATGCGCGAGGCTCTGGATACCGCCGGATTCAAGGCCGTGAAAATCGTGGCAAGCTCCGGTTTCGGCGTCGAGAAATGCAGCGTGATGGCGGATGCGCACACGCCGATTGATGTGGTTGGCACTGGCAGTTTTATTCCTGAACAATGGAACGAGACTTACGCTACCGCTGATATCGTGGCCTATGATGGCAAGCCGATGGTGAAGATCGGGCGGGAATTTTTACTCAAATCGGTGCAGCGCGACCTTGGCTGACATTCTGAAAATTGCCATCGCCCAGATGGATTGCACCGTGGGTGCGGTTGATAAAAACCTCGCCGGTATCCGTTCCATACGGGCCAAGGCTGCGGCGATGGGGGCGGATTTGCTGGTGACGCCGGAGATGTCGATCTCGGGGTATCAGCCGGAGGATTTGGTGCTCAAGCCGGCGTTTGTAGCGGCGTGTGAGGCGGCGGTGGAAGCGCTTGCCGCTGATACCGCCGATGGCGGGCCGGGGGTGATTGTGGGAACACCTTGGCGTCATGGCGCGTTGCTGCATAACGCAGCGTTTGTGCTGGATGGCGGCAAGATCATCGCGCGCCGTGCCAAGCATGAATTGCCCAATTACGGTGTGTTTGATGACAAGAGGGTGTTTGATGCCGGGCCGGCGCCGGGGCCGGTGGTATTCAGGGGCTTCCGGCTGGGGCTGATGATCTGCGAGGATTGGTGGTTCCCGGATGTGTCGGAGACGCTAGCGGAGTCCGGGTCGGAGATTTTGCTCTCGGTGAATGCCTCGCCGTTTGAGGATACCAAACAGTCGCGCCGGATAACATTGGCAGTGGAGCGGGTGGTGGAAACCGGGCTGCCTTATGTGTTTGCCGCCCTAACCGGTGGGCAGGATGAGATTGTTTATGACGGCGCCTCGTTTATTTTGAACGCGGACCGCACGCTGGCGCTGCAGATGCCATATTTCGAAGAGGCGCTGTGCCTGACGGAATGGACGCGGGGCGAGCATGGGCTGGTGTGCGCGGCGCAGGCGTTGCCACCAGAGCCAGAGCGGTTTGAGCTGATCTATCGCTCGATGATGATGGGTCTGCGGGATTATGTGAACAAGAACGGCTTTCCGGGCGTGATTTTAGGGCTTTCGGGCGGGATTGATTCCGCGATTTCGGCGGCGGTGGCCGCCGATGCGCTGGGGCCGGAGCGGGTGCGGGCGGTGATGCTGCCTAGCCCCTATACCAGCGCCCATAGTCTGGAGGATGCGGCATTGTGCGCCGAGTATTTGGGGATTCACTATGATGTCGTGCCGATCAAGGGGGCGATGGCGGCGTTTGATGAAGCCTTAGCACCTGCCTTTGGCAACCGCCCGCCTGATACGACCGAGGAGAATATTCAGTCCCGCACACGCGGGCTGATACTGATGGCGATGTCCAACAAGTTTGGCCACATGCTGCTGACCACTGGCAATAAGTCTGAAATGTCGGTGGGGTATGCGACGTTGTATGGCGATATGTGCGGCGGTTATTCGGTGCTGAAGGATGTGTATAAAACCACCGTGTTCGCGCTGTGCCGCTGGCGCAATACGCATGTGCCCACCGGGGCGCTGGGGCCGAAGGGGGCGGTGATGCCGGAGCGGGTGATTACCAAGCCGCCCTCGGCTGAGTTGAAGGACAACCAGACTGACCAGGATTCCCTGCCACCCTATGAGATTTTGGACGGGATTTTGCAGCGCCTGATCGAGGGGGAAGCCTCCATCGACTCGGTGGTGGCGGATGGGTTTGAGCGGACAACGGCGGTGCGGGTGTGGAAAATGCTGGACCGGGCCGAATATAAGCGCCGCCAGGCCCCGCCTGGGGTGAAGATCACGCCGCGGGCATTTGGGCGTGACCGGCGCTATCCAATGACCAATGGGTTCACGAATTTGGTGAAATAGGCCGGGTTTTTGGGGAATATCGGCAGGCGAGGGAATGACGGGGTGAATTGCGAAAAGGCACTAACGTTTTTCTTCAATTGATGTATGTAGAGGGTTGGCCGTTGTGAACGGCCGAGCGTGACCGTCGGCGGAAGCCCGGGCTGGATGATTAACGAGGGGTTCTGCTGCATGCCGACGGCTTATTCGACCGAAGACCTGGAACAGGTGTTTGACGTGCCGCTGCTGCGGCGGGGCCGGACATTGAACTTCCTCGAAGCGGTGCAGGTCGGGCTGGATGGCGACACGATTAGCGGTACCGTGGATGACAAGGGCGAAATTCGCCATGTGAGCCTCACGCCGGCGCTCATGGGCCGCAGGGTCTCGTTTGCTGAGCGGCATTGTGATTGCGGGCAGTTGCGCTGTGCCCATATGACCGCCACCGCGATTGCCGCGATGAATAAATTTGCGGCCCTGCAAAAGCCGAAGCCGCCGCCAGAAGTGATTGTGCCGGCATACGACCCCACCCAGCCACGACAGTTTGCACAGTCGCCGCCGAAAATCCGGCCACAAGGACGCCGCGCGAAGGCGGCAGTAATTGCCGCGCCACTGACCGCGCCGGAGGTGAATGGCGTGGTGCTGGAGCGCCCGGCGACACCGGTTTTGCGGCTGCGGCGGGTATATGCACCCGATGAATTTGGCCGCCAAAGACTGATCGACGTGCTGACGCTGGATTTTGATTATGGCGGCGTGGTGGTGGATGGGGCGGATGATAATGCATTTATCAAGATAAAGTCCCCTACCGGACCGGTGTTCATCCGGCGTGACCAGACGGCTGAGGCGGCAGCTTTGGATGAGTTGCGGCCTGATAATTTTGTGCAGATGCGTGTAACCGATGGTAAATCTGCCCGGGGCCAGCGCGTGCTGGTGTTCCGGGGGCAGGAAGCCTCGGCCATGTGGCACCATTTTGTGGCGGTGCGGGTGCCGCAATTACAGGCGCAGGGCTGGCAAACCAATATCGATGAGAATTTCGGGCCGCGTCTGGCTGAGACCATCGGGGTGTTGGATGTGCAGGTGTCGGATGCTGAGAAGGGTAGCTTCTCGCTGGAATTTGGCATTGAGATTGATGGCGAGCGGCACCCGCTGCTGCCGATTTTGGAGCATCTGCTGGCGCGGGGTGGCATCGATGCCGCCCAGATTGTGGGTGATGAGCTGATTACCAGCATGGATGATGGCCGGGTGCTGAAGCTGCCGGCTGAGCGCATCCGCCGGTTGCTGGCGGTGATGGGTGACTTGATTGAAGCCGCCGGGCGCACCGCCGAGAAGGCGCTGGTGCTGCCGGTGGGGGCTGCCGCGACCGTGCTGGAACTGGAAGATGTGCTGACGACAAGTTGGCAGAATGCGGCGGCGATTGAAGCCTACGTGGATAAATTCCGGGGCGAGCCGGAGATTTTGCCGGTGGAGTTGCCGCCAACCTTCACGGCAGAGCTAAGGCATTATCAGCAGCACGGCGTGGACTGGTTGCAGCACCTGGGCGGGCATGGCCTGGGCGGGTTTTTGGCCGATGACATGGGCCTGGGTAAAACCGCCCAGACCATCGCGCATATTACCGTCGAACAAGCTACAGGCCGGTTGACGCGGCCGGCGCTGATTGTGGTGCCGACCAGTTTGGTTTCGAACTGGACGGCGGAGTTGAAGAAATTTGCACCTAGTTTGAAGGTGGTGGTGCTGCACGGCATGGAGCGCCACGAGAAGCGTGACCAGCTAGATGATGTGCAGGTGGTGATTACCACTTACACTGTGCTGACCCGCGATATTGAAGAGATGAAGGCCCTGCCCTGGCATATTGTGGTGCTGGACGAGGCGCAGGCGATCAAGAGCCCGGATGCGCGGGCGACGCGGGCAGTGTGCCAGTTGGATACGCAGCATCGGGTGTGTTTATCGGGCACGCCGATTGAGAATAATCTGGAAGAACTATGGTCGCAGTTTGCGTTTTTGATGCCGGGGCTACTGGGCGACCGCCGCGGCTTTACCAAGCGGTTCCGCACGCCGATTGAGAAGAATAACGATGCCACCTGCCGGGCGCAGTTGATCCAGCGAATCCAGCCGTTCATTTTGCGGCGGACCAAGGCTGAGGTGGCCACCGAATTGCCGCCGAAACATACCATATTGCGCCGCATCACGCTGGCGCCGGACCAGCGCGAATTGTACGAGACCATTCGCGGTACGTTGTATGAAACCGTGCGCGAGCAGGTGGCCGAACGCACGCTGGCGCAGAGCCGGATTATTGTGCTCGATGCGTTGTTGAAATTGCGGCAAGCCTGTTGTGACCCGCGCCTGGTGAAATTGGCTTCAGCGCGGAATGTGGAAACTTCGGCCAAGCTGGAAGATTTGCTGGAGATGCTGAATGAGCTGATCCCGGAAGGACGGCGGATTTTGCTGTTCTCGCAGTTCACCTCGATGCTGGATTTGATCAAGCCGCGCTTGCATGAGGCAGGGATTAAATTTGTTGAGTTGCGCGGCGATACGCGCGACCGCGCCGAGCCAGTGCGCAGCTTTGAGGCCGGTGAAGTGCCGCTGTTTTTGATCTCGTTGAAGGCCGGTGGACGCGGGTTGAATTTAACCTCGGCGGATACCGTGATTCATTACGACCCCTGGTGGAACCCGGCGGTGGAAAACCAGGCATCCGACCGGGCGCATCGGATTGGGCAAACAAAATCGGTGTTTGTGTATAAGCTGATTGCGGTTGATACGGTGGAGGAGCGGATTTTGGAATTGCAACAGCGTAAGGCTGAGCTTGCCAGTATCGCGTTCAATGAATCCTCTGGAGGGCTGGCGTTCGACTTCAATGACATCAACTTCCTGTTCGGCCAGGACCCGGAAAATCAGGCGGAAGCTGCCTAAGGGCGCATGGGGAAGATTGTTTGGCTGGCATCGTACCCGAAATCAGGCAACACCTGGTTGCGGGTATTTTTGCATAATTACATCACCCAGCCTGAAGCACCTTACAGTATTAATGCGCTGACCGATTTTACCGCTGTGGAATCCACGGCAGCGTTTTTTGCGCCCTATGATGCAAGGCCGGCATCGACATTCAGTACCGCCGATGTGCAGAGGATGCGCCCCAAAGTGCATGCGTATTTAACCAAGCTGCACGAGGATTTGGTGTTTATCAAAACCCATAATGCGGCGCTGAAGATTCATGATGTTGAGCTATGCACGACGGCGGTTTCGGCAGGGGCGGTTTATATTGTGCGCGACCCGCGCGATGTGGCGGTTTCATATGCGCGTTACACCGGCCAGAGCATTGATCAGACCATTGCGTTTATGGGCAAACAGGGTGCTGCAAATCGCAGCACCGATGTGCAGGTTTTCGAATATCTCAGCTCATGGTCGGCGCATGTCCAATCATGGATCGTGCGTCCGAAAAGTTTGGTGGTGCGGTATGAGGATTTGAAAGCCGACCCGGTCAAGGCGTTTGGGACGGTGGTGCATTTTTTAGGGGATGATGCCAACCCGGCACGGCTAGAGAAGGCGATTGAATTTAGCGGATTTGACGTGGTGGCCGGGCAGGAACGGATGGAGGGGTATCAGGCGCATACACCCGGTGCCGCTGCGGCGTTTTTCCGTGAGGGCAAAGCTGGCGCGTGGCGGGAGGTATTAACGGCGGCGCAAGTGGCGCAGATTGAAACTGACCACGGCGCGATGATGCGGCGATTTGGGTATATTAGCTGAAACGCCACGAGAGGGAGGTTCCCGCTTTCGCGGGAATGACAGGGAAGCGCGGGGATGACGGGGAGGCGCCGGAAAGGCGAAGTCGGCGTATTAAACCGGCGCGGCGGCGGCCGGCATCAGCATCGGGGCACCGACAAACGGGGCCTGCACAACCCGGTAATTTGCGGTGTCCGAAAACAATTCGCGCAACACCTGATTGTTCAAGGCGTGGCCGGTACGGTTACCAAAAAACCGTCCCGAGACCGGCGTACCTGACAACGCCAGATCGCCCACCACATCCAGCAATTTATGGCGGACGAATTCATCCTGCCAACGTAGACCTTCGGGGTTCAGAACTTTATCACCATCCACCACGATGGCGTTGGCCAGGCTGCCGCCACGAGCCAGGCCCATATTGCGCAGCGCCTCAACTTCCGCCGCCATGGTAAAGGTGCGGGCAGGTGCGAGGTCGCTCGCGAAGGCTTCAGGTGTCAGGCTGAGGCTAAGCGCCTGCCGGCCGATGGCGGGGGCGGCGAAGTCGATGGCCAGCGAAAGATCAAGGCCGATTGCCGGATAGGCGGAAGATTGATGCGGGCGAAGTTCAGCGAAGGCTTCCCCCTGGCTGACGCGCACCGGACGGAGCACTTCGACAAATTCACGGGCACCGCCATGTTCGGTGATGCCAGCACTTTCGATCAAGAACAGGAAGGGCGAGGCTGAGCCATCGAGGATCGGCAATTCGGGGGCGTCAACCTCGATGATCAGATCATCGATCCGGCAAGCGGCCAGGGCTGCCATCAGATGCTCAATGGTGCCAACGCGGGCCACCGGGTTTTCCGCTAGGCTGACCACTGTGCAAAGGCGGGTGTCGGAGACATTGTCGTACAAAGCCGGGATGATGGCGTTCAGGTCGGTGCGGTGAAACACGATGCCGGTGCCAACCGGCGCTGGACGCAGATTTAGGGAAACATCTACACCGCTATGCAGGCCGATACCCACGCAACCGATGGCGGATTTGAGAGTCCTGCGGGGGGCAGTTCCCTCAGTCCCATTAAAGCTAACCCGGTTACGCAGATAGGACATAGATTAACCCAATATTCATGATGCGATGCACCCTAAAGGAGGCGAGGCGCCACCGCCAGTCAATGATTATTACCGATTATTACGGCACAACCCATTGTTTTAATGAGATTATTCTGCGGTTTGCTCAAGCTCGGTATCATGAAACCGGCCGTAGTCAATCATCAGATCGCCGTTCGGCTTACGCTCGATGACATCAACGAAACGATGACCAACTCGTAAGTCTTCGGCGCCATAGACGTGGCGGGCGTAGATGCTGGCGCTTAATGTGTCGTCAATGCCGGAAAAGGAACAGATGATAACGTTGCCGTCGGCAGCGATTTTGCGGGCGTCCTTACCGAACAATGGGCTATCCGGGGTGATTTTATGCATAACCACCCAACTAAGGGCGAACACCGGCGAGACGTCGCGCTCGAGCTTTAAATTCACCATTTTCCGCATCACGCTGCCATCTTCCTCGGTTTCATCACGGGTGATGGTTACAGACATCCGGGCTTCGGCAATCTGGTTGCGGCGCTCATTGACGATGCGGAACATCAAGGTGGGGGTACCTTGGTAGCGCCGGATGATGATGGCTTTGCTGAACAAAACCCGCGCCTGCGGCCGTGATAATCGGGCAAATAAAATACCAGTGGCCAAGGCGGTGGAAAGCAGGCCGATGAGGGATTCAACCGATGAGGCAAAATTGGCGGCGACCGACACCGGGTAGATGGCGCCATAGCCAGTGGTGGAGAGGGTTTGCACCGAAAAGAAGAAGGCACCCAGACTGGTACCGGCGCGGACACCTTCAAGGCCGCCTGTGAACGCATAAACGACTGTAAATACGATGTTTATCGCCAAAAATACCAGCGCCAATATGCCTAGAAGCATGGGCAACGGCACGGTCATCAATGTGTGGTACGCATCCCCTAAACCGCGGCGGGCAACGCCCCGGCGTTCAATGGTACGCAGAGCCGCCGCCGAAAGTGGCGGCGGACGGGGTTTTTTAGGTTTGGCGGCGCGGGCTATGAGTTGGAACGGCGCAGGAACGCCGGAATTTCCAGCTCTACCTCATCAATCTGCGAGGAGCGGACCGGGGCGCGGCCGAATACCGGAATCGGCGCGTCAAAATCCGGCTCTGAGCGGGGCGCGACCGGGGAAATCACCGGTTCACGATGAGAGGCTGGCCGCGGCTGCACCGGCGGGGCGGTTTCCTCGGCGGCACCACCAAAAACGCGGCTGAACAGGCTGGGCCGCTTCTGCGGTTCCGGTGCCGGCGGGCGCACACTCTCATAGCGGATGGTGGCCGCCGGAGGTGGGGTTGGCGGACGTGACGGACGCTTTTCCACCGGTTCTTCCAACTCAAACCGTGCGGTTTCAGCGCCCTGATAAGCCGCGGAAATCAAGGGTTTGGAGGGAGCCTGCGGAATATAGCCAGCACCCTGCTGGAACATTTCAGGAGCGTGCGGTTGCGGGGCGTGCTGTTGCGGGGCCATTTGCGCGGCCGCTTGGGCAGCTTGTTGGGCAGCTTGCTGAGCCGCCTGCTGAACATGCGGCGGGAATGCCACGGGTTCAGCCACACCACCGCCGACCACCTGGAACTTCGGCATCTGCGCAACGCCGGGAGCCGAGCTGTCGATGCCGGTGGCGACCACGGAAATACGGATATGGCCAGCCAGATTTTCATCGAGCGCCATACCAACCATGATGTTGGCGTCTTCATCGACCTCCTCGCGAATCCGATTCGCGGCCTGATCCATTTCGAACAGGGTGATATCGGAGCCGCCGGTGATGTTGATCAACAGGCCGCGGGCACCCTTCATGTTGGTATCTTCGAGCAGCGGGTTGCTGATGGCGGCCTCGGCGGCGCGCATAGCACGGTCTTCGCCGGCGGCTTCGCCCGTGCCCATCATCGCCTTGCCCATTTCGGCCATCACTGAACGGATGTCGGCATAGTCGAGGTTGATCAGACCGGGCAGCACCATCAAGTCGGTGACGCCGCGCACGCCCATGTAAAGGACGTTGTCAGCCATCTCGAAGGCTTCTTTCCAGCCGGTGCGCTCGTTGGCAACCTTGAAGAGATTCTGGTTGGGTATCACAATCAGCGTATCAACATAGGCCTGCAGTTCGGAGATGCCTTCCTCTGCCAGGCGCATGCGTTTTTTGCCCTCGAAACCAAACGGCTTGGTGACCACGCCGATGGTAAGGATGTTGCGCTCGCGCGCCATGCGGGCAATGACCGGCGCTGCACCGGTACCGGTACCGCCGCCCATGCCAGCGGTGATGAACACCATGTGGGTGTTTTCAAGGTGACGGGCCAGATCGTCGCAGGCTTCATCGGCGGAGGCCTTGCCCACTTCCGGGCGGCCACCGGCACCGTTGCCTTGGGTGATATGCGGCCCGAGCTGGATGCGGCGCTCGGCGCGCGACAACTGCAATGATTGCGCGTCAGTGTTGGCCACGACGAAATCCACGCCCGGCAGGTTCAAGGCGATCATGTTATTCACCGCGTTGGTGCCACCACCGCCGACACCGATGACGGTGATCCGCGGCGTGAAATCCGTATGCGCAGTCTTCTGAATCGTCAGGTTGAGGGTCATTGGTCAGTCTCCTTAGTTCGTAGCGGTAAAGAACGCTTCGATTTCATGTCAAACAAGAAATGCAGATTTCGGCACTTAAACGCGGTCTTTCAGAAAATTAACGAATCGGCTGAACCAGCCGGAGCTTTGCTCACCGTCGAAGTCGATGTCGTGCATGGTCTGACCGTCGCCGGTAGCGAAGGCGAGCAATCCGGCGAGGGTGGCGAAGTTTGGGGCGGTGGCGGAATCCGGCAGCCCGACCATGGCGTTGGGTTTGCCGAGCCGGACGTTACGATCAAGCATCTGAGCCGCCATCTCCCGCACACCGCCAAGCTGCGAGGCGCCGCCGGTGAGCACCACGCGGTTGCCGCCCGCACCGGCGATGCCAGCGGTTTCCAGCCGGTCTTTCACCAGCTCGAAAATTTCCTCCATGCGCGGGCGGATGACGCTGATGAGCAGGCTGCGGGGAATTTTAGCGATTTGATTCTCATCCTCGCCCACCTGCGGCACCGGCAGTAATTCGCGCTCGTCATCGGGGCTGCCCTGCACATTGCCGTACAGCGCCTTCAGGCGTTCGGCATGCGCGACGGAGGTGGAGAGCATGCGGGCGATGTCGTTGGTGACATGCATGCCGCCGATGGGAATTTGTGCGGTGTGCAGAAGCTGGCCTTCGGCAAACACCGCCATGCTGGTGGTGCCGCCACCCATGTCGATGACCGTGGCGCCGAGTTCACGCTCATCGCCGACCAAAGTTGCGAGCCCCGAGGCCATCGGGGCCGAGACCAAGGCCGAGATATCAAGCTCACAGCGCGAGAGGCAAGCTGCCAAAGTCCGCAGCGCGGTGTTGCCGGCATCGATAACATGCAGCTGTGCGGTGAGTGTATCGCAAAACAGCCCGCGCGGGTCGGTAACGCCCTGCGTGGCATCGGTGGAGAAATTCAGAGGCAGAGAATGGATGGTTTCGCGGCCATCGGCAAAGGCGCGATGGCGGGCCTCGCGCACCACACGGCGAATATCTTCAGCGTTGACGGCGCGGCCATCAACCGGCCATTGCACATTGAACAGCCGGCTTTCGGGCTGGCCGCAGGAAAGATTGACGATCACACTTTTAAGACGTGTATCGGCCATGTCCTCGGCGGCGCCGACAGCGGCGCGGATGGCTTTTTCAGCCTCTTCGAGATCGACGATACCACCTGATTTGACACCCCTGCCCTTCTGCCAGCCAAAGCCAAGAGCCCTGAGCCGGCCATCAGATTCCGCACGGCCAATCAGGCAGGCGATTTTGGTCGAACCGATGTCAAGCACGCCGAACGGACCAGAGCGGATGGCACGCGGGCGCGGCGTTTCGTCCGCGAGCATTCGGATACTGCGTTCTGGCGGCGGTGTGCGGCGTGACAGATCGTTCATTGGCTTCGGCTCCTCATGAATGCCCAGCCGCATTGCCGGGAGACGATGCGCCATCCCTGGAAGCAGGATGCACCACCATGCGACCAGGCAAGCGCATGTCGATCGCTTCGACAGGACGATCCAGCAACTGCATACTGGTTTGCAATCTAGCAAGCTGGATCAAGGCTGTTTGCACGTCGTTCATCGGCAGCTTGACGACCGTCTGGTCTTTCAGCGTTAAATTCCAGCGTAGGCCATCGACCCATTCTGCCGCCACGATACGCTGATTGATGCTCGGAAATGCGTCGAGTTGGGTTTGCAGGGCCGCAGCATGTTGCGCAGCACCCTGGCCCACCACCAACAGCAGGTTAGGGTCACGCCGTTTGGCCTCGACGGCATTTTGATTGGCAATGATGTTGCCTGCTTTGTCGATAAGCGCATATTGCGCCGACACGCCTGAACCCGTCTGCCAAATTGCAAAAGCGGCACGCTGAGTGATGGCGACCACGATTGTCGAAGGTAATTCGCGTTCGATAATCGCAGACTGAACGGAGCCAACCTGAGCGACACGCTGTGCTGCATCGTTAATTGATACGCCAAAAATAGGATCGCCAGGACGCACGCCGAGGGCGGCCTGGATGGCCGGCAGCGAGCTATCATCAGCACCGGAAATTTTGATGTTGGCAACCTTGAAGCCAGCCACCGCCGCCAGACGAGCAAAGCTCGAACCGCTGTGCAGGGGCACAGCTTTAGCAGGTGCCGCGGGAATGGCGCGGACAGCCTGCGCGATAAACGCCACGGCAAAAATGCTGACCAGCACCCACATGCCCGGCTTGATGCTCCGTTTGACGCGCCGGAAAAATAGTGTGCGGGCTTTCAAACGATCCTGCGCCGTAATCGGCTTTTTGCTTTTCACCTTGGCGGCGGGGCGGGATGTGGCTCGCATAGGAGCACTGGCAGCGCTTAAACGCGACATGCGGCACGCTCCACCATCCATGCGCATAGCGCGGAAAACGACATACCAAGATGGCCTGCTTGTTCGGGCAGCAACGAGGTGGGGGTCATGCCGGGTTGGGTGTTAACTTCCAGCAATACCAAACGGCCCGTTGCATCATCATAACGTAAATCAGCGCGGGAGGCACCACGGCATCCCAGCGCCTGATGCGCGGCCAGCGCGATATCCATGGCGCGCCTGGCAATGTCCGATGGAATTTCCGCTGGTACGACATGGCGCGAACCGCCCTGTGCGTATTTGGCATGGTAATCGTAGAAGGCCTCGCCTGAGAGAATCTCGGTGACGATGAGGGCGTGATCTTCTAAAACACCGACTGTGAGTTCGCGGCCGGGAATATATTGCTCGACCATCGCAGGGCCAAAATTCCAGGCAGCGACAATTTCAGCGTTGCGGTTATCACCGGGCCGGACGATGGAGACGCCGACCGATGAACCTTCATTCACCGGCTTGACCACGTAAGGCGGCGGCAGCGGGTCATGGTCGGCGAGTTCGGCGATTTCGATGATACGGTGCGGGGCTACAGGAAGGCCGGCATGTGCGAACACCGCTTTGGCTGCGGCTTTGTCCATGGCCAGTGCAGAGGCACGCACGCCTGAATGTGTGTAGGGAATACCTAAATAATCCAGAATACCTTGAATGGTGCCGTCTTCACCAAAGCGTCCATGCAGGGCATTAAACACCACATCGGGGGCTGGCGTTAAGTCTGCGATGAGGGCTTGCACGTCGAACGTCACATCGATGGGCGTGACTTCATAACCGGCTTCACGCAGGGCTTCGATGACCTGACGGCCGGACCGCAGGCTGACTTCACGTTCGGCGGACATGCCGCCATGCAGGACTGCGACGCGGGTCATGCTGGAATTCCAATTCGTTTTATTTCCCAATGCAACGAAACACCGGAGGATTCCGCGACGCGACGGCGTACGTCCTCGCCCAGACCTTCCAGGTCGGCGGCGGTGGCATCACCATTATTTAGCAGGAAATTGCAGTGAAGTTCCGATACTTGGGCGCCGCCGCGCTGCAGGCCACGGCAGCCGGCGGCGTCGATCAACTCCCAGGCTTTCATGTCGGGCGGGTTGGCGAAGGTGGAGCCGCCGGTGCGGGCGCGGGTTGGCTGGGTTAGTTCGCGGCTGGTTTTAATATCGGCCATGCGGGCGGCGATGGTTTTGATATCTCCTGCGTGCGTCAGTAACCGGGCGCGGATTACGACGGCGCCAGGCGGCAGGTTGGAGCGGCGATAGGAGAGAGAGAGGTCGTGAGCGGTAAGACGCAGCAATTCGCCCGAGCGAGTAATGATCTCGGCCCAGTCAAGCACATTTGCGATGTCACCACCGTACGCACCGGCATTCATCGCCACCGCACCGCCAATGGTGCCAGGGATGCCTGAGAGAAATTCAAGCCCGGCACGGCCAGCGGCGGCGGCGTTTTCGGCCACGGTGATATCGAGAGCCGCGGCACCGGCGATGATGGCGTTATCCTCAACGACAATGTCGTTGAAGCCGCGAGCCAATTTGATAACGACGCCGGAAATGCCGCCATCACGGATGATAAGGTTGGAAGCGGCGCCGATGACGGTGACCGGCATTTCCAGCGGCAGTTTGCGCAGTAAATCGGAGAGATCAGTGGCATCAGCCGGACGCACTAAAAATTCAGCAGCACCGCCGACGCGAAACCATGTGGTGGGGCCGAGAACTATGCCCTCTTGAATGCGCCCACGGATGGTTGGGATTTCAAGCGTGGCCATCATCGCGGGGCACCAGCGCGTTTTGAAGTGCCTTGCAGCGCTTTTAGTTCCTCGGGCAGAGCGTTGGCCCAGGTTGTGATGTTGCCGGCACCCAGGCATATGACAAAATCGCCGTGCCTTGCGATGGCATTGACCATTTCCGCCAGATGCGAAGGATCGCTCAACGGCACAACCGAGCGATGCCCGCGGGAGCGCAGGCCCTCAACCAAAGCATCACGGTTGACGCCCTCGATTGGAGCTTCACCAGCGGGGTAAACGTTGGCGACGATGACGGTGCCTGCATCGTTCATGCAGGTGCAGAAATCTTCAAACAGGGTCTGCAAACGTGAGTAGCGGTGCGGTTGCACCACGGCGATGACATCACGCGCGCCTGCTTGCCGGGCGGCTTTTAATACGGCTGAGATTTCGACGGGGTGATGGCCGTAATCGTCAATGACAGTAATGCCGCCAGCCTCGCCGGTGGTGGTGAAGCGGCGCTTGACGCCGGCGAAGGATGCCAAAGCCGCCTTGATTTTTGGCTCCTCGATTTCCATTTCAGCGGCCACGGCGATGGCAGCCAGAGCGTTCTGCACATTGTGGTTGCCGAGCATCGGCAAGCGGAATGGTCCCATCCGGCGGGCGCGGCCGGTGGCGCGGTCGGAGAAGCGGACTTCAAAGGTAGCGCCGCTGCGGTCGGACATGATGCGTTCGGCCCGCACATCGGCCTGCGGTGAAAAACCGTAGGTTATGACACGATGATCGGATAATGCCGGAATCATTTGCTGGACGGCGGGGTGGTCGATGCAGAGCACCGCGAATCCGTAAAAGGGAATGTTGGAGACGAATTGACGGTAGCCGGCTTCCATTGCCTCGCGGGTTCCCCAATGGTCGAGATGTTCGGGGTCCATGTTGGTGACGATGGTGATGACGGGCGGCAGGCGCAGGAAGCTGCCGTCTGATTCATCGGCTTCAACCACCATCCAATCACCAGCGCCCAGGCGTGTGTTGCTACCGTAGGCGTTGATGATGCCGCCGTTGATCACGGTGGGGTCAAACCCAGCGCCTTCTAAAACCGCTGCTACTAGGCTGGTGGTTGTGGTTTTGCCGTGAGTGCCGCCGATGGCGATGGACCATTTGAGGCGCATCAATTCCGCCAGCATTTCGGCGCGGCGGACCACCGGGATCAGCTTGGCGCGGGCGGTAACCAATTCGACATTTTCTTTTGGCACGGCCGTCGAAATAACAACCACCTGGGCGCTGCCCAGATTATCGGCGCTATGCCCAATCGTCACGGGAATGCCAATGCCGCGCAGACGCTTAACATTCGCATTATCGGACATATCACTGCCCTGAACTGTATATCCAAGCGTATGCAGAACTTCAGCGATGCCCGACATGCCGATGCCGCCGATGCCGACGAAGTGGATGGTGCCGATTGATAAAGGCAGTGCCCTCATAGTTTTGCACCTGCCATGGCATGTTGTACCAGGTCTGCTAGTTTTTCCGCAGCACCTGGATGCCCTTGCACGGTGGCAGCGGCGGCGGCGGATTCGAGGGTTTGCGGGTTGTTGATCAATGTCTCGATTTTATTGGCTAAAATTTGCGGCGTTAATAAGGCTTGGTCCATCCGCCATGCAGCGCCGCAATCTGCCAAAGCATCGGCATTGGCGCGCTGGTGATCGTCGATAGCACTGGGGAGCGGGATGAAAATGGCGGGCCGCCCAGCGATAGCGAGTTCCGCCACGGTTGAGGCACCTGAACGGGCGATGACCAGATGGGCACGTGACAAAAGTTCGGCCACGTTGTTGAAAAAAGGCGAAAGCGTTGCATTGATTTTGGCAGATTGAAAGATTGCTTGCGCCTGCGCTGCGTCATCCTGACGGCATTGCTGGATGACAACTAATTTTTCTCGCAAATATTCAGGTAGCAAAGCCAGGGCGGCCGGAATAAGGGAGCCGAAAACCTTGGCGCCGAGCGAGCCACCCAATACCAGAATTTCAATTTTTCCCGACGGAGGTTGATAGCCTTGCTGATAAAGAGCGGCTATCGCAGGGCGAACCGGGTTACCGAGTACGATGGATTTTTTCCCAGCCGGAATTTTTTCGGTTTTTACAAATGTAAGAGCGAGTTGGTCACTGAAGTAAGCCAGCAAACGATTCGCCCGGCCCAAAACCGCATTTTGTTCGTGCAGGAAAATCATCGGACGTTGGCGCATCAGACGGGCCGCGATGACCGGCGGAATGGCAGGATAGCCGCCGAAAGCGACAACCGCACCTGGGTTGAGGTCAGCCATAAGGGCGCGCGCTTGGCGAACACCCCGCAGCAAGGCGACGGCGCCATTCAAGGCACTGCCAAAGCTGCGCCCTGAAAGACCGGCGCCCGCCACGACATGACGCTCGGCATTTTCAAATACTGTTGACGTGATGCCGCTGGAACGGGAATCAGTCAGCAGCACAACGCGTTCGCCACGCTGCATCAACACGGCGGCCAGGGCTTCGGCGGGGAAAAAGTGCCCGCCGGTTCCGCCCGCTGCGATGATGATGGGTTTCACCTGCGGTCCTCTCATGAATAATCCGCCAGATGACGTTTGCGGGTAAGGGCCAAGAGGAATCCCATTTGAATTGAAATGGCGAGGACCGATGAACCGCCGTAGGAAATAAACGGCAGAGTCATGCCCTTGGTGGGAATGAGCGATAATGATGAGGCCATGTTCACGAACGCTTGCAGGCCAAAACCTACGATCAGGCCACCGCCGGCGAGAACCACAAACAGGTTTGGTTCGGCCAGCAAACGCACCATGGCGCGGACAACCACCACGCCAAAGACCAGAATGATAAAGGCGCAGAACAGCAGACCAAATTCTTCACCGGCTACGGCGAACACGAAATCGGCGCGGGCGTCCGGGAGGAAATGTTTGACCTGACCTTCACCTGGCCCGAGGCCAAGTAATCCGCCATTGCCAAATGCCGAAAGCGCGGTGATGGCCTGATACGCGCTGGTTTTGGTGGGATGCCAGTACAGCATCACCCGGCTATGCACATGCGGGATGAAGATGAAGGCGGCAACGAGGGCGCCAAGTACGATCAAGCCCGCGACGAAAACCCATTTCATATCCAGGCCATCAAGATAGAACTGGGTGAAGATGACCATGGTAAACAGAAAGGTCATGCCGATGTCGGGTTGCATTTTTAACAGCAAGGCGGTGAGTAAAAAGAAACCAAATGCGGCGCGTTTGCCGGGAAACCCAGGTGTGCGGCGAGATTCGGCGATCAGCCAGCCGGAGATGATGATGAATGCCGGGCGCAAAAATTCACTCGGTTGGATGGTGAAACCTGGCAGCGCGATCCAGCGGTGCGCGCCATCGACTTCGACGCCGTGCAAAAGTGTGAAGCCGGTGAGCAGGAAAAATATGATGCCCATACCGAGTGCCGCGAGCTTGACCTGCCGCAGCGACAGCATCGACATGACCAGCATAGTAGCACCCCCCATACCCAGGAAGATGATCTGCTTGATCATCGCCATGGTGTGCGGGTCGGTGATGCGCATCGAAAGGCTGGGGGTTGCTGCCAGAGCCAGCACATATCCAATGCCGATGAGCATGCTCAGCGCCAGCAAGGTGACGCGGTCGACGCTCCACCACCAGCGGCCGAGCACGGAGGTGTCGGTGCGGGAAACGCTCGCCATTACACGATCGCCTTTGCGAGAGATGTGAAGTATTCGCCACGCTGTTCAAAACTGCTGAACTGATCAAAGCTAGCGGCGGCGGGCGAGAGCAGCACGATTTCGGTTCCGGTGGCACGGGCGGTTTGGTAGGCGAACGGCACGGCATCGTCGAGCGTTCCGACGATATCGTTGGGGATGTTGTGCTTGTTAAGCGCGTCGGCAAAAGATGCAGCGTCCTGGCCGATCAAAAACGCCTTGCGGATGCGCGGGAATAACGGGGCGAGCGACTCAATGCCACCGGCCTTGGCGATACCGCCGGCGATCCAGATGAAGTGATCATAGCAATCCATGGCGCGGGAGGCGGCGTCGGCGTTAGTGGCTTTGCTGTCGTTGATGAAGCGGATGCCGTGAACGGCGGCGATTTGCGCTTGCCGGTGCGGCAAGCCGGGATAGGTGCGGATACCCTCGGTGATAGCGGCTTCGGAAACACCTAAGGCTCTGGCTGCGGCTGTTGCGGCGGCAGCGTTTTGCGCGTTGTGAGCGCCTGGCAGAGCAAGGGCCGGGCCGGTGATGTGGGTCTTGGAGGAAATTTCGACGACATTCGCTGGCTGCGTGTGCAACCAAGCAGCCATGGCGCGCGACGCAGGATCGTCTATGCCGATAATCGCGGTGCAGTCAGCCTTCTGGCGGCTAAAGATTTCGCGTTTGGCCATAGCGTAACCTGCCATGTCGCCATGACGGTCGAGATGATCGGGCGAGAGATTCAGCATGATAGCGACATCAAAGCGGGTTTCTACGAGGCGCTCCAGCATGTAGCTGGACATTTCCAGGACATACACGCCGTTATCGGGCAGCAGCCGCAATGACAACGCGGCCGGGCCGAGGTTGGCGCCGGCGGCATTTGGAATATTGGCAACATCAAGAATATGCGCGAGCAGCGCTGTGGTGGTGGATTTGCCATTGGTGCCGGTGATGCCAACGAACTTTGCCTTACTGCCGGACCCGCGGACGGCGCGGTAAAGCAGTTCGGTGTCGGTCAGGATGGGGATATGATTGGCCAAGGCCCAGGCAGCCTCGGGGTGCGGGGCGGGCAATTTGTGCGGAATGCCAGGGGATAGAACCAACGCATCGAGCGGCTTGTTGATCTCGTGCGGGCGCATCACGGTGAGGCCTTCGGCGGCGTCGCGCGAGGGGGCAAAATCGTCCCATACAAAAACGTCTGCACCGAGGGATTTTAACGCTCGCGCGGCTGGCAGCCCGGCCTTGCCGAGACCTACAACGGCGAACCGCCGGTTATGAAAAACCTGAATGTAATTCATCGGATTTTCAGGGTTGCTAACCCTGCCAATGCCAGGATCATGGCAATGATCCAGAAGCGGATGACGATGGTGGGTTCGGCCCAGCCTTTTTTCTCAAAATGGTGGTGCAAGGGCGCCATGAGAAATACCCGGCGGCCGGTGCGCTTGTACCAAAACACCTGCACGATGACTGAGATGGTTTCGACGACAAACAAGCCGCCGACGATTGCCAGCACGATTTCGTTTTTGGTGGCGACGGCAACGGCACCGAGGGCGCCACCTAATGAAAGGCTGCCGGTGTCGCCCATGAAAACGGCGGCGGGCGGAGCATTGAACCAGAGAAATCCTAGGCCGGCCCCCATCAGGGCGGAGAGAAATACTGTGAGTTCACCGGCACCGGAAATGAAGTTGATCTGCAGATAGCCGGCGAAAATACGGTTGCCGACTAGATAAGCGATAAGCGCGAATACGCCCGCAGCAATGATGGTGGGAACGATAGCCAAGCCATCCAAACCGTCGGTAAGGTTGACGGAGTTTGACGCGCCCATGAGCACGACCATGCCGACCAGCGGGAATAAAAACCCAAACGGGATCATCAGGTTTTTGAAAAGCGGCACGGCCAGCTCGGTGCCGAGCGGGGCCGGCATGAGGGCGGTGATCCAGATAGCAGCCAGCAGGCCGATGCTGGCTTGTACGATGAGTTTTACCCGGCCAGGAACACCTTTGGTGTTGCGTTTGGTGAGCTTGAGGTAATCATCGGCAAAGCCCAGCGCACCGTAGCCTAGCGTGACAAATAATGTGGCCCAGACATAGCCGTTGTCTAAATCCGCCCAGATCAACGTGGAGACTGTCAGCGCCATCAAGATAAGCACGCCACCCATGGTGGGCGTGCCTTTTTTCTCGATCAAGTGACGCTCGGGGCCATCAAGCCGAATGGGCTGGCCATGGCGCTGCATGGATTTGAGCATGCGGATGAGCTTAGGGCCAAACCAGAAGCTGACGATCAGCGCCGTCATGCAGGCACCGCCCGCGCGGAAGGTGATGTAACGGAACAGGTTGAAAAAATGCACCGACCCAGCCAGCGGCAGAAGGAAACCGTAAAGCATCAGTATGGCCCTTCAAGAAGCGAGACAACATCGCGCATCCGGCTGCCATAGCTGCCTTTGACCAATACCGCGTCGTTATGCCGTAGAGCTGATTTCACAATGGGGGCGAGTGCCGCTGCCGTTGGGGCGTGGGCGCCGCGGCGATCGGCCGGCAACGCCTGGAACAACTGGCCCATCATGCTGCCACAGGTGAAGACCGTGTCGGCGGTTTGCAATAAATCCTTCTGCAAGGCCAGATGTTCGGAAGCAGCTTCATCGCCGAGTTCCAGAATATCGCCCAATACGGCGACATGACGGCCTGGTTGCAGGGCCAGCACGGCCAGGGCGGCGCGAATTGAGGCGCCTGACGCGTTGTAGCTTTCATCCAGCAGATAGGCCTTGCCGCCATCGACATGGATCACGCGGCGCAACCCACGGCCTGAGATGGGTGTGAAACCTTCGAGGTTTTCAGCAGCCTTTTGAAAATTGAGGCCAATAGCATGGCAGGCGGCCAACGCCGCCATGGCGTTCATGGCCATGTGTGCGCCGGGTGCGGCCAGGATGAAGTCGAGCTTTTTGCCTGCGACTGAACCGATGACGTGGCACGAAACAGCGTCGCTGCCGGCACTGATCAGATGGGCATCGGCTGCGGGGTCATGACCGAAGCTAAGCTGGTGCATGCCCGAGGGAACCAGCGCCGAGAGAGCTTCGTAAAAACGGGATTCGTAGGGAATGATGGCGGTGCCGCCGGGGCGCAATCCTTGAAAGATCGAGGCTTTTTCGAGCATGATCGCGCCGATGCTGCCCATCAGCCCAACATGGGCGCGCTCGATGGTGGTGATGATGGCAGCATCCGGGCTGGCGAGTTTGGTGAGCGGCAGAATTTCGCCGGGGTGGTTCATGCCCAGTTCAAGCACCGCGTAGGCGGTATCGCGCGGCATGCGGGCCAGGGTGAGCGGCACGCCGATGTGGTTGTTGAAGGACGCCTCGGCAGCTTGCACCGGGCCAAAGCCTGACAAGGCACGGCGCAGCATTTCCTTAGTGGTGGTTTTACCAACGCTGCCGGTGACAGCAATGAGTTTGGCCTTGCAACGGGCGCGGGCAGCGGCACCCAGGCGATTCAATGCAGCCAGAGTATCGGGCACCCGCAATTGCGGACCGCCGGTGACATTGCGGGACACCAAGACGCCCGCAGCACCTTTGGCGAATGCGTCGGCGACGAAATCATGGCCATCACGCTCGGCTTGCAAGGCAACAAACAAATCGCCGGGTTGCAGGCTGCGGGTGTCGATGGAGATGCCGGTGACCGCGAACCCGGGATCGGTGCAGCCAACCGCCTTGGCCAGTTCATCGGCGTGCCAAAGAGTCATGGACGGCTCACCAAGGCGCGGATGACGTCGGCATCGTCGAACGGGTGAATTTCGGTGCCGATGAGCTGGCCTTGTTCGTGGCCCTTGCCTGCTACCACCAGCACGTCGCCCTCGCCCAGCATATTCAGCCCGGCGGCGATGGCGGCGCCGCGATCGGCAATTTCAATGGTGCCTGGGCAAGCGGCCAGAATGGCGGCGCGGATGGCGGCGGGGTTTTCGGTGCGCGGGTTATCGTCGGTGACGATGATGGCATCGGCGAGTTTGGCGGCAGCGGCACCCATTAATGGCCGCTTGCCGGTATCCCGGTCTCCGCCGGCGCCGAACACGATGATGAGTTTGCCGGAGGCGTGCGGGCGCAGCGCCTGTAAAACCCGCTCGATGGCGTCGGGCGTGTGGGCGTAATCGACGTAAGCAGCCGCGCCGTTGGGCAGGATAGCGGCACATTCCAGACGGCCGCGCACGCCTTGCAGTTTCGGCGCATATGACCACGCATTCGGGATGCCGATAGCATCGGCCAGGGCAGCGGCCAGCACGGCGTTATCGGCCTGGAAGCGGCCTGGCAGATTTAGCATTTCAGTCGGGCGGCCGCCGCGCAGATTTGCAGTAACTAGTTGGCCGCCGGGCAGCGCCTTGGCGTTCGCCACGCTGACCAGCCTTAAATCCAAGCCACGCCGGACCGAGATATCGCGGATGGCGGCGAGGGTTTCCTTGTCCATATCGGCCATCGCCACCGCTGGCGCACCGGGCGGCAACAGGCGTCCGAACAACCGTAATTTGGCGGCGCGGTAGGCGGCGATGCTGCCGTGATAATCCAGATGGTCGCGGGTTAGGTTGGTGAAGCCGGCGGCGGTCAGCTTCAGCCCATCCAAACGGCTTTGCTCCAGCCCGTGTGATGAGGCTTCGAGTGCAGCGTGGGTAATGCCGTGGGCGGCGAGGTCCGCCAGGGTGTTGGCCAAAGTTACGGCATCAGGGGTGGTGAGCGTGTCGGCGTGCGGCAAGCCTTCAGCGATCACGCCAAGTGTGCCGAGCGAGGCGGCATGGTGGCCGGATAATGTGAGGATCTGGCGCAAAAAATCGACGGTGCTGGTTTTGCCGTTGGTGCCGGTGACCGCCACCAGGGTTTCCGGCATCGGCCCCGCCAGTTCGGCGGCGATCATGGCCAGGCGGGCACGCGGGGTGGCATCGGTGAGGAGCGGGCGTTCCGGCACGCCGGCAGGCCATTGCGTGCCGAGCGGCGCCAGAATGGCGGCGGCACCGCGCGCCACCGCATCGGCGATAAATTCTCTTCCATCCAGCTTCACACCCGGCAAAGCCGCGAACACGAAGCCCGGCTGGACGGAGCGGCTATCAGCGGTGATGCCTCGGATGTTCATGCCCATCAGCTCAATTGTTCGCAACTTCAACACTCTGTTTTTTTGTAGCCCGCACCATACGCTTCACACTCGAGTCTCCCGGCGCCTCATGCGCCGGGCGTTGCGAAACATTATGCGTGTCGGAAATCAAGGCACTTGGATGCCCGGTTTTTGCTGGGCTGGCTCCCGGCGGTGTCTCGCCGAGTAGCTGATAGGCAAATGCATTGGCCCCGGCGGGCAGCGGATGGCCTGGCCCCAGCGCCACTTGCCCGGGCGGCGGCGTGGGGTTCATCGGCACCGTCAATGCGGCATCAAGTGCTGCCAAAGTGTCACCGGTAGCGGGCAAAATCCCCAGCATCGGGCCGATGCGAGCGATAATCCGGCCTACCGTGGGGGCCGCAATCACGCCGCCGGTGGTAAAACCGCCGGTGGTGGAGTCCGGATGCGGTTGCAGGACCAGCACGTAGATGACGTATTGCGGGTCGTTCATCGGGAAGGCCGCCATGAAGGAGGCGTTATTGGTATGCAGCAGATATTTGCCGTTTGGCCCGACCACCTGGGCGGTGCCGGTCTTGCCGCCTA
The DNA here is from genome assembly GCA_031291755.1 of Acidocella sp. Lineage (GTDB taxonomy): Bacteria > Pseudomonadota > Alphaproteobacteria > Acetobacterales > Acetobacteraceae > Acidocella. Next base: position 125,244 of record JARLIK010000002.1, on the reverse strand, counting down.
CCACGTAACCGGGCACCGCGGCGTTTTTGCCGGTGCCTGACATCACCACGCCGGTCATCAGCTTGCGCATTGTATCCGAGGTTTGCTGGCTCATTACCCGCACGCCGGTTGGCGGTGGGCTGTTCGGGTTCACCGCCAGCAAGGTGGGCTCATAGCGGATGCCGCCGTTCACAATTGGCAGCACGCCGGTAATGAGGTGCAAGGGCGAGACCGCAATGCCGTTGCCGAACGAGACGGTCATGGTGGTGGAAAGGCCCCAGTTTTTGAACGACGGATATAGCGGCGGCTGGGCTTCCGGCAGTTGGATCGGCAGCTTACTGAAGAACCCCTGCTTTTGGTACCATTCCTGCTCGATGCGCGGCCCCAGAATGGTGGCGATGCGGGATGCGCCGATGTTGGAGGACACATCGAGAATATGCGGCACCGCCATCCACTCATTGGCGGGCTCAAAGTCGGTGATGGTGAATTTGCCAACGTGCAACGGGTGGGTGGTGTCGAAGTAATCCCAGTAATGGATCATCCCGGAATCCAGCGCCATCGAGATGGTTTGCAGCTTGAACACGCTGCCTGGTTCATAATTGCCGGTGACGCAGCGGTTGAAGCGACTGTCGGCGCTGGCGGTGCCGAGCGTGCCGGCGTCGTAATCCGGCAGGCTGACCATCGCCAGAACTTCGCCGGTATGGGCATTCATCACAATCGCACAGCCGCCGGGGGATTGGAACTCCTTGAGGGCGGCGGCGAGTTCATCATGCACGATGCCCTCGATGCCGATGTCGATGGAGAGCGCCAGCGGGGTGGGGTTGGTGGTCAGGCGGGTCTGGAAATAGGCTTCCACGCCGGCCACACCTTTGCCACCGACATCGACGCCGCCCAAAATATGCGCGGCGAGGTCGCCCTCCGGGTAATGGCGCTTATCACCATCCTCAAAATTCACGCCGGGGATCCCCAGCGCGTTGACGGACAGCTCCTCAGACGGGGTCAGGCGGCGGTCGAGATAGACGAAATCCTTGCCGGATGAGAGCTTTTTCTCGGTCTCGGCAACATCCAACCCTGGCAGGACACTCGCTAACTTGGCGGTGGCGGCTTGCGGATCGGGCACTTGTTTGGGGTCGGCGTAGAGCTCGGCGCCAGGGAGCGAGACCGCCAGAATGGTGCCGTTGCGGTCAGTAATGGTGGCGCGGTCAGGCGGCGGCGGGGTGACATCCAGGGTCGGCTGCATAGCATCGAGCACCGCCTGCGTCGGTAAAATCGGGTGGATGATGGTGGCGAGGGTGAGTTTGGCGGCAAGGACCATATAAAGCACGCCGAACAGCCCGGCGCACAGCAGCATCCGCTTACGGGCTTTGTCCAATTGCGCGCGGCGTTGCAAATCCGGCGCGGTGACACGGACATGCTCCATACGCAGCGTCGCCCCCTGCGCCGGGGCACCTTTGCGGCGCGAGGGAGGGGGCGGTTCGGGGCGGAATGTGAGGGTCAATTATTTGATCCGTTGCCCGACAAAGGCCGCGGCGGCGGCAAATCAGCGGCCATTGCCAAGGCAGATACATCGCCGCCTGACGATGGGGCCGGATGATAAACTGGCGATGAAACTGAATGATAAGCCGGCGGCGGCGCGACATAGAAGGAATGTACGGGGTGCGGCACCTCATTATCGGCCAGTTGCGTGGACGCGACGTGCGGTGCTGTGTGCGGCCGCGAGGTGAGCGATAGCTGATGCGGCTGGCTGGCTACATGATGCGCTACGACGCTGGCCAGCTTGGCAGGTGTGCTGGATTTTAGCGTAGCGGACGGCGGCGGTACCACCTGCGCCATAGCGGCCACGGGCGCAGTGGATGGCGGGGCTGCAGCGGAAGGCGCGGGCGCGGCGGCGGCGATGACCGGCGGGGGCGGCGCAGCTGGGGTGGCCTCGGGAACGACTTTGCTGGGCGGCGGCAAAATGCTGCTCAGCGCCGCCAAAGTGACCATTTGCGTCGGCTTCACCGGCTGCAGGTCGGTAAATTGCGCCGCCAGCTGCTTGATCCTGGGCGGCGCGGTTTCCAACGCCCATTGGGCTTGCAGAACCCGGATACGCTCCTGATCAAGCCGGGTTTGCTGCGCCACCGAGGCCAACTGGTCATCGAGTACCTGGGCGCGATGCTTGACCGCGAACATGTAAGCGCCGGAAACCGCCGCCAGGATCATGGTGAGCAAGGTTAGCGGGCGGATCATGCTGCCAGCCTTTCCATGGCGCGCAGCTTAGCACTGCGGGCGCGGGGATTGGCGCGGGATTCCACTTCGGAGGCGGTCACTGGGCTGCCGGTAAGAAGTTTAAAACCGGGTTTTGCGGTTTGTTGCATGCTGGCAGGGGCATGGCGCGAAGCGCCCGGCGTGCGGCCAGAAGCACCGGCCATGAAGCGCTTCACGATACGGTCTTCCAGCGAGTGGAAACTTACCACCACCAAGCGGCCACCAGGGCTCAACATGGATGCCGCCTGTGCCAAAGCGGCTTCGATGTCGGATAGTTCCTCGTTCACAGCAATCCGCAGCGCCTGAAAACTGCGGGTTGCTGGATCAATGCCCGATTTATCGGGCCGTACCACGCTTCGTATCACACTCGCTAAATCCGCCGTCATTTCAAATTTTTGTTGGCTCCGCCTATCAACAATCGCTTTCGCAATGCGCCGCGAGGCTTTTTCTTCACCAAACTCATAGAGAATATCAGCAAGTTCCGATTCGGGGAGTGTATTCACTAATTTTGCCGCACTCACTTCACCGGCGCCCATCCGCATGTCGAGCGGGCCGTTCTGACGGAAGCTGAAACCACGCGCGGGATCATCGATCTGGTAGGATGAAACGCCGAGGTCGAACACCGCGCCGTCCAGGCTGGCGACGCCGGCGGCATTCAGCAGGTCGAAAAGTTCACTGATACGGCCTTGCAACAAATGCAGGCGGTTGGGGTAGATCGCGGCCAGTGCGGCGCCGCGGGCGATGGCGTCCGGGTCGCGGTCGATCGCCCAGAGGGTGCATGGCGCGGTGTCGAGAATGCTGCGCGCATAACCGCCGCCGCCGAAGGTGCCGTCGAGATAGGTTTTACCAGCTTGCGGGCGCAACATGGCCACCGCTTCATCGCGCAGCACCGGAATGTGGGAATAGCCGCTCATTGGGCGGGCACCGTGCGTTGCGCGCTGCTGGTAGCGCTGCGGGCACGGGAGCGCTCGCGCGCGGCTTCCTTGAAGGCGGCGGCGGCAGCGGGCTCCCAGATGTGAAAGGTTGCGCCGATACCGAGAAATGTCACGCTATCGGCAAGTTGCGCATGGGCCACCAGGGATTCCGGCAGCAGGATGCGGCCTTCCTTGTCGGTCTCGATGGGATAGGCATCGGCGAACAATGATGTGGCTTTGTCCTCATATTCTTCGCTAAACAATTCAAACCCTTCGAGGGATTTTGATAGCGCGTAAAACGCCGACGCCGGCCAGACTTCAATGCAGCGATGCTGGTGCGAGGGACGCAGCACCAGGCTCGCCGTACCATCAGCACCTTTCAGCAACGCCCGGAAGGGCGCAGGAACAGACACACGCCCTTTGGCGTCGAGCCGATTCTGGTGGGTGCCTAAAAATTGGCTCATGGGCGCGACTGCGATTCCTTGGGTCGGTTATGGGTATCTATGGGATAACATGGGTAAGCATGGGCCGTCAAAGAGAATCGGGGGAAAATCGGTTCAAAACGCCTGCGATTCGTTTAAAAATGGCGTGCGAATCTCTAAGAGGTTTCTGAATCGTTTGTTTCTGTTTTGTTCTTTCGTTTCACGCGGAACAAAAATAAAACATCGAAAGAAAATATCCAGACGGCCTGTAAGCCGGGTTCTGTCCACACCCTCGCGGGCGCTGGACGGCCATTCCTCTGGGACGTGTTTTGCAACACGCCTCGCGCGACCAACCCGGGCGGCGGATCGAAAATACTCCCGCTTCCATGCTTTCACACAAAGCCGGCCGCCCCTATTCGGTCTTGCTCCCGGTGGGGTTTACCCTGCCAGCCTTGTTACCAAGGCCGCGGTGCGCTCTTACCGCACCGTTTCACCCTTCCCTTCAGGCAAGCCTGGGAGGAGGTTTGTTTTCTGTGGCACTGTCCCTGGGGTCACCCCCGCCGGCTGTTAGCCGGCACCGTATTTCCGTGGAGCCCGGACTTTCCTCCACCAAAGTTACCTTTGGCAGCGGCCGTCCAACCGTCTGGAAGGCTGCTCCGTGCGCTTGTTGGCGGAACGGGTCAAGCGGCGCGGCGGGAGGCCAGCAGCGGGAACAAAGCTGCGGCGGCCAGGGCGGTGAGCTCATACAGCGTGACGCCAGGGCCATTATGCCACCAATTCCAGGCGGCGGCGCTGGGCAGCATCAGCGAGAGGCGGATTTCGGTGAGGGCAATGCTGGTAATGAAGGAAGCCAGCAGCCAGGGGATATCGGCCCGGCCAGGGGTGACGCGCATGAACAGCAGGATAACCAGGTAGGCGAGCCACACGCTGGCCAGCGGCGTTATCGACGAGCAACCGGTGAGGATGATGACACGGAACGCGCCAACCCCGGCCAATGGCCCCTGGGCGGTGGCATGAAACCCCGCCAGCCGGCTAAGCCAGGCGGCAGCTTGGGCATCCCAATCAGCTACCGGCAGGCTGAAAGCACAGAGAGACAGCGTAGCAGCGCAGGCCGCCAAAGCCAGCAGGAGCCAGCCGGATTCGCGGGCAGGCGTTAAAAGCTTTGGTTGCAACAGAATGCCACCGCCTAGCAGCGCCATGGCCAACCCCACACCCAGCACGGAGGGTACAGCCAGCAACGCCGCCAATGCCGCAACCATCGCCGCGACGATAATGCGGGTAGCGGCGGGATGGGGCGAGATGATGTGGCCGGCACGCGCGAAGATCATCAGCCACGCCGCAATGTTGAAGGCGCCGAGGCGGAAAAAATCGTCCAGCAGCGTATCGGACAGCAGCAGACTGGAATTGCGGGCAAACACTACCAGCCAAGCGGCACCGCAGCCCATGAACACCACTGCCAGGCCTATGAGGCCCGCGCGGCCTGCATCAACCCGGCTAACCTGCGCGGGACATATTTGTTTCATGGGTTTGATGGTAGAGCATGGTGCCGGTTTCGGGTATCGTTACTTTATGTTGCGCAAATTCTCATTCAAAGACTACGCTATGGTATCGCGCAGAGCAGGAGCAGCACCGATGAAGACGCTTGGCATGACGGCAGCCTTGTTGATGTGGGGCTTGCTCGCGATCGCCCCGGCGTTTGCATTCATAGATGATCCACCACCCGCCGCCCCGGCCCCGATGCTGGCCTCGGGGATTCCGGCGTTCATCGCGGTCGGCGGCGGCGCGGCACTGGTTCGGCTGCTGCGCAAGCGCAGAGATTAATGCCGTCATTGCGGGGCCGCACAGCGGCCGCGGCAATCCATCTCTGGTGGCCGTTTCGTAAAAGATAGATTGCTTCGCTGCGCTCGCAATGACGGGGATGGGCCTGTAGGGTGGGTGAGCGAAGCGTAACCCACCGTGTGCGTTGAAACCATAAACAATGGTGGGTAGCGCTGCGCTCACCCACCCTACGCTTGCAGAGATCAATTATGAAGCAACAAAAACCACGATTTACTAGTTTACAAATGCCAAATCTGGACATTAAAACAAACCATAATCACTCACCTCATGTCGTGATACTTGGCGCCGGCGCTAGTCGTGCTTGTTGTCCAGATGGAGACAAATTTCATCAAAAATTACCTTTGATGAATGACTTCATTGAAACTCTGAATTTAAAAAACATTATAAAAGAACTGAATTTTTCAGAAAATAATTTTGAACTTATTTACAGTGAAGCAATTAAACAAAATAGAAATGATATAATTCAAAATTTAAATGCTGAGATTGGTTCTTATTTTTCTAAAATACAAATTTCTAAATCTCCTACATTGTATGATTACTTAATTTTATCGCTGAGACAAAAGGATGCAATAATCACCTTCAATTGGGATCCACTGCTCGTACAAGCATATAAAAGGTGGAGACACCTAGGAAAAGTCTTACCACAGTTATTTTTTCTACATGGAAATATTGATGTGGGATATGATCTGAAACAAAAATCTGTAGGCTTTTTATCCGATGGACCTTACAATGGCCACTATATGGAGCCATCGCCATTACTGTTCCCCGTAGACAACAAAGACTATAATGCTAATCCGTTTATTTCTGAACAATGGAGGGCCTCTCAAGAATTTATTTCTAAATGCTATTTCCTTACTATTTTTGGTTATAGTGCTCCAATTTCAGATGTTGAAGCAAAGTCGCTATTGCTCTCCGCTTGGAAACAAAATGCAGGCAAATGGATCGCTCACATAGCTCTTATCGACCTTAAAGATCCCAAAGAAATAATGAACTCCTGGTCAAATTTTATCCAAGACGAAAGTTTTTTTGGCGTAAACTCAGACCTCAGTACAAGCGCACTTATGTCCCACCCTAGGCGATCCTGTGAATCACTTGCCTGGGCAAATTTGCAACAAGACCCGTGGGGTGAACGACCAATGCCTAAATTTTATTCCCTCAAAGAACTAGAAGAATGGGTCGCGCCGTTGATTGATGAAGAGCAGTCTGGAGTGTTGAAAAAGACATTGAAAATTTTTTGAATGCTTATCTCTATCTCGTTTTATAGCCTCTTCAAAACCCCCACCACCCTCTTCCGCGTCACCTCATCCCCCACCCCACTCAGCCACCCCGGCAAAAACCGTCGTTGAAACGCCGTGATCACAGCGGCCTCCGGCAAGCTCACATCATACCCAATCGCCGCCAAATCCTGCATCAAATCGCCTGGCTCTCCGAACGCATCGGTCCAAAACCCCACCCCCTGCGCGGCCAGCCATTGCCAATCAAACAATTCCCCAGGGTCCTGCTTACGGTCAGGGGCGATGTCAGAGTGGCCCACCACATTGCGGGCGGGGATCGGGTGGCGGGAGAGAATGCCCAAACACAAATCGCGCAGCGCCAGCATCTGCGCTTCGGGGAAGGCGCAGTAGCCCCATTCGTGGCCGGGGTTGACGATTTCGATACCAATTGAGCGGTCGTTAAGCTGCTTAACACCGCGCCAATAACTCACCCCGGCGTGCCAGGCGCGTTTGTCCTCGTCCACCAGTGCGTAAACCGTGCCGTCCTCGTCCACCACATAATGCGCGGATACTTTGGCGGCGGGGTCGCGCAAGCGGTCAATGGCGGCTTTTGCACTCAGCATGCCAGTGTAGTGCAGCACCAAATGATCAATCGGCGCCCCCTCCGGCCGGGCATCAAAATTCGGCGAGGGAGAAAAAATCAAAGTTTGCGCTCGCGCTTGATGACATCATAGGCGGCGTTGATTTTGGCGATGCGGTCGGTGGCGGCCTTAATCATCTCGGGTGGCACGCCTTTGGAGGCCAGACCGTCCGGGTGATGTTCGCGGACCAGGGTTTTCCAGCGGGTGCGCACCTCGTCGTTGGTTGCGGCGCGGTTGATGCCCAGCACCTCGTAGGGGTTGCTCGCCGCGGTGCCGAAGTTGGCGCGGTTGGCGGCGGCATTGTCCAAACCAAATTCGTAAGCCACCCGGCCCAGGAAGATGGACTCGGCAGCGTTTACCGGGCCATCCGCCCTGGCAATTTGGTACAGACCGGCCAGCACCTGCTCGAGGATGCTGCGATGGTCGGCGAAGGCCAGGCCAAGCTGGCGGGCGTGGGATTCATAGCCGTCAGGGGAATCGCGGGCCTGGTCGAACAGCAGGCCAATTTCGCGCACGTTCTGGTCAGGGATTCGGAAGCTGGCGCGGAAGGCGTCAATCTCGGCGCGGCTGACCGGGCCGTCGCATTTGGCGAGCTTGGCGGCCAGGGTGGTAACGCTGATGGCAAACACCTGCTCGCGCCGGCCCAGCATGGCGGCCAGCCGCGCTGAATCGAACGGCAGTGCGCGGCCGTTGAAGTTCGGCAACGCGCCATTATCAACCGCATGGCCCAGCGAGGCACCAAACAGCGCCCCCCACGGCCCGGCCATGGCAAAGCCTGCCACGCCGCCGATTACCTTACCCCAATAGGACATTCGCCCTCATAACATGCCCCTGCCCTTGAACCCAACCGCACAATACAGCATCACCTAACTAGGTTTTCGGACGGGTTGAATGGCGGGCTGGCAGTTCTGGATCGATCGGGGGGGCACGTTTACCGACATCGTGGCGCGGCGCCCTGACGGCGTGCTGGTGACCAAAAAGCTGCTCTCGGAAAACCCCGCCCGTTATGCTGATGCGGCGCTGGCGGGAATTGCCGAGATGGCCGGGGGTGCGCCGGTTGAGGCAGTGAAAATGGGTACCACGGTGGCCACCAACGCGCTGCTGGAGCGTAAAGGCGTGCCAGTACTGCTGCTGACCAACCGGGGCTTTGCGGATTTACTGCGGATTGGAAACCAGGCCAGGCCCCGGCTGTTTGACCTCGCTATCAAGCTGCCCAGCATGCTTTATGCCAAGGTAGCGGAAGTGGCGGGCCGGGTGGCGGTGGATGGCACCGAGATTGAGGCGCTTGATGAGGCGGCGGCGCTGGCAACCATGCGGGCGGCCCGCGCGGAGGGCATGGAGGCGGTGGCGATTGCGCTGATCCACGCCTGGAAATATCCGGCGCAGGAAACCAGGCTAGGGGAATTAGCCGCCGAGGCCGGGTTTACCCAGATTTCACTCAGCCATGTGGCCAGCCCGTTGCTCAGGCTGGTGCCGCGCGGCGATACCACGGTGGCGGATGCGTATCTCTCGCCGGTGCTGCGGCGTTACATCGACCAGGTGGCAGCGGGGTTGAGTGGGGCTAAATTGTTCTTCATGCAGTCGCATGGCGGGCTGGCAAAGGCCGAGAGTTTTTCCGGCAAGGATGCGGTGCTTTCGGGCCCGGCAGGCGGCATAGTGGGGGCGGCGCGGACGGCGGCGATGGCGGGGTTTATCCATGTGATCGGGTTTGACATGGGCGGCACCTCAACCGATGTGGCGCTTTATGACGGGGCGTTCGAGCGCAGCTTCGAGACCGAGATTGCCGGGGTACGGCTGCGCGCGCCGATGCTGGCGATCAATACCGTGGCAGCCGGTGGGGGTTCGATATTGAGCTTTGATGGGGCGCGGCTGCGGGTGGGGCCAGAAAGTGCCGGGGCTAACCCAGGGCCGGCGTGTTACCGCAATGGCGGGCCGCTGACGGTGACGGATGCCAATGTGCTGGTGGGGAAAATTCAGCCAGCGCATTTTCCGGCGATATTTGGGCCCTGCGGTGATGCGATGCTGGATGCTGAGATTGTGCATACCAAGTTTGCAGCACTGGCTGCCGAGGTGGCCGCGGCGACCGGGGTTTTACGAAGTGCAGCGGAATTGGCGGAAGGGTTTATTGCGATTGCGGTGGCCAATATGGCGCACGCAATCCGGCAGATTACCGTGCAGCGGGGGCGCAACCCGGCGGATTTTGTGTTGACCAGTTTTGGTGGCGCCGGCGGGCAGCATGCGTGTCTGGTGGCTGATGAATTGGGGATGGAGCGGATATTTATTCATCCGCTGGCAGGGGTGCTTTCAGCCTATGGGATGGGCCTTGCGGATTTTTTGATGCTGCGCGAGCAGGCGGTGGAAATTGCGTTGACGCCGGATGCGGTTAATGAATTGAAAATTGTGGCGGGCATGCTGGAAGCCAGCGCTGTGGAGGCGTTGCGGGCACAGGATGTTGACCGGGCGCTGATTCAAACGAAACAGTTTGTGCATTTGCGCTATAGCGGCACCGATGCGCCGCTGCCGGTAACGCTGGCAGGCTACGCCGCGATGGTGTCTGAATTTGAAACAGCGCATAAACGCTTGTTTGGCTTTATCACAGCCGAGAAGCCAATTATTGCCGAGACCGTGGCGGTTGAAGCGATGGCGCCCGGTGATGCGGTGGTGGAGGCAGCACTTGGCGCCCGCACGGAAGGTGCTTGCGAACCGGTGGACGAGGTGCAGATATTTACCGGTGGTGCTGCCCATACTGCGCCGGTGTTTGAACGCACGGCGCTGCTGGCCGGTGATCAATTGACCGGCCCGGCCATGATCCGTGAAGCCAATGCCACCACCATCATCGAACCTGGCTGGCAAGCGGAAGTTACGGCGCAGAATCACATAATTTTACGCCGTATCATACCTCGGGATAATGAAGTGGTGCGGGATATATCCCGCGCCGACCCGGTGCTGCTGGAATTGTTCAATAACCTGTTCATGGCAATTGCCGAGCAATGCGGCACCGTGCTGCGCAACACCGCACAGAGTGTGAATATCAAGGAACGTCTTGATTTTTCCTGCGCAATTTTTGATGCCGCCGGTGGCCTGATTGCCAATGCGCCGCATGTGCCGGTGCATCTGGGCGCGATGGGGGAGAGCGTGCGGGCGGTGATTCGGGCGCGAGGCAGCTCCTTAAAGCCGGGCGATGCGGTGGCGCTGAATAACCCGTTTGCCGGGGGTACGCATCTGCCGGATATCACGCTGATTACGCCGGTGTTTGATGAAGCGGGCGAGAGCCTGCGGTTTTTTGTGGCGTGCCGGGGGCATCATGCCGATGTGGGCGGGCTGACGCCTGGCTCAACGCCGCCATTTTCCAAAACGCTGGACGATGAAGGCGTGGTGATTGATAATTTTTTACTGCTGTCCGACGGCGTGTTTCAGGAGGCGGCGTTCCGGGATATTTTGGCCGGTGCAAAATATCCGGCCCGCAACCCAGGCCAGAATGTGGCCGATATGCAGGCACAGATTGCCGCTAATGCAACAGGCGTGGCCGCGCTCAACGGCATTATTACGCGCTATGGCTGGGATGTTGTGCAGGCCTATATGGGGCATGTGAAGAATAATGCCGAAGCCTCGATCCGCCGAGTGATCGGCAGACTGAGCGATGGCGCTTTTGATTATGAGATGGATGATGGAACGCCATTGAAGGTTAGCGTTACCATCAATCATCAGGAGCAATCGGCGGTGATTGATTTTACCGGCACTGGTGCGCCGCCGATTGCGAATAATTTCAACGCGCCGCCGGCCGTGACTACCGCTGCGGTTTTATATGCGTTCCGCTGTTTGGTGGGCACTGATATTCCGTTGAACGAGGGCTGCCTGAAGCCTCTGAAGATTGTCATTCCGGCTGGATGTTTTCTATCACCGTTGCCGGGTTCGGCGGTGGTGGCGGGGAATACCGAAGTGAGCCAGGCGGTAACCGTGGCGTTGCTGGGAGCGCTCGGCGCGTGCGCGGCATCGCAGGCCACCATGAACAACTTTTTGTTTGGCGATGCGACACGGCAATATTATGAGACCATTTGCGGTGGCGCTGGCGCCGGGCCAGGCTTTGCGGGCACGTCCGCCGTGCATACGCACATGACCAACACGCGGATGACGGACCCGGAAATTATGGAGTTACGCTATCCAGTTCGGGTCGAGGAGTTTTCGATCCGGCGGGGTTCTGGCGGTCGTGGGAAATATTCTGGTGGCAACGGGGCTGTCCGAAAATTACGTTTTCTGGAACCGATGGTGGCGACGATTGTTTCATCACGGCGGCGGCAAGGCCCGTTTGGTTTGGCTGGAGGTAATGCTGGGGCGGCCGGGCGGCAGTGTGTAGAGCGCCGCGATGGCGCCATTGAGAAATTGGCAGGTTGTGCGCAGGTAAATTTGGCGGCGGGTGATGCGTTTATCATCGCAACACCCGGCGGCGGCGGATACGGCGTGGCATGACACGCAAAAAGGCACTCTGGATTGCTCTGCCGGTCGGCATTTTATTGCTGGCCGCGAGTTTGATTTTGGCGCTCCCGAGCCTGGTATCCTCACCGCAAAACCGGACAACGATTGAGGAGTTAGCATCGTCGTTAACGGGACGGAATGTTCATATCAGTGGCAATCTTTCGTTAGCCCTTAAACCGGCACCACAGCTTATCGCCGGTGATGTGACGATTACTGGACCCGATGCGGAAATTATCACTGCCAAGTCGCTGACGCTCGATATTGCGCTCGGGGCGTTACTGCACGGAGAACTCAGCGCCAGTAGTTTGATGCTGCAATCTCCTACGATCAATTTTCCATGGCCTTTGCCAAATGGTGCCGCAGCTATTGCGCCGCCGCCGTGGCTGGCAGCTTTGCATGCGCAAATTAATGATGGTCAGATCAGCTTTGGCAGTTTAATGTTTACCCATGTTTCAGCTGATATTTTTACCGGCGCCCAGGGCAGCCTTTCGGTTTCAGGCAGTGGTTTGCTGCAAGGCCAGCATATCGAATTGAGCCTCAGCCTGGGTGCGCTCGATACGACCGGAACCGCGCCCGTGACCATTGATGTAAAAACAGCCAATACACAAATGCATCTTTCGGGGATTTTCTCGACTGAAAATTCTCTGACGGGCAAAATTTCACTGACCACAACAGGCACTGGCTGGCTTTCAAAGGCCAGTACCCTACCGGTGACGGCCTCGGGTACCATACATGCTGACCCGGTTGGTTTCCGGATTTCAAACCTGGTAGCAACACAAGCGTCGGCGCAACTTACCGGCGATGCAGCTTTCGATTTCAAAAAACCACAACTTGATCTTCACTTGGCGGGCGATCAACTTGATATTCAGCCGACATTATCAGCGAGCGAACTTGCAACCTTGCACGCACTCAATGTGCATATAGACCTAAATTTCAACAATTCGACAGTGGCGGGCGTGACACTGACGAACATTCAGACGAGTGCGGATATCGCGCAATCGGGCGTTTCCATCACCGCACTGAACGTTACCTTACCCGGAAATGGCGTGCTTAGTTTCACCGGGGCGATTGATCCTTCAGGAAATCTGCGAGGCAAAACGGCATTGACGGCGGATGATTTTGCTGGCGCCCTCAGCGCTTTCGGAATCAAGGCACCGCTGCCGGCCGGTTGGCAAACCAGTCTAGCGGCAAATCTTAGTGGCCCGCTCAATCAACTTGATATTTCCGCCGTTACTGGCACGCTGGGGCCGGCCACGCTGAGCGGAACGGCCCGGCTGCAAAGTACGCCTGGGCATTTGGCAATAAACGGTGCATGGCACCTCAGTGAATTAGATCTGACGCCGCTGGTGGCGGCGCTGAGCCAATTCAAACCTGCCAGTAATATGTCGGCAGATATCGAGTTAACCGCCGACCGCGCCAACTTTCACAAAATTTTGATGACGAATTTTTTGATAGATGCAGGATTTTCCGATCAACTTGTCGTTCGCAGACTTACCGCGTCGCTTTACAATGGGGTGGCGGCTGCTAGCTTCACAGTGGCCGCAGGGGGGCAGATTTCGTCGGCCCGCGCATTGCTGACGATGCCCTCTGCATTGCCTTTGGCAGCATTGCTGCCCGCAGCATTGTCACCTCCGGTTGCGATAACGAACACGCCGCTGGCTGCCCTCATTGAAGCTTCTGGCCCTGCCGATGCTTTAGCGACCAGCGGCACGCTGACGTTGGGGCCGTTTAGCATCACGGCCTCACCTGTTTTGGATTTCGTCCATTTAGCCGCGAAGGGGCCGCTCACTATGCGCCACCCCAGCGCCATCGCCGCATTCAAGGCGTTCGGATTGCCAGCCAATCTCGCGTGGCCAGGTGCTGGTTCGATTTCATTGAGAGCCAACATGGCAATTTCACAAACGCAAATAGGGCTTACAGATTTTGTGCTCTCCATGGGAGACCTCACGGCAGCAGGCAAATTTGCAATGACGCCGGATGACAAAATCACCGCGCAGATTGATGCCGACACTTTGGCACTACCGCCGATGTCATCAGATCTATCTTCGCTGTGGGCCGGCATTGCCACGGCGAGTGGTAAAATCGATGTTTCGGCTAACCGCGTTTTATACGCCGGCAACCAGATATTCGGCGCCAGTGCGGGGTCGATTGCGATGCAGCCGAATGACGATGTGTTAACGGTTGCGCATGCGAGTTTTGGGAACGGCACGATTAGTGGAAGTATCTCCACCACCACCGCGCCGGCAACGCCGCCAAGCCTTGGGGTTTCGGTGACTGTAAAGGCTGTCGATTTGACCGCTGTGCATCTACCCGTCGCGTTTCCGCTTACCTTGCCAAGTGGTCTGGCCGATGGGCAGATCAACCTTACCGCCTCAGGGTTTTCACCGGCAACGTGGGTGGCGACACTGAACGGGACGGGAACGATACAAATCAAGGCGGGCGGACTTACAGGATTTAACCTGGGTGGGCTCAGCTACGCCCTGACTTTGCCAAGCCGCGCCACCAGCTTGCGTAACGCCTGCACGACGGGAGCCACCGCGTTTGACAACCTAACAATGGACGCCACGGTCGACCATGGAATTGTCAAAATTGGCAGCGCCAGTCTGCAATCTGGCATAGGTAAAGCTTCCGCTACCGGGACCATTGATCTGCCGGACCAGGAAACTGCCCTCAACATTCACCTGCTCGCGAATGTTGCATCGCCGCCGGATATCGGGCTCGCCATCGTCGGGCCGTGGGGGAGTGCGCATAAGGTGCCTGATATCCGGGCCGGGTTACGCTGGCAGCCTATACCCTAAAACCTACGCCCTGAAATCGAGACCGATATCCAGCACGCGCACCGTATGGGTGAGCCAACCGGCGGAAAGATAATCAACGCCGGTTTCGGCGATGGCAGGTGCTGTGACTGGAGAAATCCGGCCTGAGGCTTCAGCGATGGCACGGCCATCAATCAGCGCCACGGCTTCACGCAGGCCGATGAGGTCGAAATTATCGAGCAATACCACATCCACGCCTTCATCGAGGGCCTCGCCTAACTGCATCAGCGAATCTACTTCCAGTTCGATTTTCACCAGATGACCAGCGGATTTTTTGGCCGCCCGTAAAACATTGCGGATGCCGCCGGCGATGGCGACGTGGTTATCCTTGATGAGAATCGCGTCATCGAGGCCGAAGCGATGATTGGCCCCACCGCCGCAACGCACCGCGTATTTTTGGGCGAAACGCAGACCTGGCATCGTTTTGCGGGTGCAGGTGATGCGGGCTTTGGTGTGGGCGATGGCATCGGCGATGCCACGGGTGGCGGTAGCGATGCCGGAGAGATGGCCGAGGAAATTTAACGCGACGCGCTCAGCAGATAAAATGCCACGTGAAGGGCCCTCGATGGTTGCGATGATGTCGCCGGGTTGCACGCGGGTGCCATCGGCAAGCAGGGAGGTAAATTTGATCGCGGGGTCAATCAGGAAAAATGCGGTGCGGGCAAAATCAAGCCCGGCGATGACACCAGGCTCGCGTACCTCCAAAGCGCAAATAGTGCGACTGGATGCTGGGATGACGGCCTCGCTGGTGATGTCCCCTGCCCTGCCAATATCTTCTAGCAATCCGGCCCGCACGGCTGGTTCAACGAGCAAATAAGGCAGGCTCATGCTGCGATTTTCATGGCTTGGACATCCCGGATATTGGTGATCATAGAGTGCGCCAGAGCCGGGTTGGTCAGCGGGTAATCGGTGCGGAACTGCCCGCCCCGGCTCTCGGTGCGGCGCAAGGCGGCTTGCGCCATCAGCAGGGCCAGCAGAGCGGCGTTGGAGGTTTGCGCTAGCGGGGTTAATTGCGCAATGGCGCGGGAAAGCCCCTCAGCGGAACGCAAAATACCTAGGTTTTCGCTGCAAATATGGCGAATCTCTGCCAAACTGTCAGTCGTTTGGCGCTGATGCGTGAGCAACGGCGTGTCGGCCAACAAGCGAGCATGGCGGGATGCGATGGCAGCGGCGGCATCCCGGCCTGTGACCATGGCTTCGAGGAGTGAATTGCTGGCCAGACGATTGGCGCCGTGCAGCCCGGTCGCGGCGGCCTCGCCGCAGGCGAACAGACCGTGGACGCTGCTCTCGCTATGCGCATCCACCGCGATACCGCCCATGTGATAGTGCGCAGCGGGACGTACCGGAATCGGCTGGGTGGCGGGGTCGATGAAGTTTTCGCGGCAGACCGCAAAAATGCTGGGAAATTTATCCGCGGGTACATCGCGGGCATCGAGAAACACTTTCCCACCCGCTGCATATTTTGCCGCAACGGCGCGAGCCACAATGTCGCGCGCGGCGAGGTCGCCGCCGTTCATGAAGGGCTTGCCGGACGTATCCACAAATACCGCACCTTCGCCGCGCAGAGCTTCGCTGATCAGCGGCATCGGGTCCAGCCCACAGGCGAAAGCTGTTGGATGGAACTGCATGAATTCAATGTCGCGCAAATCAGCCCCGGCCCTGGCGGCAAGTGCTAAGCCGGCACCGGTGGCGGTGCGCGGGTTGGTGGTGTGGGCAAACAGCCCACCTGCGCCGCCAGTGGCGATAATCACAGAGGAGGTTGGCAGTAAGCTTACATGATCCCCAACGCGAAATTGCACGCCCTGCACCGCATTGTCTTTAACGAACACGTGCTCGGCCACCGCCTCTTCAATGACAGTGATGCTGGGGGTGGCGCGAACGACGTTGATCAGCACCCGCATTATCTCAGCGCCGGTGGCGTCCTTGGCGTGCACGATGCGGCGGCGCGAATGCGCGGCTTCCAGCCCGAGGGCTAGACTGCCATCCGGGTTACAGCCAAAATCTGCGCCATATTTCAGCAAAGTTTCGATCACCCATGGCCCACCGGCAATGATGCGGGCGACAGTGGCGGGGTCACATAATCCCGCACCGGCGGCGATGGTATCGGCGATATGCAGGTCGATACTGTCATCCGGCCCAACAACCGCGGCGATGCCGCCTTGCGCCCAGCCGCTGGCGGCATTGCCACCCAGACTGCCACCACAGAGCAGCACAGATTTTTGCGGAGCCAGGCAAAGCGCTGCCATCAGTCCGGCAGCGCCGCCGCCAATAATCACCGGCTGGTTGTTCATGATACCGCCAGCATCCGCTCAACAGAGAGACGTGCAGGGGCGATCAAAGCGGGGTCGATGACCACTTCGGTCTGCATGGTTTCCAGACACTCGCGGATATTACTAAGCGTAATGCGTTTCATATGTGGGCAGAGATTGCAGGGGCGGATGAAGTCGGTGGCCGGGTGCATCGCCGCCACATTGTCGCTCATCGAACATTCGGTGATCAGCACCACGCGGGCGGGTTTCTCGCGGCCAACATAGTCACTCATCGCGGCGGTGGAACCAGCAAAATCCGCCTGCGCCACCACATCGGGCGGGCATTCGGGGTGCGCCAGCACGATCAAGCCAGGGTGAGCGGCACGCAGATTGATGATTTCCTGCGGGGTGAAACGTTCATGCACTTCGCAATGACCGGCCCAGGAAATCACTTTCACCTTGGTCTGGGCAGCAATGTTTTGCGCCAAATATTCATCGGGCAGCATGATGACCTCGGGCACACCTAAGCTCTCGACGATTTTTTTGGCGTTACCTGAGGTGCAGCAAATATCAGAAGCCGCTTTCACGGCGGCGGAGGTGTTCACATAGGCCACCACTGGCACGCCAGGGTAGCGTTGCCGCAGCAGGGCGATATCAGCCGGGGTGATGCTGTCGGCCAGAGAGCAACCCGCCCGCGTATCGGGGATCAGCACCGTTTTGCTGGGGTTCAGCAGCTTAGCGGTCTCGGCCATGAAATGCACGCCGGCCAGCACGATGACATCGGCATCCACCCGCATGGCCTCGCGGGCCAGGGCCAGGCTGTCGCCCACAATGTCGGCCACGCCGTGGAAAATTTCTGGGGTTTGGTAGTTATGCGCCAATATGACCGCTTTGCGTTCACGTTTGAGCTTTTGAATGGCCGCAATGTCAGGCGTGAACAAGGCCCACTCAGCCGGAGGAATTACCCGTGCAACACGTTGGTAGAGGTCGGTCAGGTCTAGCGGCATCGCTAACTCCTATGCTCATAATGAGCATAATTAGATTGTAAAAATAAGGGCGTTGCCCCTGTACCTCGTGATTATACTTGGGATGAGCATAAGAATGTCAAGTTGAAATATGACAATCTAACTGCGGGCCAGAGGCGGCTTGGTGCCGGCATAGGCGCGTTCCTGCAGAATATCGGCACGGAAGCGGAAGAGTTTGGCCGGCCTGCCACCCGTGGGCTCGGCCATTATCCCGGTTTCTTCCACTAGTTCTTGCTGCTCAACCAGGCGGCGGAAGTTTTGCTTGTGCAACAGCCGCCCCGCAAGAGCTTCAACGCTGCGCTGCAAATCAAGCAGGGTGAACATCGGCGGCATCAGCTCGAACACCACCGGGCGGTAGGTGATTTTGGCGCGCAGGCGGGCAATTCCGGTGGCAAGAATGCGCCGGTGGTCCTGCTGCATGGGCAGGCCAAGGCCGAGGCCACTGGTGTCGCTGTGGCAGGCAATGCCGTCGCGGGTGGCTTCGGCCACCAAGCCGGCCTCGTACAGCAACTCATAGCGCTGCAACACTAACTCCTCATTCCAACGCCGGCCTTCGAGGCCGAAAGCTACGGCAACGCGCAAGCTACGGGCGCGGATTTCCGAAGGTTTAGGGGCGGCTTCAACCCAGGCGTGCAAAGCCAGAATGATGGCGGAATCCCCGACACCGCCATGGCGGCGATCTTCCCACGGGAAATAATCGTACCAGTTGCACCAGGTGGCGCCATCATCCTCGGCATTGGGTTGTTCACGGGTGAGACCCAAATACGAGATCGAGATGGCACGGCCTTCAGCACGGGATACCGCATTCCGGTCGTTATCGGCAAAGGTGTAAAGCTGTTCCACATAGCCCAGCGGGTGGTGCGTCTGGCGTTCCACCCAGGCGCGCACCCCGGCCTGCAATGAACGATGCTCGGGCGACAGCGGGCCGGAGGGGAGTGAGGCACCCCGGGCAATGGTTAAAACCTGTGGTGTGGCGCCGGTGACGGCGACCAGAACGGCGATCAGTTCAGCCGCGACTGAACTTGCTACCATTACGCAGCAACAGCAAAGCGGCGCGCGCCATCGTGCAGGAACATCGCTACAATGGCGGGTTTGGTGGATTTCGCATCTTCGGGCGGCAGATCTTCATTGATGACCGGTTCAGCGGACACATCATCATCCGGCTCCAATTGAACCACCCTGCCCTCATGGGCAAGTTTCAGCAGATGCGCCAGAACATTGCGCTGCGCAGCGATTTTCAAACGATAATCAGTTTTATGATAGAGGTGCTCGGCCAACTCTGCCACGCTTGATTGCCCAGCCTGCAGCGCCGCCAGAATGGTGGCCTCGCGCCTCTGACGATGCGACAATAATTGCCGCACCAAATCACGCGGCTGCCGCAACAGCGGGCCATGCCCTGACAAGTAAATCGCCTCGTGCCGCGCCAGCAATAACTCCAGTGATTTGTAATAAGCCACCATGTCGCCATCGGGCGGTGAGACGATCGAAGATGACCAGGACATGACATGATCGCCGCTGAACAATATCGCGCCAATGCCCGCAACATCATAAGCGAAACTTAAATGATCGGCAGCATGACCTGGAGTATGGACGGCGGTGAACCCGGCGACGATATCGCCATCATCGAGTTTCACGTCGGGTTCAAATTCGGCTTTGGCGGAGTGCCGGTAGCCGTAAACTCTTGCCCCGGTGGCGGCCTGCAATTTTGCGGTGGCACCCAGATGGTCAGAATGGGTGTGGGTGAGCACCAGCCGCGCGACTGGCTCAGCGGCGGCAGCCTTCAGGACATCCTGCACATGCTGGTCATCATCCGGGCCGGGATCGATGACGGTCAGGCCGTCATCGCCGCTGATCAGATAAGTGTTGGTGCCGAAATACGTCATGACACTGGGGTTGCGGGCGACGACCCTGCGGATGCCGGGCAAAACATCCAAGGCGATGCCGCGTGCGGGTTCGGATTCAGTTAAAAAAGTCATAGCGGATTGTGGCGCGGTCAGCAGCCGGTTGTAAACCTCAAGACCCTCGCTCTATTGAACGTGATAGAGCAGTGCCAAAACGGCGAACATACCGAGCACGCAGATACCGGCCAGCAGAGCCACGGCGAAGCTCGGCCCCTCGCTAGCCTTTCGGCGGGCGGCTTGTCTCACATTCTGTCTCGACAACGCGTCGAAATCTCTTGTTTTCATTGACTTTGTCCTGGACCAACAAATTCAACCTTCTACGCCACGTCAGATTTGACATTTTTGAACCGCAGCGCCGTGCGAGCATGCGCCAAAATTCTTGCCTTGTGCAACAAAAACCGTTGGCGGTCGCGATGACTTGCCGAGAGACCCGCCACCCCCCTATGTCTGGTGGCAGATGACCACGCCAGCACCGCTACCCGACCCCGACATCGAACTGCGCCGCCAATTGGCCCGACACCGGGCATTCGCGACCGGCTTGCTGGTTTTGATGGCGCTTCTGGCGGTTGTGGGCTACGCGCTGCCCTTCAACGTATGGACCGGCCTGTTACGGGATTCTGCCAAGGCCGGGTTTATCGGCGGCGTGGCTGACTGGTTCGCGGTGACCGCGTTGTTCCGGCACCCGTTGGGGCTGCCGATACCGCACACGGCCATATTGCCTGCCCAAAAAATCCGGCTGGGCGCTGCGCTGGGCAGGTTTGTCGCTAACCACGTGTTCACCGAAGCCGATGTAAGGAAATTTCTTGGCAATTTGGACAGTCCCGGCATTCTGCGCCGCTTTCTCTCGGATGCGGCCTCCACCGCGCCGGTGGCTGAAGCGCTGGCTGGGATGCTGCCGAAACTTCTGGCAAGCATCGAGGACGGCAAAGCCCGGCGCTTGCTGGCGCGGTTGCTGCCGCGGTTGATCGGTGGCCGGACGGCGGGGGTGATTCTGGCGCGGGCTTTGGGCGGCCTGGTGGAAGGCGGGCGGCACCAGGAAGTGTTCTCGTTTATTCTTAACCAGTTGAAGGATACCTTGCGGGCCCGCGAGGATGTATTACGCGAGGCGATCAAAGAGCGGGTGCGAGAACAAGGTGGGCGCCTGGTAGGATGGGCCATTGGGGCCACTGTGGCACGCCGGGTGATCAGCGGCGTTAACCTGGAGTTGGAGCGGATAAGCCCTGATAGCTCGGAAATGCGCGACGCGTTTGATGAATGGGTCCGCCGCGAAATCGATAAATTGGAAACTGACCCGGACCGTGCCACCGAGTTGGGAGGGGCTGTAAAAAATATTCTGGCGCATGACACAGTGAAAGCCTGGGCCTGGGATGTTTGGGCGCGGCTGCGGCGGGCTCTGGAAATGGATGCCGCCAAGCCGCATGGACGCTCGGTAGCGGTGATTGAAGGGGCGCTGGCCAGCCTTGGCGAGGTGCTGGGTCACGACGATGCCGCAAAAGCGCGGGTGAATGCGGCCGTGCAGACGCTGGCGCTGAATATTCTGCCGGCGGCACAGGCAGAATTGGCTGATTTTATCGGGCGCGTGATTGGCCAGTGGGATGCTGCGACGATTACCGACAAACTGGAACTTCGCGTCGGCAAAGATCTGCAATATATTCGGGTCAATGGGACGCTGGTGGGCTGTTTACTTGGCGCTATCATTTACGGAATTTTACTGGTGGTTAAATAATGCATATTCATTTTCACGATACACTCGACCATGAAAAACTCCCGGTGCAGCCGGCGGAATGGGAGGCGGCCGCCAAGCGTGCCGGGGCCTTGGGCCAAGGCCATGTGGTGACCTTCAGCACCGATTTTGATTCGGTGCGTGACAGCGTGGAGGTGATTATCGCGCCGCCCTACCGGCTGCAGCAGATTGATATGCACAGTGCACCAAAGCTGAAGATTATCCAGTCCACCTACGCCGGGATGGATAGTTTGCATCCGTTCGACATGATTCCAAAGACCGCCCTATTACTGAATAATCGCGGCGTGCACGGCAAGCGTGCCGGTGAATATTGTGCGATGGCGATTTTGATGCTTACCAACAAGATGCCGTTGTTTATCACCCAGCAGCGCAACAAACATTGGCAACGTGCCATCGGCAGCCTGGCGAACCGCCAGCGTATCACCATCGTCGGGCTGGGTGCCATTGGCACCGGCGCTGCCGGGTGGGCGCGTAAATTGGGGATGCATATCACCGGTATTCGGCATGGCGATGCACCACATCCTGATTGCGATGAGACCTTCCCGATGAGCGAGCTTGATAAGGTTTTAACGGCCACCGATATTTTGCTGCTGGCCTGCCCGCTGACACCGCTGACCACCAATTTGCTCTCGCGTGAACGGATTGCGCTGCTGCCGAATGGGGCCGGGGTGATCAACGTGGGGCGCGGCAAATTGCTGGACCAGGAAGCGCTATGCGATGCGCTTGAGGCCGGACATCTGGGCGGGGCTGTGCTGGATGTATTTGCCGTCGAGCCCATTCCACCTGCTGACCGAATATGGACCGCGCAAAACATGGTGATTACGCCGCATATGTCGGCTGATGACCCGCTGGCTTACAATGCCGACACGCTGGACATATTTTTTGAAAATCTGGCAGCGTATCTGGCCGGCAAAAAACCGCCGACTTTGGTGGATATGGCAAAGGGCTACTAAAAGACGTTTTTGCCGATAAAGCCTACAAAAATTGTTTTCGCCAGAATGATCAGATCGAACGTCAGCGACCAGTTCTCGATATAATAAATATCGTGCTCGACCCGGCGTTCGATCTGCTCAAGAGTCACCGCCGGGCCGCGCCAGCCATTGACCTGCGCCCAGCCTGTCATGCCCGGCTTCACCCAATGACGGCCCGCATATTCGTCGACGGCTTCAGCAAATTCACGGCCGTCAACCTGTTGTCCCACCATGTGAGGCCGCGGCCCGACCAATGACATGTCGCCGCGCAGCACGTTGATCAACTGCGGCAATTCATCGAGGCTGAACCGGCGCAGCCAACCGCCTGCCTTGAACACCCTGGCATCGGCGCGTTCCGCTGGCGACTGGCTACCCGCAGCCGTGCGGTACATGGTGCGAAATTTTACGATGTTAAATTCCCGGCCTTTATACCCGATGCGCGGCTGCACGAAAAACACCGGGCCAGGGTCGCTCAGCATAATTGCCAGGACGCATAGCAGCAGAACCGGTGTAAAAATCACCAAAGCACATAGGGCGGTGGTGCGATCGAACAAACCTTTGGCAAAAAATGCCACCCCGGAAATTGGCCGGTCTGCGAGTGGAATCAGTTGAACGCCCGGCAGTTCATCGCGCGTGAGGCGAATCGGCGATATGCGTTGCATGCCCAAGCTGCCTGGCAAAACCCGAATGGTTAAAGGCTCGTTCTGCAAACGGCGCAGCAGCCTGGTGATCCGGCCGCTTTCAGCGATCGGCAGCGTCACGATCACCAGATCAACCTGGTGGGCCTTGGCGTGGGCAATCAGCTCATCAACCCCGCCCCGCTTCGGCACACCGCCGATGAAGCCAATGCCAGCGGAGTCTCCGTCATTGAAAACGGCATCAAAATGAACGCCCGCCGCCGAGGTTGATACAAGTGCGATTAAAGCCGCCGAGACTTCATTGTCACCGATAATCACCACCCGGCTTGTATAAAACCCCGCCGCTATCAAGGAGCGGATGGCACGAGCGATGAGGAGGCGCCCGAGGAACAGCAAGCTAACCCCGCCCACGTAGAACAGGCCAAACCAGAGACGGGAAAATAGTGCAGGCTCATGCGTCAAGGCCGCGGTGGCCGCCAGCATCAGGAAAATGAACGACCAGCGCGGCACCATTGCCTTCATGGCGCGAACCGGATCGGACAGTTCGCGGATGCTATAGAGCTGGCCTTGCATGAAGCTGATCTGGCAAAGCAATGACGTGCCGATAAACACGAGACTGTAGCGCAGCGGTATGGACCCGCCCGTGCCGTCGGCGATCATGTATCCGGCAAGCGCAGCGCCATTTACGGCGGCAAAATCGGAAAGTTGCGCGATGCAACTCAGCTTCCAGCCGGCCAGTAGCCTGGAACAGCGCCGGCTTGGCGCCTTGCCCGCACGTGCAGACGCCGGCCCGCCCTGGAATGAAGCCTTCGACAATTCGGCCATTGCCGCGTCCCGCCCCGTAAAAGACCACGGAAATGCCCGCTCAGCACAGATTATACATCTAGGGTTGTATTGTCTATCGTCAATATAACTTTAAATTTACCATCCGAAACCTCTATAGATTTACCCCATCGAGAATGAGCGGTGCATCTGCGGATCAGCATTGATTGAAACCAGCCGGATGCCGCACTTGTCTCCAGCTTGCATCACCACTTCGCCGGTGCCGACATGGTATCCATTGGCGAAGATGCGCAAACTCTCGCCCGCCAGTTGATCAAGCACCAGCAGCTCGCCGGCCCGCAGTTCAGAGAACCGATTGAACGAGAGGCTGATGCTGCCGAGTTCAACCGTAAGCCGGACAGTCACCCGGTCCGCAGGCATGGCCTCAACGAGTGCTACAGCATGACTGGTCAGCACCGCCTCGCCATCAACCACCATATCCCGCGCGAGGCCAGATGCCAGGCTGTGCGAGCGGCGCAATTTTCCGGCAGCATCGCTGCGGCGGGGCGAGCAGCACATAAAGCCATCGTGCTGGCCATAATCGGCGGTAAACAGATCAATACCGCCGGCCACCGCGATGGCTTCCGGCAAAATAAAACAGGGCAAAACATCGCCGCGCTCCAGAGCACAAAACACCCCGAGAGGAACATCACTCCGCACGATCTCAAAGCGAATTTCAAACGGCACGTTATCAATCAGCGGCGACAGGGCCGCCATCCAACGCTGATCAGCCGCTGATGAACCGGTAATACCCAGTTGCGACGAGACTTTGTTTTCCAGAGGTTCAAAACCGGCATAGGGGGCGATAAAGCGGATTGAGCCAATGCCTATAGGTGTTTCAAAAATACCCGTCGTTGAGATCATCCAGTCCTGCTCGGCGGCGATGGTCAGCATGCTGGTGGTGGTTTCATACTGAGCCACAGTCCATTTCAGCGTCATCAAATTGGCAAAAACCTCCGCGATGGCTGTATATGTCAACTCCACCATCTGCTTGGCAACGCGCATTTCCATGGCGGAAAGTTCAGTGCGGTAGAACACGTCCGAACTGGTGGCACCACACATGCCATCGACCACAGCGCCGATCAAATCGCCTTCGATCGCCACGATCACCCGCCCATGCAAGGGCGCCATTTCGGCGATACCGGCCAGCATAACATCGGGCAAGGCTGCCAAAGCCGCCTCGTGGCTGATCACGCCGTTAATGCAACTCAGCAGACGAACATTGCAGCGCATTTTTTGAAACAGCATGAAGCCGATCTTGCGCATGATGACATCAGACTGCGCTTCCATCAGCGCTGAGCGGCGCTGCGGTGTTCTGCCGGAAGCCAATAAATCCAGTGCGGGAATATCTGTCACCTGCTCCAACATTCGTATGCCGCACTCCCTGCCCAAGCACTGATCAAGATATCCCCAAGCCTACAGGAGTATCTATTAAGGTAAGGTTTCCAGGCATAATTTAGATAAAAACAAACCGAAAGTTTGGCTGACGTTAATAAATTGTCTGCATAGCAGCGAACCGGACGGTCGCTCTTAATCGTTTATCATTCATTTTCCCCTAAAAACATGCTGACAGACCCTCACAGCTCAAGAGAATATTTGACCATGGCCATCATTCTGATTCTTGACGATTCACCGACCATCATTATGAGTCTGTCGCAGATTCTTACAAAAGCCGGATATGAAGTTGCCACGGCGGCCAACGGCAAAGAAGGCGTTCAGCAAATCAGTGATGGGCTAAAGCCGACTGTGATCCTCACGGATCTTAATATGCCGGAAATGGATGGTATTGCCTTCATCAAGGAAGCACGCAAAGCCAATGCCACGAAATTCACGCCGATCATCGTTCTGAGCGGTGATTCAGATGGGCGCAAGCGCGATGACGCCCGCTCAGCCGGCGCCTCGGGATGGCTGACAAAGCCGCCACAAGCAAATCAACTACTCTATGTGGTAAAACAACTATTGCCGGTTGCCTGAATGTTGCGCAGGAACATACAGGAGGCTGTTTTAGCGACCAGCATTATTCATCACATCATTAAAATCAATTCCTTCGGCATAAACATTCAAAGCAGGCTAAATAATTATCTCCATTTTAACTTTCAGACCCCTAGGCTTCACTCAGATGACGTCATAATTTTTAAACTTAGTGTGGTTTCGTGAAAAACATTCCGATTATCGGCAAATTCCTAACAATCTTGGGCACCTTCGGGTTCTTCGTCATCATTTCTATATATTATTCGACCTCTCAGATGTCGGTAATTCAAACCGGCTATATTAACGTAGCACAAGGCACCGCAACCGCAGCGACATTGCTGGCATCTGCAAACCGCGCCTTTGTCGCCGGACGCGAGGATGTCGCTCAGTTTTTGATTGAAACAACTACCATAGGCAAGCAAACCGCATTAGCCTCTCTCGCCACGGATAACACAACATTTGATATCAATATGAATCACGCCGCCTTGCTCGATCCCCGGCATCAAACTGATATCATCGCATTGAAGCGGCGGGCTGACAGCATTTTCAGTCAAGATTGCCAGTCAGCTCTTGCTATGGGCAAAAGCACTACCCTCGCTGATGCTAACATGGCTGCGCAAACAGAATTTTTGGGGCACTGCGCTCCGTCATTCCCGGTGATGGTGCAGGACATGATTGCGGAGAAGAAAAGCCTACAGGCGCAAGCCGATCGTGATTTGGCAGATTTAAACAGCAGCACACGACGCACTATCATGATAACCTACGGTTTTATTCTATTTGGACTTCTGCTCGTCCTGGTCGGTGGCGATTTTGCAATTCGCCGATGGATCGTGGCACCGTTGAAGGCTCTATTGGGAACCATGGATCATCTATCCAGCAATGGTTATCAGGCTGATATTCCGGGCTTAAAACGCCGCGACGAAGTCGGACTGATGGCTAGGACATTGTTAAAATTCAAAGAGGCGGGATTAGAAAAAATTAAGCTTGAGCGGGATGCTGAATTACAACGTCAGGCAACCACTGCGGAACAACAGCGCATCGAAACTGAGCAGCAGATTTCTGCCCAGAACCTACAGACTGTCGTCAATGCCTTAGCGGATGGTCTCGGAAAGCTGGCCAGCGGTCAATTAATGTACAGGCTGACCAGCACATTCAGCGAGGAATACCAGCAACTATACCGCGATTTCAATGCCGCGATGACGACATTGCAGACGACCGTTCAATCTATCACTGGCAATATTATGGCGGTACGAGCCGGGACCGGCGAAATGACACGCGCATCTGATGATCTAGCGCGCCGTACTGAACAGCAAGCGGCCAGCCTTGAACAAACCGCTGCGGCGCTCGGTCAAATTACTGAGACTGTAAAAAGATCAGCAGACAATGCTGAGGCCGCACGCACTGCTGTCGCAGCCGCAAAGTCCGATGCTGACCGCTCGAGCAGCGTACTCAAAGAAACCGTATCAGCCATGGGCGGCATTGAGCTATCGTCGAAAAAAATTAGCAACATTATCAGCGTTATCGATGAAATTGCCTTTCAGACAAATCTTCTCGCCCTCAATGCCGGAGTTGAAGCAGCCCGCGCCGGAGACGCCGGGCGAGGCTTCGCTGTGGTCGCCACGGAGGTACGGGCCTTAGCACAGCGATCCGCCGATGCAGCGCGGGAAATCAAATTACTGATTTCGGAATCCAATACCCAGGTTAGCAAAGGAGTCCGTTTGGTAGGAGAGACCGGCAATTCGTTGAATCGAATCGTTGAGCAGATCAGCAAGCTCAATGGGCTTTTGATCGAGATGGCGGCCTCTACGCTTGAACAATCGTCTGGCCTCAGCCAGGTCAATATTGCGGTTACACAGATGGACCAGGTAACACAGCAAAATGCCGCCATGGTCGAAGAATCTACCGCCGCCAGCCATGGTTTGGCCAACGAAGCCGAAGAACTGGCGCGGCTGATAAATCAATTTGAAATAGGAGAAATCATGCAGGCTTCTGTACAACGCCTGTCATTAAAAGCCGTTCCAAAAAATATATCAGACACGCTAAAACCATTAGCCAGAAAATCAACTTTGTCTTCTGGATTATCTGCAGCCGGCATAGCTTCACAAAAGCGGCGAACAACCAACACAGCAGCGGCGGCGGCAGAGGATAATTGGGATGAATTCTAATAAGCCGTCAAAAAAATCCGTGGATCGCACCGATTTCACCGAGTTGCCAGCATCATTTAGTGCAAGCACAATCTCTGATCTGATTAATTCATTTCTATCTCATCGTGGAGCTGATCTGCAATTAAGCGGCGCTGAAGTTCGAAAATTTGGCGCACAGTATTTGCAAATCCTTCTTGCGGCGCAGGCAGCCTGGCGCACCGATCAGCTTCAATTTACCATCTTGCCAATGTCGGATGAACTTACCGCTGGCATCGAATTGCTCGGTGTCTCACCAGAGTTATTCTCTGATCAAAGGGAGATAACGCCATGAATAAAACTGTTCTTACCGTTGATGATTCACGTACCATGCGCGACATGTTGAAGCATTCACTTCTAAAGGCTGGGTTCCGGGTTCTCCAAGCCGAAGATGGGCTCGATGGGCTGGAAGTTTTGAAGACAGAACAGCCTGACGTTATCGTGACTGACCTCAACATGCCACGACTTGATGGCTTTGGGTTTATCGAAGCCATCCGCCGCCATATCGATCACAAATCAATGCCCGTATTGGTTCTGACCACGGAGGTTGATTCTGAAAAGAAAAGCCGCGCCAAAGCCGCGGGCGCTACCGGATGGATTGTGAAGCCATTTGATCCGGTGAAACTGGTGGACGCCATCCGCCGTGTAGCGGCCTGAAACAGGAGCAGCGTTGATGGACCCAATGGAGGAAATTCGCGAGACGTTCTTTCAGGAATGTAATGAGCAACTAGGTGAACTCGAAACCGGACTGCTTCACATGCAAGCAGAAACTCAGTCTGCGGATACCGTGAATGCCGTGTTTCGTGCCGTGCACTCAATTAAGGGTGGGGCCGGTATATTTGGACTGGATGGGTTAGTAAGGTTTGCACATGCCTTTGAGACAACCCTTGACAGCGTACGTTGCGGCCGGATGGTTTCGACGCCAACTGTAATGCTCACTCTACTGCGGGCAGCAGACGTATTGGCTGATCTGGTCCACGCCGCGCGAGAAAATACAATTTTTAGTGAAGAACAAACGAGTGGACTTATCGGAGAACTCACGAAATTAAATCAAGAGTCTGCTGAATCAAGTTTACAGTTTGCTACCATCGTCAATGCACCAGCCCCAACGTTAGCGCCTTCGCATGCGCATAATTGGCAAATTACATTTTGTCCCCATCCCGAGCTATATGCGAAAGCTAACGAACCTGCCTTGCTGTTGCGTGACCTGCGCCGTCTGGGTGAGGTTGAGGTTATGCTGAATGCGAGCCGCTTGCCGGAGCTTCATCAAATCGATCCTGATGGAGCATACTTGAGTTGGACTATCATTTTGAAATCAGAATGCGACGAAGCCTCCGTGCGCGATGTTTTTGAGTTTGTCGAAGGAGACTGCGATCTCAGCATCATTGCTATGCCTGTTAGCACCGATATGCCGGACGAACCTCCAGCGTTTTTTGAAGGCTTCGAATTCTTTCCTTCCAACCCTATTGAACCGGTCCCCATACTGCCAACCAACGAAAAGTTAGAGATCACGGCAAAACTTGACAATTCGGTAGCAAAGCAAGACTCTGCAACCACCGCCACCATTCGTGTCGATCTTGAACGTGTTGATCGCATGATCGACTTGGTAGGCGAGCTTGTCATCAATGAAGCCATGTTAAGCCAGCGTGTTCTGGAAGCTGGCATTGTCCGGGCTTCTGGCGTGGCGGTGGCCTTAGAAGAACTTGAGAATTTAACACGTGAGATTCAGGATAGCGTGATGGCCATCCGGGCTCAGCCAGTACGCTCGGTGTTTCAACGCATGCCACGGCTGGTACGCGAAGTTGCCGCGCAAACTGGCAAGCAGGTACGGCTATTAACCGAGGGTGAAAGCACTGAAGTTGACAAAACGGTCATAGAACGAATTTCCGATCCGCTGACTCACATGATTCGTAATGCCATTGATCACGGACTTGAAACACCGGAAGTCAGGCGGGCATCCGGCAAGCCGGCTGAGGGTACAGTGCGACTGGCTGCCTTACACCGCTCCGGGCGCATTGTCGTGGAAGTGGCCGACGATGGCGCCGGCATTAATCGCAATCGCGTAAAAGCCAAGGCTCTCGAAAATGGTTTAATCAACGCAGACGCCACCTTGACTGATGATGAGATTGATAATCTGATCTTCATGCCTGGATTTTCAACGGCCAGTGCTGTGACTGACATTTCTGGCCGCGGTGTCGGTATGGATGTTGTTCGCCGCTCGGTACAAGCGCTTGGCGGGCGGATTTCAATTTCATCGAAACCCGGCATCGGATCAACATTTACCTTAAGTTTGCCTCTTACCCTCGCAGTGCTTGACGGGATGGTGGTTACTGCCGCCACGCATACTCTTATTGTGCCCCTCGGCGCGATATTGGAAACCTTACAGCCACGTGCTAATGATGTGCATCCGCTCGATAGCAAAGTACGGGTGCTATCATTGCGCGGCGGCTATGTTCCGATGGTCGATGTAGCACTAGCACTTGGCTACCGCAGCGAAGCTATCGAACCGACAAGATCGGTTGCTTTGCTTGTTGAATGTGAAGGCGGTTCGCAGGCGGTCCTGCTGTTTGATACAATTCAAAGCCAACGGCAGGTCGTAATCAAAAGTCTCGAGGCAAACTATCAGGCCGTTCCAGGCATCGCGGCAGCGACCGTGATGGGCGATGGTAGAGTCGCATTGATTTTAGATGTCGATTCAATTGTGTCGACTTCGCGTGCCGAGTCGCCGCGAATTGAATCGATGCGAGCAGTTGTTACTCTTATGGAAGCGAGTTGAGCAATGAGCCAAGCATTTGCACCCGACGTGAAGGCGCGTGAACTGATCGCCTTTCGCATCGGTCAGCAGGAATTCTGTATCAATATCATGGCCGTCCGCGAAATCCGCGGTTGGACAGTGGCAACTGCGCTGCCACACTCGCCGGATTATCTGCGCGGCGTAATTAATCTACGTGGTGCTGTGCTACCCATTATTGATCTCGCTATCAGGCTGGGACTGCCAAGCAGCGAACCGACGGCACGCAATGTCATCATCGTTGCGCAAATCGGGCAGCAGCAGATTGGCCTGCTGGTCGACGCGGTATCCGATATTTTAACCTTGAATGAGGAGCATATTCAACCGACGCCAGACGTTGCCTCAGACCTGGTGAAAACCTTCGTGCGCGGGCTACTGCCCGTAGAAGGCCGCATGATCAGCCTGCTCGCACTCGACCATGTTCTACCCGACCATGAGCTTGAGGCCGCATGACCAATGTGGATACTCAAGTGAAGCCGCATACGCGCGACAATCTGGTGAGTAGCGGTGAGTTTTGTCTAACTGCAAAGGATTTTGCAGAGATCGCCGCTGTCATGCATCGCGAGGCCGGCATTGCATTGCCCGAGAACAAAGTGAACCTGGTTTATTCGCGCCTGGCAAAGCGGCTGCGCTTGCTGGGGCTTAATAATTTTCATGAATATTGCAATGTAATCAGAGACCATAGCAGTCCGCCAGGCCGCAATGAACGTGACGCCATGATCGCCGCCCTGACTACCAACGTAACCAAGTTTTTTCGAGAGCCACATCATTTCGAGCATCTGAAGTTGCATATTTTGCCCAAGCTCATTCATCAGGCAAAGCTTGGCCAACCCATCCGGATATGGTCCTCCGCCTGCTCCAGCGGGCAGGAGCCTTATTCCATTGGGCTAACCATATTGAGCCTGCTGCCCGAGGCTGCAAATTACAACATAAAAATTTTGGCGAGCGATATCGATCCGAATATGATCGCGCTTGGCGAGGCCGGCAATTATGATAAATCAGCTTTGAACGCCGTTCCACCTACGATGGTACAGCGATGGTTTTCACCCGTCGCGAGTGGCTCGGGCGAGATGCGGGCCAATGCCGAGTTACGTACCCTCGTGCGGTTCCGCAAACTAAACCTAATGGGCAATTGGCCAATGCGTGGCTTGTTCCATGCCATTTTCTGCCGGAACGTGGTGATCTATTTTGATAATGAAACGCAGAGCCGGGTATGGAGCCGGATGGTGCCATTATTGGCACCAGAAGCCGCCTTATACATCGGTCATTCCGAGCGAATTTCTGGTCCCGCCGAGGCGCTGTTGCGCAGCGATGGAGTTACCATCTATCGTCATGCGCACGGCACGCGGGTTGCACCATGAGCATCCGCGTTCTGGTGGTCGATGATTCGCCAACCATGCGCCGCCTGATTTCGGCCACTTTGCGGGCTGACCCGATGATTGAAATTGTCGGCGAAGCGTCTGACCCGAACGAGGCGCGGCGTGCCATCAAGCTGCTGTATCCGGATGTCATAACGCTCGACATCGAGATGCCGAACATGAACGGGCTGGATTTTCTTGAAAGAATCATGCGCCTGCGGCCAACGCCGGTGATCATGGTTTCAACATTGACCCAGAAAGGCGCCGATATAAACTTACGTGCGCTGGAATTTGGCGCGTTCGATTGCGTCGCCAAACCCACCCGTCAGCACAGCGACAGTTTTGAATCGCTTGTCGAAAAAGTGAAGGCTGCATCACGTTCCCGCCGCACGCCGCTGCTCCGGAAGCCAGCGGCCCAGCCCCCGGCGGGAAGTTTTGTACCCAATGGCCGTGTTGTCGCCATCGGCTCTTCAACCGGCGGTGTCGAGGCGCTGGTGGAAATTCTGTCGCATTTTCCAGTGAATTGTCCGCCCACCTTGATCAGCCAGCATATGCCGGCCAATTTCACCAAAAGCTTTGCCGAGCGGCTGAACCGGCTATGCGCTGCGCATGTCGCACAAGCCACCGATGGCGCGTTGATCAAGCCCGGCCATATCTATGTGGCCCCCGGCGATGCACATCTGGAGGTAAAGAACTATCCGGAGCCGCGTTGCCAGTTAAATCACGGCGATCGAGTCAATGGACATTGCCCGTCGGTTGACATGATGTTCAACGCCGTCGCACGGCAATTCAAGGCGAAGGCCATCGGTGTGATCCTGACCGGCATGGGCCGTGATGGCGCAGCAGGCTTGCTTGAGATGCGGCGTGCAGGAGCTGAAACCATCGGCCAGGATGAAGCAAGCTGTGTGGTTTATGGTATGCCCAAGGTGGCCTTTGAAATAGGGGCGGTGGCACAGCAATATTCACTGGAGCGAATAGCCGCGCAAATTCTGCAACACGCCCAGGCCGCCCGTCGGGAGACCGTGGGATGAAAATTTATACACCGCTGCTGGAAGAACGCAGCCTGAACATTGTGCAGGGCGAGTATCAGGTGAATAACGACCCGCGCACCAAACTCACCACCATTCTTGGCTCGTGCGTTGCTGCCTGCCTATGGGATTCCCTCGCGGGGCTGGGCGGGATGAATCATTTTTTGTTGCCCGGCGTTGACAGCCGGCACCCGCAACCTGGGGGCGCCGCCATGCGCCATGGCGTGCACGCCATGGAACTGCTGGTGAATGGCCTGCTGCAACAAGGCGCAGACCGGCGCCGGCTGCAGGCGAAACTATTTGGCGGTGCGCGGATGATCAAAGGGCTGACAGATATTGGTGATTTGAACGCCGCTTTTGCTGAGAGGTTTCTGCGGGCTGAAGGTATTGCCATTGTCGGCGGCAGTCTGCGCGGCAACCAGGGACGGCGCATTCAATTCTGGCCGGTCTCAGGCCGGGCCAGGCAAGTTCTCATTGGCCTCGAACAGACCAGCGTGCGGCCAGAGCGCGAATTCGTGCCCACTAGGCCATCAGCTCAGGCTGGCGCACTCGAATTATTTTAGCGAAGGCGGCCGCACCATGGAACAATTACGACCCCAGATAAGCACAGTCGAAACACCGCTGATCAGTCTTATCAGCGCGGTGAGCGATGAACTGACCGAGTTGGGTCAGTTTGCCGAACAGTTGCAGTCAACCCTCGGCCCGTCGTTATTGCGGCTGGCTGACGATCCGCTTTGCCACCGTAACGTGCAGATGCTGGATTTACTCTCTCAGCGCCTGAGTGTGCTGGCGGTGTTTTTTCTATCACTTGGCCATGCCGTGCCATCGGGCTGGCTGATCAATTCCCGCACCGCCTTGAGCGCTGTAACACTATCGGAACTCGCCTGGCGGCTGCAGGGCCATCATAACCCGCAGGAGCATCACCCTGCCGGGGAACTGGAGACTTTTTAGCCTCTAAACCGAACGCCAAAACCCTGCCCGCTTTCGCGGGCAGGGTTTTGCAAATCAACAGGCAAATCCGCCGCACCCCAAAGGATGCGGCGGGTTTGTTAGAGATTAGTCACCCATCACCGGGATCTTCTGGCCATCGGCGAAGATCGCGTAGGCTTCTTCACCATGGATCGCATCGTCACCGATCATCAGTGTTTCATCATCGGAGCGCAGCGGCACAACCAGGCCGATGAGCTTGAGAATGATGAAGGTGCCGATCACGTTGACCACGATGATGAACGCAGCACCGTAGCATTGCAGAACGACCTGATGAAGATTGCCGAACAATGCACCCGTGACGTTCACGGCGCTGTCTTTACCCGTTGCATAATATTCGATCATGCCAGGGTCAGCCAGGATACCGGTGCCAATGCCGCCGACGAGAGCCGCCACACCATGGGTATGGAACACGCCGAGGCAGTCATCGACCTTGCGGAACAGCCAAGTCTTGCCAAGCAGGTTCCAGGACATCCAGGGAATGATACCAGCAACAATGCCAAGCACGATGGCTTCAGCGCCGTTGATGTAACCAGCCGCCGGGGTGATGGCGACGAGGCCGGCAATCATGCCGTTCACAGCACCCAGCACGGAAGGCTTGCCGTAGGTGAATACGTCCAGCATGGTCCAGGACAGCAGCGCCGCAGCGGTGGCGATGTTGGTGTTCAGCACGGCAGCGCCAGCATCAGCGTTGGCGAAGTATGGGTCACCACCGTTGAAGCCATCCCAGCCAAGCCACAGAATGCCAGCACCAACCATGGTGATGAGCAGATTGTTCGGCTGGAAGTTTTCGCGGTCACGCGCAATACGCGGCCCGATCACGGCAGCAGCGGTGAAGCCGGAGGCAGCGGCGGTCAAATGAATAACGTAACCACCGGAGTAGTCGACCACGCCCATGGATCCCAGCCAGCCGCCAGCCCAAAGCGAGAAGGCGCCGAGCGGATAGATCAAGCTCATCCAGACCGGCACGAAGATCATCCAGGCCTTAAAGTTCATACGGCCGATGATCGAGCCTTGCAGAATGATCACGGTAATGGCGGCGAACACAAACTGGAAGAACACCATGGTTGCCATCGGGAAGCCGATGGGTGGCATGCCACTGGCAGCAGCCGGGATGATCGCTTCTTTGGTTTCGTTCCAGGCGGAGGTAATCTGGCCAGGATGGCCGATAAACTGGTTGCCGCCGCCGATGAACGGCATGGTGAGCCAAGGTTTGCCGAACGACATATTGTAGGCCCACAGAACCCACACAATCAGAACAGCGGCAAACGCATAGAATGCCATGAAGGCGGAGTTGATCGCCCATTTCTTTTTAACGATGCCGCCATAGAGGACGACCAGACCCGGCACGCTCTGCAAGCCGACGAAAGTCGCCGCTGTGAGCTGCCAGGCATTGTCGCCTGTATCGAGCCAACTGCCCGGTAATGCAGGTACTATTGCCATATTATCACGTCTCCACTGTTCCCAGCTGTGTGTTGCACAAAGACGCAAGCGCGAATTTAGCCGCCTTGCCCCACAACCTGTCTTGCACCTTTTATGCCAAATTCGTGAAAACCCCCGGTGAGCGAGTCGCAGGGGTTAACCAGATGTCATCAAAACGACCATGCTTATTTGGCGGGCGGGAAAATGCTTAGAATTTAAGCAAATAGAAATTGGGGGAATTCATTACAAAACAAGCCGGTAGGGTAATTTCGTAAAGATATTTAATTATTCTTAAAAGGAAACCTGGGATTTTAACGTCTGCATGGCTTGCGCTCGTCTCAACTCCTGCCAAGTTACCGCCATGAAAACAGCTTCAGCCTATGATGTAGCGATTATCGGTGCCGGACCGGTGGGCGGTGCCTTGGCCTGTGCCCTGGCCGCCTCTGGTTTACACATCGCCTTGGTCGACAAGGCCGCTTTACCGCCCATGGAACACCCGGATTTTGACGGCCGCGCCTACGCCATCGCCTATGGTTGCAAGCGGTTGCTGGACGAAGCCGGACTTTGGGACGAATTGCCTTTCGCCCCCTGCCCGATCCTCGATATCCGGGTAACCGATGGCAAACCCGGCCGGCCGCCATCGCCTCTGAAACTGCATTTTGACCATTCAGCCGTGGGCGATGAACCGTTTGGCTGGATCATCGAAGCCCGGGCACTGCGCATCGCCATCAACCGGCGCCTCAACGAAATCCCCAACATCACCTTGTTTGCGCCCGCCGAAGCCTCGGTCTCGCGTAAAGCCGATGCCGCAACGGTCCAGATTGTAAATGGCCCGGCTTTCACCGCAAAACTGGTGGTGGCTGCCGATGGCCGCAACAGCCAGGTTCGCGCCAAGGCTGGCATTCCGGTCACCCGCATTCCGTATCACCAATCTGCCGTACTTTGCGCCATTGCACATGAGAAACCGCATCATGGTTTGGCGCTGGAGCATTTTCTCCCCGGCGGCCCGTTTGCACAGTTGCCAATGAGCCCGACACCGGAGCACGAGAATCTCTCCGCCATCGTCTTTACGGACAAAGCCGCCGTCGCCGCGCGTCTGCACGAGTTGGAGCCGGAACGTTTCCACTACGAGGTTGCCCGCCGCCTCGGCCCGCAACTGGGTAAAATCGAGATCGTCGGCAAGCGCTGGACCTACCCGCTCTCGGCCATGTATGCCGCCCGCTATACGGGCACACGGCTGGCGCTGATGGGCGATGCCGCGCATGGCGTCCACCCGATTTCCGGTCAGGGCCTGAACCTGGGGCTACGCGATGCGCTGGCCTTTACGGATTTGCTCAAAGCGGCTGGTCCGGGCGCTGACCCTGGTGAACCGGCGCTGCTGGCGCGTTATCAGGCCGTTCGCCGGCCGGCCAACATGGCGATGCTGGCGGCGACCGACACGCTGGACCGCTTATTTTCGACCAATAACCCGGCCATCAGGCTGGCACGTGATCTGGGTCTGGCTGCCGTCGAGCGCATGCCACGGCTGAAGGCCCGCTTCATGCGGGTCGCGATGGGGAGCTGAAGCGTTATTTAGCGGTACAGGTGAGAGGCAATGACTTCTTTCCACGCGCCAAAGGCTATTGCTTCTTTCCACGCGCCAAAGGCGCGATGAACTGCGGTTCGGTGTCCCATGGAAACAATATCCAAGTGTCCTGACTAACCTCAGTGATGAAGGTATCCACCACCGGCTTACCAGCCGGCTTGGCATAAACGGTGGCAAAATGCGCTTTGGGCAAAAGACCACGCACCAGTTTCGCGGTGGTGCCGGTGTCGACCAGATCATCGATGATTAAAAACCCGGTGCCGTCACCAGCGGCGGCGGGATATTTGGTGACTTGCGCCTGGCCGAGATTTTCATCGTCATAGGTGGTGATTGAGACGCTCTCAACCAGCCGGCATTCTAGCTCGCGGGCGATGATGGCGGCAGGGATCAACCCGCCGCGGGTGATTGCCACAATGCCGATCCAAGGACCCTTTTCGTGCAAGCGCCAAGCCAGCGCCTTGGCGTCGCGGTGCAGTTGATCCCAGGTAACGATGTAATAATGTTGAGCCATTTAAACCGTAAATTGTTCCGTAATGATGCGCTCGGAGAGAGCGCGATCGGGGTCGAATAACACTGTGGCACTAATGCTGCGGTCCTCACTGACCGCCACTGAGACCACATTACGTACTTCGGTAAAATCCGCCACCGCTGCCACCGGGCGCTTGTCGGATTCGAGAATTTCAAACAGCACCTCCACCGTTGAGGGCAGTAACGCGCCACGCCAGCGGCGCGGGCGAAACGCCGAAATGGGTGTCAGCGGCAGCAAATTGGCCGAGAGCGGAATGATCGGACCGTGCGCCGAGAGATTATACGCGGTGGAACCGGCCGGGGTTGAAATCAGCACGCCGTCGCAAATCAATTCCGCCAGACGTTCGCGCTGGTCCACTGTAATACGGATTTTCGCAGCCTGGCGGAGTTGCCGCAGCAAGCTCACCTCATTTAACGCCAGAGCTTCCTCCACCACACCGGAGGCGGTGATCGCATGCATCCGCAGCGGATGCAGAATACTGGCCTGGGCGCGGGCCAGGCGGTCCCACAAATTCATCTCAGAGAATTCATTCATCATAAAGCCGACCGAGCCGCAGTTCATGCCATACACTGGTTTGTTGGTGCCCAGCACCCGGTGCAGGCATTCCAGCATCAACCCATCGCCACCGAGGGCCACGATGATATCGGAGGACTCCGGCGTGGTGTCGCCATACATGCTGGTGAGCCGGTGGCGGGCGGCGATGGCAATTTCAGTTTGCGCAGCGACGAAGGCAACGCTTGTCACGCTAATTTCCGATGCTGAATAACCGGCATGTCAGCGCGCACACGCTCCATAAGAACCTTGTCGATGGCGGCGGAGGCCCAGCCTAGACCATCGGAGGCTTTGGCGACGATGTGCCCCCACGGGTCAGCGACGAGGGAATGACCATAGGTGTAGCGAACCTCACCAGAGGCTTCCTGGTGCGGCCCGGTGCAGGCAGGGGCAGCGATCCAGCATTGGGTTTCAATAGCGCGGGCCCGCAACAAAACCTCCCAATGGTCCTTGCCGGTTTGCAAGGTAAATGCCGCCGGGAGGATAATCAACTCGGCACCCTGCTGGCGTAGCGCCAGGAATAATTCGGCGAAGCGCAAATCATAACATATCGCCAGACCTACTTTGAATCCGGCCACATCGGCGACCACGATTTTATTGCCGGCACCGTAGGTAGCACTTTCCTTGTAGCCTTGGCCGTCAGGGGTGGTGATATCGAACAGATGGATTTTGCGGTAACGCGCCATTTCATTGCCATCCGGCCCGAACAGCAGACTGGTATTATAAAGCTGTTCGCCATCCAACTCGCCAATGGAGCCGCCATGCAGGGTAATTTTATGCAACCGCGCCAAATCACGCAGCGCTTCATAGGCCGCCCCACCCGGTGCGTTCGATCCCGCCACCGGCAAAGTCTCGGCGGCGGCGAATTTCTCAGCGCGCGTGCCACCCAGGCATGTCCACATTTCGGGCAAAGCCACCAGATCCGGCCGGTCAGCTTCCACCGCACGCTCAATCAACGAGCGCGCCTGCGCGATATTCGCCGCCTTGTCGGCGGTGGGCGACATCTGAATGATACTAACCCGCATGAAGACAACCCATCACCTTACTATCCGCCTGATGGTAAAGCGAAATAGCTTGGCGGCCAAGTGCCGGTTGGATCAGCGTATCGCAGCGGCCTGAATGACGGCAAGCAGAGATAGCCCAAAAGGGAGATTCACGTGCTGGATCAGATGCCTTTCCGAGCCGAACAGGCTGGCGAATACCTCATTCAACCACACGGGCGGTATGGAAGTACCAGCCGCCTTACCAGGACGGCACAGTTTATCGAGCAGCCGGGCTGCTAAAGCCGCCGGAAACAGCAGCATGTTCGTGTAAGTAAGCTGCGTGATGGAAAAACCGGCTGCCAGCAATTTTTGCTGCAATTCAGATTTTTCATAGCGGCGTTTATGATGCAGGGCGGCATCATGCGGCCCCCACAATCGCGCGAACGCCGGCACCGTGATGACCGCGCGCCCACCAGGGGCCAGATGGCTAAGGACAATTTTCAAAGTGGCTTCATCATCTTCAATATGCTCCAGCACATCGAACATGCAGATTAAATCGAACGGTTCGGCAAATGCAGGAAGCCGATCCGGCAGTGTTCCAGCAAAAATATAATCTGCGCCGCCGGCTTTTGCCGCTGCCAGGGCGCGCGCGGTCTCATCCATTTCAACGGCGGTAACAACGCCATAACTTGATAGCATCGCCAGATTACCGCCGGTGCCGGAGCCGAGTTCCAAAATCCTGGCACCCGCTGGTAAATTCAAGCCACCGATGACTTGATCAAGAATTTGCCGCCGCCCGCGGAACCACCAATGACGCTCCTCAGAGGCCGCCATATCGAGATAGGCTTCATGCTCCATCCGAGCCGTCGTGAATTTTCCGGATAATATACGATGGCCGCTGTTTGGTTTCGATATAGATGCGGCCAATATATTCGCCCAAAAGACCAATGCTGATCAGCTGCACGCTGCCAAAAAACAGCACCGCCACCAGCAGCGAGGCGTAGCCGGGAACTTCGATGCCGGTGAACAAAGTGTGGAGAATGATGAATAGGGCATAAAATAAAGTAAGGCACGCCGAGATGGCGCCAAGGTAGGTCCACACTTTCAACGGTGCCGTGCTGAAGCTGGTAAAACCCTCAAGCGCGAAATTCCACAAATTCAAGCCGGAGAATTTGGAAGCCCCGCGGGAACGCTCAGCGCGCGCATAATCGATCGTCACGGTTTTAAAGCCGACCCAGGCAAACAGGCCTTTCATGAAGCGCTGACGCTCTGGTAATTGCTTGAGCGCGTCCACGACCAGCCGGTCCATCAGCCTGAAATCACCAACGTTTTCGGGAATTTTGGTCTTCGAAAGCCGGTTATGCAACCGGTAGAACCAGGCGGCGGTCTGGCGCTTCAACATGCTATCGTGCGAGCGATCAATCCGCCTTGCCTGCACCACCTCAGCCCCGGCGCGCCACGCCTCGATCATCAGCGGGATCAAATCCGGCGGGTCCTGCAAATCAGCATCAATCGGAATTACCGCATCGCCTTGTGCGGCATCGAGACCGGCCGTGAGCGCTGCTTCCTTGCCGAAGTTGCGTGAGAGTTCGATGATTTTTACCCGAGAGTCCTTGACTGTCAGCGCCAGCAATTCCGCCAGCGTACCATCAGCGCTGCCGTCATCGACACATAAAATTTCCCAGGCGACATCAGGAACCAAGTCCAGGCTCGTGCATAATGATTGATGAAACGTTAGGGTGCCTGACTCTTCATTGAAGAATGGGACGACAATGGAAACCAATGAAACGGCGTTCACGCTACCCTGCCCTTCAACTCTGTTGCGGTGGAACGGTAATGATCGTTACGTCATCAATTTTCCGCATCGGCCAGTCCAGCCCAGCCAACCCAACCGAAACTTCCGGCGGTGTTCCAGGTCCAATGACAATATATTGCGTTCTGGTTTTCCAGCAATATAATTTTAATGCATTCAGATGATCTGTGTTCATTCCCAGCAGATAAAAATCCTGCACCGCCTGGTAGGGCTGCATCGGCGCGGGGGCGAAACCAAGATACCCGCCGGTTTGATGAAACGAAAAATCACTCTCGGCTTGCCAATAGGATGACGGGCCATTGATGCCTGATGGTATGATAAGAATTTGCGTCTCGGGCCCCAGCACGGATGTCACCCGGCCTGGCGCAAAAAACTTCGCGTCCGGAATGTTCATCCAGCCATGATAGCTTGGCAGGAGCGCGACGCACGCTAACAGCCCCATGATGATCGCAAAATTTCGCCGGCCTGTACGCAGCGTTTGCGCCACCCAAAGTGCCGCAATCACCGCCACTAGCAACGATACAAACAGGAAAAACCGGCATGGCAGGGCCGATGACAGCAACGGCAACTTCATGATCAGCGCCCAAGGCAAGCCAAGTTTGGTATAAACACCGCCAAACCATAGTTGAGGTCCGAAGCTAAACAAGATCAGAGCTATGAGTGTCACCAACAGAAAACGCGGCATGCCGATCGCAGTATTTTTTCGGAAAAACATATATAGAATTATTAAGAGAGGGATGCCGATATAGCCATCCTGCTCCTGAAAATCATCGAAATAATGTTTTGACAACCAATGAAACCAGGAACCACCGATGAGATTAATATGGCCGGGCAGGAAAATATTCAGAAAATCGATGGTGAAATAATACGGCCACACGTCTGGCAAATGCACATAGGAAAAATGATCCAGCATAGACACCAAAAACGGCGCGACCAGAACGATTGTTAAAGGTGCTGAGGCAAATGCATCAACAACCAGGCGCCGTAATTTGGCTCGCTCATGTGCTAAATACAGCATGGCAAACAGCCATACGACGGCGCCGAATACAAACACCAGCGCAAATATCTCGATAGAAATGAAAAACTGCGCCGCCAGAATCAGACCCGCCAGCAGCGCTACCTGCCAGCGGGTCAGCTCATCGCGCTGACGCATAATAATGACCAGCAGCAAGGCCGGAACAAAGGCGGTAAAATTCAAATTCAATGCCGCAGTTTCCTGCGCCATTTCATAGGTGGAAAAGCCGAACAGATAACCACCGAACAAAGCCGCCAGCGGGCTTTGGGTAATTTTTAAACATAAAAAATACGCCACCCAGGCCGACAATACCGGCGCACAGATGATGAAAAAATTATAGCTGAATACCGGGCCAAAAAGCATTGTCAGCGGGCTGCCCACAATTGCGAGCAGGGGGATCGAGGTGATCCAGCCTAGATAAACACCCAGCGGCTGCCACATCAAATTTGTATGCAGCAAATTTTGATGATGCGCGATGGCCCAGGGCCACCAGGCAAAATCCCAGATGAAAATGAACG
Organism: Acidocella sp.; assembly: GCA_031291755.1. Classification (GTDB taxonomy): domain Bacteria; phylum Pseudomonadota; class Alphaproteobacteria; order Acetobacterales; family Acetobacteraceae; genus Acidocella. Next base: position 82,617 of record JARLIK010000002.1, on the reverse strand, counting down.
GGTCAGACCCTGAGCCCGAAATTTTCGCGAACAGCGACTGGCCGTGATCGATGTAAATAACCGCGCAAGCTGCATAGATGAGCAGCGCCGCAGCATGCCAACGCCAGAGTCGGTCAGACACTCGGATCATTCAACCCCGTAGCCCGGATGCGGGCAGCTTCCTCATCCCAGCCCGGGCGTTCCTTGACGCGCAAAAACAGATGCACATTGCGCTCCAGCAGGGCACTCAACTCCCGCCGGGCGCGTGCGCCGATATCGCGTATCCGCGCACCACCGGCACCGATCAGAATCGCTTTATGGCCAGCCCGCGCCACATAAATAATCGCCTCGATACGAGCAGAGCCATCTTTCTGCTCAACGAAACTCTCGGTCTCAACCGTGGTGCCATAGGGCACCTCATCGCGGGTCTGCAAAAATACCTGCTCGCGCACAATTTCAGCGGCCAGCAGGCGGTCCGGCAAATCGGTCAGGTCGTCTTCCGGGTACAAATACGGCCCCACGGGCACGGTAGCCGCGCAGAAATCAAGTAGTGCTTCAATACCGTCGCCGGTGGCGGCACTCACCATGAATACCTGCTCAAAATTTGTCAGCTTTGCTAAAGCCTCTGCCAACGGCAGCAGATTTGGACGCTCCACCAGATCGGTTTTGTTCAACACCAGACTGATGCGCCGCCCGGTGGAACCCAGTCGTTCAGCGATATCCTGCACCGCTTTGGTCATTCCCGATTTGGAATCCACAATCAGCAGCGCATGGTCCGCTTCATCCGCACCACCCCAAGCGGCGGCCACCATGGCGCGGTCCAGCCGGCGCTTGGGCAAGAAAATGCCTGGCGTATCCACCAGCAAAACCTGCGCGGTGCCACGCATGAGGATGCCCAGCACCCGCGCCCGCGTGGTTTGCGCTTTGGGCGTCACGATCGAGAGTTTGGCACCCGTTAGACGGTTTAGCAGTGTGGATTTGCCCGCGTTGGGCGCGCCGATAATGGCGATAAACCCGCAGCGCGTGGTCTCGTTCATGGTGGTAAAATTCCTAATAAGGCGGTGGCAGCTTCCTGCTCGGCCGCACGTTTTGAGCCCGCCGCACCGGTGGCGCTGGCGTCTCCCACCGTCACCCTGATGATAAAACTAGGAGCGTGGGATGGGCCCGTTTGTTCGAGAACGTCATAAGCCGGCAAAGCCAAAGCGCGTTTCAGCGCCCATTCCTGCAGGGCGGTTTTCGGGTCCTTCGGTGGCACAAATTGCTGGTCCACCACATCAGCCATCACCCGGCGGATAAAGTCCCTTGCCACCGCCAGACCACCATCGAGATAAAGCGCCCCAATCAGCGCCTCCAGTGCATCGGCCAGCACAGTGGAGCGTTCGCGTACGCCGCGCTTGGATTCTCCAGGTGCCACCGCCAGCAAAGCGGCCAGCCCATGGGTTTCTGCAATCACCGTCAGCGCAGGGCGCGATACCAATGCCGCCAAACGCGGCCCCAGCGCACCTTCGCGCTCCTGAGGGAAACGCTCAATCAGCCACTCCGCAACAATCAGCCCCAATACCCGGTCGCCGATAAATTCCAGCCGCTCGTTCGAGCCATGCCCCTTGGCGCCCGCCGCCGAGCGATGCGTAAGCGCCTCAGTCAGTAATTTCGGCTGGACAAATTTGTGCCCCAACAAAATCTCCGCCGCATCATCGCCAGATTTTGCTGGTGTGCGCCTCATGAAATCGGGTGAAACAGCCGGTCCCAACGGATCTCAAACGGCCAATCCCAGAACTCATACCAGGGGTCCTGCAAATCAATCGAGAAGAAAATAATCGTTGCCGGGCCTAGCACGTTTTCAATAGGCACATAGCCGACCGCATCCTGGAAGCGGGAATCCTCCGAATTATCGCGGCTATCGCCCATCATGAACAAATCACCCGGTGGCACGGTATAAACCTGGGTATTGTTGGCAAACCCGTCTTCAGTCGCCTTCAAAATCGAATGCACTCTGCCGCCCGGCAAGCTCTCAGTATAGCGGCGCATCACCACCGGGCCGCCGCTGCTGGTATCAACATAATCACCATCATCGGTGCGGGGCACTTCAGTGCCATTAATGTAAAGCTGGCCATCTGTGACCTGAATGGTATCGCCAGGCAGACCGATCACCCGTTTCACATAATCAACCGAGGTATCGCGCGGCAGCCGGAACACCACCACATCACCGCGCTTTGGCACCCCGTCAGGAATCCGGCCTGAAAAAATCGGCGGCGAAAATGGCAGGGAGAAGTGCGAATAGCCATAGGCAAACTTATCCACAAACACATAGTCACCCACCAGCAAAGTCGGCACCATACTGCCGGAGGGAATAAAGAACGGTTCAAACAGAAAAGTTCTAATCAATACGGCGATCAAGCCCGCATAAATGATCGTTTTGACATTATCGGCCGTGGTGGAGTGTTTCTGCGGACGTTTCACGAGGTTCAGCCTTGTCAGTGGATGCGGTCACAAGTCACGGGCGCAGTTGCGCGTTTAAGTCAACGGCATCAAGCCCGGTGCTTGCAGCTTGTCAAGAAATGGGTGCAGAGAAGGCGCGAATTGCTACCTAGCCGAGGACTACCCTGCCGATGAATACCAGCATCACACGCGCCTTCCTGGCTTTTCTCGCCATCAGCGCCACCATTGCCGCCCCGTTCACCGCCGAGGCGGCCAAGCCGCATACCAAACCGCATGCCCATGATGCGGCGGCTGGCAAGGGCACCGACAGCGGCGACCCCGAGAAAGCCACCGCCACCCCGATGCCGACCGGGCCGGTGCCGGTGCCGGATTCGCCGACGGCTGACAAGAACACCCCCGCCCCGCCGACCCTGCCGGACATGACCTCCTACGTGCTGATGGATGCCACCACCGGCGCCATACTGGCCGAAGCGGCGCCGAATTTGCAGGTAGCCCCGGCCAGTCTGACCAAGCTGATGACAGCTCACATCACCTACCAAGCCCTGCATCACGGCAGCCTGAAACTGGACCAAACCGTACCGGTCAGCGCCGCCGCCTGGCACGCCGGCGGTTCGCGCATGTTCATCGACACCACCTCGGTGGTGACCGTGGACCAGTTACTGCACGGGCTGATTATCGATTCCGGCAACGACGCCGCGACGGCGCTGGCTGAGCAAATCGCCGGCAGCCAGAGTGCCTTTGTGCAGATGATGACCAAGGACGCCGCCGATATGGGATTGACCAACACGGTCTATACCAATGTCACCGGCCTGCCGGATCCGGCGATGCACACCACCGCCATGGATGTCGCCAAACTTAGCCGCATTATTTTGCAAGATGAGCCGGAATTCCTGAATATCTCGAAAGAGCCGAACTACACTTTCAATAATATCACCCAGGCGAGCTGGAACCCGGTTTTGCAGCATGACCCCACGGTGGATGGCATGAAAACCGGTCTGACCGATGAGTCGGGCCACTGCATCGATGCCACCGCCGTTCGCGGCGGGCGCCGGTTGATCGCGGTCGTGATGGGCGGGCCGACCTGGCACGCTAGCACGGCGGCGATTGAATCAATTCTCGATTATGGTGAAAAATTCTTCACCGACGTAACCCTCGCCAGCCCCGGAACCCAGATCGACACGCTGCAAAGTGCCGCCCTTGATGCCGGACAGGTGCCGGTGGGTGTCGCCAATGCCAGCGTCATCACCCTGCCGGCGGATGCCGCCGGGCATGTTGAGCACGCAGTGACCTACACTACCGATGTCAGTAATGGCGTGACCAAAGGCGAGGTTCTGGGAACCATCAATTACACGCTGGATGGCAAGACCATCGCCAACCTGCCCGCCGTTGCGCTGGCCGATGCCCCGGCTGCAAGCTGGTCTACCAAACTGTCCCGCGCCATCAAGAAAATGCTGTGAGCCCATAACATGACCGAAAACACGCCAGAAAACCCCGAAACACCGCCGGATCACCTATCCATCGACCCGAAAAGCCCGTTTTTCAATGAGGCGATTTTGGACCGTGGCATCGGCATCCGGTTCAACGGGGTCGAGAAGACCAATGTTGAGGAATATAACGTGAAGGAAGGCTGGGTGCGGGTCAGCCTTGGCAAATCCGTTGACCGCAAAGGTAACCCTATGACGATGAAGCTGAAAGGCGTGGTCGAGCCTTACTTCCGGGATATCACAGACTAGCTCTGCAAATTACTGCTGCGAAGCTCATCCAGCCGGGCCAGGGTTGCGGCCACGCTGGGCTGCATCTCGAACATTTCCAGCACGTTGGGTTTGGCGAAGCCGCGTTCCACCGTTTGCGTGACCATGGCAAGGAATGGCTGCGCCCAGCCCAGAATGTCACATAGGATGATCGGCTTGTCGTGGCGGCCTAGCTGCTTCCACGTGAGAATCTCAAAGGTTTCATCATAAGTTCCCAAACCACCCGGCAGCACCACGAAAACATCGCCTAGCGCGAACAGCCGGCGCTTGCGGGTGTGCATCGAGTCGGTCACGATCAGCTCCGACAAACCGTGAAACTCAACCTCGCGCTGACGCAGGAAATCCGGGATAATGCCTGTTACATGGGCACCGGCGGCCAGGGCGGCGCTGGCGGTAATGCCCATCAACCCCACATTGCCCCCGCCAAACACCATATTCATTCCATGACTGGCTAGCCCTTCGCCCAATTTTTTGGCATTGGCAGCGTACAAAGGGTCGACACCGGCGGAAGACCCACAGAAAACTGTGACAGAATAGCTACTCATGACAACATCATTCATCGGTTCGCTTTCGGAGTTCGCCGCTTCGTGGCAGGCTGACGTAAATGTGGCAAGCAAGGTTGGGATCCGAAATGGCGCAGGACGCACGCTCTAAGACTGGCATCGTTATTCTCGTACTTGTGGCGCTGGGCGCGGTGGGCGGCCTGTATTACCTGGGCTCGAAACCCACCCTGCAGCCGACGCCCAAAGCGCCGCCGCCGCCGCCCGCGCCAGTCGCCGCCGCCGTAGCACCTGCCGCACCTGAATTTGACGTAGTTCGGGTGGATTCCTCCGGAAATACGGTGGTCGCGGGCCGCGCCGCGCCAGGCGCTGAAGTCACCCTCAAAAGCGGCGATAACATCATCGGCACCGCCACCGCCGACGCCAGCGGCGCCTTCGCCCTAGTGCTGCAAACCCCATTGGCGCCGGGCGCGCAGGAGTTAAGCCTCTCCGAGAAGCTGCCGAACGGCCAGGTTATTGCTGGCACCGGCAGTGCCTCGGTGGATGTCGCCAACGGTCCGAACGGCCAGACGCTGACCGTGCTTTCCGGCCCGGCTGGCTCGAAAGTTGTCTCTGGCCAGGGGCCACAAGCAGGCACACTGGGGATTGGCACAGTGGATTACGACGCCGAGGGCCATGCCATATTCTCGGGCACCGCCCCGGCGGGCGATCAGGTTGCGTTGTCGCTGGATGGTGTGCCGCTTGGCTACGCCACCACCGGGGCCGACGGCACATGGCATATATCGGCGCAAGTTCCGGCGACCAGCGGAACGCTTACAGTGGTGGACAAAAACGTCATTGTCAGAGCACCGTTCGCGCTGGAAACCCTGGCGAATGCGGTGGCCAATGGGCATATCGTCATCGCGCCGGGCGATAATTTGTGGGTGATTGCCCGCCATGTTTATGGCCACGGCAACATGTACACCCTGATTTACAAGGCCAACTCGCAACAAATCCGGGACCCGAACCTGATCTATCCGGGCCAGGCATTCGCGCTTCCGCAGCCAAAAGGTTAATGGGTTACCATGGATATTTTCGAGAGCATCAAATCAGCCTTTTCCCCGCCGCATAAGGCCGGGTACCCGTTCATCGCAGGTGGCATTGTGGTGGCGTTTCTGGGGCTGCTTTTTTGGCATCCGCTGGCGTGGCTGGGGCTGATTTTTGCGGTGTTCTGCCTGTATTTTTTCCGCGACCCAGAGCGCGTGGCGCCACCGCGCGGCAATGTGTTTCTGGCGCCAGCCGACGGGCTGGTGGTGAGTATTGAACAAGCCGTGCCGCCGGTCGAGCTTGGGCTTGGCGAAACATCGCGTCCCCGCGTGGCGATTTTTCTATCGGTGCTGGATGTGCATGTGAACCGCTCACCGATCGTCGGCACTGTCACGCGTATTGCCTATCGCGCCGGCAAGTTCCTCAACGCGGCTGAGGATAAAGCCTCCGATGAAAACGAACGCAACGCGCTGGCGATGAAGCTGCCCTCCGGCCATGAGATTGCCGTGGTGCAGATCGCCGGGCTGATCGCGCGGCGGATTTTGTGCGACGCCAAGGAAGGCCAGAGCCTTGCCGCTGGTGAGCGGTTCGGGATCATTCGTTTTGGCAGCCGCACCGATTTGTATTTGCCCGAAGGCACCGTGCCGTTGGTGGCAGTGGGCCAGCGGATGATCGGCGGCGAAACCGTCATCGCTGAGTTGCCCACGGCTTAATGAGAGCGGCTTGATGAGCAACAACATGCGCCGCCGCCCGCCTCGCCGCCCACGGCTCACCGGCCAGAGTTTCAACCGGATGCTGCCCAACCTGATGACCCTTATGGGGTTATGCATCGGGTTGTCGGCCGTACGGCTGGCGATGGATGGACGCTTCGGCGGCGCGGTGATCGCCATTGCGGTTTCAGGCGTCATCGATGGGCTGGATGGCCGTTTGGCGCGGTTGCTCAAAGCCACCTCGCGCTTTGGCGCTGAGTTCGACAGTCTGGCGGATTTTTTGTGCTTTGGCGTGGCGCCTGGATTCGTGATTTACATGTGGTCGTTGCAGGATTGGGGCGCGATCGGGTTTTTGCCGACGCTGATGTATGTCTCGGCCATGGCGCTGCGGCTGGCGCGGTTTAACGCGGCATTGGAGACTGCACCGCCGGCCGCCTTTGCCTATAATTTTTTCACCGGAGTCCCGGCCCCGGCGGGGGCGATATTGGCGTTGTTTCCGCTGTTTGTCGGGCTTGAGGCGGATAAGGCGCACTGGATATGGCTGCGGGATGCGGTTGGGTTTCCGTTGTTTTCCGGTGGCATTCTGGTGGCGGTGGCGCTGTTGTGCGTCTCCACCCTGCCGGTGTGGAGTTTTAAAAACTTCAAAGTGCCGACCGCCAGCGTACTGCCGTTATTGCTGGGCGTGGTGATCTTCGCCGCCGTGCTGATCGCCGACCCCTACGCGGCGGGCGCGTTAGTTGGGATTGTGTATGTGGCAATGCTGCCGTTCAGCCGCCGCAGCTACAAAAAGCTGGCCGCCGAGGCCGAGGAACGGCGGCACCATGAGGATACAAAAGGCACGGAACTGGCCCTATAAGCGGTAACGTGCGGCGCTCATTACATCGTTTGCTACTGCGTCACGCACCACGGTTTCGCCTTCCGGTGAGGCCAGCACCACCACCCGCTTGAAATACGGCGCTTTGCCGGTGGCGCGGGCACGGAACATGGCGCTCAGGGCATCAGCCACCGGACCACGCGGTGTGCAGCAGGTACAACCGACAACATGGCCTGGCTTACCTGGCGCAAAGGTAACCGCGTAGCTACCCGATGGGACTTCATGCCCAGCTTCCGCCAAAACAGCGTCAGTCGTGCCGGGTGCGCCTCCCATCACAATCTCAATACGCATATCAGTCGAACTGGTCATTCTCTGGACATAGGGCGTTTCCGGTGTATCTGACAGGGATGACCAAGCCACATCTTCTTGAAGCTCTGCAACACCATGTCCTGCTCTGCGACGGCGGCATGGGCTCGCGCGTCCAGGCGCTCACTCTCGATGTCGAGAAAGACTATTGGGATAAGGAAAACTGCACGGAAGTGCTGAACCTGTCGCGGCCTGATCTGGTGCGGGAAATCCACCGCGGCTATTTCGCCGCGGGCTCTGACATGGTGCAGACCAACAGCTTTGGCGGCTCGCCGATCACTTTGGCTGAGTTTCAACTGGAAGACCGCGCCTTCGAGATCAATAAAATCGCCGGGGAACTGGCACTGGAAGCGGCTGAGAGCTTTGCCGATGGCCGGGTTCGTTATGTCATCGGCTCCATCGGGCCGGGCACCAAGCTGCCGAGCCTGGGCAATATTGCCTATGACCCGCTGGAATTCGCACTCTACCAGCAATCGCAAGGCCTCATCGCGGGTGGCGTGGATGCGATCCTGATCGAGACCTGCCAGGACACGTTGCAGATCAAAGCGGCGGTGAATGGCGCCAAACGGGCACGGCTTGAGGCGAAGTCCGACATCCCCATTTTCGTGCAGGTGACCGTGGAGACCACCGGCACTTTGCTGGTGGGGCCGGATATTGCCGCGGCTTCAACCGTGATCCATGCGCTCGATGTACCGATGATGGGGCTGAATTGCGCCACCGGACCGCAGGAAATGGCAGAGCATGTGCGATTCCTCAGCCAAAACTGGCCGGGTCTGATTTCAGTGCAACCCAATGCCGGGCTGCCGGAGCTGGTGGATGGCAAAACCCACTACCCGCTGGCAGGGCCCGAAATGGCAAGCTGGGTGGAGCGCTTTGTGGTGGAAGACGGTGTTAATTTGATCGGCGGCTGCTGCGGCACCTCCATCCCGCATATCGAGGCACTGGATGCGATGCTCAAGCGCTTAGGCCAACCGCGCCCGGCGCCGGTGCTGCGCAAGCCCATTTGGGTACCGTCTGTGGCCAGCCTGTATGGCGCGACTCCCTTACGGCAGGAAAACAGCTATTTCTCGATCGGCGAGCGCTGCAACGCCAATGGCTCGAAAAAATGGCGCGAATTGCAGGAAGCCGGGGACTGGGATGGCTGTGTGGCGGTAGGCCGCGAACAGGTGGCGGAATTCTCCAACGCGCTAGACATCTGCACCGCCTTTGTGGGCCGCAACGAAGTGGCCGAGATGAACGAGGTCATCACCCGCTTCACCTCCTCGGTGAACGCGCCTTTGGTGATCGATTCCACCGAAACCCCTGTCATCGAAGCCGCACTGAAACTGCATGGCGGCAAGCCGATCATCAACTCGATCAATTTCGAGGATGGTGAAGGCCACGCCACTGACCGCTTGATTCTGGCGAAGAAATTCGGCGCCGCGGTGATCGCGCTGACCATCGATGAAGTCGGCATGGCAAAGGAGCCTGCCGACAAGCTGCGCATCGCCCGCCGCCTGGTAGATTTTGCCTGCAACAAGCACGGCCTGGCGCAATCGGATTTATTGATCGACCCGCTGACCTTCACCATTGCCACCGGCAATGAGGATGATCGTAAATTGGGGCAATGGACGTTGGAGGGCATCAAGGCCATCCACGATGAATTTCCGGATATTCAGATTATCCTTGGCTTGTCGAACATCTCCTTCGGCCTGAACCCCGCCGCCCGCGCCGTGCTGAACTCGGTGTTCCTGGATTTGGCGGTGAAAGCCGGGATGACCGGGGCGATCGTGCATGTCTCGAAAATCCGGCCCCTGCATTTGATTGCGGCTGAGGAAGTGAAAGTGTGCGAGGATTTGATCTACGACCGCCGCACCGAAGATTACGACCCGCTGCAAAAGCTGCTGGAAATATTCGCCGACCGTAAACTGGCCGATGCGACCAAGAAAAAACGCTCGGAGACGGTTGAAGGCCGGTTGAAGGACCGGATTGTGGATGGCGACCGCAAAGGTTTGTCGGATGAGTTGGACGAGGCCCTGAAAACCCTCAAGCCGTTGGAGATCATCAACAACGTGCTGCTGGACGGCATGAAAGTGGTTGGAGAGTTATTTGGCGCGGGCAAGATGCAATTGCCGTTTGTGCTGCAATCGGCTGAGACGATGAAGGCTGCGGTAGCCTACCTGGAACCGATGATGGAGCGGGTGGCCGGTGAGGAGCGCGGGATTATCGTGCTCGCCACCGTGAAGGGCGATGTGCATGATATCGGCAAAAACCTCGTCGATATCATCCTCACCAATAACGGCTACAAGGTGGTCAATCTCGGCATCAAGGTGCCGTTGGCGGATATGGTGGTGGCGGCCAAGGAACACCGGGCGCACGCCATTGGCATGTCCGGCCTGCTGGTAAAATCCACCGTGGTGATGCGCGAGAACCTCGAGGAAATGTCCCGCCAGGGGCTGACGATTCCGGTGATGCTGGGTGGTGCCGCACTGACGCGCAACTATGTGGAAGATGATTGTGTGGCCGCCTATGCCTCAGGCCGCGTGGCCTATGCGCGTGATGCGTTTGACGGGCTGCATCTGATGGACAAGGTTACCGGCAATGCCTTCGATGATTATCTGGCCGTCATCCAATCGAAGCGCAAAGGCAAATCCAAAAACACCAAGCGCCAGCTTGGCACCGCTGATGTCGCCGCGTTTCAGCCGGTGGATGTGAAAGCGGTACAGGTACGCCGGCGCCGGTTGACGCAGGCTGAGCCTGTGATCACGCCGCCGTTCTGGGGGGCTAAAATATTGGAGGCACCGGCCAAGGCCATTGTACCATTCATCAATGAACGTTCGCTATTTCAGTTCCAATGGGGCTTCCGCAAGCAGGGCAAAACCCTGGAAGATTTCCTCGGCTGGGCACGGCAGGAGTTGCGACCGGTGATGAAGCGGATGCTGGACTTATGCGAAGCTGATAAAATCCTCCATCCGCAGGCCGCCTATGGCTATTGGAAAGCCGCCGGCCAGGGCAATGATCTGATTTTGTTTGCCGAAGATGGCGCAACCGAAGTGGCCCGCTTTGCCCTGCCCCGCCAGCCGAAGGATGACGGCGAATGTATCGCCGATTTCTTCCGCGATGTGGATGACGAACAGCGCGACGTGATTGGGCTGCAAGTGGTCACCATGGGCCAGCGGGCCTCGGAAGTGGCGCGCGAGTGGTTCGAGGAAAACCGGTATCAGGATTATTTGTACCTGCACGGCATTTCAGTGGAAATGGCGGAGGCTCTGGCCGAATACACCCATAAGCGCATCCGCGCCGAGCTGGGCTTTGCCGCCGAGGACGACCGCGACATGGAGAAAATGCTCAGCCAGTCCTATCGTGGCTCGCGCTACTCGTTTGGCTACCCGGCCTGCCCGAATATCGAGGACCAGGAGCAATTGCTGAAGTTACTGGGGGCCGAGCGGATTGGCGTATCGCTGTCGGATGAATACCAGCTCCATCCCGAGCAATCGACCAGCGCGATTGTGGTGTTGAACCGGCACGCGAAGTATTTTTCCGTTTGATATGAGAGCGTTAGCTTAATATTGCTTAAAAATTAAGCAGCTAGAAGGCGACGTATTGTTGCGACGCAAAAATTTCTTGGCCTTTGCGTATTATCTATGCAACAATTCTGTGTCTTTCATACGAACGGAGGAGTTAAGCCAATGCTCGATAAACCTGTCGTTAACGAGTTTTCGCACGTTAAACCCAGCGATACCCCCTGGCGGACTGATGGCTTACGAGACTTTTTCCTCTACCGCGACCTGGGCATCAAGGATGCCACCGGCGGGCGGGTGATCGCCCATCTGGTGAAGGCCAACCCGGATTGTCCGCCCGAAGCCGGCACCGGCTGGCACCAGCATGTGGCGGAATTCCAGATCGTGATCATGAACAAAGGCTGGGCGCGCTTCATGTATGAGGGCACCGAGCATCTGGTTTCCGCTGGTGATTGCGTGCACCAGCGCCCGGGCATCACACATTATCTGTTCGATTATTCGCCGGATATGGAATATCTCGAAATAGTTTCGCCAGCTGATTTCGGCACCGTGGAAGTTGAGAGCCCCGGTGTTGATATTCCGGCACCGACACCCTGGGTAAAAGCCGCAGAGTAATTCTCACCGGCTGTTGACGTCATTCCCGCCTGCGCGGGAATGACGGGGCTTTGGGGTCCTTAAAAATCCAAATCCAATTCGATAATTTCCTGTGGTTCGTCGTGAGACTCCGCAACCCATTCCTTCATCGGCGCCCAACGCATGATGGTCTCGCCATAAGCTTTCGAGAGATCATCAACCGCCACATCGTAGCTGAGGAAACGCGTCACCACCGGCGCGTACATGGCATCCGCGATGGTGGGCTTTTTGCCGAACAGATACGGACCTTTCCAAGTGGTCAGGCAATCACGCCAGATGCTGGTGATCCGGTCGATATCGGCCTGCGCCGAGGACCAAACCGTGAAGCCTGGCTTATGAAAACGCAGATTCATCGGCAGCGAGGACCGCAAAGCCGCAAACCCCGAGTGCATTTCCCCCGAAATCGAGCGGCAGCGGGCACGAGCGACTTTTTCAGCCGGCAGCATGGCGGCTTCAGGGAACAATTCGTTGAGATACTCGGCAATCGCCAGCGTATCCCACACCGAAACCTCGCCATGGATCAGGCACGGCACCAAAATAGAGGAAGTGCGCATCAGCAGCTCCTCCTTCGCCCGGGCGTCATCAGCAGCCACTCTTTCCTCAACAAAATCAATGCCCGAGAGCCGGGCCAGCAGAAAACCGCGCAACGACCAGGACGAGTAATTCTTGCTGCTTATAAGCAGCGTTGCCTCAGCCATACGGTTTGCCCTTTCTTTTTAGTGAAAACCACTCCATGTTTATTTGAGCTTCGAGAGCAAAGCAATGCAATGGTTATTTTACGGATGACGAAATTAGCCCCGAAAACGCCGCATACCGCGGTTAGGATTTGCGTATGATCTACCAGATGTACCAGGCCCAAGCCGATATTATGGACCCGCTGCGTATGATGGCGCGGACCACCAGCCGCTTGATGAAGACCGTGACCCCGCAAGAGCCGTTCGGGTTGGCGATGCGGCATGTAAACGCCGCTTTTGAAGTGTTCGGCTATTCCGGTACCACCCACAAACGCCCCGCCTACGGCATCAAACAGGTGCAGGTGGGCAATGCCATGGTGGATGTTGAGGACGAAGTGGTGTTCGAAACCCCGTTCGCCAGCCTGGTTCATTTCAAAAAAGATTCCGACCGCAAACAACCCAAAGTTTTGCTCTGCGCCCCTATGTCGGGCCATTTTGCCACACTGCTGCGCCATACGGTCGAGGTGTTATTGCAGGACCACGATGTTTACATAACCGACTGGCATAATGCGCGAGATATCCCGGTTGAGGCTGGTGTCTTCGGGTTTGACGAATATGTCGAGCACATCATGAAATTCCTTGAACAACTTGGCCCTCGCAGCCATGTGGTCGGGGTTTGTCAGCCCACCGTGGCAGTGCTGGCGGCAGTCGCAGTAATGGCGGAAAACAATAACCCGGCGACGCCACGCAGCATGACACTAATGGCCGGCCCGATTGATACCAGGCGCAACCCGACCCGGGTGAATATTCTTGCCAAAACCAAGGATATTTCGTGGTTCGAGAAAAAAATGATCGGCGTGGTGCCGTGGCGCTACCGTGGCGCCGGACGGCGGGTGTATCCGGGCTTTGTGCAACTCTCGGCGTTTGTCTCGATGAATCTCGACAAGCATATGTCGGCGCACTTCAAGCAATTTCGTTCCCTGGCGGCCCAGGACAATGAAGCCGCCGACACTCACCGCGCCTTCTATGATGAATATCTGGCGGTGATGGATTTACCGGCGGAATTCTACCTCGAAACCGTCAAGCGTATTTTCATGGACCATGAATTACCCAAAGGCGAATTAAAGTACCGCGGCAAGCCGGTGCGGCCCGAGATGATTAAAAAAACTTTCCTGTTCACCGTGGAAGGTGAGCGCGATGATATTTGCGGGCTGGGGCAAACCGCCTCGGCGCTGGATTTATGCACCGGCATCCGCCCGCTGCTGAAGCGCCACCATGTGCAAACCGGGGTCGGCCACTACGGCGTGTTTTCCGGCAAGCGCTGGGCGACCGAGATTTATCCGCGCGTGCGGGAGGTGATTGAGTTTAGCGTTTAATATAATTGCTACGAGGAAGGTAAAATAATTTCTATTGCACAATATTATAATGATGAGCGACCTCTCCAAGGTCGGATAATCAACCAAGTTAACACACTTGAAATCATGCTGGCTGTTAGACAAATCACTTCGAATTCGCCGAAAATGGTATGTTGGGATCCTGAGAAATTAGCGTTTGGGTAAGCAAGCATAATAATGAATGGGGAAAGTAACCCGGCGACAAACCCAGCAGCTAAAAAATGAATTAAACGGACCCAGCCCAATAAAACGCACAAGAAAAATAGCGGAAGTCCCAGAACCAGTTCTGGCGGATATCCCGAAATCGCCGCAAATGCGGGTACCGACAGCAAGAAAAATTTAGCATCGGCAAACGAATGCGGTACACCTAAAAAGAGACCAATACATATACCCGCAATTGGTGGGGATATAAAAAATGCCAACATCCACAACCAAAGACTTGGTAGAAAACGATCCTCAGTGGGCTTGTCATCAGACAAAGATCAAGCTCCAGCCTTGAATTCTTGCGACATCACCGCTTCTGTTCCGACCGGCGGCCCATACACTGTTCGTGCCCGCTTTAAAAATGCGTTCACCATCAGCCGCACCGCTTCGGTGAACACCACGCCGATGGCTTTTTGCAAAACGATGTTGCGGAACTCGAAATCGACATAAAAATCCACCACGCAGCCTTGTGCGTCCGGCGTGAATTTCCATTCGTTATGCAGATATTTAAACGGTCCGTTTTCGTATTTTACGTTAATGGCGCAATAGCCGGTGGCATCAGGCGGGGTCAGTGTCACGCGGCTGGTGAAGCTTTCGCGGAACGGGCCAAAGCCGATGGTTAAATCCGCCACCAGGACATTCCCCTGATTGCTGCGAATCCGTGCGCCAACACACCATGGCAGAAAACTCGGATATTTCCCCACATCCGCCACCAGCGCAAATAATTGCGCCGGCGAATACTCCACCAGCTTGCGCTCGGTGTAGCTGGTCATATGGTCAGGCCGCCAGCTTTTTGGCGCGGGCCTCGCGCAACGCCGCAAAGTCGGCATCGGCGTGGTAAGAGCTGCGGGTCAGCGGCGTGGCAGAAACCTGCAAAAAGCCCTTGGCGCGGGCGATGGCGGCGTATTCCGCAAATTCCTCGGGTGTGACAAACCGCTCCACCGCCGCATGCTTCACGGTGGGCTGCAAATATTGCCCGAGCGTGAGAAAATCCACATCGGCGATCCGCAAATCATCCATCACCTGTCCAATTTCCGGCTTGGCCTCGCCCAAACCCACCATCAGGCCGGATTTGGTGAAAATCGAAGCATCTAGCGCCTTTACGGTATCAAGCAGCCGCAGCGACTGAAAATACCGGGCGCCGGGCCGAATGGTGGGGTACAGCCGCGGCACGGTCTCCAGATTGTGGTTGAACACATCGGGTTTGGCCGCCACCACAATTTCAATCGCGCCGGGCTTACGTAAAAAGTCCGGCGTTAAAATCTCGATGGTGGTGGCAGGCGCCGCATTGCGGATGGCCGCAATCACGGCGGCAAAATGTGCCGCCCCGCCGTCGGCCAAATCATCGCGGTCCACCGAGGTGATCACCACATGGCGCAGCCCGAGCGTTGCCACCGCGTCGGCAACGCGAGCTGGCTCGGTGGCGTCCAGAGCGTTAGGAACCCCGGTGGCGACATTGCAGAAGCTGCAGGCGCGGGTGCAAATCTCACCCATGATCATCATGGTGGCGTGCCGCTGCGACCAGCATTCGCCGATATTCGGGCAAGCGGCTTCCTCGCACACCGTCACCAGCCCGTTCGCCCGCATCAGCGCATGGGTCTCATGGTAAACTGGGCTGGTTGGCGCTTTCACACGAATCCAGGCCGGCTTGCGGCTGATCGGGTTATCCGCCCGGTGCTGCTTCTCCGGGTGGCGGAGGCGATGGTCGATCTCGATGCGGGTGCTCATGGCCCTAGAAGTGTATAACCCTGCCATAGGCGTCAAGCACCGACTCGTGCATGGCTTCACTGATGGTGGGGTGCGGGAACACCGTGTGCATCAATTCCGCCTCGGTGGTCTCCAAGGTGCGGGCGATCACGTAGCCCTGGATCATCTCGGTAACCTCGGCGCCGATCATGTGAGCACCCAGCAATTCGCCGGTTTTGGCGTCGAACACGGTTTTCACGAAGCCCTCCGGCTCGCCCATGGCGATGGCCTTGCCGTTGCCGATAAAGGGGAAGCGGCCCACTTTGATCTCATGCCCAGCCTCTTTGGCCTTGGCCTCAGTCAGCCCCACTGAAGCCACCTGCGGCCGGCAATAGGTGCAGCCCGGAATGTTGCCAGTCTCCATCGGGTGCGGTTTCAGCCCGGCGATGTGCTCAACGCAAACCACGCCTTCATGGCTGGCTTTATGCGCCAGCCAGGGCGGACCGGCGAGGTCGCCGATGGCATAGACGCCCGGCTCGCCGGTGAAGCCGTAGCCATCTACCACCACATGGGTACGTTCAACCTTGGCCTTGGTGCCTTCCAGCCCAATGTTCTCGACATTGCCGACAATGCCAACCGCCGAGATCACCCGATCCACGGTAATCTCCTGCGTCTTGCCACCGGCTTCAACAGTGACGGTGACATTGTTGGCGCCCTTCTTGACGCCCTTGACGGTGGCAGAGGTGATGATGCTCATTCCCTGCTTCTCAAAAGCTTTGCGGGCGAAGGCGGAAACCTCGGCATCCTCCACCGGCAGCACACGGTCAAGCATTTCCACCACGGTCACTTTTGCGCCCATGTTCTGGTAGAAACTGGCAAATTCGATGCCGATGGCGCCAGAGCCCATCACCAACAGGCTTTTCGGCATTTCAGTGGGCACCATCGCCTCGAAATAGCTCCAGATCAGCTTGCCATCCACCTCGATGCCCGGAATTTGGCGGGGCCGTGCGCCGGTGGCGAGGATAATGTTTTTGGCGATGAGGGTGGCAATCTTTTTACCGTCTTTGGTCACTTCAAGCGTGCCTTTGCCGGCCAGCTTACCGTAGCCGTCGATCACCGTGACTTTGTTCTTCTTCAGCAGATGCGTGACGCCAGAAGAGAGCTGTTTGGCAATGCCGCGCGAGCGCTTGACGATTTTCTCGACATCGAAGCTGAAATTGCCGCCCGAAAAACCGAACTCATCGAGATGATGCAGCAGATGGTTGATTTCTGATGATCGCAACAATGCCTTGGTGGGAATACACCCCCAGTTGAGACAGATACCGCCGAGATGTTTGCCTTCAACCAGCGCCACCTTCATCTTCAACTGCGCGGCCCGAATTGCGGCGACGTAGCCACCTGGCCCGCCACCAACAACGATTAAGTCAAAATTCATCTCATCTGCCATGTTCAAATTCCTTTTTCCGCGAGGGCATGCAGCGCATCACCGCTCAAGCGATATTTGGTCCATTCAGCCATCGAGGTCGCACCGATTGATTCGTAAAACCGAATGGCGGGGCGGTTCCAATTGAGAACCGACCATTCCATTCTGTGATACCCGCGCGATACAGTGAGTGCTGCCAGATACTGAAATATTAAGTGCCCCGCCCCAAGCCCGCGGGCGGATTCATTCACAAACACATCCTCAACATGCAGGGTGGGCTTGCCGGTCCAGGTATTGAAACTCTCCGAGAATATTGCAAAGCCGATCTCGCCTTCATCGGAATCCACGATAATCGCCTGCGCCCGGGGAACTTCATTAAACAAGGCTTCGTGCAGTTCCTCGAGCGTCATCTTCACCATATGAGGCTCCCGCTCAAACGTTGCCAATTGCACGATGAAATCGTGAATCGCCGGCACGTCCGCAGGAGTTATGGCGCGTATGATCACAGCATCAGGCTCAGCGGGTCTTCAATAATGGCTTTCAAGGTCGATAGGAATTCCGCGCCCAGGGCGCCATCCACCACCCGGTGATCGCATGAGAGCGTGACCGTCATCATGGTGGCAATCACGATGGCGTCGTTCTTTACCACGGCGCGTTTTTCACCAGCGCCCACCGCCAGAATACCGGCCTGCGGCGGATTGATGATGGCGGAAAATTCCGGAATGCCGAACATGCCAAGGTTTGATATTGAGAAGCCGCCGCCTTGGAATTCTTCCGGCTTCAACTTACCCGTTTTGGCGCGGGCGCCCAAGTCTTTCATGGTGTTGCTGATGGCGGCTAAACCAAGTTGATCGGCCTTGCGGACAATCGGGGTGATCAAGCCATCCGGAATGGAGACAGCAATGGAAATATCCACATCATCATACTGAATGATCGCCTCTTCGGTGTACGAGGCATTCACCTGTGGATGCCGGCGCAGCGCCACACCGCAGGCCTTGATGATAAGGTCGTTGACCGAAAGTTTGAAGGCGCTGGCACCATCCTTCGGTGATTTTGCGTTCAGCTCAGCCCGCAATTTCAGCAGCGCGTCGATCTCAATGTGGCTGGTGAGGTAGAAATGCGGAACGTTTCGTTTGGATTCCGTCAGACGCTTGGCGATAACCTTGCGCATGGTGGAGTTGGGCACTTTCTTGTGCGGGGCTGTAATCACCGGGGCCGGAGCCGCTGGTTTTGGTGCCGGTGCTGCGGCAGGTGCTACCGCCTCGGCCTTTGGTGCTGGCGCATGGGGGACGCCGCCCGCGATATCTGCCTTCACGATCCGTCCGTTGGGACCTGAACCTTTGACATTGGCAAGGTCGATCCCGGCCTGCTTGGCCATACGGCGTGCTAATGGCGAGGCATATACGCGCTCGCCGTGGTCCTCCGCCGCCGGTGCAGGCGCAGGCGTTGCCGCCGGTACCGTTGCAGTCGTCGGTGCAGCAGCAGGCGCTGCCACCGGAGCCGGAGCCGCCGCCGGAGCGTCAGTTTTTTCACCCCTGGTGGCAGTAAGAATGGCAATCACCGCATTCACCGCCACGCCCTCAGTGCCCTCAGGGACTACAATTTTCGCAACGAACCCTTCGTCCACCGCTTCTACTTCCATCGTCGCCTTATCGGTTTCGATTTCCGCGAGCAGGTCGCCGGATTTCACCTCGTCGCCTTCTTTCTTCAGCCAGCGCGACAATTTGCCTTCCGTCATCGTAGGCGAAAGTGCCGGCATCAATATATTGGTTGCCATGTGTGTGCTCCCTGCCTCAGATAATTTTCTTGACCGCATCCACAACCCAATTCGGTTGCGGCAGCGCCAGTTTTTCGAGATTCGCCGCATACGGCATCGGTACGTCCAGCCCCGCCACCCGCACCGGCGGTGCATCCAGCCAGTCGAAGCAATGCTCAGTGACGGTCATGCAAATCTCTGAACCGATCCCTGCGAAGGGCCAGCCCTCTTCCACGCTCACCACGCGGTTGGTTTTTTTCACCGATTCCACAATTGTCGCCACATCCAAAGGCCGGATGGTGCGCAAATTGATCACCTCGGCGCTGATCCCCTGCCCGGCCAAAATCTCGGCCGCCTTCAGCGCCACATCCACCATGATGGAGAACGCAACGATCGTCACATCCGAGCCAACGCGCTCAACTTTCGCCTTGCCGATGGGCAGGATGAAATCATCGGAAACCGGACAATCGAAGGTCTGGCCATAAAGAATTTCATTTTCCAGAAAAATCACCGGGTTCGGGTCGCGGATGGCCGCGCGCATCAAGCCCTTGGCATCCGCGGCAGACCACGGGGCCACCACCTTCAAACCAGGGCAATGGGCGTACCAGGACGCAAAGCACTGGCTATGCTGGGCACCGACGCGCGATGCTGCACCATTGGGGCCACGGAACACGATCGGGCAGCCCATCTGGCCGCCTGACATATACAGAGTTTTGGCAGCGGAATTGATGATCTGGTCAATCGCCTGCATGGCGAAGTTGAAGGTCATGAATTCAACAATCGGCTTCAGCCCGTTCATCGCCGCACCCACGGCCATGCCGGTAAAGCCATGTTCAGTGATCGGCGTATCGATCACGCGGCGGGGGCCAAATTCATCGAGCATCCCCTGACTGATTTTATAAGCGCCCTGGTACTGCGCCACTTCTTCACCCATCAGGAACACATCGGGGTCAGCGCGCATCTCCAGGCTCATGCCTGCACGCAAAGCTTCGCGTACGGTGGTGGGTTTGGTCTCGCCCCAGGATGGCTCAGCAATTTCATGATGCTCGGCTTTTACGGCCTGCGCCGGTGCGGCGGCCTTTGGTTCAGCTTTGGGAGCTTCAACCTTCGGTGCCGCTGCGGGTGCGGCTTTGGCCGTTTCGCCTTCAACGCCCAATGTGGCGATCACGGCATTCACCGGCACGCCTTCAGTGCCTTCTTCCACCAGAATGCTAAGGATTTTTCCCTCATCAACGGCTTCAACTTCCATCGTCGCTTTATCGGTCTCAATCTCGGCAATCACATCGCCGGATTTCACATCATCGCCAACTTTCTTCAGCCATTTGGAAAGCTTGCCTTCCGTCATGGTGGGCGAAAGTGCTGGCATCAAAATTTCGGTTGCCATAATTATACGCCCTCCACCAAAACGTCAGTCCAAATTTCCGCCTCATCCGGCTCCGGCGAGGTCTGGGCAAAATCTGCCGCCTCCTGCACGCGGGCCTTGATGTCGTCATCGAGTTTCTTCAAATCGGCCTCGCTCACGCCCTGGTCTTCCAGCATCTTCTTCGCCGCATCCAAGCAATCATGCTCAGCGCGCATCCGCTGCACTTCCTCACGGGTGCGGTACTTGGCGGGGTCAGACATCGAGTGGCCGCGATAACGGTAGGTTTTCATTTCCAGCAAAAACGGCCCATGGCCGGCGCGGCAATGCGCTACGGCAATCTCGCCGGCGGCTTTCACCGCCATCACATCCATACCATCCACCGACAAGCTGGCCATGCCCCACGGCGAACCATTCAGGGACAAATCACGCGAGGCGGTGGCACGCTCCACGCTGGTGCCCATCGAATAACGGTTGTTCTCGATAATGAAGATCACCGGCAGTTTCATTAAATTGGCCAGATTGAAGCTCTCATACACCTGGCCCTGGTTGGCCGCACCGTCGCCGAAATAGGTCAGCGACACCCGGTCGTTGCCGCGATACCAGTTGGAAAACCCGAGCCCAGTGCCCAGCGAGACCTGCGCCCCGACAATGCCATGGCCGCCGAAGAAATTTTTCTCGCGGCTGAACATATGCATCGAACCGCCTTTGCCGTGCGAATAACCACCCGAGCGCCCGGTAAGCTCAGCCATCACGCCTTTCGGGTCCATGTCGCAGGCCAACATGTGGCCATGGTCGCGATACGAGGTAATCACCTCATCGCCCTCGCTGGTGGCGTGTTTCATACCCACCACCACGGCTTCCTGGCCGATGTATAAATGGCAGAACCCGGCGATCAAACCCATGCCGTACAACTGCCCCGCTTTTTCCTCAAAGCGGCGGATCAGCAGCATGGTCCTGTAGGCGTCGAGAAGTTCATCCTTCCCCATGGCGGGTTCTGGCTTTTTGGTCCTTTTGGTGGGTTTATCCTGGGTCACAGCCATGCGGTATCTTCCTCTCGGTGAAGTTTTCTGGCCTTTGCTAGACGGTATTCCATACCCTTCGCAATATAAAGCTTAAGGAAAACAACCTGCTGCACTGCATCAATTTCAATTAACCATATTATGGTTAATTGAGTTTACTGCCTTACATCGCAAATTTAACTAAGTAATATTATGTCGTAACGAAACCATCCGCCGCAACCAATCTACACCGTCAAGCCGAAATTCGCCTGTTTATTTTTTGCGTTTACTTTTGTGTCACCGGTGTTGTCACGGGTGGAAGCTGCACCACAATGTCAGACGGTGACGCCAGATAAAGTTCCTGGCGCGCCTGCTCCTCCAACTCATCACGTACGATTGATTTATCACTGAGATCGGCGACCTGGGTTTCCCATTGGCTGAGCGATGCGTCGGTGGACTGAAAAGCGGCATTGGCCTTGTTGAGCGCCGCCTGCTGCACGGCCTGGGCTTCCATCCCGCGTGAACCATGCAACGCGTTCCAGCCAAAATACCAGGTGATGGCCAGAAAAATGGCTGGCGGCAAAAGCGCCTGCAGCCGCGATTTGAGCGTCTTGAGCAAATTTAATCCTAAACCTCAGGCCATAAACAAGGGCACCGGGAGTCTGTAGCAAGCGGCCTGGGTTTCGCAAGCAATTTACAGCGATATATCAATGATTTCCATGAGCCATTACAAAAAATCGCCGCATGCCACGGTTTTACCATTTTATCGTCCTGCGCTCGCCTTGCTTCGACGCCATCTTACCAGCATGAGCTTTGGAGGCTCGGTAAGATGAAGATGACAAAAACACTTCTTGTTGCAGGTATTATCGGCCTCGGCCTGATCGGCAGCCACGCCGCCAAGGCTGACGGTGATGATTATGGCCACGGCGGCTATTACCATGGCGGCTACGGCGACCACGATCGCCACCACGGCCACTGGGATCGCGGCAGGTGGTATGACGACGATGATGGTTACTACCCGCCCCCACCAGTATATTACGCGCCGCCACCACCGATGTATTACGCGCCGCCCCCGGTTTATTACGCGCCGCCGGTCATCACCTTCGGTTTCCGGCCATAAATTTTAGGGCCACTTCACTTCCGGCGGCAGCGACATCAGGATCGCCTCGGTGTTGCCGCCGGTTTTGAGGCCAAAGGTCGTGCCACGATCGTACAGCAGGTTGAATTCGACATAACGGCCACGGCGAATGAGTTGCGCCTCGCGTTCCTCGGGCGACCATGCTTCCCCCATACGGCGCCGCACAATGGCCGGGTAAGCGGCTAAAAATGCCTCACCGACATCGCGGGTGAAGGCAAAATCCGCCGCCACATCGCCGGTATCCAGATAATCGTAAAAAATTCCGCCGGCGCCGCGCGGCTCATTGCGGTGCGGCAGAAAAAAATATTCGTCGCACCATTTTTTAAATTTTTCATAATAGGTGGGGTCATTTTTATCACAGGCGGCCCGATACGCGGCATGGAAAAACGCCGTATCCTCAGCCGCCTGCGGTGTCCCCGGTTGCAGCGGGGTTAAGTCCCCACCGCCACCGAACCAGCCTTTGCCGGTCACGATCATCCTGGTGTTCATATGCACCGCCGGCACCCGCGGGCTGCGCAAATGCGCGACCAGACTGATGCCCGAGGCCCAGAACTGGCCATCTTCCGTCGCGCCGCGCATCTGCTTGGCAAAATCAGGCGAAAATTTACCCGCCACGGTCGAGACATTCACCCCGACCTTCTCAAACACCTGGCCGCGCATCACGCTCATCACGCCGCCACCGCCCTCCGGGCGCTCCCAGGGAGTGCGAACAAACCGGCCGGGATTCGGCCCGGCCTCATCCTCAATCGCTTCAAAGGCGGCACAAATCCTGTCGCGCAATGCAGCGAACCAAGCCGAAGCATCAGGTTTCAGAGATTCGTGGGGAGGGGTTTCAGTAATTTCTTGCATGTTCCGATCCTTAACCTCGAAACGCCGCGCCATCCACTCTTGAATTTTTCCGGCGTTCCAGTCATGCGTTATGTGGGAGCGCCCTCGGGCGTGCCATGAGCTGGCAGGGTAGGACAAAATATGGCAAATGCAGCGGCACATGCGGTTGAGGACGGGGTGGAAGCCCCAGCTAAGCGCGATTTTCTGAAGATCCTGACGGTTTCGGCAGGTGCCGTGGCGCTGGGAGCGACGGCTTGGCCGTTTATCGACGCGCTGAACCCAACCACTGCCGAGCTTGCAGTATCGAATCCCATTATTGAGGTAGGCGGCATTGCGCCTAACACCGGATTGCGAGTCATGTGGCTCGGCCAGCCAATCTATATCCGCAAGCTGACCCCGCAGCAGATTGCCGATAATCAGGCCGTTGTGCCATCTTCCTTACCCGACCCGGCCGATTATACCGACCGTGTTAAGCCCGGCTACGAGAGTTTTGTGGTCGTTGTCGGGCTGAATACCGGTATCTCATGTGAACTTCTGGGCAACAGCCCTACCGATCCGCGCGGCCCGCTCGACGGCTGGACCTGCCCGTGCGACGGCAGCATCTACGACCCGCTAGGGCGCGTGCGCAGCGGCCCGGCCCCGAAAAATCTCGCGATTCCACGCTTTACCTTCCTCAACGCTACGCAAATTCAGCTCGGTTAAGCAGGAACCCCTCATATGTCAGACCAAACCAAATCCTGGCTGGACTCCCGGCTTCCCCTCGCCGCCTGTTTTCGCGCTCAAGTGTGTGACAAGCCGTTGCCCGCCAACCGGCCTTATCTGTCGGCCCTTGGCACGCTGATCACCGGAACGCTGATCTTTCTGATGCTCTCCGGCGCGGTGCTGTCGGCCTATTATGTGGCGTCAGACCACGGCGCGTATAATTCCATCCAGTTCATCATGCGCAACGTCAATGACGGCTGGCTGATCCGCTCCTTCCACGCCACCGGCACCACCATGCTGTTCGCCGCCGTATATCTGGCGATTTTCCACGCCCTGATCACCGGGGCCTACCGGCTGCCCGGCGAATTGGTATGGGGGCTCAAGCTGGCATTTCTGCTGCTGATGATGCTGGTCGGTTACCTTGGCTATGCGATGCAGGATGGCGCGGTCAGTCACTGGAGCCTGCATGACGTGACACTGGCCGGTGCTGGGCTTTCCAGCTTCCCTGGTAATATTTCCAACTGGGTCTTGGGCGGTCCGGCTGGCCACGGCACGCTCGGGCACGTGGCCATGATGCATGGGCTGCTGACATTCATAGCTCTTGGCGTGCTGGTTTTACATTATTATGCCAAGCAGGCCGTCGCCCCGGTTGCCAAAAAGACCGTACCCTTGCACCCCTACTACACCAGCCATCATTTCGTGGCGGTGTCGGTTTATGTGCTGCTGTTTGCGGTGCTGGTATTCTTTGCCCCGCATCTGGGTGAAAACCCGCTGAACGCGGCACCCGCCAACCCGCTGCTGGTGCCCGCCGTGATGACGCCGCCCTGGTACCTTCTGCCCGCGGCCGCCGTGACACATGCTCTGCCAGGAACCGAAGGGGGTATCGTGGCCTTCTTCGCTGCCTTTGCGGTACTGTTCGCGATGCCTTGGCTGGACCGCTCAGACCCTCGTTCAGAGCCTGGTTTTCTCTACAAGCTACTGGTGGTGATCCTCGGACTCGATGTGATTGCGCTCGGCATGACCGCCGCCGCCGGTCCCTCGACGATTAACGCGATCCTGATGATCATTTTCATCGGCTGGTATTTTCTGCATTTTCTGGTGCTCACCCCACTCGTCACCGCGCGGGAGTCAAAATAATGAAACTTGGCATCTCCGCTGCCGCCCTGCTGGCGGCTTTCCTCGCCTTTGGCTCCGCTGCTTACGCCGAGGACACACTCAGCCCGCTGCATTGGCAATCACAAGGAACCTTTGGGTCGTACGACCAAGCTGCCCTGCAACGCGGTTTCCTGGTTTATCAAACCGCCTGCGCAAGTTGCCATTCAGCCAACGCGCTGCATTACCGTGACCTGACCGCCCTTGGCCTGACCACCGAACAGGTGGCCGACATCACTGCCAGCATCAAGCTGGACAACCGGCCAGCCACATTAGATGACCGTCTCATCAGCGCTCTGCCAAAATCCCAGGCCGCCGCTGCGTTTGGCGGGGCTGTTCCGCCCGATCTCTCGAACATTGTTGCCGCCCGGCCGAAGGGCACCGAATATATCTATAATCTGCTTACCGGCTATCAGGCCCCTCCGGCCGATGTGACCCTGATGGCGAAGCATTATTATAATGCCGCCTACCCCGGTAACCAGATCGCGATGCCGGCACCGTTGACGGATAATGCTGTCACCTATGCCGACGGCACCAAGGCGACCACCGCCCAGGAAGCTTCCGACGTTGCGGCCTTCCTCACCTGGGCCTCTGACCCCAATCTCGATGCGCGCAAGCAAATTGGCCTGCGGGCGGTGATCTTCCTGATTTTCCTCACCTTGCTGGCGATTGCTACCAAACGCAAAATCTGGCGAGACGTGGCTTAAAGCCGGATGTCTGAAGTCATTACGCCGGTCATCGGCATCATCGGCGGTTCAGGTCTCTATGATATCGAGGGGCTAACCGATAAGCATTGGGAAAAGGTGGAGTCACCCTGGGGTGAGCCTTCCGATGAACTGCTGATCGGGCAGTTTGAAGGCACCAAAGTGGTGTTTCTGCCTCGCCATGGGCGCGGCCATCGCATGTCCCCGTCCGAGTTGAATTATCGCGCCAATATTGACGCCCTGAAGCGGGTCGGCGTCACCGATATTCTCTCGCTCTCGGCGGTTGGTTCACTGAAGGCCGAATTGCCGCCGGGACATTTCGTGATCGTTGACCAGTTCATCGACCGCAGCTTCGCCCGCGCCAAAACCTTCTTCGGCTCGGGCTGCGTCGCCCATGTCTCGATGGCCCATCCGGTTTGCCCGCGCCTGGGCGACGCGCTGGAAGCCTCCGCCCGTGAGCTTGGTCTGCCGGTCACGCGTGGCGGAACGTATCTGGTGATGGAAGGCCCGCAATTCTCCACGCTGGCGGAGAGCAATCTGTACCGCTCCTGGGGCTGCTCGGTCATCGGCATGACCAATATGCCGGAAGCCAAGCTGGCCCGCGAAGCCGAGATTTGTTACGCAACCGTGGCGATGGTGACCGATTTCGATTGCTGGCATGAGGACCATGACGCCGTAACCGTGGACGCGGTGATTAAGGTTTTGCTCGGCAATGCCGACAAGGCGCGCAGCCTGGTCAAAGCCGTGCTGCCGAAAATCAGTGCCGAACGCGGGCTTTGCCCAGCCGGCTGCGACCGTGCGCTGGAATACGCGCTGATTACTGCACCGGAAGCCCGCGACCCAGCAGCTTTGGCAAAGTTGCAGGCTGTGGCAGGGCGAGTTCTAGCCTAAGCGAAAAGCCCCGGCCGCAGCAGGTTTTTTACTCCTGCTACGGTCCACTGCTGTCAGTTATAATCTGCGGCTAAAGTTTCATCCCCCGCACGATCAGACGCCATGGCATTCAACGGCAGGCTCAGCACTGCCGCCACGCCTGAGTTCACCAAAACGGTTGCCAAGGCAATATAGCTCGGCACGGTGATGCCAAACACATGAAACGCCCAGATCGCGCCCGCAAAATGATTGAGCGCTACCAGCCAGGTGGCGCTGACGATCCCAATCGCCCATCCCACCAGCAGCGCCCAGCCGTTGAAGAACCGTGTGAATAGCGAAAACACAATCGCCGGGAATGTCTGAATAATCCACATGCCGCCCAGCAACTGCAGTTGCACCGCATAGGTATTCGGAATCACCATGATAAACACCAGCGCCCCGACCACCATGAAAATCGAAAACAGTTTTGCCACCCGCGTATCAGTGTGCGGGCGGCTGGAGGTTCCGAATTGGGTGTAAATATCGCGGGTGAAAATATTCGCTGAGGCAATTGCCATGATGGCTGCCGGCACCAAAGCGCCAATCGCAATCGCGGCAAACGCCACCCCGGCAAACCAGGCCGGAAACGAATTCAGCACCAAGGCCGGAACCGCGAAGCTCGGGCCATATTGCTTAAACCCGGCGGCAAATTGCGGCATGCTGCTCACCCCGGAGGCCACCGCCATGAAACCCATCAGGGCAAGAAGCCCCAGCAGGAACGAATAGGCCGGCAGAAACACCGCATTGCGGCGGATCACCCGCGGGCCGGACGCGCTGAGGATGGCCGTGGTGCTGTGCGGGTATAAAAACAGCGCCATCGCCGAGCCCAGCGCCAAGGTGGCATAGCCGGTGTAAAGCCCGGTGCTGCCGGCGGGCGGCGTGGCCAGCAGCAGTTTGGCCGGCGGAATTTTGGCAAAAATCGCGCCAAAACCACCAAGTTCATGAGGAATCACAATGATCGCAGCAATCACCGTAACGTAGATGAGCAGATCTTTAACAATCGCGATCATCGCCGGTGCCCGCAGACCAGAGGTGTAGGTGAATGCGGCCAGCACGCCGAACGCAATAATCAATGGAAGATGGCCAGGCATCCCCAAAGCGCCGATAACCGTCTGCATCCCGATGAGCTGCAGCGCGATATAAGGCATGGTGGCAAAAATGCCGGTAATGCCAATGGCCAGCCCAAGATATTTGTTGCCATAGCGGCCACGCACAAATTCCGGCCCGGTGATATAGCCGTATTTATGCGCCACCCTCCATAATTTCGGAAACACGATATACAGAATCGGATAGCAAACGATTGTGTAAGGCAGCGCAAAAAACCCAATGGCGCCCGCCCCGAACATCAAGGCCGGAATCGCAATGAAGGTATAGGCGGTATAAATATCACCGCCGATCAGGAACCAGGAAATCAGGGTACCAAAGCGGCGTCCACCCAGACCCCATTCCTCGATATGATTCATATCCCCGGCTTTCCAGCGCGCCGCGCTGAAGCCAAGCAAAATCACGAAGCCGATCAACGCCAGGAAGATAATCGTGGCGACTGGGTAGGTCATTTGCCGTCTCCTTTGTTGTCTTCGACGACAAACACGACGTAAGTCAGCAATGCGCAGACCGGTACGATGATCATCTGATACCAGTAGAAAAACGGAAAGCCCCACAGGCTGGGCTCAGCCTGATTAAAAAACGGTACCGCCAATGCCAATACAAAAACGGCAGCAAGCAACCATCTGATCATGTTTTCCCCCCAAGGCGTTCTTATGTGACAATTACGATACCACCGGCATTCGAAAATTTAAACTACCCATCAACAAGGCCAGGTGGACAAAAATAACCGGGCGTTCAGGCCACCAGTTCGAGGCGCGGTTCCGGCTTCTTGATTGCCGCCAGCAACGCGCGCACCTCGGTACGGGCCGCCACATGCGAAAGCCCCATGGCAATACCGATATTGGCCTCGCGCACATCCATCAAGGTCAGCCCTTGCAGATATAACTCCCGGAAAATCACCCGCTCGCCAAAACCCTTCAAGGTACGGAACCCAATTCGCTTGGCCAGTAATTCCAAGGTTTCGCCCACATCGCGCTTATTGCGCGCCTCCGAACTCGCTAGCCGGTTGCGCATCACAATCCAGTCGATCCTGCCGCGGTCCATGCTGAAGCGATTCTTGCGGGCCTCCCACACCATCTCGGAATAGATGCTGGGATTCACAATATCGTGGTTTTCCGGATCCACCTTCGCCAACATTGAAAAATCGACAAAGCTGTCGTTGATCGGGGTAATCAACGTATCGGCATGGGAATGGCCATAGCGCGACAGGTAGGTATCAGCCCCCGGGCAATCAATCACAATGATCTCGCAATCGGCGGCCAGCCCGGTGAACGCTTCATCAAACCGGCTGCGCTCCTCGGCCTCGGCTTCCAGCCGGTTATCAGCCACGCTGCGGTGCACCGGGCAGAATCGCGGCATCGGCAGTGGCGTTCCCTTGCTCGCAATGAAATGTTTACGCCCTGCCAAGGTGCCGGCCAGCGTGCCTTGCCTGGCGTCGAGATCCATGGCGCCGACCCGATAGCCCTCCCGCAGCAACCCGACAATAATATGGATGGCGGTCGTGGATTTACCCGAGCCACCCTTCTCGTTGCCAAGCACGAT
Source organism: Acidocella sp. (assembly GCA_031291755.1). Lineage (GTDB taxonomy): Bacteria > Pseudomonadota > Alphaproteobacteria > Acetobacterales > Acetobacteraceae > Acidocella. The sequence goes on along the minus strand of JARLIK010000002.1, from coordinate 53,319 downwards.
GACGGTAGGCTTGGTCGCCGCGGTGATGGTCGCCATGCAAGAAACTCCGACTCGGGTTTTGTCGGAGTTTAGACGATGCACCACCCCGCCGGGAGCCTATTATTTGCCGGTTAAAATCCGGTCCACTAACTCACGCACGGTCGGAATAAAACCGTTGGAATAATACGGATCAGAGCCGAACCGGTAGGCGTTATGACCTGCGAACATAAGGTTATTCTCAAGTGCCGTCTCATCCTTCGGGTCTGCATGGGCGATATCCTGCAAGGTTTTCTGGATACAGAAGCTGCGCGGATCGGCTTTTTTGCCATTATCGTAGTCTGGGCCTTCCTGCGACCAGTTGGAAAATCGGCATTGGCTCAAACACCCCATGCAGTTCACCTGATCGCGGTGGATTTCCTCTGCCTTTCCGGGCTCGACAAAAATCAGGGTGGAATCTGGCGTGCGCAGGGCTTCGACAAACCCGGCATCCTCCCAATCCTTCACCCGCGCATAATCGGGCGCGGTGAGGTACACTGGCCGTTTGCGGGCTCCCACGCCATATTCAACCAGATGCTCGCCCACCGGCTCGGTGGTGAAGGCCACTTGACGCTCTGAGCGGGCCCGCAGTTCCTGAATAAAATTATTGTTCACGGCCGAGGAGTAAAACCCGGTTGGTGAGAATTTGTTGAGGAACACATCGCCCGGCTTAAGCTTCAGCAAACGCTGCTTCCAGCCATCGCTGATCGGGCTTTCCTTGGTCAGCAGCGGACGGGTGCCAAACTGAAAGGCAATCGGGCCAAGTTCAGGGTTGTCGATCCAATTTTCCCATTCCTCCAGCGCCCAGACGCCGCCCGCCATAATGATCGGGGTCTCGCCAAGGCCAAACTCACGCATGATTTTGCGCAGCGCCAACACGCGGGGATACGGGTCCTCAGGCTTTTGGGGGTTCTCACTGTTGGAGAGGCCATTATGGCCACCTGCCAGCCAGGGGTCTTCATACACCACGCCGCCCATCAAATCAGCGACTTTGGAGTAAGCCCGTTTCCATAAAGCCGAGAAAGCCCGGCCTGAGGAAACAATGGGATAGTAATGCACGTTGAACTTGGCGGCGATCTCGGAGAGACGGTACGGCATGCCGGCACCACAGGTGATACCGTTCACAATACCCTTGGTGCGTTCCAGAATGCCGGTGATCACCCTCTCGGCCCCACCCATTTCCCACAGGATATTTGCGTGGATACGGCCCTTGCCGCCTGAAATATCGTAAGACCGCCGCGCCTGCGTTACCCCGCCTTCGATAGCGTAAGCAACCAGCTCCTCATGGCGCAACCGCCGGGTAGTACCGTGATATTCCTGAGGAATCGCAACGCCATGCACATCATAACTATCAGCATTCACCGCGCTGAATGTGCCAACGCCACCACCCGCGGCCCAGTGGCCGGACGTAATGCCATTCGAGACGGCAACACCCTTGCCACCTTCTACCAGTGGCAAAACCTCAGTGCCGCCCATACGGATGGCATTTATCAGCTTCATAACTTTTAAACCCTAATATGCCGGCCGGAACCGTTTTCCCGGCGGCCGTAATTCCCCAAACCTCATAGACTATTACCAGATTGACACACGGCGTGAAGTGGCCGGAACATCAATTCTCTGTTCAGAAGGCCATGGGCCGCATGACTTACCCCGTCGCGGCCATGCTGGTATATGGCCCCCATGATATTAAGCGCCGGTTTACAAGCCTTGCTGCTGGCCTTCCCGGCCCTGTTCTCGATCGTCAACCCGTTGGCCGGCGCCATCATTTTCAACGAGGTCACCGCCGCTCAAACACATGCAGAGCGCGTGACCCTCGCCCGCAAGGTGGCGATCTACTCCACCATGACAATGCTCGTCGCCCTTTGGGCCGGCAGCTATATCCTCAGCTTTTTTGGTATTTCGCTCAACGCGCTGCGGATTGCGGGTGGCATCGTGGTCTCGGTACGGGCCTATGAGATGCTCTCTGCCCCTGAGGTTCCGATACAACGTAAGGAGGAGCAAGCCGCAACCATCGAGCGTGCTGGTGGCAATTTATCCGGTTATGCGTTTTTTCCTCTCACCATGCCCTTCACCACCGGCCCCGGCACCATCGCGGTGGCAGTGTCTCTGGGCACCGAGCGGCCGGATGGCTGGCTAAACACCATGGCTTTTTTTGCCGGCGCCTCGCTGGCAGTGCTGAGCATGGCTCTCATAATCTGGATTCTATACACCACTGCCGACCATGTTACCGACGCGCTGGGCAATGTCGGGCGGCAGGTGGTCTCACGTATCGCAGCTTTTTTGTTACTGGGCATCGGCGTCCAGATCGTGCTCTCCGGCGCCATACCAGTGCTGCACGCTGCCTTCAGCCCTTAATGAACCAATAGCTGAATAAAATATTTTCAAGCCATGATTCCCGGCGAAGGCGCAGGCAATGCAGCGCCTGAATGCGGCTTGAAAAATTGCCGGAGAGCGCGGTCGTGACCATGGCCAGATCGGCCCGTGCCGTGGGCGACAACGATAATTCAGCGCCTTTCAATGCGCCGGCATGCCGGCGCATGGTGGTCATAAAAACATAGGAACCGCGCCGCAACGCCGCCATCGCCCGCTTCAGCAGCGGTTGCCGCCGGCCGATCAGATTTTTATTGTGCAGACGGTATAAAATCTGCGGCTCGGGATCGAAAATAACCTGCCCGTCACAGGCCGATATCACAATATAGCTCCACCAATCATGCAGTGTAGCCTCAGGCGCCTTTGTCGCCACCACGAGCCTGACCGCACTCTGGTTCATGACCAGCGTGTTGCCGTTGGCAATGTTTTGCGTCAGACATGCTGGAAACCCCCTACCAGAGTGCAGCGCCGAAAGCCGATGGCCGCGCAATTGGTGATCTACAAAAAATTGCCGTGCGCAATACAGCACCGGACCATCCCCCGCCGCGGTTACCTGGCGCACTGCATTGGATAATTTATCCGGCAACCAAACATCATCCTGATCTGCAAACGCCACTATCGCGCAGGACGCGGCATGCGCCAGCAGCCGCAGAAAACTGCTGGCAGCACCGTAATGAACACCAGAATCCACCAGCTCGATGCAGCGTTCCTCGCCGATCTTTCGAGCAAAATTACGCATGATGGCAACGCTATCATCCGATGAGCCATCATCACGCCACAGCAGCCGCCAGTTGGCAAAACTCTGGTCCATAAAGCTGGTTAGCTGCTCTTCGAGATACAACTCGCCATTGAAGGTTGAGAGCAGGATGGTAATAGAATCGTTCACGGCCGGGGCGCATCCATCTCGATCAGAGCCGCGACGATCGGCGGCAGCGATGATCGCCAATCAGGCAGGCGCACGCCAAATATTTTAGCAATTTTGCAGCAATCAAGCCGGGAATCCGCTGGCCGCCGGGCCGGAGTAGGCCAATCAGCCGTGGTGATGGGTGTGATCGAGGGGTGCGGAAATTCTGGCGGGGCCGCCGCAAAAATCGCTTTAGCGAAGCCATACCAACTCGTCTCGCCGCTACCAGTAGCATGGTAAATCCCGCGATACGCAGGCTTCCAGCCACCGGCCTGCAAAATTTTCACGATATCCAAAATCGCAGCCGCCAGATCAGGTGCCGCTGTCGGCGTGCCACGCTGATCCGCCACTACCCGCAAAACATTGGTCTTACGGGCAGCGTTCAGCATGGTGCGGGCAAAATTCCTGCCGTACGCAGCGTAAACCCAGGCCGTGCGCAGAATGATCGCCTTCGCAGCTGTCGCTAAAATCGCCTCTTCGCCATCGCGCTTGGTACGGCCGTAAACACCTGAAGGGGCTGTCGCATCGTCCTCGGTATAAGGCTGGCCTTTGCTGCCATCAAAAACATAATCAGTCGAAACATGAATGAACGGAATATCCACTGCCGCGCATAGCTCTGCCAATTGCAACGGCCCGGTATGGTTGCCTGCTTTGGCAGCCGCCGGATTGCTTTCAGCTGCATCCACCGCCGTATATGCCGCCGCATTGATCACCAGCGAGGGTAGTGCTCCGACAAAACAGGCAGCAACCGTCTGCGGTTTTTCAAAGTCAAAGTCTGGCCGGCTGACCACGCTGAACGGCAATCCCCGCATGGCCGCGAGTGCTTGCAGCGCGTTACCCAGCTGACCCGACCCACCAGTGATGAGAATGCCACTCACAGGGTAAACCACGTATCACATTCTGCCAGACGCGGCAGAACTTTATCCTTGTCAGATAATATCGCGGCACCAGCCGCCACCGGCCAAGGCAGCGCCAGGTCAGGATCGTTCCAGATCACGGCGCGTTCGGCTGCGCGGTTATAATCGGCGGTCACTTTATAAATCACTTCGGTATCAGGCTCGATGGTGCAAAACCCATGCAGAAACCCACCAGGGATCCAAAGCTGGTGCCAGTTTTCCGCACTCAACACCGCCGCGGCAAACTTCCCGAACGTTGGCGAACCGCGCCGCGCATCCACCGCCACATCCCAGATCGCACCGCGAACCACCCGCACCAGCTTGCCCTGAATTGCAGGAGCCACCTGGCAATGCAGGCCACGCACCGTGCCTGTTTCACGCGACAGGCTCTGGTTATCCTGCACAAAATGCTGGTTAAACCCCGCCGCCGTCAGCTTCGCCTCACTCCATGTTTCGGAGAAAAAGCCTCGGCTATCTTCAAACTTCGGTGGCGTGATCAGTAAAACCTCCGGGATATCAAGCCGTTCGATTCGCATCACTCGTGCGTCCCATCGGCGATATCTTTCAAAATTCTACCAAGTTCGGTTTTGCCGATCAGCTTGGAGCAAGCGCGCAATGCCTCGGCATCAATATATTTCATCCGAAACGCGATCTCCTCTGGGCAGCCGACCAGATTACCCTGCCGGGTCTGGATGGTCTGCACAAACGTTGCTGCCTGCAGCAATGAATCTGGCGTGCCGGCATCCAGCCAGGCAGTACCACGGCCAAGGCGCTCCACATGCAATGAGCCTTCGTTAAGATACCAATGGTTGATATCAGTAATTTCAAGCTCACCGCGCGCAGATGGTTTGATTTTTTTGGCGACATCGGTGATGCGCTTGTCATAAAAATACAAGCCTGTAACCGCCCAATTAGACTCCGGCTTCAGAGGCTTCTCGACGATATCAACCGCCTTGCCATCAGCACCAAATGAAATCACACCATAACGTTCAGGGTCGCGCACCTGATAGGCAAATACGGTAGCGCCTTCAGGCCGAGCACTGGCGGCACGCAACAAGGTTGAGAGATGATCGCCATGAATCAAATTATCGCCCAGCGCCAGCGCACAGGCTTCACCGGCGATCCAGTCCTCACCAATTAAAAACGCCTGCGCGATGCCTTCCGGCCTGGCCTGCTCAGCGTACGAAATTCTGATCCCCAGATGCGAACCGTCGTGGAATAATCTTTGAAACTGCGGCAAGTCTGCTGGTGTCGAGATCACCAGAACTTCCCGGATCCCCGCCAGCAACAGAGTCGATAGCGGATAATACACCATCGGCTTATCATAAACCGGCAGCAATTGCTTAGATGTGGCCTGCGTGGTGGGGTGCAGCCTGGTGCCGGAGCCGCCGGCCAATAATATTCCCTTACGGATCATGCTGCGGTTCCTAAACGCTGGCCGTGATATTTTTTTGCACGAATCGCCTGCCACCAATCCTGATGCGCCAAATACCAGTCGATGGTGGCGGCCAGGCCGGTTTCAAAATCATGCGCGGCTTGCCAATCCAAACTAGCCTCGGCGTATGATGAGTCGATTTCGTAACGGAAATCATGGCCCGGTCTGTCTTGCACGAAACTGATCAAACGCTCACGCGGCCCGTGCGGACTGGGCAATTTTTGGTCAAGAATCGCACAAATGGTTTTAACAACCTGCAGATTATTACGCGGTTGGCGCGCGCCGATGCAGTAGCTTTGCCCAACTTGCCCAGCTTCCACAATTTTCACCAAGGCTTCGGCATGATCATCCACGAACAACCAATCGCGTATGTTGGACCCATCACCATACACTGACAGCGGCTTTTCCTCGATCGCATTGATAATCATCAAAGGAATCAATTTTTCCGGAAACTGCCAGGGTCCGTAATTATTGGTGGTGTTCGAAACAATGACCGGCAAGCCATAGGTATGATACCAGGCCCGCGCCAAATGGTCAGACGCTGCCTTGGTCGCTGAGTAGGGGCTGCGCGGATCATAGGCTGTCGCCTCATGAAACGCCGGGTCGCCCGCTTCGAGCGCACCAAACACCTCGTCCGTCGAGATATGGTGAAAGCGGAATTTTTCCCGCCGCTCGGGCGGCAAATGGCCCACATAATCACGCGCCGCCTGCAGCAGCGTAAACGTGCCTACCACGTTGGTTGTCACGAAATCAGCCGGCCCGTCGATAGAACGATCAACATGACTCTCGGCTGCCAGGTGCATAACAGCTTCTGGTTGAAATTCATCGAATGCAGTTTTAACGGCTGCCGCGTCGATAATATCTGCGACCAGAAGTTTATGCCGCGGATGCTGGCTGCCGGCCTCAAGTGCCGCTTCCGAGGCGGCATAAGTCATTTTATCGTAATTAAGAACAGTGTGTTCCGTGAATTCCAAAATATGGCGGATGACAGCCGAACCGATAAAGCCACAACCTCCCGTTACAAGCAGTCTCATCCGGTATCACACCACTTTCTAGCCGTTCAATCAGCGGTTTGGTTTAATCAGACCTTAGGTTTACGCGCAACAACGGGTTTCGTCGCGCGTACTGATTTAATCTCCTGTTGATTCGCTTTTTTTGATACGGAAAATGATTTTTTAACAGCGTGCAGATAGTTTTGTTGTTTAGTACGCAAAACCAGGTCCAAACCGCATTTTTCGGCGGATATTTTTTGCATTCGCTGGATCTCATCCAGATGCCGTTCAGCATCAGCTGCCTGCGTAGCGCTATCAGCATGGCGCCGGTGATGGTTCAGCGGCGCGGCAACGTAAGCCACTCTGCCCTTTCCTTGTGTCAAAGCCTCAATATACAGTCGCCAGTCGCCGGCAATTTTCCAATCGCGCAGCGACTCCCCACAGCGCTGCAGCGCCTCGAGCAATACGTCGCGCCGCCACACCACCGCGCTCACATTATAAATGAGGTTCTGTATCGCAAGACATTGCAAGGCAAAATCACCAGCAGGCCAAACACCTGAATTGCCCAGCATCGCTGCCCCGGCGGCGTGGTAATGGCTTTGATAGTTCGGCGCGATCTGCTCGCCGGCCGCATCGATCATCGCACTATCCGAGAATCCGAGCAGTACATCGTCTGCACTGGTCATCGCCTCGATCACCCGGCTAAGAAATTGCGGATCACAATCATCATCCGCTTCAGCAATCCATATATACTCACCGCTGGCGGCGGCCACCGCGCTTTGCCATTGCAGCAGTATCTGCCCGGCATTCTGTAAGTTCGCCAGGCTGCACAACTCCCTGCCCTGCTCAGCAGCGATGGCCTTCGCCAAATGACGCGAGTCATCGCCCGAGCCGTCATCTAGAAACAGAATTTCTGCTACAGGGTATGTTTGAGCAAATAGCGAATTTAAGCGTTGTTTCAAATATCTGGCGTAATTATAATTCACCACGCAAACGCTGACTGTCTTCAGATCCGGTTGCGCGAGGCACAATAAATCCTGGGCATAGCGTGACGCTGAAAACCTCTCCTCGGCTAGCTTAATCAATCGGGGCCGGTTCAGCTCCAACGTGTCATGGTGTAATAGCCCGGCCAGTTTGTCTTTGAAATCTTCCGGGCTGCCGTATTCAGCCACCACGCCGGCTGCATATTGACGCAGCATCTCCGGCACGCCGCCGGATTTATCGAATGCCACTACCGGCACACCGCAGGCAATGGCTTCCATCGCCACTGTCGGGTACGGGTCCTCCCGCGAAGTCAGTGCATAGACATCGGAAGCAGAATAATATTTTCCGACATCGTCATTGAAACTAATCCGTAAAAACCGGCCCGTCGCGGTGGCGGCAGCTAGCTCATTGCCCAGATGCGCCCGCAAGAGGGGCTGGATTTCGCCGACCCATAAAAAATACACGTCGTCGTGCGCTGATAAAAAATATCTGGCAATTTGCAAGAACAGATCAAACCCCTTGCGCAAATCCGCAAACCCGACCCCTAGCACCACAAAGGCCGTATCCGGCACACCGAAAGCTCTTCGCACCTCAGCCCTGGCTGATGCTGAATATCTGATTTTTTTATAGTTCCCCTGCGGCAATATCGTTGCATTATCAAGCTCTATTTGCAGCGCCTCGCAAAAGCGCTGCTTTGGATACGCAGCAGAAAACACCACACGCCGCGCAGCCAAGGCACCCAGCTTGGCCTGCATCTGCAAATTATACTCGGCCAGCAAATTCGGCATCTCATGGATCAATAATGTCACCGCTATGCCGTGCGCCGCCAAAGCGGGCACCAATCTGGTCGAGGCCGCACTGTTGACGATTGCCGTACGGATGCCCAAGGCGACGTAACGATCAAGCAATCCCGCAATCATCGCCTTGTCATTCGTCAGATTTACATTGGCGATTTTCTGAAATTCCGGCAGTAAGGCGCCCGGGCCGAGCAATAAAACATGCACTTCAATCCCGCACACTTGGCGATAGTGCCGCGCCAGATTCAACATGTTCATTTGGGCACCGTGCGGATGCGCATCATGCCCCACCATCAGCAGGGCCACCTTGGCGTGCGACGCGATTTCGCAAATCGCACGGCCGGTGGCATTTAAAAACGCCGCGCCAAAATGCACATCGGGCTCCAAAAATGCACCTTCCGCCCATTCATTCCAGGCATTCACGCAAATAATTGGCTCACCATAAAATGGTTTTTCATTAGCCTGTGTCACCAACGCCGCCAGCCAAGCCTGATATTTTGCCGGCGTAGCACCATGCAGCACCAGCCCCTTGCCCTCGCGGCGCGGATCGTTATCCCAGCCAGGCGCTATGGTTTTGATCAGCGGATAATCCGGGCGCAATACCGCCAGTGAGGCCGCCGCAACATCCTCATATTCATAAACTCGGGCCGTAAACTCAGAGTCAAACAAATCCAGCCGGTCATTCACCGGCACCAATTCGTCAGCAATCTGATGAGGGGGGAACTCCACCGCACCATCCACCCCATAAGGCTTGGGATTAGCATCACCCAAACTCTGCACCATCACGATGATCGGATTTTCACCATGGTTTTTTTCAAACAACATACGCCATGCAGCGATCCGCCGTGCCGCATCCGGGATCAGTGCAGCCCGGTAGATCATCAATAACGGCCGCCCATTGATGCGAATATAACGATGATCCGCGAACAGCCCGGCAAAACAGGCGATCAGCGCCTCGTCGTCGGACTCGCGGTATTCCTGCGCCAGCAATACCTCTCGCTCCAGCCCGTCCCAGCGGCGTGTCCAATTCTCATTGGCCCAGCTTACACAAAATGGAAATACCAAGGTCTCATCCGCAAGCAGAGCCTGCAGCGGCGCATCCAGCAACCGCTGGCGGTTGAACCAGTAGAAATGAAACACAAATCCACCAAGCCCGGCACCTTGTGCCAGTGCGATCTGCTTGCGCAAAACTTCAGGGTTATCGAGCGCGTAAAATCCCAGATCCCGCGGCACACGCGGCTGCAAATGCCCGGCAAAACGCGGCAGACCGCGGGGCAGATTCGTCCAATCGGTAAACCCCTTGCCCCACCAGGCGTCATTTTCAGGCACCTGATGAAACTGCGGCAAATAAAACGCCAGCAATTTCGCCCGCCGCTTCGCCTGCGCGGGCACGGGGCGGAACTCCTCAAACAAGGCTCCTGGCCTAGTGGCATGTTTTACCGCGCCTGGAATGAGTTTTTCGTGCTCAGGCCGGGCCGGAAAAAACGCCCCCTCGCCCCGGTTGGCCAGATAATGCAACAGCGGATTCAACCCGCCCAGCACCGCGCCATAGCGGGCGGTATAAAACCGCATGTCAAATTCCGCCGAGGGGTTGCGTGCCTCGGCGGCCCCAAACGCCAAAAAATGCTCGAACGGATCGGAACCCGCACTCGCCACATCCGGATTATTCTCGAAGTAATAAACCGGGTCGAACATCGGCACCGGCGCCACCTCGCCGGTGAACCGCCGGTCCAGAAAATGCTTCAACGCCGTCTCGCCCGCCGGAACCTGATTCTGCTCGCGATACCAGGCAGCATGAAAATACGCGCACGGATCCCGGCCTTCCTTGTCGCCATGCGTCACATAATGCAGCAGCGGGTTCAGCCCGGCGCGGGCAACATCCTGGTTGACCGCCAGATAATACGCCGGGTCGAAATAGGGGTTCGGAAAATCCCCCTGCCGCCAGCCAACTTTGCAAAAATAGCCAAGCGGGTCGGCACCAGGTTTTGCCAATTCCGGATGGTGCTCGACATACCAATCCGCCAGAAACAGCCCACTCGCATGGATATAAGCCATTTCGGCCTGCATGTACTGTTCTGAAATCGACATCATAATCCCTGCATGGATGTTCGTATCATGCCGGAATGTGCCGATGCCGTCTAATCCATAACCGTATGACCGATGGACACAGGCACCATGGCCTCGGCTGGTGGCTTGCGCATCAGCAGCAGGCAAGCCACCGCCGGGATGGTGGTGAGCAGCATCAGCTTATAATCATCCACATAGGCGACAATCTGCGCCTGGGTGTTGACCAAGCTATTCAGCAACGAGGCACCGGCCGGTGAGGCCGGGTTCAGCATTTTGCTCACCGCCCCACCAACCTGCAAAGGCCGGGCAAAGGGGGTAATATATTGCGCGAGCACTGAGTGTTCAACCTGGCTCTGGCGGTCCAGCAAGGCCGAGGTAATGGAAATGCCTATGGCACTGCCAACATTACGAACCAGGCTGAGCAAACCCGTACCCTGGGTGCGCAACGCCGGTGAGAGCGTGTAAAACGCCACTACCTGCAATGGCACGAACACAAAGCCCAGACCCGCCCCCTGAATGATGATGGTGGTCGTCATGTACCCCACCGAAACATCCGGGGTCCAACCTTCCAGCATGTAAATCGAGAGGCCCAGCATCCCATATCCCACCAGCATGATCGCCCTTGGGTCCACTTTGTTGGTGAGCCTGCCGGCGATCATCATCGCACCCATGGTGCCTATGCCGCGCGGTGCCATGATCAAACCCGCGGTCGCCACCGGATAATTGCCGAGATTTTCGAGGTATGGTGCGAGCAGGGCGGAGGAGGCGAGCAGAATCATCCCCACCGAAAACATTGTAATCAACCCGGCATTCAGGTTCATATCACGGAAGGCGGCACGTGGAATGAACGGGTCCTTCGAGGTCATCATATGCACGATGAATAAATAAAATCCCAAGCCCGCCAGTATCGCGGCAACGATAATTTCAGGGTTACTAAACCAATCAAGCTCTTCGCCACGGTCCAGCATGATCTGCAACGCCGCCAGCCCCAAGGCGAGCACGCCAAATCCCAGCCAGTCAAACCCTCCGGTGGCCGCCTGCTTTACCCGTGGCATCAAAAACAACAAGCCTACCACGGCAATGATGCCAAATGGCAAATTCACGAAAAACACATAGCGCCAATTGTAATAATAGGTCAGATAGCCGCCCAGGGTCGGCCCCAAAATCGGCCCCACCATAACCCCCATACCCCAGACCGACATCGCCATCCCGCGCTGCTCAACCGGGTAGATATCAAGCATGGTGGATTGCGAGAGCGGCACCAAAGCTGCGCCAAAGCAACCCTGCAAAAACCGGTAAACGACCATCTGCACCAGCGAGTCCGCAATGCCGCACAGCATTGAGGTCACTGTGAATCCCACCAGACACGCGACAAATAAATTCTTGCGGCCAAACCTTGCCGCCAGCCAGCCCACCGGCGCCGTCATGATAGCCGCGGCAATCACATAGGATGTGAGAACCCAGGTGATTTCGTCATATGAAGCCGAGAGACTGCCCTGCATATAGGGCAACGCCACATTGGCGATGGTGGAATCCAGCGCCTGCATCAAGGTCGCGATCATCAGACAAATGGTGATCAACGTCCGGTGCGGCGTCTCCACCAAGGCTGGACCCGGCATTAGAACAGATCCGACAAATGCCGATGGTGATTGGTGTCAATTGAAATTTCGGCACTCATACCATCGCGCAGCACAAACCCATCCGGACCCGATTTGATCTGCACCCTCAGCGGAATCCGCTGCACCACTTTCACCCAATTACCCGACGAATTCTGCGCCGGCAGAATAGAAAACTCCGAGCCGCTGGCAGGGCTGATGCTTTGCACCACGCCGGTCCATTTTTCACCTGGATACGCATCAACCGTAATATCCACGCTCTGCCCCGGCTTCACCCAGGTCAGATCACTCTCCTTCGGCTGTGCTGTTACCCATACATCGGTGTCGGAAACCAGCCCGAAGGCCACGGTGCCGGCCGGTAGAAACATGCTTGGCTGCAACTGCTCGACCATCGTCACGGTACCGGAATAAGGTGCCCGCACGATGCTGTGGGCCTGCTGCAGTTTTGCATTGTTCAGCTGCGCCAGGGCCGATTGATATTCCGGGGTCTGCGCGGGGTCGATGTCAGGGTTATTAGCCAATTTGGCCAGTTGCACGCCGGATTCATCCTGCAACTGCGTCAGCTTCGACTGGTCAGCCGCCAGCTTGAACCGAGCATCATCGTAAGTCGCCCGCGTCACGCCGCCGGAGCCAACCACCGAGGCGTATTTTGAAAGATTCGACTGATCATCCTGGATTTGAATCCGTTGCGCGGCAATCTCATCCACCGCCTCGGCATAGCCACGCTTGGCGGACGCCACATCCAATTGGGCCTGCGCCAACTGCGCCTGGGCGGCAGCCACCGCGATGTTAAACTGCGCCTGGCTCAGCTTGAACAAAACCTGCCCAGCCTCAACATGCTGATTATCCTTCACGTCCACTTCCGAAACCAAACCCGAGACATCGGTGGACAATGAGACCTTCGCCGCATCCACGTAAGTGTCATCCGACGACACATACTGGCCGCCAAACAACCAGAAAATTAACGAGACAATCACCACGACCAGCACGCCGCCCAGCATCAAAACGGGGCGCAACAGTTTAATGCGGTTGGCCCGGCGGAACCCGGCATTGCTGGTATTGCGTGGTACGGTGCTGGTCTGAGACATTACGCAACCTCCTTGATCGTGCCGGATGGCACTTCTGGCATATTCAACAAATTGGCTTTCATCTGATCCAGTCCGGCGAGCATGGCATCGCGCACTTCGTCGGGCACCCCCGCGCCGATCTCCGCAGCCAGCGCCCGCTTCAGTACTGCCAGTTCCTGCAAAACCGGCTCGGCGGCAGGCAGCAGATGCAGCCGCCAGATGCGCCGGTCCGCCGCATCCGCCCGCCGCTCGATCAAACCGCTCGCCGCCAGCCGGTCCACCAGACGCGCCACCGAAATCGGCTCCACCTCCAGCAAATCGGCAATTTCCTTCTGCGAAAGCCCAGGGTTCCGGGCTAACCTGGACAGCAACGCCCATTGCGCCCTGGTCACCCCATGCGCACTGGCACGCCTATCCACCTCAACCCGTAGCATCCGGGCGACATCGTGCAGCAGGAACAGTAAATCATGGTCGGGGTGCTGGCTCATCACAGAGCATATGATAAGCACGCTTACGGATTTTTACGATATCGCCAGGCCACAATTCTGCCCCCCTAAAAATGCTTGGCGGCAGTCTCGAAACAGTCATATGGTCACCTCAATAATAACTGGAGAACGCATATGCCCGAGCCTATTTTGCCGATTCTCGAAGCCATGAAGGCCAGCCACTCACTGCATCTGGAGCGGCTGCTCAAATTCAAGGAAGCTGGAGGGAAGCTGGATGGCGACCCTAACCACGAAACCATCGAAGAGTTGATCAACCGTGAACGGCTCGCCGTCAGCCGGTTCGCCTCGTCGATCGAGCATATGAGCAAAGTGCAAGCCTGAATCAAAAAGGCCCGGAAATTCCGGGCCTTTTCATTCTTGGGCGGCTTAGTGGTTGAGCGCCTGCACGATCTCTTCGGTCATCTTCTTGGCATCACCGAACAGCATCATGGTGTTGTCACGGAAGAACAGCTCGTTCTCCACACCGGCATAGCCTGAGGCCATCGAGCGCTTCACAAACAGCACGGTCTTGGCCTTGTCGACTTCCAGAATCGGCATCCCGAAAATCGGGCTGGCCGGGTTGGTCTTGGCTGCCGGGTTGGTCACGTCATTCGCGCCGATCACATACACCACGTCAGCGGTGGCGAACTCGTTGTTGATCTGCTCAAGCTCGAACACCTCGTCATACGGCACGTTGGCTTCGGCCAGCAGCACGTTCATATGCCCCGGCATACGGCCCGCCACCGGATGAATGGCGTATTTCACCTCGACATTATCTTTCTTCAGCGTGTCAGCCATTTCGCGCAGCGCATGCTGGGCCTGTGACACCGCCATGCCGTAGCCCGGCACGATGATAACCTTCGAGGCATTCTTCATAATGAACGCCGCATCTTCCGCCGAGCCGATCTTCACCGCCTTGTCGCCGGCCGGACCCGCCACAGCAGCCTCGCCAGTGGTACCAAACCCGCCCAAGATCACGTTGAAGATACTGCGGTTCATGCCCTTGCACATAATGTAGGACAGAATGGCGCCCGAGGAGCCCACCAGCGCACCCGTCACGATCAAGGCCAGGTTTCCAATGGTGAAACCAATGCCCGAAGCCGCCCAGCCCGAATAGGAGTTCAGCATCGAGACCACCACGGGCATGTCGGCACCACCGATCGGGATGATGAGCAAAAAGCCAATGGCGAGCGCCAGCAGCGCCACCATCCAGAACACCACCTGGCTGCCGCCCGAGACGATGAACGCCACGATCAACACCAGCAGCAATATGCCAAGCCCCAGATTGATCTGGTGTTGGCCCTTGAAGGTGATCGGTGTGCCCTTCATCAGCGCCTGCAACTTGGCAAACGCGATCAATGAACCGGTAAAGGTGATGGCACCAATCGCCAGCCCAAGCGACATTTCAATCAGGCTCTCAACGTGAATATGGCCCGGCGAGCCAATGCCAAAGCTCTCCGGCGCATTCAGCGCGGATGCCGCCACAAACACCGCCGCCAAACCCACCAATGAGTGGAAGGCCGCAACAAGCTGCGGTAGCGCCGTCATCTTAATCCGGAGTGCCGCAACCGTACCGATGGAACCACCAATGGCGACCCCCAGCACAATCATGAACACGCCACCCAGCGACATGCCGCCATGCAAAAGGGTGGCAACAATGGCGATGGCCATGCCAACGACACCCATCTGGTTGCCGCGGCGGGATGTTAATGGGTGAGACAGGCCGCGCAGCGCCAGAATGAACAGGACAGCGGCGACCAGATAGGCAAAAGCAGTAAATGACTCGTTCATGTGGGCGTTTGCCTTATTGCTTCTTGCGGAACATCGAGAGCATGCGGTTAGTCACCACAAAGCCGCCGAAAATATTAACACTCACCAGCACCACGGCCAGGAAGCCAAAGCTATGCGCGGCAAAATTACCATGCAGCCCGGCTGCCAACATGGCACCCACGATGATCACCGAGGAAATCGCGTTGGTCACCGCCATCAAAGGTGAGTGCAACGCCGGGGTGACGTTCCAGACCACATAATAGCCGACAAAAATCGCCAGCACGAAAATGCTGAACAGATACACAAATGGCGCCGCCGGTGGGGCGTGCTGGGCAGCAATCGCCGCAACGCCCGCAGCGTTCTGAGCCAGAATGGAGGCCTGGTGGGCGAGGTCTGCCGCCTGGCTCGCAAGATCAGTAGGGGTCATGTTCAGGTTCCTTGATTACGCGGCAGCAGCCGGCTGAAAATTCGGGTGAACAATCTGCCCGCCCTTGGTCAGCAGCACGCCTTTGATAATGTCATCGGTTTCCACCAGCTTCGGTGCCTTGGTCTCTTTGTCCCAGAAAGTGGTGAGGAATGTCAGCAGATTGCGCGCGTACAACTGGCTGGCGGCCACGCCGATGCGGGACGGCCAATTGCGGTAACCCAAAACCTGCACACCGTTTTCAGTAACAATGAGCTCGCCCGGCACGGTAGCCGCACAATTGCCGCCGGAATCCGCTGCCAGATCGACAATCACGCTACCCGGCTTCATCGCGGCCACCATGTCGGCGGTAACGATGGTGGGAGCCTTACGGCCCTGCACCAGCGCGGTGCAGATTACCATGTCATTCTTCGCAACGGTCACGGCCATCAAATCCGCCTGCTTCTTGCGGAATTCATCAGACATCTGGCCGGCGTACGGGCCGGTCTGTTTGGCGGATTCCTCATCGTCCACGCCAATATACGTCGCGCCGAGCGAGCGGATTTCTTCCTTGGCAGCCGGGCGCACGTCGGTGCCCGAAACAATGCCGCCCAGGCGGCGGGCGGTAGCAATGGCCTGCAAGCCGGCCACGCCAGCGCCAATCACCAGCACACGGGCGGGAGGAACGGTCCCGGCAGCGGTCATCATCATCGGGAAGCCGCGGGCAAACGCGTTCGCCGCTTCGATCACCGCACGGTAGCCAGCGAGGTTCGCCTGGCTGGACAGCACATCCATGCTCTGTGCGCGGGTAATGCGCGGCATCATCTCCATCGCCACGCCGTCAATCCCGGCGGCAGCCAAAGCTGGCACCAGCGAAGGGTCAGAAAAGGTGTTCATGGTACAGATCAGCAGAATGCCCTTGGGCATCAGGGCCCGAATATCCTGCCCGGGCGCCTGCACGGCAAACAAAATGCCAGCATCCTTCAGCGCCGCCGCAGGATCAGCGGCGATCTCAGCCCCGGCCGCGCTGTATTCGGCATCGGAAATCGACGCTTCCAGACCAGCTCCGGCTTCCACCGCAACGCTCAAACCCAGGGCTATTAATTTTTTGACCGTATCCGGTGTCGCAGCCACACGGGCTTCACCAGATGCACGTTCTTTCAAAACCGCCAGACGCATTTAACCATCCCCATAAGCCATTAAAACCGGCCCTTCGGCCCGGTCGCGCAATTGCCCGCACCATGATGGAGCAGCGCAACAGATGCAATAGTTTCAGCCATTACCGGAAAGCAAGGCCGTAATTCTTACGTAATTATAACCGCCACATGGCCCTTCTCGGCGGCCACGCCAATATAGCGGTAAGTATGACCCGTTAAGGCGATAAACTCCTGGAATGCCTTATATTCATGGGCACGCCAGCCGGGGTAATTGAAATATTCATCGAACACAATCACCGTGCCGGTCTTGATCCGCTCGCGCAGCAACGTGAAAATGCTGACAGTTGATGTGTAAATGTCACAATCCACATGGATCAGGGCACAGGCTTCCGGGTGGGTCGCCAGAAACTCCGGCAAAGTGGCGTCGAACCAGCCGACGTGAAGCTGCGAATTGCCCAGAATTTTCGGCAATTTGCCCTGCAGGGAAAACGCCCCGGCGGCTTCCTTGGTACCGCCCCAGTCTCCCGGCAGACCTTCGAAACTGTCAAACCCATGCACGACACGCAAAGTATTGGCCGCTAGATGCCGCAGAGAGGCGCCTTTTTCGACGCCAAATTCAACCACCAACCCCTGCGCCGGGGCCCGGTCAAGCGCAAATTTCAGCAGATCGAAGCGGTCCGGCAGCACCATCGCTTCCGGCATATTGGCGATGATATATTCAACAGCTTCCCGCTTGGCGTGCAGCCGCAAATCCAGCCAAAGATCGTTCGCATAAAATTTATGGAGCCATTTCCGGTAAAGACGGGCCGTAATCCCTTCCCGCCCGCCGTTTTTAAAAATCGACATAAGTCCAATGGTTCTCCAAGCGTTACATAACGCGCCTAAGCGGTAACGCCGATGAAAGCAATACCACGGCTAAACTGTAACCGGTACGCCCGCCGCAGCCAGCGCCTCGGTCTGGCGGGCTTCAAGTTCCGCCTCGTCAAACTCCGCCACTGTCTCGTGAAACAACCGGCTCCAATTGAGCTCGGCCTGCAGCCGCAAAAAAACACTTCCCAATCCTATCGCGGAGCGGTCCATCAGCACGAACTCCCGCGGCGGACGCACCCCGCCGGTGCGCTGCAACCCGGCATGCACCTTCTCGGCAACCGAGCGGCCAAATTGCGTGTCGCCATTTTCCTGGATCGGCCGCACCCGGTCCTGCACCAGCGGCTCATAGATAAACCGCGCCCAATCATTCAGCACATGCACCTGCTCGCTGGTGACACCCTTGAAGCCCCAGATATCATAGGCATGCGCCGCACGCGCCTCGTCATCGTCACGCACCGCGGCATAGAGTTCCAGCACGCCGGTCACGAATTTACCCCGAAACACCCGGATCGAGCCATAATCGAGCAAATTCAGCTCGCCATCCGGGTTGACCTGATAATTGCCCAGATGCGGGTCACCATGAATCACGCCATAGCGGTAAAACGGCTTGTACCATGCCCTGAATAACGCGGTGGCAAGCCGATTACGGGACTCCTGCGAGGGGTTGGTGGCCAGCCAGGCACTCAGCCCGGTGCCGTTCAGCCATTTCATCGTGATCAGCCGGGTGGTGGTGTAATCGGGCACCGGCTCGGGCACATTCACATCTGGCACGCCGGCCAGCATGTCGCGATACAAGCGCATCTGCGCGGCTTCGCGGTTGTAATCCAGCTCCTCACGCAACCGCTCAACCAGTTCCTCGTAGATATCATCCTGGATGATGGCGTTATCCATCCGGCGATATACCGCCATCGCCATTTTGATCTGCCGGAGATCTGCTTCCACCGTGCTCGGCATATCGGGGTATTGCAGCTTGCAAGCCACTTCCGTGCCATCCAGCAAGGTGGCGCGATGCACTTGACCTAAGCTGGCGGCGGCAGCGGCCTCATGGCCAAATTTCTGAAATTTTTTCTCCCAATTCGGCCCCAGTTCGCCCGTCATCCGGCGGCGCACAAACGCCCAGCCCATCGGCGGCGCATTAGCCTGCAATTCCGCCAACTGTGCGGCATATTCCGGCGGCAATGCGTCTGGGATGGTGGAGAGGAACTGCGCCACCTTCATCATCGGGCCTTTTAGCCCTCCCAGAATCGCCTTCAAATCCTCGGCGTGCTTGGCTTGATTGGTTTTGATCCCAAACACGCGCTCGCCGGTAATCCGTGCCGCGATTCCACCTACCGCGCCCGAGGTGCGCGCCAGACGGCGGATTTCACCAAACATACTCCCGCCATCACGATCAACCATATTACGCTGCCAACTCGTCAATAAACCCTGAAATCACATCCAGGCCCTTCTGCCAGAACTCCGGTTCAGTGGCGTCCAGCCCGAACGGTGCCAGCAGCTCCTGGTGGCGCAACGTACCACCGGCCCGCAACATGGTGAGATATTTTCCGGTGAATTCAGCGGCCTTCCCGGCAGTTTTTTGCTCGGTGTAAACGGCATACAGCGCGTTCACCAAACAATCACCAAACGCATAAGCATACACATAAAACGGTGAGTGAATGAAATGCGGCACATAGGCCCAGAACATCCGGTACTCTTCGGTGAAGTTGAAGGCTGGGCCCAGGCTTTCGGTCTGCACTTCCAGCCAGATTTCACCAATGCGCTCGGGCAGAATTTCGCCGTGCCGGCGCTCATCGTGGATTTTTTTCTCGAACTGATAAAACGCAATCTGCCGGACCACCGTGTTCAGCATGTCCTCAACCTTTTGCGCCAGCATTATTTTTCTCCGGCGCGGATCGGTCTCATTATCGAGAAGTGATCTGAACGTCAGCATCTCGCCAAACACGCTGGCGGTTTCAGCCAATGTTAACGGCGTGCCGGACATTAAATAGCCCTGCTTCGCCGCCAGCACCTGATGCACGCCATGCCCCAACTCATGCGCCAGCGTCATCACATCGCGCGTGCGGCCATGGAAATTCATCAGCACAAACGGATGCGCCGACGGCACAGTAGGGTGCGCAAATGCCCCACCGGATTTGCCCGGACGTAACGCCGCATCAATCCAGTTCTTCTCGAAAAACGGCCTGGCTGTGGCGGCCAGTTCCGGCGTAAAGGCGCCGTATGCATCCAGCACATAGGCTTTGGCTTCCGGCCATGAAATTACCTTGTCGCCATCATCCGGCAACGGTGCATTACGATCCCAATATTCGAGCTTCTCCAGCCCCAGCCACTTGGCCTTCATGGCGTAATAGCGATGCGACAGCTTACCATACGAGGACACCACGGCAGCGGACAGCGCATCCACCACCTCATCCTCCACCATGTTCGAGCGGTTACGATAACTCGAAGGCTTTGGATAATGCCGCCATTTATCGTCGATCTCTTTATCTTTGGCGAGCGTGTTGGTGATGAGGGAAAATAACTTCTCCTGCTTTCCAATCGCCTCGCCAATCGCCTTGCCGGCAGCTTCACGAATTTCGCGTGAGGGATCGGAAAGTTTGTTTAACACCGCCGACAATGTGAGGTCTTCACCGCGCAGAGCAATCCGCATGCCCGCGGTGGTTTCATCAAACAGCCGGCTCCAGGCGGAATGACCCGTCATGTCCTTTTCGAGCAGTATTTTCTCAAGCTCATCGGAAAGCTGATGCGGCAGAAACACTCGCAAATCCCGCAGCCATGAAGCGTAATGCGCCAGCGCTGGGTCCTGCAATTTCACTGCCAGATCGATCTCGGCAATGCGGTTGATCTCAAGCGTGAAGAACAGCAAAAATGTGTTGATGGTGGTGCCGCGCTCGCTCATTGTCTGGTAAAATTTACCGCAAGCGGGGTCGGTGGAATCGGCGGCAAACAGCAGTTGCGCGTACGAGAGCACCCGGCCCAGTCGTTCCTCGATATGCTCGTAAGCGGCAATCGCGGCACCCAGTTCAGCGCCTGAAAGGGTGGCAATGTTCCCCTTGTAGCGCGCCTCGAACGCCTCGGCCTCGTGCTCAATCGTGGCCAGATCGGTGGTGATGCACGGGTCGGTGGCGGATGCGTAAAGGTCGCTCAAATCCCAGGCTGGTATTTCGGCGCTGCCCCCCATACCTTCGGGCAGATAGGCTTGTCCTGAATCGCGCATCAAATTTGGGCTCCTTAATCACTATCTGATGTAAGCGCTCATGCGCTGACGTCAAACATATATTGAACAGGAGCGGGGCATTGCCGACAAGCGGGTTACGACGGGACGCCGGCAAGTTTGGGCTGCTATTTGCCAGCTTAGGCGGCATGATCGGCTCGGGCTGGCTGTTCAGCGCCATGAACGCCGCCAAAATAGCCGGGCCGGCTTCCATCATCTCCTGGTTCATCGGTGGGGCGGCAGTGTTGCTGCTGGCGTTCGTGTATGCCGAACTCACCACCATGTTCCCCAAACCCGGCGCCGTGATCGTGTTTCCCAAACTCTGCCATGGCCATCTGGCCGCCCAAATCATGAGCTGGGTTAATTTTCTGGCCTATGTGTCGGTGGCGCCTGTCGAGGCGGTGGCGGTGGTGTCCTATACCAATAACTACCTGCCCGGCCTGGTGGTGCCCGAGACCGGGGTGCTCACTTTGCCCGGCATGGCGGCGGCGGCGGCGTTGATGGCGCTGTTCATCGTCATCAATCTGCTGGCCATCCGGCTGGTGCTGGCGGTGAATAACGCCATTACCTGGTGGAAGCTGGCGGTGCCTGCCCTCACCGTAGTGGCGCTGATGCTGGTGCATTTCCGCGCCGCTAACTTCACCCAATTCGGCTTTGCCCCCGCCGGGGTGAACGGGATGTTCGGCGCGGTTTCGGGGGCCGGGATTATCTTCACCTATCTGGGTTTCCGTCAGGCCATTGAGCTGGCGGGTGAATCATCTGACCCCAAGCATAACCTGCCCTTCGCCATCGTCGGCTCGGTGTTATTTTGCGTGTTGCTATATGCTGGGCTGCAAGTAGCTTTCATCGGCGCCCTCGACCCCGCCGACCTCGCCCACGGCTGGAGCCACGTTAACTTCCCCGGTATTTCGGGGCCGTTTGCCGGGCTGGCCAGCCTGCTGGGGCTAAGTTGGCTGGCGGTGCTTCTGTACGCAGACGCTGCCATCTCCCCCGCCGGCACCGGCATTATTTACAGCACCACGGCGGCGCGGGTGATCTACGCCAGCGCGCAGGAAGGCTACCTCACCCGGCATTTTGCCACGCTCTCCCGCGCCGGGGTGCCGGTGAGCAGCCTGGTTCTCAGCTTTGTGGTGGGGCTGTTGTTTCTGGCCCCACTGCCCTCATGGCGACTGCTGGTAACGTATCTCTCCTCCATCGGCGTGCTGGCCTACGGGGTGGGACCGCTGGTGCTGATATCATTCCGTAAAATCTTGCCCGAAGTGGAATTTCCACGGCCCTTCCGGCTGGCCTACGCGCCGGTGTTCGCAACGCTGGCGTTCATGGTGGCAAATTTCGTGGTGTTCTGGGCGGGGGCGAGTGTGGCCAATCACTTGTTTGGCGGGCTGGGCATCGCGTTTGTTATATACTGCGCCTACCAGTTTGCGACCCGCCGCACACTTGCCCACCTCGAATGGCGCGGCGCCTGGTGGTTCGCGCCATACTTCGGCGGGCTGTGGGCGATCACGGTGTTCGGCGGCACCGGCTGGGTACCTTCGGTATTGCTGGTGGTGTTCAGCCTGATCATCATCGCCCTGGCCCGCGAAGCCGCGATGCCCGACCCGGTGGAGGCCAGAGCGCATTTCCACGACCACGGCCATATCCACACCTAACCGTCATTACGAGGCCGCAACGCGGCCGTGGCAATCCATCTTCCTCACCTAGACCGCAAAAGATGGATTGCGTCGCTACGCTTATCCGCCCTACCTATCTATCCGTCATTACTGATCGTTTTACGACGGAATGCACCAAATTCCGATACTGCAAAGCCAGGAGGGACCATGAAGGTACGCTCATCTGGCTGGCAGGAATTGGTCCATGATAAATTAATGTAAATGCAAATAATTCTGAATTGCACAGCAATTTTAGAAAGCTTTCTTGTTTTGACGAGCGAAAGGGAATAAAAGCGCAACGGAGGCCACATGAAAAATTTTATAGTTACAGTAATCGCACTAACTGTTGTTGCGGGTTCGGCGCATGCCAGCGCCACGCCGCTACAAAATTTACCGCCGGGGCCGTTTGGACAGTCGGTTCAACGCGGCTACGACACCATCATGAACACCACTACCGACCCTGAGTCCAAAGGTAATGTTGGCAATGGGTTGACGTGCAACAGTTGCCACACTGACGGCGGCAACAACGATCATCCAGGCAATTTGCTTAAAACCGCCACCAAATTCCCCTCCTTCTCCCCGCGCGAGGGCGCTGTGATCACCCTTGAGGACCGGATTGCCAACTGCTTCATGCGCAGCATGAACGGCATGCGCCCGAGCACCGATAGCAAGCTGGTTGTCGACATGACCGCCTATATCAGTTGGCTCGACCAGGGCAAGGCGATATTAGCCCCAGCGTCTGCCGCTGAGCCAAGCCCTTTCCCCGCAATGCTCAAGGCTGCCACCCACGCTGATGTTGTAGCCGGCACCGCGGTTTACAAAACCGATTGCGCCGCCTGCCATGGCGCACAAGGGGCGGGCATACCAGGCACCTTCCCGCCGGTGTGGGGCCCGAACAGCTATAATGCCGGCGCGGGTCTGGCCAATGTGCCCAAGCTCGCGGAATGGGTGAAAGGCAACATGCCGCTGGGCAATGCCCACCTAAGCGACAAGGACGCTTTTGACGTGGCCTTGTATATCGACACGCAACCCCGCCCGGATTTTGTACTCACCCAGCATCTTCCCGCCGGCATGCCGCCTGATGATTACAATGCCAGCGTCAGAACCGAGACCGACTCTGTCGCAAGCAATCTCAAGAAACCCGGGTTGTCGCTGTCGGCATTACTGGGGACAGCTCCTTAAACGACAGCTGCCTCCGGCGGGGGTCCTACAGACTCCCGCCGCGCCGCCCGATCGCCGCACCTAGCCGTAGCCGCAGCGAGTTCAATTTAATAAACCCTGCCGCGTCCTGCTGGTTATAGGCACCGGCATCATCCTCAAACGTCACCATCCGGGTTGAATACAGCGAGTGCGGGCTTTCCCGCCCAATCACCGTCACGTTGCCCTTATACAGTTTCAACCGCACGGTACCCGTCACCGAGTGCTGGCTGGTATCGATCAGCGCCTGCAGCATCCGTCGCTCGGGCGAGAACCAGAAGCCGTTATAAATCAGCTCCGCATAGCGGGGCATGATGCTGTCCTTCAAATGCCCAGCTTCACGGTCCAGCGTAATGCTCTCAATTCCACGATGTGCTGCCAGCAAAATCGTGCCGCCTGGGGTTTCGTACACGCCGCGGGACTTCATGCCCACGAAGCGGTTTTCCACCAAATCCAACCGGCCAATGCCGTTGGCTTTGCCGTACTCGTTCAGTTTGGTGAGAATGGTGGCCGGTGAGAGTGACTCGCCATTAATCCCCACCGCATCACCCTGATAAAACTCCACGCTGATGATGGTGGCTTTATCCGGTGCCGCTTCCGGCGAAATGGTGCGCTGGTAAACAATTTCTTCCGGCTCCAGCGCGGGGTCTTCCAGAATTTTGCCCTCGGATGATGAATGCAGCAAATTCGCATCCACTGAGAACGGCGCCTCGCCGCGTTTATCCTTGGTCACGGGTATCTGGTGCGCCTCGGCATATTCCAGCAGCTTGGTGCGCGAGGTCAGTTCCCACTCCCGCCACGGCGCGATCACCTTAATATTCGGGTTCAGCGCGTAATAACCCAGCTCAAACCGCACCTGGTCGTTACCCTTGCCGGTCGCACCGTGCGCTACGGCATCGGCCCCCACCATCTCGGCAATCTCAATCTGCCGCTGGGCGATCAACGGCCGGGCGATCGAGGTACCCAGCAGATACTGGCCCTCATACAGCGCATTGGCCCGGAACATCGGGAAGACGAAATCCTTCACGAAGGTCTCGCGCAAATCCTCGATGAAAATTTGGCGGATGCCGAACATCTCGGCCTTCTTGCGGGCCGGCTCCAGCTCCTCGCCCTGGCCCAAATCCGCCGTGAAGGTCACGACTTCGCAGTTATAGGTATTCTGCAGCCAACGCAGAATGACGGAGGTATCGAGCCCGCCCGAGTAGGCCAACACGACTTTTTTGATGTCTTTGCTCATGAACGAGGCTTGTATTAGCCCGCGAAGCCTCTGCCAAGGGCGGTGAGGAACATCTTCGCCCCGGTCCATTGCTGGGCCAGGTAGCCGCCGGTCGCCAGGGCCTCAGGCGCCCGCGCATCGCCGGTGGGCAGATACAAATCTGAGAAGTCAGCCGTACCGAACATCATGTCCCAATAAGGGAATACCCCACCATAGTTGCAGGATTGCCTGCCGGCGGCCTTCAGCGCGTGGTGCAGCCTATGAAAGCGAGGCGAGACCAGCAACCGTTCGCCCAGCCAGCCGAAGGAGAGGCGGATATTGGCGTGCGAGAGGCTCTCAATGAAGCGCAGCAGCAAAATCAGCAGCGGGAATTGCAGCGGCGGAATGCCGATGGCGAGGCCAATCACGAAGAACCAGACGAACGAGATCAGGTCATCGAGGATATGATTGCGGTCATCAGACCAGAAACTCATCTGCCGCTGGGCATGGTGCAGCGCGTGCAGCGCATACCAGGCCCGGAAGGTATGGCTGAGGCGGTGCCGCCAATAATCGGCAAAATCCAGGATCAGCGCGTAGATGAAAAACGTAATCACCGGGTGCCCGAATAAGGCCGGTATCCACATTTCCAAATCCGGCGGCACAAACCCCCAGTCCACCAATGTTCCGGTAAACACCACCTGCAACTGGTAGAACAGCAAAAAGCTGACAATGGGTATAACGCCCACCCGGTTGAGAATGGTGTAGAGCACATCCACCCCCACCGCCTTGCGCGAGGCCCAGCGCTCCACCGGAAACAGCGCCTCCAGCGGCCAGCACACCGCGTAAGTGACGATGACCGCGAACATGCCGTAAACGCAGATCAACGCCCAATCGAATGAGAGTTCTTCCCACTCCATCCACCCAAACTGATACAGCACTGGCAAAATCAGCCACTGGTCGATATCGCCGGCGATGATGCTGAAGAAGCGGTCGATGAACATTTTTACAGTGTCTCCGCTGTCAGCTTACCGGCTTTGCGCATTTCGGTGTTAAGGAAAATGCCATGCGGAGAGCGGCCGACATCAATCTTGGTGAAATCCCCGCTCACCGGGTCAAGCACCGCCACCGCTTCAGCAAAACGCAGCGCAATCCATAATTTGCCGTCAGGCGCCTCGCCCAGATCATCCGGCCCGCCGGGAATGCTGTAATTGCGGCGCACGGTCAGGGTGGCGGGGTCAAGTGCGGTCAGCGTGCTGC
Organism: Acidocella sp.; assembly: GCA_031291755.1. Lineage (GTDB taxonomy): Bacteria > Pseudomonadota > Alphaproteobacteria > Acetobacterales > Acetobacteraceae > Acidocella. Next base: position 26,982 of record JARLIK010000002.1, on the reverse strand, counting down.
CGACCCGGTTGGAGACATAAATCGTCGATTTATCCTCGGTGATGAAGATATTATGCGCCCCTTCGCCGGTCGCCACATGGCGCAGAATTTCACCGCTCATCGGGTCCATTTCGATGATGCCGTTGGCGCCCATGATGCACACCAGAATTTTGCCTTCATGCCACAGCACGCCGGCCGGCGTGGAGCCGATTTTCACCTTCCAGCGGGTGGTCATGTTCGTCAGGTCGTACGACACCAGCTCATCGCTGCCTTGCAGAGAATGAAAACTCCATTTGCTGTCCGGTGAGAAATCCAGATGGCTGGGCATTTTGCCGGGCGAGAAGCGCTTCACAAGTTTCAAGGTCACGCCATCATAAATATCAACATGATTAATGCGCAACGCATTGACGACGAGATATTTCTGGTTCGGCGTGTAGCCAAGCTGATACGGGTCCGCGATGGTCATGTGGCCCAGCGGCTCGGCAGTAATCGGGTCGACAATAAACAAAGCGTTGCCGCTGGCGTCGCAGATATAAAGTTTGCTGCGGTCAGGGGTCAGCACCCAATGGCTAGGCTCGCGATAGGTGGGCAGAGTTTTGATCACCTGGCGGGTGGTCATATCGATGACACTCACCGTCGCCTCACCGGAATTCATCACCATGGCAAGCGGCGGTGGTGCATCGGCGTCGGCAAAGGCTGGGGTGAGGCCAAGAAGCGGGAGCGAAAGGAAGCTGCGGCGGAGGATCATGCCTCCCCTTTAGGCGCTTGTAATCGCGTTGCGAAGAGGGCGCTGACCCAAACGAAGAAAATGCTGCTTGTTGTTGCAATTAAAACATTATCTGTTGCTGCATGAAGTGCAAAAGCAATGCAAATCAGTCGCAATAAACCACGTTGCGCGGGGGGTAAAAACCGGCTGCCGCGCCACGCCCAAAGGCCGATGAAAACCACCAGCAAAGCCAGCCCGATAAACCCGCCTTCCGCGCCAATCCGCAAATATTCATTATGCGCGGCATTGGTGCCGATGCTGGCGCTCAACACCGAAGTCACCGGCAGCACGAATTTGCCAGCCCCCATCCCCCAGCCGACCCAAGGTGAATTAGCGATGGCGGTCTCGAAATATGGCCAGACCAGATCGCGGTGTGAGAGGTTGCCCGCCTCGCCAAGCTGCACCAAGTCAAACACCCTGATGAAGGAGAGCGCATTGGCAAATATCAACGCCAGACTGGCCAATGCGCCAAAGGCGGCCAGAAACATGATTTTACCCATGGCGGTAAACGGTGAAGAGGGCTGCAAAACCGCGCTGAACATCACCAGCACCGCCAGCACCAGCGGCACCCGGGCGCCGGTTGCGAATAAAATGGCAAAATTCACCAGCAACCACATCATTTCAACCCGCCGTACACCCGCCGAAAGCTCCACCAGCCCGGCATAGATGCCGATCAAGGCAAACCCCGCCAGAAACGCTGGCTCGCCCGAGGCCCCCAGCCGCAGCGCCCCCTGTTCGAGGTCATACATCGCATGCACCCCCGCCAGCTGCAGCGCCGCGCCAAACAGCAAGGTGCAAAATGGCGCTACGATCACGGTGCGGATCACCGCCCGGCTCCAGGCCAGCGGCGGTTTGATAAACCCAAATGCAAACGGCGCCGCCGACCCCACCAAGGACCGCAAACTCGAAAGCAGCGTCAGCCCCGGATACAGCCCATGCGCCAGCCCGGTGATGAACATCGCCCCGAACGCAAAGCCCGGATTATAGCGGTCCGGCTTCACCCCGCCGCGCAGCGCCAAAGCCAGCGCCAACGCCATCCCGATGCCTTTCATGGCGCCGATAATAGTCTCGTACCCGCCGATCAACCCGGTCAGCCAGATATCGGGCGAGGTTTCCAAAAACAGCACCCACAGCACCACCGCCAGCACCGGCAACCGCAAAGCGGCACCGAAAGCGCAGGCGAGTCCCAATGCGGCGAACGCCGCCGCCCAAAAATTCATGGACGCGCCGCGACGACCGCATAATGTTCATCGGCGGTGCCAAACACCCCGCCATGGCTGAATCCCGCTGCATCCAGCAGCGACAATAAGGCCTGCCTGGCCATTCGCCGGCCTTGTTTTGCCCCCACCAGCCCAGGCTGCGCCGGGTCATATTCCGCGATCAGCACCCGCGTTGGGGGACCGCAAACCTCGCGCAAATTCGCCAGTATCGCCGCCGGGTCCGGCGCGTGATGCAAAACATCCGTGACGAAAATCACATCCGGCGGGGCGGGTAAATTTATCGGATGCGCTGCATCCTGCCGCAGAAACACCAGATTATCAGGCATCGAGGACGGCGCGATTTTTGGGTCCAGCGCATAAACGAGCCCGCCCTGGCCAACAATCTTGGCATATTCCTCAGCCAGCACACCAGGGCCACTGCCGATATCGAGCACGATCATACCAGCACGCACCCCCGCCAGTTCAGCCCACACCGCCGCCAGATGCCGCTTTTGCTGCTGGCGGGAGATAAATTTCGCAAGGTCTTGAGCATTTTGATTCATACGCCGATGTTACGGCCAAATGATTCTCAACTCCATCGAACAGGGTGCCGGCCCGTCCGTTATTTTGCTGCACGGGCTGTTCGGCACCGCTAAAAATCTTGGCGTGATCGCGCGCGGCCTGGCTCCGCATGCCAGGGTCATCTCGCTGGATTTACGCAACCATGGCGATAGCCCGCATAACGCCGCGATGAGCTACCCAATCATGGCGCATGATGTGGCCGAGACCATTGCCGCCCTCGGAATCACCGCTGCCGCACTGGTGGGCCACTCGATGGGCGGCAAAATCGCCATGCATGTCGCCCTCGCCGATCCCACGCTGGTCAACAAACTGGTGGTGATGGACATCGCACCCGTCACCTACCAGCATGGTTACGACGCTTACGCCGCCGCCATGCAGCAACTACCGCTCACCCCATCACTCACCCGCAGCGCCGCTGACGCCGCACTGGCCGCCGCCATCCCGGACGCCACCTACCGCGCCTTCCTGCTCAATAACCTCATCCTGGGCGGGCAGCCGCGCTGGCGGGTGGGCTTGAACGAAATCCGTGCTGCCATGCCGGAAATGCTGAAATGGCAAGAACCGCCCGGCGCTGCCTTCCCCAACCCGGCGCTGTTCCTGCGCGGCGGCAACTCGGATTATGTGCGGGCCGCCTCGCAGGAGAAAATCATGGCGCTGTTTCCTCACGCCACCATCAAAACCATCGAAAACGCCGCCCACTGGCTGCATGCCGACCAGCCCCAGGCCGTCATCGCCGCCTTGCAGGAGTTTTTGCTGTAATGCCCACTCATTTTGACGTGCTGATCATCGGTGCCGGCATGGTCGGCGCCACCACCGCCGCGGCGCTGAGCACCACCCACAAAGTCGGCCTGGTGGAAGCCGAGGAACAAGCCGGCTACCACACCACCGGCCGCTCGGCTGCCATATGGATCCATAATTACGGCCCACACGAAGTCCGCATACTCACCGGCCTTTCGCGCGATTTCTACCTTAACCCGCCGCCCGATATCTCGCCCGTCCCGCTCGGCACGCCCCGCCAGATCATCTATCTCGCCCCGGAAGACCAAACCCCGTTCCTCGACGCCTTGATCGGCCAGGACCTCGGCATCACCGAAATCCCGCTCTCAGAAGTGAAATCAAAGGTCCCCGCCTATATCGAGGGCTACGCTGTCCGTGCCGGATTTGAAGACACCTCGTTCGACATGGATGTCGCCGCCCTCCACCAAGGCTACCTGCGCCGCGCCCGCCAGAACGGCGGCCAGCTCATGCTTCGCAGCCGCGCCGGTAAAATCACCCGCCAATCCGGCAACTGGCACGTGGAAACCACCGGCGGCACCACCGTCACCGCCCCCATCGTGGTCAACGCCGCCGGCGCCTGGGGCGATGAGGTCGCGCAAATCGCCGGCCTGCCCCCCATCGGCCTCGTCCCCTGCCGCCGCACCGCCGCCATCATCGACCCAACCCCCTATGATGTCGCCGCCTGGCCCCTCATGCAGGCCGCCGACCACAGTTGGTACATCCGCCCGGAAGCCCGTTCCAAGCTGATGGTCACCCCCTGCGACGAAACCCCGATGCACCCGCATGATGTGCAACCCGACGAACTCGACGTCGCCATCGGTATCGACCGCATGCAACAGGCCCTTGCCATCGAAGTCCGCCGCGTCGAACATTCCTGGGCCGGTCTTCGCACCTTCTCCGCCGACCGCAACCTCGCCTTCGGGTTCGACACCGCCGCCCCCGGCTTCTTCTGGTGCGTCGGCCAAGGCGGCTACGGCATCCAAACCGCCCCCGCCGCCGGTCAACTCACCGCCGCCATGGTCGCCAACCGCGACCCAGGACCTGCCGGGGTTATCATCCCGGCCATCAACCCGATGCGGTTTAGGAAGTAAGGCCAGGGGGCTCTGCCCCCTGCACCCCCGCCAAAGGCTGAGCCTTTGGAATCCGTTAGTGAAGGGTCAGAAAAGGGGACCACACCGAGGTGTTTCAACGCCAGAGGGCGGTCCCCTTTTCTGACCCTTAAATGGTTCTAAGGGCTGTGCCCTTAGCGGGGTCCAGGGGCAGCGCCCCTGGCCTTGCTCCCCGAACCCGCGTGGTTTATCGCCGGGGCGACATTACCCCGGAGGTTCCTATGGCCGAGATTGCTGACATTGTAGCGCGTGAGATTTTGGATAGCCGGGGGAACCCGACGATCGAGGTTGATGTTGTGCTGGAGAGTGGCGCGATGGGCCGGGCGGCGGTGCCGTCGGGGGCTTCGACGGGGGCGCATGAGGCGGTTGAACTGCGGGATGGCGATAAGGGCCGTTATGGCGGCAAAGGCGTGCAGGCTGCCATTTTGGCCGCGACCGGCGAGATTTTCGAAGCCATTGGCGGGATTGATGCGTCTGAGCAGGTGGCGATTGACGAGATCATGATTGATCTCGATGGCACGCCGAACAAGTCACGCTTGGGCGCAAACGCAATTTTGGGTGTTAGCTTGGCGGTAGCGAAGGCGGCGGCTGAGGATTTGGGTTTGCCGTTATACCGGTATGTGGGCGGCGTGTTTGCGCGGACCTTGCCGGTGCCGATGATGAACATCGTGAATGGCGGCAAGCATGCTGATAATCCCATCGACATTCAGGAATTCATGATCCAGCCGGTGGGCGTGGGCAGCATCCGTGAAGCGGTACGGGTGGGTGCTGAGATTTTCGCCACGCTGAAAAAGGCGCTGCATGAAGCTGGGCACAATACCAATGTGGGTGATGAGGGCGGGTTTGCACCGAACTTGAAATCGGCTGACGAGGCGCTTGGGTTTATCGCCAAGGCCTGTGAGCGGGCCGGTTACAAGCCGGGCGAGGATGTGGTGTTCGCGCTCGATTGCGCCTCCACCGAGTTTTATCATGACGGCGTTTATAACCTCGAAGGCGAAGGCAAGAAGTTCGACGCTGCCGGAATGGTGAAGTACCTTGAAGATTTGGCGGCGCGTTACCCCATCGCCTCGATCGAGGATGCCTGCGCCGAAGATGACTGGGAAGGCTGGAAGCACCTAACCAGCGTGCTGGGCAAGAAGCTGCAATTGGTCGGCGATGATTTATTTGTGACAAACCCCGAGCGTCTGCGCCGCGGCATTGCCGCCGGCACCGCCAACTCGATTCTGGTGAAGGTCAACCAGATCGGCACGCTCTCGGAAACGCTGGACGCCGTGGAAATCGCCCACCGCGCCGGGTTTACCACCGTCATGTCGCATCGCTCCGGCGAGACCGAAGATTCCACCATCGCTGACCTCGCCGTTGCCACCAATTGCGGTCAGATCAAAACCGGCTCGCTCGCCCGCAGCGACCGTACCGCGAAGTATAACCAACTGATGCGGATTGAAGCCGACCTCGGCCCCTCGGCCCGCTATGCCGGGCGGAGCATTCTGCACCGCGCCTAAACTAAAAGGGGGCTTAAAGGCCCCCTTTTAGTGCCTACAAAACGTTGCGTTCAACCACCACTTCCGAATAGGCATCGCCCATCGCCACGCAGGCGGTCTGGCGGCCCCAGAAGCCCGATTTCGAACGGTTGACCTTATAATAAAAATCCAGTGTGAGGTCCGGCTTGGTGGTGATATCGGCGCTGTAAAGCAAATTCATCAATGAGCCGCCGATGCCGGTGAGCAAGTAATCAATCGGATGGTCGGCTTTACCGAACAGCCGCAGATGGCCGAGAGATTCGTAAGGGTGCCAGGCCCGCAGCACCAGCCGTTCGTTAGGGATAATCTCATGAATGCGCCACACACCCCACCCCAGCGCGTTGATGCAGGCGACCACCCCCGATATCCAATCTTCCTTGGTGCGCAATTGCGGCACGATCAGCTGATACCAGGGGTCCGAACGCATGATCCCGCCCATGGTGTTGAAGCCGCAGATATGGCCGGCTTCGATCAACAGCGTGCTGGCCAGTTCCATGCCCTTGAGATGGCTGAATTTATCCTTGTAATAAAACAGCGCGGGGTATTCGAACCATAAAACATCGCTGAGATATTTATGGGTTTTCAGAGCCTCGGCCAGCGCCCGCTCATAACGGAACGAAACGAGGTTATAATAATCGGCATAATGGCGGGTGAGGAACACGCCAAATGCCGGGATCATACCGTTTTCATCACCCGCCAGCGGCAACGTGCCGACCGCCGCGATGATCGCCGATTCATCGATATGCAGGCCAACCGTGCGGACCGGCACCTGATCCGCGCGCGGTGGCAGCGTCACCGGCACGATCGGCGGGGTATCAAGCAGGAATCGCCCCTCGGTGGCAGGAGCAATGTGAAAGCGGCTGTTGTGGGCCCCCATGGAAATTGACTGCGCCTGATCTATCTGTCCGGTGACGGCGATGCCATCCACCGCGGCAAGCACACCGACGGCAAATCCTAGATCGAAATAATCGCCGGCCCAGCGGCGTTTGCCATAATTCAGGCGCAGGGCGCAGCCGTAATGAGAGAATGCCTCCTCGATAACTACCCCCTCGGGCGGCAACGGCGGAATAGCGGCAATCGGCAAATTTCCAAATCCGCAAAACCGGTAAAATTCTTCCGCATAGGCAAGGCATGCTGCACGGTTCATGCCCGGGTTGGCGTCAAAATGCGCTCGCATTTGGCGGAAGCTGACTTCTGCAGCGGAATTGATAAGGATCGGCTCTCGCTTGATGTAGTGGCAATCTTCCACCACCAACTGTAGAACCCGGTTATAATGATTGCAGTGAAAGATAACGGGTTCATTATCAATCGTCACGATGCCAGTGGCATTGTCCCGCTGTGGTGTGATCATGGGAGCATCCTTCAAGCTTTTAACCCCGTAACGATATCATTGACCTTAACGTTAGATCTGTCCAGATACGCGCGAAAAATCATATCGCTGCAACAATTGACGATTTGAATAATTTCCTTGAATTACGCTCAAAATTTGCACAAGCTGAAGTGAGTTTTGCGAAGCTTATGCCTTGTGCAGATAGTTAAGCAATTGACGTAAGTTACGATAATCCTATTGCGAAAATGTAAAAACATTCTAATCCTAAGTTGATAGCTCGCTTAGGGGAGGCAGCCTTGCGTGAAAACGAAATAAAAACCGTGCTAACAGACCTTAACAACGGCTCCGCCAGTATCGAGGCTTCGGCGCTCATTTCGACTGATGGGTTGATCCTGGCCTCGGCCTTACCGGGCGCAATGGATGAGGACCGTGTTGCGGCCATGGTGGCAGCCATGCTCTCATTGGGTGATCGTACCGCTGCCGAACTGGCCTGTGGCCAGTTGGAACAGGTGCTGGTCAGCGGCTCGCATGGGCATATCCTCATCGTGCATGCTGGCAGCGACGCGGTGCTCTGCGTGATCGCCAACAAGACCGTAAAACTGGGGCTGCTGTTCCTGAATGCAAAATATACGGCCCAGGCGGTGGCAACACTCCTGCACTGAGCCAGCGTTGCATAAGGCCCTGACATAGGTCCGGGATGATCGAAGTCAAATCACATCGAGTTTTCTGACAAAAACTAAAAAACAACGGTCCAGAGGCTTAAAAAATGACAGCGAAGTTTATGAGCGCGGAGTGGATTCAGTTGGTGGGCGCCCAATGGGATGCGAACCCTGAAATCCAAAAGGATTTGAAAAATTTCAATGCCTCATGGGAATATTATATCGAGGACAGGCCGGAAGTTACGCATGTCATGCTGGTCTGCCAGGCCGGCAAAGTCGTTTACGCCGGGCCATCGGACGGACTAGCCCGCGACTTCATCATGTGGGCCAGCCTCGACAACTGGAAAAAAATCCTCTCCGGCGAGGTCAGCGGCAAGGCCGCTCTCATGACGAGGCGGCTAAAGTTCAAAGGCTCGATGATGACGGCCATGAAATACATGGCGCCGTTCAACATGCATCTGCAAATTCTAGGCAAGATTCCTGTTGATTTTAATATCTGAGGAAGCGGTGTCATGTCAGATTCTCAAACCGGCAGCGGAGCTAAATTAAACTTTACAGTTGATCCGAATTACTCCGGCAAGAATCTGCCCGGCTGGTTTTTAATGAACACCTATCTGCAACGCCAGCTTGGGGTGGCGATGCGGTTTGCGCCGCATGACAGCTTCGATGATTGCCGGGCTGCTGTGCTCTCAAATGAATATGACCTGGTTTACGCCAATCCGTTTGACTGGGTGCAATATACCCAAAAGCTGGATTTCATTCCCATCGCCAAACCACGCGACCATTACGATGAGGTGTATCTCTGCACCACCGCCGCCAACGCCATCGAGACAGTGGCTGATTTGCCGGAACGCATCCGGATCGCCTCGGCGCACCCCGGCACGCTCATTCATATGGTGGGGCTGTTCCTGCTCGATAAGGCTGAGATCGACCGGGCGCGGCTGGAGTTTGTCTTCACCGGCAGTTACCAGGGCGTATTGAAAGCGGTGCTGCAAAAGCAAGCCGATATCGGATTTTTGTTCGATGAAATCTACGCCGGCGCCAGCAGCCTGATCCGTGACCGGCTGCGCATCATCGACAAATCCGATGACGCCTTCGCCTTTCACGCTTTTTGTATCGGCCCCCGCCTGTTGCCGTTGCAGGTGCGCCTCACCGAGGTGCTCTGCCGGATGGACGAGGAACCGCGTGGGCAGATGCTATTGCAGGATATCGGCTTTACCGGCTTCACCCCGGTCAATGAGGACGAGGTGGCGTGCCTGACGATGCTGGCGGACGAGTATATCAGCGGCCATGAGGCGATTGACCTGCGCTCAACCTCGACACTGGAGATCGACGACAGCGCCTTCATGGTGGCCCGCGACGCTTAAGCTATTTCAGATGCTCCAATAGCCGCGGCATCAGCTCCACCAGATTGCAAGGCCGGTGCCTGGAATCCAGTTGGAACTTCAAAATATCGTCCCAGCCGTCCTTTACCGCCCCGGTGCTGCCAGGCAGTGCGAACATATAGGTGCCGCCCGCCACGCCGCCGAGGGCGCGCGACTGGATGGTTGAAGTGCCGATTTTCTGGTAGCTCAACATCCGGAATAATTCGCCAAACCCCTCGATGGTTTTATCCAGCACACGGCTGAAGGCTTCAGGGGTCACGTCGCGGCCGGTCACGCCGGTGCCGCCGGTGGTGATCACCACGTCAATCGCCGGGTCAGCCATCCAGATACGCAACTGAGTTTCAAGAAGGTCAGCATCATCCTTGATGATTTTGCGGTCTGCCAGATGATGCCCCGCGGCCAGAATACGGCCCGCCAGCGCATCGCCCGAGGTGTCGTTCGCCGCCACACGGGTATCAGAGACAGTGATGATAGCGATATGAACTGGCAGGAAAGTGCGCGACTCGTCGATCATGGATCAATTAGACGCTGTTGCACTCGGCATGTCACGCAGTTGCGGGAAATTTCCTTCAGCAATGTCATCCAGGCTGGTGGGCTTCAGGCCAATTTCCTCGGCGTAAATCCAGCTATCAGCCAACACATGATGCACAAAATGCCGGGTTTCATCGTTCGAAATGGTTTCAATGAACATCAGCGGGTCGCTGTCTTGCTGCAGGGCATTATACCAGACGGCGGCCGCCCCTGGGCCGGCATTATAGCTGGCGAGAATCGCGAGCAGGTTGTTGTTGATTCCGGCTTGTTGGCCGAGATAGCGGATATAGCCCTGGCCAAGCGCCAGATTCGCTGAAGGGTCGTTGAGGGTGCCGGAAATGCCTTCGTCACGCGCCACAAAATGCGCGGTCACCGGCATCAGTTGCATCAGCCCGCGCGCGCCGCAGGGCGAAACAGCGTTGGCGTTAAAGCCCGACTCGGTGCGGGCCAGCGCATAGACCAGCGCCGGGTCGATCGAGAAGCCGCCGGCCGGGTGCAAGGCCGGCAGCGGCAGGCTGACACCGGCAATGCTGTTGTCCGCCAGCGTGGTTTGTCCGGCGACGGCAATGGCGACATCCACCAGCCCGGCACGCGCCGCCACGGCCATCACCGCATGCGCCAGCCCTGGATTGACTTGCATATCCGGCCATAAGGCCCGCAGCGCCAGATCAGCCTGATCGTTCTCGCCGATTTGCAGCAGTTCGAATGCCAGATGGCCGTTCGGCAGCGCATCCACAGCCGTAATGTCAGCTTCAGACAGCGCCGCAGCAATCCCGGTGGGGCCAAAACCCTGGCCCAGCAGGCGGCCTGCGATGATGCCATAAAAGCTGTCGGTAGCCGTAGCGGCAGTGCGCAGCCAGTTCAGGTAATCCACCGGCTGCTGCAAGCGTAGCGCGGCGCGGGCGGCCCAGAAGGCCCCGGCGGCGCGGTCATCATCAGAGGCGCTGGTCACGTTGGCGGCCTGCTCGAATAATGGTGCGGCACCGGCGATATCGCCGCGCTGCCAATCAGCCAGCCCTTTGGTGAAGGCGCTCCGCCAGGCCGGAACATCGTTCATCCGTGCCGGCTTGATGCTGGTGACCGGAATGGCGGTCTGCTCGGGCAGCAGCACCGCCTGCGGCGGGGTTATGGTGCCAGGGCGGAGTTTCTTGACCAGAACCTGATAGATGGCAGCCGCAGCAGGCTGGCCGCTATATTGGCTGTACCAGCTGGTCAGCTCGGCGGTGCTGGGGTGATAGCGGGGCGAAAGATAGCGGGCGGCCAGAATGGTCCCCACCAGCGAAGTATCGTCGAGCCGGTTGAGCATCTGGTCCGCCTCGGCGTAGGCGCCTTGGTCCTGCAACGCCATAATACGCTGATATTGCGCCACCGCGCTCGGCGGCAACGGCTGCGGCAGGACGACTTCTTCACCGGAATTTGGCGCGGTACGCGGCACCGCATAGGCCACAGAATTCCCATCCGACACAGCACCGGCTGTTGAAAGGGGAATATCCGACCCTGACCCTGACCCCGTAGAAGAGGGGCTTGCCGAAGCTGCCGTTACTGAGACGGCACTGAAGGCAACAAGCGCGACTGCGGCAAACATGGCCGAAGAGGCGTTCAGGCGGGAGAGCGTTTGAAGGGCTCCGCGCATGGTGAGATGTCGCTACACAATCCACCCATGAGAGGCAAGGGCTTTCCGTGAGACGTTTACTATAAATTAAGACAAATTTAACGGTTTCCTTAGGTTATGGCGGCACATTTTACTCACGATTGCGTGATCACGGCACCTAGTCCTGGGAATCCAGCCACGCCCGCAACGCTAAAAGATCATGCCACGAATCTCGCTTTGCCGCTGGCGTGCGCAGCAAGTAAGCTGGATGATAGATTGGCAGGCACGGCACAAGCGCTGGTGCGCCAGGTATTTCAATGCTTTGCCATTTCCCCCGCAGCTTGCTGATGCCAGCATGACCGTATTGCGCAGGCAACATAGCCTTGGCCGCCACCGCTCCCAATAATATTAAGCAATCCGGCCGTAATAAAGCGATGTGGCGCTGTAAAAACGGCAAACAGAGCGCAATTTCCGCCTCGGTCGGCTGGCGGTCGCCGGGGGGGCGCCATGGCACAATGTTGGTAATCCGCACGAGGCTGCGGTCCAACCCAATGCTGGCCAGCATCTTGTCGAGCAACTGCCCGCGCGGCCCGCTGAATGGCCGGCCCGAACGATCATCTTCAGCCGCCGGCGCATCGCCGATCAACATCACCCGCGCCTCAACCGCACCATCGGCAAACACCAGTTGGGTGGCAGTATCACGCAAGGCGCAGCCGGTGAAATTCGCTAAAGCTTCTTGTAAATCCTCAATCTTTGCGCAATTCGCTGCAATTTTGGCGGCATCTGCGGGTCCAGCTGGGAGTACTGATAACGGCAGCGGCACCCCTCTCGGCGGCGACGGCACCGGGCTGGCAACCTTAGGAGTCACCCGCAGGCGATTCTGGGGCTCTGCCAGCAGAACTTCATCCACGCCCCAATCCATCTGCAGTCGCAATGCGCTCAATTCATCCATATACTAATTTGGGACGCCAAGCAGGGTTTACGCAAGCCTCCGCAGGGTTTACGTTTACGTTAACATTAGCCAGCCCACACCATATAAAGGAGCGACGATGTCCGAGCATTTGGAACCCCGTGAGGCCATGGAATTTGATGTGCTGGTGGTGGGTGCCGGCCCCGGCGGATTGGCCTCCGCGATCCGCCTCAAGCAGATCAATCCGGAAATTTCGGTCTGCGTCATCGAAAAAGGCAGCGAGGTCGGTGCGCATATTCTCTCCGGCGCGGTGTTGGAACCGCGCGCCCTGCTGGAATTATTCCCCGATTGCGACCCTTCGCTGATCGCGCTTTCGACCCCGGTGATGGAGGACAAATTCATGTTCCTCACCGAAACCAAAGCCTTCACCATGCCCACCCCGCCACAAATGCATAATCACGGCAACTACATTGTCTCGCTCGGCAATGTGGTGCGCTGGCTGGGCCAGCAGGCCGAGGAAACCGGCGTGGAGATTTACCCCGGTTTTGCCGCTGCCGAAGTGCTGACCGAAGATGGCCGGGTGGTGGGTGTTGCCACCGGCGATATGGGCATCGGCAAAGACGGCCAGCCCACCGGCAATTTTACCCGCGGCATCGAGCTGCGTGCCACCTACACGATTTTCGCCGAAGGCTGCCGCGGTTCACTCTCCAAGCAGTTGATGAGAAACTTTGATCTGAACGCCAATAACGACCCGCAAACCTATGGCATCGGCATCAAGGAATTATGGGAGATCAAGCCGGAGAAATTCCGCAAAGGCCTGACGCTGCATACCATTGGCTGGCCCTTAAAGAGCGATACCTATGGCGGCTCATTCATGTATCATTTTGGTGAAAACCTGATGGCATACGGATTTGTCGTAGGGCTGGACTATACCAATCCATTCCTCTCGCCGTTCGGCGAAATGCAGCGCTTCAAGATGCACCCGGCCATCGCGCCATATTTTGAAGGCGCCAAGCGCATCTCCTATGGTGCGCGCGCCCTGAGCGAAGGCGGCTTTCAGTCATTACCGAAGCTGACGTTTCCGGGCGGCGTGCTGATCGGCTGCGCAGCCGGCACACTGAATGTGCCGAAGATCAAAGGCACCCACACCGCCATGAAATCCGGCATGGTGGCAGCCGAAGCCATCGCCGCGGCTTTCGCGGGCGGCAAGCCCGCAGAGGTGACGGCCTATTCCGATATGCTGAAAGCCAGTTGGGTGTGGCCGGAGTTGCACACCGTACGCAACATCCGTCCCGGCTTTGCGAAATTTGGCCTGTACGGCGGCCTGGTGAATGCGGCGATCGAAACTTACATCACCCGGGGTAAATCGCCCTGGACCCTGAAAAACCACACCGACCACGACCATTTGAAAAAAGCCAAGGACGCCCCACCCATCGCCTATCCAAAGCCCGACAACAAATTAACCTTCGATCGGCTCTCCTCGGTATTCCTCTCCAACACCAACCATGAGGAAAACCAGCCGGCGCATTTACAGCTGATCGATCCAGCCAAGGCGATCGCCGTGAACTGGAATGAATATCGCAGCCCGGAAACCCGTTATTGTCCGGCTGGCGTGTATGAAATCATCGGCGAGGAAACCGGCAATCCACAATTGCAGATCAACGCGCAGAACTGCGTGCATTGCAAAACCTGCGATATCAAAGACCCAACACAGAATATCAACTGGGTGGTGCCGGAAGGCGCTGGCGGTCCAAATTATCCGGGCGGCATGTAGGCGTTAAGGCAGACTGGGCGCACTTACCAGAATATCTTAATAGGCAAACGCTGAAATCTTGTTAAACCTGAAAATCCGCTTGCCCATAACAATAAAAGCGGTTTTCAGGGAGACAGTTATGAAGTTAAAGCAAGTGTTTTTATCGGCAACCGCCGCAACGTTCTTTTTCAGCAACGTTGCTTTAGCCGCTTCCACATCGCCGGTGTTTATGTCGCCGGACTGGGCGAATAATTTATGTGACGCATGGAATCAATCGACTGACCTCACCACCGGTCTTGCGGGCGGCTGGGTTCATAATGACGGTGGCAAGGGCTACAAAACTTTGAAAGTGGCAGATTCCGTCTGCACCAAGAGCGCACCGGTTGAACTGCAAATCGCCTTCAAGGACGGCAAGGCCATCTGCATTTACGGCGGCGCGATCAAGGGCGCTGCCATGGATTATGGCGTGGATTATTCGATGTGGGCCACCACCGCGAACTGGCAGAACATGGGCTCACCGATGACCGCGATGATGTTTGGCCGCCTGAACTTCCAGGGGCCGAAGTGGGAAGCGATGTCCAACATGGGGCCGTTCGGTGCGTTCTTACATCTGGTGGCGCAAGTGCCGGGCAGCGTTGATTATTGCCCGCCGGTTGGCCAGGGCGCCTAAAGAGTCAGGAGTGCAGGTTGCGGGTGGTGGCGCTGGCCGCCGCATCCGCAACATTCTCATAGCTGCGCATGATAAAATCGAAGCTGGGGTTGGTCACGCCAAACCACAGCCGCTCGTTTTTGAAATGATGCCAGAGATGATATTTTTTGATCCACCGGCCCCAGGCGGTGCGCGGCTTGTACGGAATATGGGCAACAAAATGCACCCATTCATAATATAATATCGCCGCCGAAGTGCCGGCCAGTAACGTGCCGACCGCGGCCGCCGAGGGCCAGATCAACCATGCCAAGCCACCCGTGACCGCTAGGTTCGGTATCACAAACCACAGCGGCAGAAACAGTAAATCAAGCCGGTTTGGTTCGCTGTGATGGTCATAATGCAACCGGTGCTGCAATTTAAGTATGAACGGCACGCGTTGCGCCGGCGGCGCATGAAACGCATAGCGGTGGAACGTGTACTCGCTGGTAAAAAACAGCACCGCGCCCAGCAAAAACAGCCAAGGGTGAACCGGCCAAAGACCGCTGACCACCATCCCGGCCATCAGCACTACCACCAAGCCCAAAACCAGATTGCTGCCGTGCTTGCAAAACTCCAACAGTATAACGTTTCCTCAATTTATGTGCTGTTTTGGGAAGGATGCGCTCGTATGGGACAGCAGGCAAGCAATTTCGGAGTACGTCGTTTCAATCCTCGAAGACTAATTTCGCGCTGCAGGTCCCGGCAGATTGACTTTGCGTGAAGGATTTTGCCTCCCGCGTTGCCATCCACACTGCAAAACCTTCCATGGCATCGGCCTCGCCGGTCAAATCCTCCACGCGGGCGCGGCGGCTGGCGTGCGGTATCGGCTCACCCTGCCACGCCAGATTAATCTCCACCCGGTCCTCCGCCCAGCGGGCTTCAAGTTGCAATTGCAAAACCCTCCGCATCATCAGCAAGCCGATCAACTCATCCAAGGCATGGCTGACATTGACCGAGGTCCGCGCCCGCAACCCCCATCCAGCCGCCAGATTGGCGAACCATTCATCCGCGAGGGTGCCCGCGGCGCTATCGAGCGGCAACTTTAACTCAACCCGCTGTGCCACCAGCGGCAGGGTAAGAAAGTTCACCAGGAAGGCGATCACCGCGCCAAACGACAACGGCGACGCGAGGGCAGGCACCGAGGCCTGAAACGCCAGTGGTGCCACAGCCACCAGCACCCCGGCGGACAGGCCAAGCGCCACAACCAAGGTACGGCGGGTGTCCAGCAACCGGGCGGTGGCCAACTGGCAGCCCTGGGCCATGATAAAGCCCGAAACATACAGCAGCATGGCGGCTTTGACCGGTGCCGGCATCAGCACAAACAGCGCCGCCAGCTTGGGGCACAAGGCGACGATGACCAGCAGCGGAACCCCCAGCCAAACCACCCGCCGCGCCAAAGTGCCCGTGGCCACCGACAACCCTACCGCCGCCGTCGCAGGTCCCGGCGGCGCACCGCCTATCAACCCCGCGAAGGCGATACCGATACCGTTGGCCAGCAGCCCGCGCCTCAGGGGTGATGCATCGGGCCGATTCCAGCCACCGTCAGCCGCCCGCTGTAAAACCACAAAACTGCCGGTGGCGGTGGCCATCAGAGCAACCAACGACAATAAATAAGCCGCCAGCGGCGCAGCTGAAACCGCCCCAAAATCCGGTAGCCACGGGCTAGGCAGCGCGAACCACGGACGGGCGGCCAAAATAGCGGCAGCGTTTGGCGTGCCCTCTCCCAACCATAGGGCGGGCAAAATGCTAACCAGCGCACCGATCAGCACCGCCAGCCGCGCTGCCTTGGTTTTGCTGAGCGCCACCAGCGCCATGATGATAATCGCCCCGATTACCACCGCCACCGCCTGCGGGCCACGCGGCGTGCCCCCCGGCTGCAGGCCAAGCTGCACGGCGGCCAGCCCGATGAGCGACACGCCAATCAGCATTACCACCACCCCGGCAATTTCATTCGGCAGCACAATCCGCAGCCGGCCCAGCGCAAAGGTGAGCAATATCGCCGCCACACCGGTAATTAAAACCATCGCCGCAATGCCACCGAACCCGCAGCCGAGATGACCAGCCAGCGCATAAGCGCTCAACAGCGCCGCTGTGTGGGTGCCAGGGATCGGGTAGCCGGAGCCCACCCACCCACGGGCAACCAACTGCAAACCCTGCCAAATGGCAGCCGCGAGAATCGACAGGCACAAAAACCGGGTGATCTCAGCCGGGTCGCTGGTGACACTGGCGGCCGCGGCGATGGGCACCACAAAATAGATTGATTGGATGGCCAGATGCTGCAACGCCAGCGTGAGGGACACCGGAAACGAGGGGTTATCAGTCAGCCAATAGGCAATACCGTGCGGCCGCTCCATCCGCCGGTCATGGTTGCGGCCAAAAAATTGATCGAGTGCATTCAGGATTTTCATTCGCGCCGCTGCTGGTTTGTTATTTATGATGACAAACGGCTTAGCGCTCTGTGCCGTATTCGTCCATTACCTGACGAAAACGTCGCGTTTGGGGATCGCGCCGGATATCGCCTATAAAACGCCTATGACACTGAAAATAGGAATCGCCGGGATCTCCGGCCGCATGGGCCAAATGCTGACCGAGGAAGTTGTGGCCGCCGGGGCGACTCTGGTGGGGGGCGTTTGCCGCCCGGGCGATGATGCCAAGGGCGCCACCCTGTTCGCGGATATTGCCGCTTTGGCCGCCGCGTGTGACCTAGTGATCGACTTCACCCACGCCAGCACGGTGATCCCGCACGCTACCGCCCTCACCCACGCCGGCACCAGTTGGGTGCTGGGCACTACCGGGCTTTCCGCGGCTGATGAAGCCGCCATTGCTGCCGCCGGGACCAAAATCCCGGTCATTGCAGCGCCGAATTTCTCGCCTGGCGTGAACCTTATGTTCGCTTTGGCCGAGCGCATGGCTGCCGCCCTGCCCGCCAATGCCTACGACGCCGAAATTCTGGAAATGCACCATCGCCAGAAGGTCGATGCCCCCTCGGGCACCGCTTTGGGGCTGGGCCGGGCGGTAGCCGCCGGGCGCGGCGTTGATCTCAAAGATGTCATCGTCTCCGGGCGGGATGGCCACACCGGCCCCCGCAAAGACGGCGAAATCGGCTTTGCCACTCTGCGCGGCGGCCAGATTGTCGGCAGCCATAGCTTGCTGTTCACGGCGGGCAGCGAGCAGATCACCCTCACCCACCACGCCTTTGACCGCCGCGCCTTCGCGACCGGCGCGGTGCGCGCCGCCCTCTGGCTGGCGGACAAAAAACCCGGTTTGTACAATATGAAGCAAGTTCTGGGCATGTAGCCGGTCTTGACCCAGGGGGGAGTTTCCGCCATCCCGCATCGCCTCAACCAAGGATTTTATGATGCGCGATAAAGGTGAGTATCTCTTTACCTCTGAGTCTGTTTCTGAAGGTCACCCGGATAAGGTAGCCGACCGGATTTCCGATACCGTGGTGGACGCTTACCTGGCCGCCGACCCCTATGCGCGGGTGGCCTGCGAAACCTTGGTCACCACCAACCGCATCATCCTGGCCGGTGAAGTCCGCGGGCCGGAGACTATCACCAAGGAGCTTCTGGCGCATCTCGCCCGCCTGGCGGTGCATGACATTGGCTACGATCAGGCGGGTTTCTCCTGGCGCAACGCCCAGGTGGATGTGCATCTGCACGCGCAGTCCAGCGATATCGCCGTGGGCGTCGATGCGGCCGGCAACAAGGACGAAGGTGCTGGCGACCAAGGCATCATGTTCGGCTACGCCTGCACCGAGACCGACGCGCTGATGCCGGCACCGATTTACTACGCCCACCTGATTTTACGCCGCATCTCCGAACTGCGCCGCGCCAGCGACAGCCGGGTTGTGGGCCTGTTGCCGGATGCCAAGAGCCAGGTGACGTTGAAATACATCGACGGCAAGCCGGTGGGAGCAACCTCAGTGGTGGTGTCCATCCAGCACCAGGAAGGCATGACCGCCGGACAAATTAAAGAGATGCTGCGCCCGATTGTGACCGCTGCCCTGCCCGCCGGCTGGATGCCGCCGGATGAAGAATTTTATGTGAACCCGACCGGCAACTTCGTCATCGGCGGCCCGGACGGCGACTGCGGCCTCACCGGCCGCAAGATCATCGTGGACACCTACGGCGGGGCTGCCCCGCACGGCGGCGGCGCCTTCTCCGGCAAAGACCCCACCAAGGTTGACCGCTCCGCCGCCTATGTGTGCCGCTATCTGGCCAAGAACATCGTGGCGGCGGGGCTGGCCAGCCGCGCCACCTTGCAGTTGAGCTACGCCATTGGCGTGTCGCAACCGCTCTCACTTTATGTGGATATGCATGGCACCGAAAAAGACGTTGACCCTGTGAAGCTGGAAAAGACCCTGCGCGGGCTGGTGAATTTAACGCCGCGCGGGATTCGTGAGCATCTGCAAATGAACCGGCCGATTTACGCGGTAACCTCCGCCTTCGGGCATTTTGGCCGCACCCCAGATGCTGACCTCGGCACCTTCACCTGGGAAAAGACCGATCTGGCGCCTGCGCTGAAAGCTGCATTTGGCCGTTAAGCCACCTGCTGACCGGCTGTATGGCCGGATAAAAGGGAAAAAACTCCGCCCGCGCCAGGAATGGCTGATGGCGGAGTTTTTGCCTTTAGTCAGTTATCCAAACGCGCCCTTCACCAACCAGCAGCGTGAGTTATGGCTGGAAGTTGGCTTTGGCGGTGGTGAGCACGCCTATGCGCTGGCAACCGCGCATGATGATGTTTCCCTGATTGCGGCAGAAGTATTTGAAAATGGCATCTGCTCGCTGCTGTCACGCTTAGCACCTGATGATGTGGAAAACCCGGTACCGCTGCCAAATTTGCGACTGTTCACCGATGACGCCCGCCCGCTGATCCGCTCACTGCCCGATAGTTCGTTAGGCAAAATGTTTCTGATGTTCCCGGACCCGTGGCCGAAAGCCCGCCACGCCAAGCGCCGCTTTGTGCACCCGCTGGTGCTGCCGGAAATTGCCCGGGTGTTGGTAAGTGGCGGCGAGTGGCGCATCGCTTCCGATGATCCGACTTATCAGCACTGGACCGATGAAGTGCTGGCTGCGCAGGATTTATTTGCGGTGACGCGGACAACGGGCGTGCGCCCCGACGGTTGGCCACCGACACGCTATGAGGCGAAAGCCATCAAGGCCGGGCGGACGCCGGTTTATTGGTCGCTGAGGAAAATTTAAGCCTCCTCCTCCTCGTCCTCTTCCTCCAGGCTGAACTGCTGGGCTTCCTCGTCATATTCGTAAAGCTCAGCGTAACGGCCCCAGGCGATGACAGTACGCAGCGTTTCCTCGGCATATTCCGCTGACATATGGTCTTCCAACTCATCGCGGAAGCGCACCGCCGAAGCGCGATGGTTCCAGCGCTCATCAAGCACTTTACGAATTTCCGCGACCAGCGGCACATGCGCCAGAATGGTCTGGGCAAAAATTTCCTTACGCTGCTCGGTCTCGGCGTTCACGAAGCGGCGGCCTGCTTCGGTAATCTGCAAGTCGCCTTCTTCCAAAATCGCAAACCCGAGCATCGTCAGCGTCTCGCCCAGCGGCAGCAATTCGTCGGCCTCATATTGCAGCGCCGCCGCTAATGCCGGCAAATCGGCGCGGCCTTCATATGGCGGGTTTTCCAAAGTTTCCAACAAACCAGACATGATATTGGTCCCCACCGGATGCAGCGGGGTGGAGAAGCTGGTAACCGGTGCGGCGGCTTGCGCGGTAGGCGCCTTGCGTCTGGTCATGATGCCGTAAATATCATCCACCATCTGGCGGAACGCCGGGTCGTAGCGGTTACGCGGATGCGGGAACGGCACCTTCAATTCCTGCGCCACCCGGCCTGGATTCGATGAAAACACCAGAATCCGGTCGCACATCAGCACCGCTTCCTCGATATTGTGTGTCACCAGCAAGATCGACTTCACCGGGAGTTTTTTATCCATCCATAAATCGATCAAGTCGGTACGCAGCGTCTCGGCGGTCAGCACGTCCAACGCTGAGAACGGCTCATCCATCAGCAACAAATCAGGGTGCACCACCAAGGCGCGCGCCAGACCCACACGCTGACGCATACCGCCTGATAATTCCTTCGGGTACGCAGTGTCATAGCCACCCAGGCCAATCAGATCGATCGCGGCTTCAGTGCGCTCATCGCGCTCGGCCTTTTTTACGCCCTGCGCTTCCAGCCCGATTTCCACATTCTCCTGCACAGTCAACCAGGGAAACAACGCAAAGCTCTGAAACACCATCGCCACACCAGCAGCCGGCCCGGTGAGCGGCTGGCCGCGCCATATCACCTCACCGGCGGTCGGCTTCAACAGCCCTGAGACGATGCGTAACAAAGTGGATTTACCGGAGCCGGAGCGGCCCAGCAGCCCGACGATCTCGCCCGATTGCAAGGTGAGGTTAACATCATCCAGCACGATCAGATCGGCGCTGGCATCCTTATGGTATGACTGCCGGCAATTGCGAACCGTTACCAGCGGGCCTTGATGATTTACAATCTGATCCATCGTGTCTCTCCCTAACCCAGTGTGGTCCGCCGCGAGGCGTAAGCATATAATGGCCGCCATAGAACGCGGTTGAAGGTAATCACAAAGGCCGACATGACCGCCACACCCAGCACAATCCGCGGCGTGTCACCGGCGGTGGTGGCCTGCGCGATATAGGCGCCCAGCCCCTGTGCATGTAAATTGGTGCTGCCCCAGCTTGCCACTTCCGCCACGATCGAGGCGTTCCAGGCGCCGCCACTGGCGGTAATCGCGCCAGTAACAAAATACGGCAGAATGCCGGGGATCATCACACTGCGCCAGCGCAGCCAGCCGCGAATGCGAAAATTCGCCACGGCTTCCCGCATATCACCCGGAAACGCCGCAGCACCCGCAATGACGTTAAACAGAATATACCATTGCGTGCCGATCAGCATCAAAGGCGTCAGCCAAATATTCGGGCTGACATGAAAATACACAATCGCCACCACGAACGGTGGAAACAGCAAATTCGCCGGGAAGGCCGCGAGGAACTGCGCGATTGGCTGAGCGATGCGCGTCGCCTTTGGGCGTAGGCCAATCCACACCCCAATCGGCACCCAGATGAGTGCCGCGATCACCATCAAAATGACAACCCGGATCATGGTATAAATACCCATCAGCAGGGCCGTACCCAGGTCGCTCCAATGCAATGTCGTCGATACGAAACCAATAATCTGCCACGCCGCATAGACCGCCAGCACAGCAATCATCGCAAACCAGAAGGCATCGATAATGCGTGAGGGTTTGCGGTTTTCATCGACCTGCACTGATGAGCTTCCGCTCAGGCGCATTCTGAACACCGCCCCAACGACAATGCCGATTTTATCAAATATCGCCTGAAACAACCGTGTCTGACGGATCAGCTTCAGCATCCAGGGATCAGGCGTGGCAGCAGCGGCGGTGGTTTCAAACCGGAATTTGCCCGACCATGCCACCAGCGGGCGAAACACTAATTGGTCGTACAGCAAAATCACGATCAACATGGCCAGAATGGCATAGAAGATCGCCAGCAGGTTTTTTTGCGCCAGCGCCAGCGCCACATAGGAGCCGATACCCGGCAGCGCAAAACTTGTATTGCCCACCGTAATCGCTTCCGACGCTACCACGAAAAACCAGCCGCCGGACATTGAAAGCATGGTGTTCCACACCAGCCCTGGCATGGCGAACGGCACATCAAGCCGCCAGAATTTCTGCCACGGCGAAAGCCGGAAAGCCCGCGAGGCCTCCTGCAAATCATTCGGCAGGGTGGTGAGCGATTGGTAGAAGCTGAACGCCATGTTCCAGGCCTGGCTGGTGAAGATGGCAAACACACACGCCAACTCAGCCCCCACAACCCGGCCCGGAAACAGGTTGAGAAAAAACACCACCGTGAAGGATAAAAACCCTAAAATCGGCACTGACTGCAAAATATCGAGAATGGGGATGAGGATCAGCCCGGCGCGGCGGCTCTTGGCAGCCAATGTCGCGAAGGTGAAGGTAAAAAACAGCGAGCAGAACAACGCTGCGAACATCCGCGCCGTGGTGCGCAGCGCGTAGCCTGGCAGATAGGCTGGATCGAGATGAATGGTGGTGGCCTGGCTGGCCGCCAGCGGCGTAAACAACGTGCTGCGCCCCACATCAACCAGCCCGATCAGCAGCCCCATCACCAGCAGCATGGCCACGCCATCCCAGCGGTTGGGCATGCGGCGGCCCGACGTGAGCGCGGAGGGAGTGAAATTGACCATGGACCCGCCTGTTTAAAGGATAGTTTGACCCTGGCCTTAGCCGTCAAGCGCGGCGCTGTCACCCCCGGCGATCATTGCAGTTTTATGACTTCGACTATCGCCCCGTGCTGCCAAAACCACCGGCCCCGCGTGCGGTTTCATCAAGGCTCTCAACCTCAACCCAGGCCGCCCGCACCACCGGCGCCAGCACTGCCTGGGCGATGCGCATGCCGCGCGTGACGAGAAAATGCTCCTCGCTGGCGTTCATCATGATCACCTGAATTTCACCCCGGTAATCCTCATCAATCGTGCCCGGCGTGTTGGGCAGCGTGATGCCGTGCTTCAAGGCAAGCCCCGAGCGCGGGCGGATTTGCAGCTCAAATCCCGGCGGCAAGGCAATGGCGATGCCGGTCGGGATCAGCACCCGGCCCAGCGGCGGAATATTCACCGGCTTGGCCACCGCCGCCAGCAAATCCATCCCCGCCGCACCTGCGCTGGCGTAGGCGGGCAAATCCAGATCCGCGCCATGCGGCAGACGGCGGATACGAACATCAATATCGGTCATGCAACCTCTTGGGCAATAAGTGCGGCGAGTTTCAGGGCCACCTCATGCTTGTCCATGACCGGCCAGATTTCCTCGCCCGCATCATTGATCAAGGTGACTTCATTGGAATCCCCACCCATGATGCCGGTGCCGCCGACATTATTGGCGATGATCCAGTCACAGCCCTTGCGTTCGCGCTTGGCGGCGGCGTGGGTGTAGAGGTTCTCGGTCTCGGCGGCGAACCCCACCACCAGCTTAGGGCGGCGCGGGCCGGGCGTTGAAATGATGCGCAGAATATCGGGGTTTTCAGTGAGCGAAAGCGCGGGCGGTGCGGACCCGGTTTTTTTAATTTTATGCGCGGCCAGGGTTTCCACCCGCCAATCTGCCACGGCGGCGGCACACACCGCCACATCGGCAGGCAAGGCTTCCTGCACCGCCGCCAGCATCTCCAGCGCGGTTTCCACATGCACCACACTCACGCCCAGCGGATCAGGGATGCTCACCGGCCCGCTCACCAAAGTCACCCGCGCGCCGAGCGCTGCCAGTGCTGCCGCAATGGCGTGGCCTTGCTTGCCGGACGAGCGGTTGCCCAAATAGCGCACCGGGTCGATCGGCTCATGCGTCGGCCCGCTAGTCACAAGCACATGTTTGCCGGCTAGCGGCCCGCCTGCCCCCAATGTCCGCGCTATGGCGGCCAGAATCACCGGCGGTTCCGCCAGCCGCCCAGGGCCAAATTCACCACAGGCCATCGGGCCATCATCGGGCGGCACCATCAGCACGCCGCGTTTGGTCAAAATGGCCAAATTCGCCTGGGTGGCGGCGTGTTCCCACATCCGCACATTCATCGCGGGCGCCACCAGCACCCGTTTGTCAGTCGCCAGCAGCAGCGTGGTGGCCAGATCATCAGCCAGCCCCGCCGCCATTTTGGCCAGAATATCGGCGCTCGCCGGCACCACCACCAGCAAATCCGCCGCGCGGGAGAGCTCGATATGCCCCATCTCGCTCTCATCGGTGAGCGAAAATAAATCGGTATAAACCTTCGCGCCCGAGAGCGCCTGCAATGAGAGCGGCGTGACAAACTGCGCCCCGGCCTTGGTCAGCACACAGCTCACGCCACAATCGGCTTTGGTCAGCAGCCGGATCAGCTCCAGCGCCTTGTAGGCGGCAATGCCGCCCGTGATGATGAGCAGAACCCGTTTGCCCGCCAGGCTCACAGCCGCCAGCCCTGATGAATGGCGGCGATGCCGCCGGAGAGATTACGAACGCTCACCCGCTCCAGCCCGGCTGTCTGCATCATCGCCTTCAGCGTCTCCTGGTCTGGAAACATCCTGATGCTTTCAGCTAAATATTGATAGCTGGCGGAATCCTTCGCGACCATTTTACCAATCGCGGGCATCGCCTTGAACGACCAGGCGTCATAAATTTTCTCAAACGCCGAAACCTGCAATTTGGAAAACTCCAAGCATAAAAACTTGCCGCCCGGCTTCAGCACCCTTCGCGCCTCCGCCAGCACTTTGTTCTTGTTGGTGCAGTTGCGCAGGCCAAACGCCATCGAAACCCGGTCCACCGAACGGTCCGGCAGCGCCAGCGCCTCGGCATCGGTCACCAGAAACGACAGATCGCCGATGAACCCGCCGGTGGTGGCGCGGTCACGCCCCACGCTCAGCATGGCGGCGTTGATATCCGATAAAATAGCGGGTCCGCCGCCCTTCTTCAGCCACCCAAAACTGATGTCACCGGTGCCGCCGGCGAGGTCCAGCAAGGTGCGGTTCGGGCGCGGGTCCAGCGCCTGGATAAAATCATGCTTCCACAGCCGGTGTATGCCAAGCGACATCAGATCGTTCATGATGTCGTACTTGCCGGCCACGGAATCAAACACCTCGCGCACCAGCTTGCGCTTGTCATCGCGCTTGACGGTTTGGAAGCCAAAATCCACGGAATCAGGGGCCGAAGCTGGGGGGCTATCATCGTTCATGAACTGACTATAGCCTGACTTCTGAAAATGCCGGAACTCCCCGAAGTCGAAACAGTCATGCGTGGCCTTGATGCCCGCCTCACAGGCCGCACCATCACCCGGGCGAGCCTGCACAGGCCGGATTTACGCTGGCCGATTCCGCCTGAGTTTGCCGCCACCCTCAGCGGCGCCAAGGTGCTGGGGTTCCGCAGGCGTGGCAAATATATGTTCATGCGCCTCTCCGGCGGCGTCTCGGCCCTGATCCACCTCGGCATGTCAGGCCGCATGATCATCGATGCGCCGTTCGCCCTGCACGAGCATCTGACCCTCGAGACCAATGACGGCGGGCGGATTGGTTTCGTTGACCCGCGCCGGTTTGGCGCGCTTGATTTGATCGCGACCGATGCCGAGGACACCCACCGGCTGGTGGCTGGGCTAGGCCCCGAGCCACTGGGCAATGAGTTCAACGCGCCGATGCTGCTGGAAGCGCTGGCCGGTCGCGCCAGCCCGATCAAAATCGCCCTGCTGGACCAGACCCTGGTGGCGGGCATCGGCAATATTTACGCCAGCGAGGCTTTGTTCCGCGCCGGGATCAGCCCCAAGCGCCAAGCTGGGAACCTGGGAGCCAAACGGGTGGACCGGCTGGTGCCCGCCATCAAGCAAACCCTCACCGAAGCCATCGCCGCCGGGGGCTCGTCCTTGCGCGACTATGTGCAGCCCAGCGGTGAGCTTGGTTACTTTCAACACGCCTGGAAGGTTTACGGCCGCGAGGGCGAGGCGTGTGAACATTGCCCCGGCCCGCCCGCCTGCGACGGTATTCGCAAAATCGTGCAAACCGGCCGCGCCACCTTCTATTGCTCCAAGACCCAGGGCTAATTACGGTGCGCCCCAACAACTGGAGCGAAAACAATGTCATATGAAACAATTCTGGTGGAAACCCATGGCCGCGTCGGGCTGATCAAGCTCAACCGCCCCGCCGCGCTGAATGCGCTGTGCGACCAGCTGATGAGCGAACTGGCCACGCAATTAAAAGCCTTTGATGCTGACCCCGCCATTGGCGCCATTGTGCTCACCGGTTCGGAAAAAGCCTTCGCCGCCGGGGCCGACATCAAGGAAATGCAGCCGCGCAACTACCCCGGCACGGTGCTGGAAGATTTCATCTCGCCCTGGGAAGCCGTCACCCACACCCGCAAGCCGGTGATCGCCGCGGTGGCCGGGTTCGCGCTCGGCGGCGGCTGCGAACTGGCGATGATGTGCGACATCATGATCGCCGCTGACACCGCTAAATTCGGCCAGCCCGAGATCAACCTCGGCGTCATCCCCGGTGCCGGCGGCTCGCAGCGCCTCACCCGCGCGGTGGGCAAGGCCAAGGCCATGGACATGGTGCTCACCGCCCGCATGATGGACGCCACCGAAGCCGAACGCGCCAGCCTGGTCAGCCGGGTGTTTCCCGCCGCCGAG
>JARLIK010000016.1 GCA_031291755.1 Acidocella sp. | reverse complement strand
GCCGCCGAAATCCGCGCCATTGCCGATGAGGAAGGGGCGGCGGGGCTGGTGATTGGCCTGCCGTTAGGAATCGACGGTGATCTGGTGCCGGCTGCCCAGGCGGCGCGGGACTGGGCGCACGCGCTCTCAGCCGCCACCGGCTTACCCGCCGCCATGATAGATGAAAGCCTGACAACCTCGGAGGTGCAGGCGCTGCTCATCAATGCTGATATGACCCGCGCCCGGCGGGCGGCGATGGTTGATAAACTCGCCGCCGCACAAATCCTGCAAATGGCGCTGGATGCGGTAAAAGCCACCGCACCCAGTTAGCGCTCACTATTTCTTCAGAATGTCCCGGGCAGCATCTTTGATAGTCCCGACAGCATTCTGCACGGTACCGGTGGCTTTCTCTGCCTTACCCTCGGCTTGCAAATTGGCATCGCCAGTTGCTTTACCGACAGCATCCTTCACAGTGCCCGTGACTTTTTTCACGGTGCCCTCAATCCGGTCTTTATCCATCATTTATCTCCTCGAAGTTACGGGTGCGGCGAGGTCGGCGCGTTGGCATTGGCGCTATTGGTTAGTGCATGCCCACCTTGTGACACATCTTCGCCAACACCGGCTGTGGTGTGGCAAGCGCTGAGCATCGGTGCCACCATCAGTAGTGCCGCCAACGTCATCGCAATCTGAGTTTTTTTCATCTTTTCTCTCCTTGTTTCGCTTTTTGTATGTCGGAGAGCGCAACGTTTAATTCAACGCAAATTCCATGATGTGGCTGATTGTTCAGCGTTTGCCCATGAATGGGATTTGCTATGCCGCGATTTTTACTTGTGTGAGGGCAAATTCACGCGCCAGCAACGTATAGGAATTCTGACGCGCTGTTGGCTCATAAGCCGTTGTGGTGATGGCCAATTCAGCAATTCCGGTTTGTGCCACCAAGTCGCGCAGCCGTGCTGTCACATCAGCCGCCGTGCCCGAAAAAGCCCGCTCCTTCACCTGCGCCATATGTCTGCGCTCCATCTCGGAAACCTCCCACGCCGCGGCCTCCTCGGGTGAGGGTAGGGCGATATACTGTCCCCGATCGCGCATCAGCCGGGCGATGGCGCGGGAGCGGTAATAATAATCCGCCTCCGCCTCAGTCTCACCGGCGAACGCCCATACGGTCAGGGCAGCATGCGGTGCCGCCAAAATTTCCGAAGGCCGGAAGGTCTCGCGGTAGATGTCCAACGCCTGCTGTGCACCTTCGCCGTCGTTGAAAAAATACGCGTAGCAATACGGCAGCCCAAAAAACGCCGCCACTTGCGCCCCGTAATTGGAGCTTCCCAATATCCATATTTCAGGCGCAAAGGGTCCGCGCGGCTCAGCGTGCACGCTGCGGAACGGATGCCCCTCCACCAGCGGCTGACCCGCACTCCAGGCCTGTAAGTCGCGCACCATGCTGGGGAACGCATCAGCTGCCGCGGCAGCATTGGGGTTGAGCGCCAGCGCGGTGCGCCCATCCGAGCCTGGTGCCCGGCCAACGCCCAAATCAATCCGGCCCGGGGCAATGGCTTCGAGCACTCTGAATTGTTCTGCCACCTTCAACGCCGAATAATGCGGCAGCATCACGCCGGCACTGCCCACCCGGATGGTGTGGGTGGTCGCGGCAATCGCCGCCATCAATATCTCCGGGGCTGAACCTGCTACGGCACCCGAGCTATGATGCTCCGAGACCCAATAGCGGGAATACCCCAGTGTCTCGCAGTGCCGCGCCAGCGCTATGCTTTCACGAATCGAGACATCAGCAGAAATACCGGAACGGATCGGGGATTGGTCGAGGATCGAGAGTTTCATCGGCCAGATGTAGGCAAGCAAGGTGGCAATTAGAAGCTGCGCGAGCGCAAACTCATAATTTTCTCATCTGCCACCCAGGCAACCTTGGTGGCGGCATCTCCCATAAAGCAGCGGGCCCGCTGCGGACCATGCATCGTGAGCAGCCGTACATGAATCTGCTGATAGCGCACTGATTCATAATTTTGCAGCCTTACCAGCATATCGGCATTCACCCGCATGATGACGCCATGCACGGCTTCGCCTGGTTCCCGCCGCAACGTGGGGTAACGGGCTCCACGCAGCAAAACCCTCCGGTAGCCGTGCAGCACTGCCGATACCGGCTTCGTCTTTATCGGCTTGCCGGCACAACGCCCCAACCCGGCAGGGTCTGCCAGGGTCCCGTAGAGAAAGATTTTCATTCGAAGATTTTCGTAAAATTACGCTGCAAAGCCTCATCCACCTCAGCCATGGTCACATTCACGCCCAGCGCTGCCAGGCTGGTCACCCCATGTTCGCGAATGCCGCAGGGCACAATGCCAGAGAAATGCTCCAAATCGGGGTTCACATTTAACGCTAACCCATGCCAGCTCACCCAGCGGCTCACCCGCACCCCAATGGCGCCAATTTTTTCCTCTGTCCCGCCCCGGGCAATCCATATCCCCACGCGCCCCTCACGAACCTCGCCTGTCACGCCAAAATCCGCCAGCGTCGCAATCATCCAGGCTTCCAGCCCCTGCACAAACGCCCGCACATCGCGGGCTGGAATATTGCCATGGGCACGCTTCAAATCCAGCATCACATAGGCCACCCGTTGGCCCGGCCCATGATACGTCCATTGTCCGCCGCGCCCCGCCGCATAGATGGGAAACCGGCCGG
Source organism: Acidocella sp. (assembly GCA_031291755.1). Lineage (GTDB taxonomy): Bacteria > Pseudomonadota > Alphaproteobacteria > Acetobacterales > Acetobacteraceae > Acidocella. The sequence goes on along the minus strand of JARLIK010000016.1, from coordinate 63,660 downwards.
AATCCTGTAAATCCGCCGCATTGGCGGAAGTCCCGGCGGTATAAAGCGGTGGGTGCTCCACCAACCAGATGGCCTCGCCCAAAGTACCGTCATGGATACCTGAAATCCGGTTCTGCATGGCTGAAACCGCCGCCTCATAAGGCGTCAGGCCGGATTTTACGTCCCATGTTGTCGCCGCTTTCAGCATGGTCTATAGCCAGCCCGCGCGGCGCTACGGCCCGCGTGTTCGTGCGATGCGGTCGTGGCGAAATGGTAGACGCGCAAGCTTGAGGTGCTTGTGGGGGAAACCCCTTGGAAGTTCGAGTCTTCTCGACCGCACCACGCCCGATCATTCGGGACTCCCTGTAAAAAAATCATACCTGCCACCGGTTGTCTCACACACCGGCTTGGCGCATGAAAAGACCAATTGAGCGGATTAAAAGGGAGAGACATCATGGATGATGATTTACGCAAAGCAGCGCTGGATTACCATCGCTTTCCCCGTCCCGGCAAACTGGCCATCACCGCCACCAAGCGGATGGAAACCTCCCGCGACCTTGCTTTAGCCTACTCGCCCGGCGTAGCCGCCGCCTGCGATGCGATTGTGGCCGACCCGGATTCCTCCTTCGACTATACCTCTCGTGCCAATCTGGTCGGCGTCATCACCAACGGCACCGCCGTATTGGGGCTGGGCAACATCGGCGCCCTTGCCGGCAAGCCGGTAATGGAAGGCAAGGCGGTTTTATTCAAAAAATTTGCCGGCATTGATAGTTTCGATATCGAGGTCAATGAATCCGACCCGGATAAATTCATCGAGATCGTCGCGGCTCTGGAACCGACGTTCGGCGGCATCAACCTCGAAGATATCAAAGCCCCGGAATGTTTCCATATTGAGCAAACGCTGCGTGCCCGGATGAAAATCCCGGTATTCCATGACGACCAGCACGGTACCGCCATCATCGTGGGTGCTGCGGTTCTGAATGCCATGAAAGTGCAGAAAAAAAATATCAAGGACGTGAAAATCGTCACCTCCGGCGCCGGCGCTGCGGCTCTGTCCTGCGTCAACACCCTCATCGCCCTGGGCGCCGACCCCGAAAACGTCACCATGACTGACATCGAAGGCGTGGTGTATAAAGGCCGTCCGAAACTGGACCCGACCCTGACCCATGTGGCGCGTGAAACCAATGCCCGCTCCTTAAAAGATGTGTTGGTGGGAGCTGACGTGTTCCTTGGTTTGTCCGCTCCGCGGGTGCTGAAGGAGGAATGGCTGGCGTTGCTCGGCCCGAACCCATTGATTTTGGCTCTCGCCAATCCCGAGCCGGAAATTCTGCCAGAACTCGTCAAAGCCGCCCGGCCGGATGCGATCATGGCCACGGGCCGCTCGGATTACCCCAATCAAGTCAACAATGTCCTGTGTTTCCCGTTCATTTTCCGCGGCGCCTTGGATGTGCGCGCCACGGCCATTACCGAGAGCATGAAGCTGGCCGCGGTTGAGGCGATTGCCGAGCTTGCCCGCGTTGAAGCCTCTGATACCGTGGCGGCAGCCTACGGCGGCCTAGCCCCGAGCTTTGGCCCTGACTATATTATCCCCAAGCCGTTTGACCCGCGCTTAATTATGCATATCGCCCCCGCCGTGGCGCGTGCCGCGATGGAAGCTGGCGTCGCCCGCACGCCGATTCAGGATTGGGACCTCTATAAACACGAGCTGGAGCGCTTCGTCTTCCGCTCTGGCCAGTTGCTGCGCCCGGTGATCGAGCGCGCCCGCAAAGCCTGCCCGCGCATCGTTTATTCCGAAGGCGAGGACGATCGCACCTTGCGGGCAGTGCAAACCGTCATCGACGATGGTTTGGCGCAGCCCATTCTGGTGGGACGTGGCATGGCCATTGCCGCAAAAATCGCCGCGCTGGGTCTGCGCATGCGTCCGGGAATCGATGTTAAAATCGTTGATTTTGAACAGGATAAAGAACTTTATTCATCTTTAGTGAAGGTTTATGAGACGCGTGTCGGGCGCCGGGGCGTACCGCCCTTGGCCGCTGCCCGGCAGTTACTCAAGCGCCCCACGGTTTCCGCCGGCATGCTGCTGGCGTCCGGCGAGGCTGATGCCGCGATCGTCGGTGGCACCGGCGATTGGTGGCGGCACTTTCAGTACGCCATGCCGGTGGTTTCATTGCGCCCTGGCGTGAAGCGGATCTCAGCCATGACCGCGCTGATCCTGCAAGCCGGCGTGCTGTTCTTTTGCGACACCCATGTGAATGTGGACCCTTCCGCCGAGGAAATCGCCGAGATGACCGTTCTGGCGGCTGAGACCGTGACAAACTTTGGCATGACGCCAAAAATCGCGCTGCTCTCGCACTCCAATTTCGGCGGCTCCAATTCGCCGTCTGCGCGCAAGATGCGGCAAGCGGTAGCCTATATCCGCTCGCAGCACCCTGAACTTGAAATGGATGGCGAAATGCATGGCGATGCCGCCTTGGTCGAGCAGATCCGCAACCGCATGGTGTCTGACAGCTCACTCTCAGGCACTGCCAACCTGCTGGTGATGCCGAATATCGACGCCGCCAATATCGCCTATAATCTCGTCAAGGCGACGGGCGAGGGCGTGACCGTCGGCCCCATCCTGCTTGGCCTCGCCAAACCCCTGCATATTGCGGTGCAAAGCGTCACAGCGCGTGGTCTGGTCAATATCAGCGCAGTGGCGGCGATGCAGGCGGGGCTGATTAAGTAAATCTGTTGTTCTATTAAACATATATATAATTTTTATAAGTCAGTATCTGGTGTTACTTAGGCCGGCCACGCAATAATGGCTGGCCTCGAAACGTCCACTGAAACGGAAACTACATAATGAATGAAGCTAAAACTTCCACTGCCTCGGCGGGCGCGAACCGCCGTGGTCTTTTGCGTGGCATTGGCCTGACGGTTGGGGCCGCGGGTCTAACCGCGCTGGCCGCCAAATCGGCGGTGGCCGATACCACCACCTCGCTTGAACCGGCTTCCGGCGCTGCCTTACAGGCTTTGACCAAAAAGCTCGCCGCCATTCCACGCCGCCGCGATTTCAAAACCGTCCCGATGATTCTAACCACCGAAGATTTGTGGGATAGTGAGGCGCTGAACGCCGTCATTCATTATAAAGGTTCACGCAAGCAGGTCTGGGACAATACCGATATCAACGGCCCCTGGCTGAATCTGATGCGTAATGCCATGAATGCTCAGGTTTGGTCCTGGAAGCACCCGGATTTCCTGGCGGTTTCCGCCACTCACGGTTCAGCGCATCTGGCACTGTATGACCAAACCATCTGGGATAAATACGGTTTGGCCAGTTTTACCGGCGGCAAGCTCGCCTCTAACACCCTCATTACACCTGCCACCACCACCACCCCGATCGCCGATTTTCAGAACCCCATGGGCTCATTTTCGCCAGCGGGTGGCGACACCATTCCCATTCTGCAAAGCCGCGGCGTGGTGTTTATCGGCTGCCATAACGCGATCTGGGAATTTTCCGGCGCTCTGCTGAAAAAGGGCACGAACCCGGATAATCTCTCGCACCCGGCTCTGGCTGCTGAACTCACCAACCATCTGATCCCCGGTGTGGTGCTCAGCCCTGGCGTGGTGGGAACCATCCCGGAATTGCAGGCAACCGGCTTCGCGTATAATTCGTAACGGTGCCTAAGGGTAACCAACAGGGAGGAAATAAATGACAAAATACAGTTTTAAATTGCCGCTCGCGGCGGTGGCAGGAGTCGCCATGATGGCCGCCATGGCAAGCTTGGCGCATGCCCAATCCGCGCCAAGCACCGCCCCCACTGCGGCCCCAGCACCTTATGAGGGCTGGGGCGGCAAGGCTGAAACCCCGCGTTATCTCGGGCAGATTTTTCCGCCCTGGCAGCATGGCGCGAATAACGATGCCATCGACAGAGGTTTCGATTTCAGCGTGCCGGAAGCTGACGACATGGCGGATTTTCATGGCGATGTGAACAACCCCAAACTGGTGCTGTATGTGGCGGGTAATTACTACTTCGCCATGGCGCCGCTGGTGAAGGAATTCGAGACCGAGAATCCGCAATATAAAGGCCATGTGTTTGCCATCACGATTCCACCCGGCATGCTGGTCAAAGCCATGCGGGCGGGCGGCACGTTCACCTCCGGCAACATGACCTTCACGGCCAAGCCCGATGCTTATCTGGCCGGGCTGAAGGCCGTTAACGCGCTGATCAAGTCCGGCGACCTGACCGGCCCGGCCGTGCCTTATGTGACCAATGACCTCACCATCATGGTGCCCAAAGGCAACCCAGCCCACATCACCAGCCTGGCAGACCTTGCTAAGCCAGGTGTGCGTTTGGTGATGCCAAACCCGGCGTTTGAAGGCGTGGCGGGTCAGATTGAATCCTCGTTGAAAAAAGCCGGCGGTGATGCGCTGGTGGATGCGGTGTATAAAACCGGCGTTGCCAACGGCACCACGATTTTGACTCATATCCACCATCGCCAAACCCCGCTGTTTTTGATGCAGGGCCTCGCCGATGCCGGTGTCACCTGGAAATCAGAAGCGATCTTCCAGGAGCAAGCCGGCCATCCGATCGAGGATATTTCGATCCCGGCTGATGTGAACACCACCGCGATCTATGCGGGCGCGGTTGTTAAAGGTGCGGCGCATCCGGCGGCGGCGAAAGCCTGGCTGACTTTCATTCATTCGCCTAAGGCTCTGGCGATTTTTGAAACCTACCAGTTCAAGCCATATACTGCCGCGAAATAATCAATGGATGGGGCGCGCTTAGGTATATTTTAGAGGCGGATTCAGACATGATTCAAAATCGCAACGCGATTCCAAATTATGTCATCCGGCTCTGAACGCGCCCCGTTTCTAACTGCGCGATAATCGCACTGGCAGCGGCGTCCGAGGCTAACCCCTCGGGCGCTTGCAGCGTGGCCAGGGCGGCGGTGAAGCCTTCGCGCTGGGCGTTGACGGCATCCGGGCTGGTCAGCAAAGCTTGCAGCGTGGCCGCTAGTTTTTCCGGCGTGCAATCCTCCTGCAACAACTCCGGCACCAGCGGGCCGTTGGCCAGCAAATTAATCATCGCGACATATTTCACCTTGATCAGCCGCCTGCCGATGGCGGCACTCAGCGCATTTACCCGGTAGGTCACCGCCATCGGCACCCCGGCCATCGCCAGTTCCAGCGTTGAGGTGCCTGATTTGGTGAGCGCCGCCTGCGCTGCGGCAAAGGCGTCATAACGTTCAGCGACGTCATGCACGATAATCGGCTTGATCGGCCAGTCATCGGTGTGAGCCGCCACCGCCTCGGCGATGCCGGAAGCGGCCGCCACCACCGGCACAATATCGGGAATTTGGCGTTGCAGCAGCGTAATGGTCTCGCGGAACACCGGCAGTAGGCGCTTGGTTTCAGTTACCCGCGATCCCGGCATCAGCACCACGGGGCGTGCGGATGGCGCGATATTATGCAGGCTCCGAAAGCGTTCGGCGTTGCCCTGGTCAGCGCCGGATTCCAGCACCGGATGCCCCACAAACACCGGGTTCAATCCAAAGGGCGCAAAAAAATCCGGCTCAAACGGCAACAGGCATAACAGCTCATCCCACAGGCCCGGAAAATGCTTCACCCGCTCCTGGCGCCACGCCCAAACTTGCGGCGCCACATAATGCACCCGCTTGATGCCCGAAGGTGCCACCGCTTTCAAAACCCGCAGGCAAAACCCGGGGCTGTCAATCGTCACCAGAATATCCGGCTTGGATGTGGTAATAGCGGTAATCGTCTGCTGCATCCGCCGCCGTAGCGGGAGCAATTTCGGCAGAATTTCCGCCAGCCCCATCACCGCCAGCTCCTGCATCGGAAACAATGAACTCAGCCCGGCTTCCGCCATCCGAACCCCGCCAATGCCGGAAAATTCCAGGTCTGGCCTTTGTTTTTTCAGAGCATTCATCAGCCGTGCCCCAAGCACATCGCCACTGGCTTCACCGGCGATGATAAACACCCGGCTCATGAAAGCGCGATGACCGGGCAGGGAGGAATCACATCCGGCCAGTCGCGGTGGTTCAGCACGCCGCCGTCGCGCCGCACCTGCGCGATGGCCTGCAAGTCGATATCGGCAAATACCAGTTCGGTCTCATCCATAATCCCGCGTACCAGAACACCGGATTCGGGAAAGTATTTATCGGGTGGCCCATAAACCCCGGCATAGCCATGGTTTTCATCAATCGCGCCGCTCCATGGCGCAAACCCCACCAACGGGCAGGTTGCCACGATACATTGGTTCTCCACCGCTCGCGCCCTTGCCGATAACCGTACCCGGTTGAAACCCGCGATGCTGTCGGTGCAGCTTGGCACCAGGATTAACTCGGCCCCGGCAGTCACCTGGGCGCGCACATGCAGCGGAAATTCAGCGTCGTAGCAAATGGAAACCCCAATTTTGCCATGCGCGGTGGCAAACACTTTTGGTGCCGCGCCAGGGCTGATGCCCCATTGCTCGGCCTCAAAGCGGGTCATGGTTTGTTTATCCTGAAACGCCAGCTTGCCGGTGGGGCTGATGAACGGGGCGCGGTTGCGGATTTTGCCATCGGCATCGCGCATCGGCAGGGTGCCGCCGAGCAGATAAATCTGATTCCCGGTGGCAATCCGCTGCATGGCAGTGAGTAAATTTTGAGCTTGCGCCGTCACAAATTCAAGCTCGGCGGCGATGTTAGGGGTACGGATCTCAGCCCCCGCCAGCACCATGGCGGCGTATTCAGGCAGCACCAGAAAATCAGCGCCACCCGCCTTTGCTTCGTCTGCCAGCGCTGCAATCCGGGTGACAAATCCGGTGACATGCTGCGGGGCTGTCACGCCAAATTGCGCCAGCGCCAGCCTCACAGATTTTTTGTCCAGAATGTCAGCGTTTTTTCACTTTGCTCTGTCTCATCGCGGTCAGTCCAGGACATTTTACATTGCAACTGCGGCTGTTTGGTATAACCGCGCTTGCCCCAGAATGCGTCGAGCGGGACAAAATCAGCAGGCCGCAACGGATGTTCATCGGGGCGCTGCACCGCGCAAAATGCCGTTGTTTTATAAATGTTGAAACTTTGCGCATGCGCTTCGCGCGCCTCGAAAAACCCCACGCCAATACCCCGCCCGCGATACTCCTTTCGCAGCACGCTCTCACCAAAGTAAAAACAATCCCGTGGGTCGAGCCCATTTGCCATAAAGGGAAGCTGCACATGGGCAGGCTCGGCAGTCAGCGGCAGGCAGGTGGCCGCCCCGATGACCTGATTACCAGCAAACGCCACCACCACCGCAGATCGTTCGGCTTCGACGTAGGTTTGCAGATATTTTTCCTCATAGGCCGGATTGCCATCGTAAATATATGGCCAATCCCGAAACACCTCTATCCGCAACGCCGCCAGCTCTGACAGATACGGCGTAACCGCCTTACCTGTCAGAGTTTTGAGAGTGATCTCAGTTGGCTTTGGCAACCTGCGCTGGCGCGTTGATGAGGCCTTGCGCACCCGCGATGAAGTTATCCAGCGCGGCTTGTTTCTGGTCATGGCTCAGGCCGGATTGGTTGGCCACCACCGGACAATAGGCCGCCACCAGATAATTGGTGATGGTGATGCTGCTCATGGTGGCATCACTGGCCTTCAGCGCGCTCACCATGGCGCGGGTCCGGTTTGGCAGCGTTTCCGGTGTCGCGCCATCGAACATGCCCATCAGCCCGCCGCCTGGGTTTGCCAGTGAGGTGGCGGTACCGGCGGTGCTTATGTGCGGGCAGCCGAATTCATCGGCGCTGGCGCTCGACATCGGCGGCACCACCGCGATGTCGCGCAGGCGCTTCACGTCTGCCGGCGTGGCGTCGGCGGTGCCGTCGTTACCCCACATGGTACGAACGTAATTCGTCACGTCGCTGATATCGGTGTCCGACAGGCTGGTGGCGAAAGACGGCATCGCCGGTCCGTGATTCCACGGCCCAAGCCCGTTCAGCACCGCGCCGATCACATTGTAGGGTTGCTCAGCGGTCACCGACCCGTTGCCGGCCAGCCCAGGGATCAGCGTCATCAAGCCGGTCCCGGTAGCCTGGTGGCAGGCGGCGCAGTTGGCGGCATAGACCTTGGCACCGTTGGCCTTGGCGGCGGCCAGCGCTTCGGGCGTGCCAGCGCTTGGCGGGGTGCTGCGCGGTGGGACAATGGTTTGCAGATAGAGGGCCATATCCTGCACGTCAGACTTCGGAATCTGGCTCATGCTATATTGCACCACTTCACCCATCGGGCCGTAGGCGGAACCGCGCTTGGCGTTGCCGCCGGCATACAAATAAGCCACCAGATCATCCTGGCTCCAGCCGCCCACGCCATAGGTTTTATCCGAGGAGATATTAGGCGCGAAATAGCTATCAATCGGTGCCCCGGCCAGCGATTCATCGTTGATCAAGCCACTGAGAATGTTGCGCGGCGTGTGGCATTCGCCGCAATGGCCCAGCGCCTCGGTCAAATACGCGCCATTTTTGATCTGGTCATTCCAGCTCGAGTCCATTTTCATCGGGCCGGAGCGGAAGAACAATATCCGCCAACCCAGCAGCACCGGGCGCTGGTTGAAGGGGAACATCATGGTGCTTGGCGTTTCCGCCACCTTCACCGGCGTCAGTGAGAACAAATACGCCTTGATCGCCATTGCATCCTGGTAGGACAGCTTGGTGTAGGAGGTGTAGGGCATCGCCGGATACAGGAATTTCGGAAATACCAGGTACGAGCGGCCAGGGCTGGTGCCGTAATGCAGGGCGTTCCAGAAATCCTGATCGGTCCAATTGCCGATGCCGGTGTCCTTGTCAGCGGTAATGTTGGGCGAGGCGAGGCCGCCGAACGGCGTTGCCATCACCAACCCGCCGGAGAAGGGTGCATGGTTCGGACCGGTGTGGCAGGGCATGCAGTCGGCGGCGAGGGTTAGATACTTACCGCGGGCGATCAGAGCCGCCTGGTCGGTGGGAAGTGGTGCCACGCTGGCTGCCGGATAACCGGTAGCATCGTCGCTAAGGGCAACTTTGGCGGTTATCGCGCCGCCCAGCAGCACAACCAGTGCCGCAGCACCCCATAAAGCCTTGGAAATCTTCGGCAAACCAAACGACATAACTGGCACCCATACAAAAAAAGCGCGCTTGGACCCGCGCGGTTGTCACCTTATTTCGCCAAATCACTCAATCGATCAAGCCTATTCGGCTGAATGTTTTGTTGACGTTCCATAAAGTTCCGCTGAAGACACCGTCGGTGCCATGATTTGTGTCAAAACACCGTCCCGCACCGCCCGGAAAAAGCATGAGCGCCGCCCTGTGTGACAGGCGACGCCGGTTTGTTCGACCTGCAGCAGTATTGTGTCGCCGTCGCAGTCGATCCGCAGTTCCACCAGCCTTTGGGTCTGGCCCGAGCTTTCGCCCTTGCGCCACAATTTCCCCCGGCTGCGTGAATAATAGCAGACCTGCCCGGTTTTCAGCGTCTCGGCGATCGATTCGCGGTTCATCCAGGCCATCATCAGCACTTCGCCGGTGTCGTAGGACTGTGCAATCGCCGGGATCAGCCCGTCGTCATTGAACTCCAAATTGTCAAACAAATCGCTCATTTCGCCAGCATTCCATTGGTGAGGCAGGTTTCGTCAAAGCGCGCGATAATCCTGTGGTCGTGCGCCGGTAAATCAGTCTTGCTGTCTTTATAATCAACCCGTGTGATCAAATCGTGGATAATCGCCAGCCGGGCGGCTTTTTTGTCATTGGCCACCACCACCGTCCATGGCGCATCGGCACTATCCGTCAACCGCAGCATTACATCGCGGGCCTTGGTGTAATCATCCCAGTGTTTCAGTGCCTTCTCATCGATCGGGCTGATCTTCCACTGCTTCAGCGGGTCCTCATGACGGTCCTCCAGCCGGTTTTTTTGCTCTTTGCGCTCAATATCGAGGTAATATTTCAGCAGCTTGATCCCGGCCTGGGCCAGCATGTGCTCAAACACCGGCACGTTGCGCAGGAATTCGTCATATTCTTCCTGGGAGCAAAATCCCATCACATGCTCCACCCCAGCCCGGTTGTACCAGCTGCGGTTAAAAATCACGATCTCCCCGGCAGCCGGCAGATGCGCCACATAGCGCTGGAAATACCATTGTGTTTCCTCGCGGTTGGAGGGTTTGGGCAGCGCCACCACCCTGATATCGCGCGGAGAGAGGTGTTCGATAATCCGTTTGATCGTACCATCTTTACCCGCACCATCCCGGCCTTCCAGGATAATCAGCACTTTTTCACCGCGTGAAATCACGTGGCGCTGCAATTTTACCAGTTCCACCTGCAAATCATGCAGGCTCACGGCGTATTTTTTGGCGGGTTTCGCAGGTTTGGGGTGTTTGGCCATCTGATCCTCGGCTGGGTTTCTTATGATTGTCATATAGGTTGGCACAGGCCACCACGCGACAGGCGGGTAAAACATAATTATAGCTGGCACCACGCCAGAATGAATGGGTGGAAGCAATGCTGTTCGAAATAAGCCTCGGGATCATCACGTTACTGATCGCCAGCGGGATCGTCGCACTTTATCTCCATGATATCCGCCAGACCCACCATACCATTTTACGCAACTACCCCGTGATCGGCCATATTCGCTATTTTGCTGAGACCTGGGGCGAATATATGCGCCAGTACCAGTATCTGCCGGACTGGTCGGAGCGGCCGTTTAACCGGCTGGAGCGCTCCTGGGTATATCGCTCGGCGAAGGGCGTCTCAAACCTGGTCAGCTTCGGCTCAGAAAATGTTCCCAGTTTTGTGTTCCGCAACGCGGCATTTCCGGTGCTGGATTCCGAGAAGCGCAGTTACCCGGGCAAGCTCATCGGCATCGCCAATGGCCCCGGCGCATCCCGCGAGCCGTTTGTGGCCAAGAATTTCTTCAATATTTCCGGCATGAGCTACGGCGCCCTTAGCCACGCCGCCGTTACTGCCCTCTCGCGCGGGGCCAAGCTGTCCGGCGTGTGGATGGGTACCGGCGAGGGCGGGCTGTCAAAATTTCATCTGGAAGGCGGCGGCGATATCGTGATGCAGATCGGCACCGCCAAATACGGCGTGCGCGAGGCCGATGGTTCGCTCTCTGAGGACAAGCTGCGCACCATCGCCGCTTACCCGCAGGTACGGATGTTCGAGGTCAAGCTGGCGCAAGGTGCCAAGCCCGGCAAAGGCGGGATTTTACCGGCCAACAAGGTCACGCCGGAAATTGCCGAAATCCGCGGAATTCCAGTGGGCCAGGACAGCATCAGCCCGAACCGCCATACCGATATCGGCAGCATCGCTGAGCTTGGCGCCTTCGTGAACCGGGTGCGCAGCGTCACCGGCAAGCCGGTGGGGGTGAAGTTCGTGGTCGGCGATCCTTCGTTCGTCGACGAATGGTTCGAGGATTGCGCAGCCCACCCTGAGCATTGTCCGGATTATATTCATGTTGACGGCGGTGAGGGCGGCACCGGTGCGGCACCGGCCTCGCTGACCGATTATGTGGGTCTGCCAATCACCCAGGCGCTCCCTATCGTGGCGGCGCTGCGGGCCGAGCATGGGTTGAAGGAACGCATCCGCATTTTGGCGGCGGGCAAATTGGTGACACCCGATAAAGTCGCCTGGGCACTCTGCATGGGGGCCGATTTTGTAAGCTCGGCGCGTGGTTTTATGTTCGCGCTCGGCTGCATCCAGGCAATGAAGTGCGGCTCCGGCAATTGCCCCACCGGCGTTACCGCCGTGAACCCCAAACTCGTCGCGGGGCTGGACCCCATGGATAAAGGCGTGCGGGTCGCCAACTATGCCATGCGGATGCAAGACGAGGTGGCCATCATCGCGCATTCCTGCGGCCTTATTGACCCTTCGGGCTTTCTGCCCCGGCATGTCACTGAATCCGAACGCGGCATCGGCGGTTTCAGGGCGCAAGCCGGATGAGGCTTTGGCTTGGCCTGTTTGCCCTCGCCGCCGGCTGCAATATTATCCTCGGCTGGCACGGCTGGCCAGCGGTACTATCCGGTAGCCTGACCGACCCTGATAGCTACATGCGGCTGGAGCGGATTTTCCAGGGCGTGCAACAGGGGCATCTGGTCATCAACGTCGCGCGCGATGATTCCGGCGCCGGGGTGATGGTGGAATGGTCGCGCCTGCTCGATGCTTTCATATGGGCGCTGGCGCTGCCGTTTGTGCCCTCGCTGGGCTGGCATCATGCGTTGCTGGTGGCGGGTGATATGCTCAGTCCGCTTGGTATCGGCCTGCTGGGTGTGGCGCTGGCCTTTGTCATTGAACCTTTCGTGGCGCGGCCATTTTTATTCGTGACCGCCATAGCTGCCGCCACTCTGCCGGGGCTGCAAACCTTCGCCTCGCCGGGGGTGGTGCATTATCATATTTTGCTGCTGGCCCTCATCGCCTTCACCACGGGTTGTGTCATCCGGGCTTGGCACGGCGACCGCTGGCACGGCTTTCTGGCAGGGGTTTGCGGCGGGTTGGCGATCTGGCTCACGCCTGAGACCATGCCGTTTATTCTCATGGCGTTCGCGGTGCTGCTGATGCGCTGGCTGCACGAGAAAAACGGCAGCGTGATCGCTGCCTGCGCCGCCGGTTTCGTTGACGTTATGGGTTTTGGCCTGGCACTTGACCCCCCCGAGGGCGGCTACAACGCCCTAGAGATCGACCGACTTTCCCTGGTTTATGTGATGCTAGGGTTATTATTGCTGGTGGGCGGTTTGTGTCTGTGGCGGATTGATCACTGGAAGCCCGCAAAACTGAATCGCCCGCTCGGGATTGGCCTGATGGCCGTATTGGTGATCGCCTGGGTGGCGGTGTTTCCGCAGGTGGCGATGGGTCCTTACGGGTTGATGAGCCATGATGATTACCACCGGTTTTTCGGCGTGATGATGGAATTGCAGCCACTCCGTGGCCCGCACGACTATATGCCGTTTATATTTCCCGGTTTCCTGGCGTTGCTTTATGGCATGTTTCGTATCTTTAAAGCGGGCAGTCTGCAGGCCCGAATGATCTGGATTTATGTGTCAGCCATTTTGCTGCTTACTCTTATTCTGGCAGCGAAATTTATTTTGTTCGTGGGGTTTCCTGCAGAAATCACCGCTGCCTTGCTTGGCGTGATGCTGAACGATGTCACCTGGCGGTTTCGCGCTGCGCCAACGCGGGCGATGCTGGCGCGGGTCGGCGCGATTACCGGTATCCTGGTCATCCCGCTGCTGCCGATCTTCCCCGCGGCTGGACAAACACCTTCCTTACCCGGTCCGTCGTGCGCCCTGGGCCACATTGATGCGCTATTGGCACCCATCGGAAGCGCCATCACGCTGGCGCCCCCTGATGCCACGCCGGAATTATTGTTCCGCACCCAGATCACGACGGTCGGCTCGCTGTATCAGCATGGCGTGCCAGGATTTTTACGCCTTAGTAACGCTTGGCGCACGGTGCCGGGCGCTACCGTTCCGGCGGCGGTCATCGCTACCAAAGCCACCTACGTGCTCTTTTGCGGCAGCCCTATTCGCTATCTGCTCGTTGCTGATCTGCCGGAGACGACGTTATGGGATGCTCTCAACGGCAACCGTCCGCCGCCATGGTTGCACTTGCAGTCGCAGGATTTAGCAACCGGCTGGCGGCTCTATAAAATCATTCAGTAACTTTGCCGTCGCTACTTTGCCGCCAGTCATTGGCTCGGCGACCCCAGTGGTGCTGGGCAATGACAGCGGTAAACCGCGCAGGCTGCGCACGGCCAAAAACCCAAAGCATTGCGCCTCCAGCGCATCGCCATCCCAACCCACCGCCTCAACCGCCGTTACCGGTACCTCAAACACTTCAGCCAATCCGGCCATGATCACCGGGTTCTTGCGCCCGCCACCGCACACTAAAACCTGACGCGGCCTTTGCGGCAGTGGCGCGCCGGCAATGGCGGCCACCGTAAACGCCGCCAGCGTGGCAGCGCCATCACCGGGACTTAAACCCTCCGTGGCTTGCGCAACCAAGTTCGAGAATGTGAGCCGGTCGAGCGATTTCGGCGCGGGCAGGGCGAAATATGGATGTGAAAGCAGTTGCGCCAAACGCTCACGCTGTACCCGCCCTGAAGCCGCCAGAGCACCGTTTTTATCAAACGGCTGGCCGGTGTGGCGCTGCGTCCAGTCATCGAGCGGGCCATTGCCGGGCCCGGTGTCGCAGGCGAGAATTTCCCCGGCGCCCCCCAGCCAAGTGATGTTGGCCACACCGCCGATATTTACGATCAGCAACGGCTTCGCCAATGCGTTCGCCATGGCGGCATGAAATAGCGGCACCAATGGTGCGCCCTGGCCACCTGCTTTCACATCGGCACTCCGAAAATCATACACCACCTTGATGCGGCTCAATCGCGCCAGGTGCGCCGCATCGCCGATCTGCCAGGTGCGGCGTTGCTCCGGCGCGTGTAAAATCGTCTGGCCGTGAAAGCCGATGACATCGGCGCTGCGTCCCACCATCGCTACCGCAATCGCATGGTCCTCGGTCAACCGGCGCTCAGCGTCGCGCAAAAATCCATCATTTTTATCAATGGTTGGCGCCATATCCAGCAGCCGCCGCAAATCCGCCCGCAGCGCCGGCTGGTAATGCAGGGTGGCCGCCATGCCTGTGCGTTGAATAGTAATGCCATCGGTTTCGATCCAGGCCACATCGACCCCATCGAGCGACGTCCCGCTCATTAACCCGATGGCGCGCATCAGATTCTCACCAGCCCGCGCCGCTCGGCCTGCAACCGTTGCAGCAGCAGCAGCATGAAACCCGCTAGGACGAGCTGATCAACCGGCAAGCCCAGATGCGTGCGCAGCCCTAATATCAGCAAAGGCAGCACAAACATCGCCGCCAGCAGGGTTTTTTCCCAGGGCAGAAACCCGGTGCGGCTGGCCTGCTGGTATAAAAACACCACGGCCAGGGCGCAGATGGTGAGATCGTAATCCAGCATCACTGAAACCATCAGCGGAAAGCTCGCCACCAGTGCTGCCGCCCGCAAATTGGCGCTGCCGCTTCGCGCCAGGATAAACAGCGCCGCCATGGTGAGCAGCATCACAGCCGCTTGCACGGCATTGGCGAAGATCACGCCACCGCCCAGCAACCGCACGGCTGAGAACGGCGTGATCTGGATGCCATAGGAAAACCCGTGATGCTGAAACATCCATTCGGCATGCGGCACCACGATGCTGAAATAATCCACCCAGCTTTGCCAGCCGAATAATAAGCCCGAGAGCAGGCACAGCGCAGCACCCGAGGCGGCCATGCCGAGCAATGCCCGCCACTGAAATTGCGCCAGCAAGAATACACCAACCGGCAGCAAAAAATGCGGCTTATAGCAAAGCCCGCCGAACAGCACGCCGGCCAGTACAGGACGCCGCTCTAAAGCCAATAAGCCGAACCCTACCAGGGCTGCTGATAGAAAGGCGTTTTCCCCCACCACGGCATTTTTCACCGCCGCGTAATACGCCACGGCAGGTAACAATAGGTTCCACCGGCCCGTGATACAGCGCAGTAGGCCGAGGCATGCCGCAGCGCCCAGGCCAGCCCAGACGAAATACGCCTGATAATAGCCAAGGTAAGCCAGTGGCGCGCACAGCAGCCAGTAAACTGGCGGGTAGAAGAACCCCAACTGGTCGATCTGCGAATCATGCGCGATCGACTGCTGAATGGCGGCAAACCCGGCTGGAATATCCAGTGAGTGGATGTAGCCGCCCATATCAGCTGTGGGCAGGTAAACCGCCGCCGCCTGGCCCGCATCCACCAGCCGCCCGGCGGCATAAAAGCTCATGAACTCGGTGGTGATATGCGGCTCCAGCGGCAGCAGCCAGCCATGCGCCCGGCAGATTGCCAGCGCCACGCCAACCAGATTGGCGAAGGCCAGCAGGCGGAGATAAACGCCAATGCGCTCGGCCGTCAGAAACCCACCAGAACGCAGCGCTGCCCAAAAGCCTGTCCGCGCCGCCTTCTGCATGTCCATCCCTGGCGCCTCCGGCCCTAAAATCTGCGTGACCCCAGTGAATTGAGCAACCGAGCGCCTCGCACCTCGCATTTGCCCCATCCGGGAAGCATGCTACCTCGCGCCGGATAAGGAGCAAAGGGTTTCATGGCACAAAGCGAATTTCTGGCCGAGGCAAAAGCCCGCGGCTTTGTATTCCAATGCACGGATGAGGCAGCGTTGAACGCCGCCCTCAGCGCGGGCGTGGTGACCGGCTATATCGGCTTTGACCCCACGGCTGACAGCCTGCATGTCGGCAGCTTAACGCAAATCATGCTGCTGCGCCTGCTGCAAAAGCATGGCCATCGCCCGATTGTGCTGGTCGGCGGCGGCACTGGCCAGATCGGTGACCCGTCGTTCCGGGAAGAAGCCCGCCAGCTGATGACCGATGAAATCCTCGCCCATAACCTCGCCGGCATCCGCCGCGTGTTCACGCCGTTCCTGAATTTCGGCAGCGGCCCGACCGATGCTGCCATGGTCAATAACGCCGACTGGCTGGGCAAGCTTGGCTATATCGAGCTGCTGCGCGAGGTCGGGGTGCATTTCTCGATCAACCGGATGCTCTCATTCGACTCAGTGCGCTCGCGGTTGGAACGCGACCAAGGGCTCACCTTCCTCGAATTTAACTATTCCATTTTACAGAGCTATGATTTCCGTGAACTCAGCCGCAGCCACGGTGTTAGCCTGCAAATGGGTGGCTCTGACCAATGGGGCAACATCGTCTCGGGTGTTGATTTAGTCCGCCGGACTGACCAGAAAACCGTGTTCGGCCTCACCACGCCGCTGCTCACCACGGCGTCCGGTGCCAAAATGGGCAAATCGGCCTCCGGTGCGGTTTGGCTCACCGCTGACAAACTAAGCCCTTACCATTACTGGCAATTTTGGCGAAATACCGAGGATGCCGACGTTGGCCGCTTCCTGAAACTATTCACTGACCTGCCGCTAGAGGAAATCGCCCGGCTGGAGGCGCTCGGCGGTGCCGAGATCAACGCTGCAAAAATAATTCTTGCCACCGAAACCACCGCGCTCGCGCATGGCCGCGCCGCCGCCGTGGATGCCGCCGAGACGGCCCGCAAGACATTCGCCGAGGGTGCCGTTGCGGAAAACCTGCCAAGCATTGAGATCCCGGAAGCCGAACTTGCAGCGGGAATCCCAGCCTTTGCATTATTCGTGCACGCCGGTTTGGCCGCCAGCAACGGCGAGGCAAGGCGGCTCATCCGGGGCGGTGGTGCCAGATTGAACGATCAGGTCATCACCGATGAAGCCATGCTCATTAGCGGTCCCTCCGGTCTCAAGCTCTCTGCGGGCAAAAAGCAGCATGTTCTGGTGCGCAGCAATACCGATATTGCATTGCAAAAATAAAACGACCGTGCTGATTGATAGATTGTAGAAGTTTGAGGAGTTTGCATGTCGATCCATGCCGCCATTACGCACCGTACGTCGTATAAATATGACCGCCCGGTCTCAATGGGGCCGCAGACCATCCGTCTGCGTCCGGCACCACATGCCCGCACGCCGATCCTCTCGTATTCGCTGAAAGTCTCACCCGAACCGCATTTTCTCAACTGGCAGCAGGACCCGCAGGGCAATTATCTGGCCCGCGTGGTGTTCCCAGAACGTGTCACCAGCTTTGAAGTGACGGTCGATGTGGTGGCGGATATGGCCACCATCAACCCATTTGACTTCTTCCTGGAACCCGAAGCCGAGACCTACCCGTTTGAATATGATGAGATTTTGGCAGAGGAGTTGGCGCCGTTCCGCACGCTGCGCAGCCCCGGAAAAAAACTCCGCTGCCTGATCAACGCCGTCACCGCGGCGATTGGCGACAAAGAAATCCGCATGAATGACATGCTGGTGATGGTGAACCGCTTGATCGCCGAGCGCATCGCTTACGTGGTGCGGATGGAGCCTGGCGTCTGGCCGCCCGAGAAAACCCTCACCGAGGCCAAAGGTTCCTGCCGCGATTCCGCCTGGCTGCTGGTGAATTTGATGCGCCATTTGGGCTTCGCCGCCCGTTTTGTCTCCGGCTACCTCATTCAATTGGTGGCTGACCAAAAACCGGTGGGCGATGGCCCGGCTGGTCCCACAGAGGATTTTACCGACCTGCACGCCTGGGCGGAAGTGTATCTGCCCGGTGCCGGCTGGATTGGTTTGGATGCCACCTCTGGCCTGATGACGGGTGAGGGGCATATTCCGCTTGCCGCCACGCCGTCGCCAAGTTCCGCCGCCGCTATTTCCGGCCTGGTTGGTGAATGCGAAGCCGAATTCGATTTTGAAATGAAGGTTACCCGCGTCGCCGAAACCCCGCGCGTGACGAAACCTTATACGCCGCGCCAGTGGCAGGATATTCTGGCCCGCGGTGCGGCGGTCGATCTTGCTCTCGCCAAGGGCGATGTGCGCCTGACCATGGGTGGTGAACCCACCTTTGTTTCATCGACTGACATGGAAGCGCCGGAGTGGAACATCGAGGCGATGGGCCCCACCAAGCGTCATTATGCTGGCCGGCTGATCCGCAAGCTCACCCCGCTATGGGCGCATGGTGCCGCACTTACCTACAACATGGGCAAGCACTACCCCGGCGAACAACTGCCGCGCTGGTCGATCCACGCCCATTGGCGCGAGGATGGCGAGCCGGTTTGGCGTGACCCGGCACTACTGGCCTCCGACGATGACAAGGATGATGCAAAGGCCAAGGACGCCGCTAAATTCGCTGAAGCGCTGGCCGAGCGTCTGCAGATCGACCCCGGGCTGGTCAACCCGGCCTATGAGGACATTCATTATTACCTTTGGCGTGAACACCGCCTGCCGGCCAACGTGGTGGCCGAGGACGCCAAATTGCGTGACGAGCTGGAGCGCAAGCGCCTTGCCAAAGTGTTCGCGCAAGGTCTCGCCGAGCCGGTAGGCAGCGTGCTGCCGTTGCGCCGGGTGGTGCAGGATGGCCAGCGCCGCTGGCAGAGCGGCAAATGGTTCTTCCGCGATTCCGTGATGTTCCTGGTGCCGGGTGATAGCCCCATCGGGTTGCGCCTGCCGCTGGAAGGTCTGCCCTGGGCTGACCCCGACCATATCGAGATCGAAGCGGAAGTTGACCCCTTCGCCCCGCGTGAGGAGTTGCCGAAAAAATTCGAGTTCAAGCGCCTGCGCACCGCCGCACCCGGCTCCTCAATCGAGGGCTTCCGCCCGGTGCCGCAGGATGCGCCAATCGTCGGCAAGGAAGAACCCGGCTTGGTGCGCACCGCTTTGGCGGTGGAAGCCCGCGATGGCATTATTCATGTGTTCTACCCGCCTTTGTATGCCGCCGAGGATTGGCTGGAACTGACCGCCGCCATCGAGGACACCGCTGAGGAATTTGGCCGCAAGGTGATTCTGGAAGGCTATCTGCCGCCGGAAGATGAGCGGATTTTGAACTTCTCCGTCACCCCTGACCCTGGCGTGATCGAAGCCAATATCCACCCGGCCCATAGCTGGGCGGAAATCGTCGAGCGCTCCACGCAGCTTTATGAAGTGGCGCGCGAGGTTGGATTATCGGCTGAGAAATTCATGCTCGATGGCCGTCATGTCGGCACCGGCGGCGGTAACCACGTGGTGATGGGTGGTGCCACACCCGCTGACAGCCCGTTCCTGCGGCGGCCCGATTTGCTGAAATCCATGGTCGGGTTCTGGCATAACCATCCCTCACTGAGTTTCCTGTTCAGCGGTCTGTTCATTGGCCCCTCCAGCCAGCATCCGCGGATCGATGAAGCCCGCCAGGATTCCCTCAACGAATTGGAAATCGCCTTCCAGCAGGTCTCGCGCCAGAGCAACACGCCGCCCTGGATGGTGGACCGTCTATTCCGCAATATTTTTGCTGACATGACCGGCAACACGCACCGCACCGAATTCTGCATCGACAAAATGTACGACCCGAATTCAGCTTCTGGCCGCCGTGGCCTGGTGGAATTCCGCGCCTTTGAAATGCCGCCGCACGCTGAAATGTCAGCCGCGCAAGTGCTGCTCATGCGCAGCGCCATCGCCGCCTTCTGGGAGAAACCCTACGAGCGCCGATTGATCCGCTGGGACACCCGCCTGCATGATGAATTCCTGCTGCCGCACTATGCCGAAGCCGATTTCAAGGATGCCTTGGCCGAGCTTGAAACGTTGGGCTTTCCGCTGAACCCGGAATGGTTTGCTCCCCATATTGAATTCCGCTTCCCGCAGGTGGGTGAAATTGCAGTGCGCGATATGAAAGTGGAACTGCGCCACGCGCTGGAGCCCTGGCATGTGCTGGGTGAGGAACAAACCTCTAGCGGTACCGCCCGCTATGTTGATAGCTCGGCGGAGCGCTTACAGACCAAAGTCTCCGGCTGGGTTGATGAGCGCTACACGCTCTCATGCAACGGTGCCGCATTGCCGCTGCAACGCACCGAAGTGCCCGGCGAATATGTGGCGGGCGTGCGCTTCAAAGCGTGGCAGCCATACTCGGCGTTGCACCCCACCATCGGCGCCCAGGTGCCGCTGGTGTTTGATGTTTACGATAAATGGTCGGGCCGCAGCATTGGCGGTATGACGCACCATGTCGCGCACCCTGGCGGCCGCGCCTACGCCGATTTCCCGGTTAATGCCAACTCGGCAGAAGCCCGCCGCCGCTCGCGCTTCTTCGGTATCGGCCACACGCCCGGCAAAATGGCGGAGCCAAAACCTGTGCAGGGACCCGAATACCCCCGCACGCTTGATTTACGCCGCTATGCTTAAGCGATTGGCCCAGCGGATACGGATGTTTCTGGTGGGCGATATTTTGCGGGAACTGGCCACTGTCAAAGCCAAATTGGAAGTGATGGAGCAGTTTCCGGCCCTGGCGAAAAACATCGAAGCCGCGCTGCTGACGCTGGCAATCTATAACGAGGACCATAAACCCTCTGAGTGAATTGCCAATATGTCAGCCCAGGCCAAGCAAGTTGCAAAGCTGCTTGGCGTAGGTCCGCATGTTGTGCTGCGCCATATAGGCGGCTCGCGCGGCCTCGGTTGCAGGCCGGTTCGTCAAAACAGCCAGCAGCGATGCGGCAATTGCCATCGGTGGCAAGGTATCAGGCACTCGTAGGATATAATCGGGTGCTGCCAGATTATCGGCCAAATCCTCATTCGCAACGGATGGTAACCCGGAGGCGATACAATCTTGCAGCGCACCTGAAATATTGCCGCGTCCCGCGTTACGTAGTTGCAACCCGGCATCAGCCGCCAGAATATAATCGCGGTAAGTTGCTTCGGGGATGAATTCATCAAGCCATACAACCGCATTTTGAAGGTTCAATGAATTCGCCAAATCTCGCCACGGCGCCAAGTCGCAATGCGCTTCGCCCACCCATAGCAGCCGCGCTGCGATGTTTTGTTTAAGCAACAAAGCCAGGGCTTGTAATGCCGCGCCAATTCCTTTGGTGGGGTTGATGAACCCTAGGCTGATGATGAGCTTCACATCCTCCGGCCACCCCAAGCGCTGCCGCGCCGCTTGTCTCAGCGGCGTTGACACTGTGGTATCATTCCAAGGGCGGTAGATCGCAAACGGCAGATACTGTGCGCCAAGGCCGCGTTTGGCCAAGGCCTCCACACTATGCCGCGCATGCAGAATCAACGGGCTGGCGGCCACCGCCAACTGGTCGAGAAAATTGGCCTCGCGTTGCGTTTCATGAAGGCTCCAGGTGTGAACTTCATTCACGCTCACCAACCGGCCCAACTCGCCTGAAGCCGCTTTCGCCGCGCCATTTGCCCCGCATTGCTGGGTATAAAGCCCCAGCAGCCGCGCATCATGGCAAATGCAGGCGCCGCCATAGCGCAGCAGCAAATCAAAAATCTGCCCATGATGCTCAGCAGAATTTCCCACCACCCCAAGCACCCGGTCAAACCGGCCGGCCAGATGCGCCAAAGCGGAAACCGGTAAATCCCCCTGTGGTGAAAATACCGTCACCTCGGCAAATTCGCGCAGGGCACTTAACATCGCCGCCACATAATCCGCCACGCCGGAGCGTGCCGGCGGCAGGGGGGAGAGCAGCGCGATTTGTGGCTTATGCTTTGCGGCGCTTCGCAAAACCGGCTGGCTTGGCAAAGCATGAAATGCCTGAGGGCTGGTCAGACTGTCATACCGTGCCAGCCACACGCGGCTGATGGCGCCGTTCAGACCGGTTGTGCGCGGCTCGCCGAGCATCCCGATTTTTTTTATGTCAGGCCGTAACAACAGCCGCGCGATGAAAATCTGGTCTGGCCCCAAAGCGGCAAGATTGATGAACACCCCGCTGATATCAGGCAGATACGCATTCACCCTTATCTGGTCGAGCAACGCCAGCAACTCATCATCCAGAGGCGGCAGGTCAGGGTCGATGATCCCTATCACCAGGCCCATCTGCCGCGCCTGCGCCACCACCGCGCGTCCCGGCGCTTGCGGGTTGTTTTGCAGGCAGCGCATATCAATGATGACGCCATGTTCCACTGGTTGGACGATCCTTGCAGCAGGCGTATGAGGACGCCCATGCTTGCTTCTAAATCTTCTACCTCCGGTTGACCATGCTGCGTATTACCGGATTAACGCTGCCACTAACCCATGACGCCGCCGCCCTGCGTGCCGCCATTGTGCTGCGCTTGGGTATTCATGACGAGCACCTGCTCGATTTCAGCATCTTCCGCCGCGCCTTCGATGCCCGCAAAAAATCCAGCATCACGCTGGTTTACACCATTGACGCCAGCATCGCCGCTGGTGCCATCATCAATGCCGGCCCTGATATCGGCCCCACGCCGGATACCAATTACAAATTCCCCCCAACACCGCCGCCCCCCGCGCACCGCCCGGTCGTCATCGGCACTGGCCCGTGCGGCATTTTCGCCGCCCTCATACTGGCCCAGATGGGCCTGCGTCCGATCATTCTGGAGCGCGGCAAATTGGTGCGCGAACGTACCAAGGACACCTGGGGCCTGTGGCGTAAATCCATCCTCAACCCTGAGAGCAATGTGCAATTTGGCGAGGGTGGGGCAGGGACCTTCTCGGATGGCAAGCTCTACAGCCAGATCAAAGACCCGCAGCATCTGGGCCGCAAGGTTCTCACCGAATTCGTCAAAGCCGGGGCCCCGGAGGAAATTCTCTACGTCAGCAAACCCCATATCGGCACCTTCCGGCTGGTCGGCATGGTGGAAACCATGCGCGCAACCATTGAAGCCCTTGGCGGCGAATACCGTTTCAATGCCAAAGTCACCGACATCGAGATCGACGCCTCCCGCCAGGTGCGCGGCGTGCATCTGCAAACCGGTGAGTATATCGAAGCTGACCATGTGGTGCTCGCCATCGGCCATAGTGCCCGTGATACGTTCGAGATGCTGCTGGCACGCGGCGTGTTCATTGAACCCAAGCCGTTTTCGGTGGGCTTTCGCATTGAGCATCCGCAATCGATGATCGATGCGCACCGCTTCGGCGCCTTCGCGGGCAATCCTATTTTGGGGGCCGCCGACTATAAACTCGTGCATCACGCCGCCAATGGCCGCTCGGTGTATAGCTTCTGCATGTGCCCAGGCGGCACGGTGGTTGCCGCCACCTCGGAGCCAGGCCGGGTGGTCACCAATGGCATGAGCCAATATTCCCGCAATGAGCGCAACGCCAATGCCGGAATTGTGGTCGGTATCACCCCTGCTGACTATCCCGGCGATATTCTGGCTGGCGTTGCCTTCCAACGCCAATGGGAGTCCGCCGCCTATGTGGCGGGCGGCAGCAGCTATGCCGCCCCTGGCCAGTTGGTCGGCGACTTTATCGCGGGCCGCCCCTCCAAATCGCTTGGCGAGGTGATCCCCTCCTACAAACCCGGCGTCACACCCACTGACCTCACCCCCACACTGCCGGATTACGCCATCGCCGCCATCCGTGAGGCGCTGCCGGCGTTTGAAAAACAAATCCGTGGTTTTGCCCGGCCTGACGCCGTGCTGACCGGCGTTGAAACCCGCACGTCTTCGCCGATTCGCATCACGCGCGGCAAAAACCTGCAAAGCCTTAACACCACCGGCCTGTTTCCGGCGGGCGAGGGCGCCGGGTATGCCGGTGGTATCCTCTCCGCCGGGGTCGATGGTATCAAAATCGCGCAAGCGGTGGCGCAGAGCCTAACCGGCGGAGAGAATTGAGCGTCAGTTTTAACGTGAATCATCTATATTGCAGTAGTTTTTGGCAATGATCATATTTATTTGATCTAAAATTCATCGGTAAATTTATTTTGCGCCCAAAAACAGGCTATTTATTAATCTGATTATTTTATTTGCCTTGTTTTTATTCAAATGTTGGCTTGTGGTGTTTTTATTGAGTCTTATGTTCGGATGCAGCACCCCGCTCATTCGACTCACCAGGAGGCACCCGCCCATGAAATTGCCATTCCCCCGCACCCGCTTAGCAGCAGGCCTCGTGGCCTGCCTCGCCCTGGCCACACCAAACCTCAGCCATGCCGACACCACCGGCCTGCCCACCACCATCACCAGCACCGGCACCATCACCTATTGCAGCGCCGTCAGCCTGCCGCCGATGGAATTTTTTGACGCCAAACAGCAACCCGAAGGCGTTGATATTGAGTTGGGCAATTTGCTCGCATCGCGTCTGGGGGTGAAGGCCAAGTTCATCAACATGCCGTTCGCAGGCCTTATCCCGGCGCTGCTGGCGGGCCATTGCGATGCCATTCTTTCGCAGCTTTTCATCAAGCCGCCGCGCCTGAAGGTGATCGATGAAATCCCGTATATGAATTCACAGGAAGGTTTCATCCTGAAGGCGGGCAAGCCTAAAATTTCTGGCCCCGATGATCTGTCCGGCCTCAAGGCTGCCACCGTAACCGGCACCACCGCGACCAACCTGATGCAGGCCGCCAACGACGAACTCACCAAAGCCGGCAAACCGCCGATCAACATCGTGATGTTCCCCGAAAATACCGCCGCCCTGCAGCAGGTGCAGTTTGGCCAGGTCGCGGCCTACGGTGTGTCATATGAGGCTGCACTGTATTACGCACGGCTGCAGCCCACCCAGTTTGAAAGCGGCAGCCCGCCGTACTTCAAAATTCTAACCGGCATAGGCGTTGCCAAGAGCACACCGGGTTTGAAACAGGCGCTTACCGTAGCGCTCGCTGGGCTGATGCGCGATGGCACCTACGCCATGGTGTTCAAGGAGTGGCATCTGGAAGACGACGAACTGCCACCGCCGCAATAGCTTTTCGGCTGAGTTGATGATTTGATCCATGAAGCCGGGGACGTTACATAGCAGCCCTCGGCTTCATCATCTTGCCGAATAACGACTAAGGCTGATTAAACCATGAATTTTGACTGGCCGTATTTTTGGGCGCAGCTGATCACCCCGAGCGGCGCGTTCCTCGAAGGCTTGGGCCTGACGATTATCATGAGCGTCAGTGCCCAGCTTCTTGGCTTTATCATCGGGCTTGCCGTGGCCTTTGCCCGCATGTCCAGCAACAAATATCTTAGCATTTTGGCCGCTTCTTATATTTGGATCATCCGTGGCACGCCGCTGCTGGTGCAAATCGTGTTTATCTACACGGGCCTTGCCGCCGCCGGCATTTTGCGGTTCGAGGATATTACCATCGGTGATATTACGTTTCCGGGCAATTTACAGGCCGGCATTCTGGCGCTGGCAATTAACGAAGCCGCGTACATGGCGGAGATTTACCGCGCCGGTATTGGCGCTGTTGATCGTGGTCAGTTTGAGGCCGCGAAGGCACTGGGGATGCCCCCCATTATGCTGATGCGCCATATCGTTCTGCCGCAGGCGTTTCGGATTATTCTGCTGCCCATCGGAAACCAATTCAATATCATGCTGAAGAACACCACTCTGGTCAGCGTCATCGGTGTTTCTGAAATGCTGCTGGTGACGGAAACCATCAACTCAGCGACTTTCCGCACCTTCGAGCTTTACTCGGTACTAGGCATCTACTTTCTGCTGCTCACCAGCCTGTGGAATATATTCATGGCGTGGGCAGAACGTCACTTCGCTTTGGGCCGGCCGGCTGCCAAATCACCCCCCGCATTGGCCGCGCTGGAGATTGCGAAATGAGTGATGATCTCCTGATCGAAGCGACCAATATCGATAAATGGTTCGGCCCAGTCAAAGTGCTCGACGACGTCAGCTTCAAGGTCAAACGCGGTGAAGTGGTGGTGCTGATCGGTCCGTCCGGCTCCGGTAAAACCACTTTGCTCCGCTGCATCAATCACCTGGAAACCGTGCAGAATGGCCGCATTGTGGTCAATGGCAAACTCATCGGCTACCGCGAACGCAACGGTAAACTGGTCTCCGATCGTGAAGCCAATATCGCCGTGCAGCGCCGCGATGTCGGCATGGTGTTTCAGCGGTTCAATCTGTTCGCCAATATGAATGCGCTGGATAATATCAGCTTAGCACCTCAGCTTTTGCGCGGCACACCGAAAGCCGAGGCGCAGGCGCAGGCCCGTGCCTTGCTCGCCCGCGTTGGCTTACCTGAAAAAGCCGCGGCGTTTCCGGTTGAACTCTCCGGTGGCCAGCAACAGCGCGTCGCCATCGCCAGGGCTCTCGCCATGCAACCGGCGGTGCTGTTGTTCGATGAGCCAACTTCAGCGCTCGACCCCGAAATGGTCGGCGAAGTTTTGTCGGTGATGCGCGACCTCGCCAGCAGCGGCATGACCATGGTGGTGGTCACACATGAGATGGGGTTTGCCCGTCAGGTGGCGGACCGTGTGGTGGTGATGGCGGAAGGCAAAATCATCGAAGAAGGCCCGCCGGAGCAGATATTTAACCACCCCAGCCATCCCAAAACCCAATCTCTGCTGGCCGCCGTGCTGCATTGAAGTTTCCAATTTTTTGCCGCAAACCATCCAAAACTTAATAGGGACACTCCGCATGCGTGATTTCCAGTTTCCAGGCCGCAGCCCGGTTTATTCAACACGCGCCATGGCCGCGACTTCGATGCCGGAGGCCACGCTGGCTGCCATTGAATGCATGCGCGCCGGCGGCAATGCCATAGATGCCGCCATCACAGCGGCGGCCGTATTGGCGGTGGTGGAGCCGCAATCAACCGGCATCGGCGGTGATTGTTTTGTGCTGTACAAGCCAAAGGGCAAACAAGTGGTGGCGATGAACGGCTCCGGCCGTGCCCCTGCCGGCGCTACCATGGATGCGTTGGAAGCCGCTGGTGTGAAAGGCACGCCGCGCAACACCTCGCCACATGTTGTCACGATCCCAGGTGCCGTCAGTGCCTGGGAGACCTTGCTGAAAACCTACGGTACCAAGGGGCTGGATTCCGCCTTGCAACCGGCCATCAAATTTGCCGAAGATGGATTTGTCATCACCCCGCGGGTGAATTTCGACTGGTCGCATACCGTCGATAAACTCGCCGAAACCGGCGCCACATCATTTCTGGTGAACGGTGCCGCCCCCAAAGTAGGCAGCATTTTCCGCAACACGCCGCTTGGAGCCTCATTGCGCAAAATCGCCGCTGGTGGCGCGAAGGAATTTTACGAAGGCGAGCTTGCTGCCGCTATGACCGCCGAACTACGTGCGCGTGGTGGGCTGCATACCGAAGCCGATTTTGCCGCCGGTCTCACCGCGTCGCAATTCGTCACCCCCATCAGCCATAAATTCGCCGGCCGCGATATCTGGGAATGCCCCCCTAATGGCTCGGGTATTGTCGCCCTGATGATCATGGGCATCATGGATGGCTTTTCCCATGGCGCCGATGCGCTCGACCCCATCCGCGTGCATCGTCACATTGAAGCTGCGCGCTTGGTCTATCGTGATCGCGATGCTTTCCTTGCTGACCCCACACAAGCCGATGTGCCGGTTGAGCACCTGTTGAGCGAGGGCTACCTCTTCGGCCTGCGCAACCTCATCGATGATAACCACGCGATGAAAATATTGCCCACACCGGGCAGTTTGCACAAGGACACCATTTATCTTTCAGTGGTGGATTCTGCAGGCAATGCCTGCAGCCTTATCAATTCTGTGTTCGAAAATTTCGGCTCTGGCATCCTCGCCGGCAATACCGGTATCTTCATGCACAATCGCGGCCTGGGCTTCCGTTATGAGCGTGGCCACCCCAACTGCATCGCCCCCAACAAGCGCCCGATGCACACCATCATCCCCTCGATGGCCACCAAAAACGGCGAGGCCGAATATGTGTTCGGCGTGATGGGGGCGCATTATCAGCCAATGGGCCAAAGCTTCGTCATCGGTAACATGCTGCAATATGGCCTCAACCCGCAGGCTGCCATCGATTTGCCACGGTATTTCCCCTACGCGGGCAAGCTCGAACTCGAACGTTCCATCCCCACCCGTTTGCGCACCGCGCTAGCTGCCAAAGGCCACGACATCGTCGATCTCGATAAGCCCCACGGCGGCGGTCAGGCGATCTTCATCGACCACGCCAACGGCGTGCTGGTCGGCGGGTCAGACCCGCGCAAGGACGGTTGCGCGCTTGGGTATTGAACCCTCGCATCGCGATGAGGTTACGGTTTTGCGGCAGGGGCATGACATAATTGCACAATCGCTAAAAAATCGTAACTTTGTCTGATGGTTGATAAAATTTTTGACCGGCAGCACTTGCCGCTTATAAAGCGGGCCATCTTTGGGGCCGCTCGCGCCCTGGCCTCGCAACGGGTTTCACTGGTGGCCGCCGGCTGTGCATTTTACGCAACCCTGGCACTATTCCCCGGCATCACCATGCTGATCTCGCTGTACGGTCTGGCTTTCAACCCCGACACCGTACAGCCGCAATTATCGTATCTGCAGCAATTCATGCCACCGGCAGCGTATGAGCTAATCTCGGATCGTATACAAAGTCTGGTGGCAGCACCGGCACGCGGCCTCGGCATCAGCTTCCTGGTCAGCTTGCTTATCTCGCTCTGGTCAGCCTCCACCGGCACCAAGTCAATTTTAAATGCGCTAACGCTGGCCTATAAGGAAACCGAGACCCGCGGTTTGATCAAATTTCAGGTTGTCGGCCTGGGCATGACGTTGATTGCGGTTTTAGGAGCCATTTTAGCGATTGGTGTTCTGGTTTTTATCCCATTGCTGATCACGCTCATTGGTCTCAGCGCTTATGCAACTTTTTTGGTTGGCCTATGCAGCGCGGTGGCGATGATCGGCTTTGTGGTCACCGCCCTTGGGTTGCTCTACCGTTACGGCCCGGCGGGGGATGGCCGGATTTTTTTTGCGCCCGGTGCCACCCTGGCTACCATTGTCTGGCTGTTGGGCTCCTGGGCATTTGGCCTGTATGTTGGCCGTTTCGCTGTTTACGACGCTACCTATGGCCCGCTCGCCACCCTCATTGGTCTGATGATGTGGTTTTACCTCACCGCCTACGTCATTTTGCTAGGAGCGGAATTGAATGCGGCCTTAGACTTGGAATGGAAGAAGTCGAGACAAGCTGATTGAATCAGCGCAGTCACATACCGACTATGTATCCAGGCAGTTGCTCATCAGGGACTTTCCGATATAGTTGGCTCTGTCAGCATCGCGTGCCACGCAAATGTTGGTAAAACTTGAGATTTTGGAAAATACATTCACTTCATCGTCAAACAGACGACAAAAAAAAGGATAATCGCCGTGGCTAACGAAAAATCTCAAAACGTGCAGGACGTGTTCCTCAACCATGTCCGTAAAAGCAAAACCCCGGTCACCGTGTTTCTGGTGAACGGCGTGAAATTACAGGGTGTTATCACCTGGTTCGACAATTTCTCGGTCCTTTTGCGGCGCGATGGTCATACTCAACTGGTCTATAAGCACGCCATCAGCACCGTCATGCCGGGCGCCCCCATCATGCTGTTCGACGCCAGCAAGGCCGAAGGCAGCGCTGCGGAAGTTACCCCCACCGGCACGCTGAAACTGGCGCGCACCGAAGGCCCGGATTACGGCCCTGGTATGGACGAACAAGGCTGAGCACCCTGATCGAGACCGCGCCGCCGCCTAACCGCGCCGCGGTCCTGCTGCCGTGGGACAAATCCCTGGCCCGGCTCAGCCCCTCGTCGCGTGAAGCGGAAGCGCGGGTCGCTGAAGCTGTTGGGCTGGCGGCCTCCATCGGGTTGGTGGTGGTGCATGAGGCGGTGTTCGCCATCCGCTCGCGTACCCCTGCCACTTTGTTTGGCAAAGGCCAGACCGAGCAGGCCGGGCAGGCGATTGCCGCCAATGAGGTGCAGGTGGTGGTAGTGGATGCCAAGCTGACTCCCGTGCAGCAGCGCAACCTTGAGACCGCCTGGAAATGTAAGGTCATCGACCGTACCGGCTTGATATTGGATATTTTTGGCGCCCGTGCCCGTACCCGCGAAGGTTCGTTGCAGGTTGAACTGGCGCATCTGGAATACCAGCGCTCGCGTCTCGTGCGGTCCTGGACTCACTTGGAGCGTCAGCGCGGCGGTTTTGGCTTCCTCGGTGGCCCTGGTGAAACCCAGATCGAGGCCGACCGCCGGTTGATCGGCGACCGTATCACCCGGTTGAAGTTGGAACTTGAAGATGTCCGCCGCACGCGTGGCCTTCATCGTGGCGCCCGTAAACGCGTGCCATGCCCGGTGGTGGCGCTGGTTGGCTACACCAATGCCGGCAAATCCACGTTGTTCAACGCCATCACCGGTGCCGCCGTGATGGCCGAGGATCAATTGTTTGCCACGCTCGATCCCACCATGCGTGGCCTGGCACTCCCTTCAGGCCGTAACATCATCATCTCCGACACCGTGGGTTTCATCTCCGATCTCCCTACCGAACTGGTCGCCGCCTTCCGCGCCACTTTGGAAGAAGTTGCTGAAGCGGACATCATTTTGCATGTGCGCGACATTGCCCACCCCGACAGCGCTGCCCAGCGGGCCGATGTTCTGGCCGTATTGAATGGGTTGGTGAAGGATGGCACCCTCGATGAAACCTGGCAGGAACGCTGCATCGAGGTTCTCAATAAAGCCGATCTGCTGGGCGGCATCGCGAACGTGCCGTTGCGTGACGACATCGGCATCGCCGTCTCGGCCCTCACCGGCGAAGGTCTGCCAGCACTACTCTCCGCCATTGACCGCCGTCTGGCCGAACAACTCATCACACTTGTTTGCGATATCCCGGTCGCTGACGGCGCCAAACTCGCCTGGCTGTATCGCCACGGTGAAGTCACGGTGCGCCACGATGGCGAAGAGATGGTGCATGTCGAAGTCCGCATGAACGAGGCGGATCGCGCCCGGTTCAAACGGCTATGACCGCGCTTGATGTTTCTACGATTATCGCGCTGCTGCGCGAGGTTTCGCGCACCGAGATCATGCCGCGCTTCAAACACCTCTCAGCGATGGATGTTACCACCAAATCCGGCCCGCTCGACCCGGTAACCGTGGCTGACGAGGCGGCGGAAAAAGCCCTGACCGCTGGGCTGCATAGGCTTTTTCCCGGCGTTGATGTGATCGGCGAGGAGAGCGTCGCCAAAAACCCCGATTTGTTAAAGCGCCTGAAACTGCCAGGCAAAGTCTGGATCATCGACCCCATCGACGGGACCGCCAACTTCGCCGCTGAAATCCCGCTGTTCGGCGTCATGCTGGCACTGGTGGAACAAGACGAGGTATTGGCCGGCTTCCTGCACGACCCTATCTGCGATGATACCGCGGTCGCCATCGCTGGTGGCGGCGCCTGGATGGTGAATGCCGACGGTACCCGTCACCGCCTGCGCGTGGCCGCCCCAGTGCCGGTCAACCAAATGGTCGGTACGGTTTCATGGCGTTATATGCTGGAGCCGATGCGAAGCCATGTGTTGCACCGGCTGGACCGGATCGGCTCGCTGGCGGACTACCGCTGTGCCGCCCAGCAATACCGCATGCTGGCCTCCGGCCATTGCCACATGCAATTATTCCGCCGCCTGTACCCGTGGGACCACGCCGCCGGCTATTTGCTGCATAAGGAAGCCGGCGGTTATGGCCGGCATTTCGACGGCTGGCCTTACATCCCTTCAGAGATCGACGGCGGGCTGTTGCTTGCCCCCAATGAAGAAAGCTGGATGCTACTGCAGCAAGCTTTATTGCTGTAGTTAACAGTTTTCAGATCGTTTCCAATTTGCCGGTCTGCACATCGAAATGCAGTCCCGCCAGTGTTAACTCGCCGGTTTTCACGCGTGATGCGATCCACGGAAATGTCATCAAATTGCTCAATGAAACGCGAATGGATTCATTTTCGCAGCGGTAGCAGAGCGAATCAAAATCCTCGCCCTGCTCAGGCGAATCACAAACCCGTTTGCGCGCTGTTTGTGCAATCGCCATCCATGATTCAATGAAGTCGCCATGATTACTTGCCGGGCCGCTCATCAGCGTGCGGATACCACCGCACAGACTATGCCCCAGCACCACCAGTGTTTTTACCTTCAACACGGTCACCGCAAATTCCAATGCGGCTGACGTGCCATGGTTGCCGGTATCAGGCGCATAGGGCGGCACTAAATTGCTTACGTTACGCACCACAAAAATTTCGCCTGGAGCGCAATCAAAAATAACTTCCGGCGAGACGCGGGAATCCGAGCACGCAATCACCATCGCTTCAGGTGCTTGGCCTTCGCGTGCCAGCGTGGCAAAGCGCTTCTGGTAGCGCCGCCAGTAGCCGTTACGAAACCTCTTATGTCCTGCCATCAAATTATTCATAGTCCCGCCCTCTTTGCTTGCGTCCAAAGCGCTTCCATTTCATCTAAATTCGAGGCCGCCGGAGTTTTGCCTTCGGCCGCCAAGGCCGTTTCAATGGCACCAAACCGGCGGATAAATTTTTCGTTGGCGGCGTTCAAGCAAGCCTCACCATTCAGCCCCAGCTTGCGGGCCAAATTCGCCAGCACAAACAGCATATCCCCCATCTCATCTTGCAACCGTGCCTGGTCGGCCTCGGCGAGTTCCGCCCGCAATTCGGCGGTTTCCTCAGCAAGTTTATCAAGCACTGCTTCGGCGTTCGGCCAGTCAAACCCCACCCGCGCCGCCCGGCCTGTCAGTTTTTGCGCCCGCAGCAAAGCGGGCAGGGTGGGGGCCACGCCATCCAGCACGCCGCTCTCGGCCCGCGCGGCCCGTTCAGCTTCTTTCTGAATCTCCCAGGCGTGCGTCTGCGTTGCTGAATCACGGACACCGGCATCGCCAAACACATGCGGGTGACGCCTTATCATTTTGCCGGTGATCGCCCCCGCGACATCGGCAAAATCAAACCAGCCGCGCTCCTCGGCCATGCGGGCGTGATACACTACCTGAAATAGTAAATCCCCCAACTCATCCTTCAACTGTGCGGCATCGCCGGTGGCAATGGCGGCCTGCACCTCATAGGCTTCCTCGATCGTATAAGGCGCGATTGTGCTGAAATCCTGCTCTTTATCCCACGGACACCCGGTTTCAGGGTCGCGCAGCGCTGCCATCACAGTGATGAGAGGGGCGATGGAATCTGGTTTGACTGTCATGGGCTTAATGTAAGGTGAAAACTCGGAGGAGACCAATATGCCCAGCGCCTATGATTTTAGTTTTGAGACTTTGCAAGGCCAACCCTACCCCCTGCAAGACCTCGCCGGGCGGCCTTTGGTGGTGGTCAACACGGCTTCCAAATGCGGCTTTACGCCACAATACAAAGGGCTGGAGGCGCTCTGGCGCGACCATAAGGATTCTGGCCTGGTGGTGATTGGCGTTCCCTCAAATGATTTTGGTGCTCAGGAGCCCGGTTCGGCTGATGAAATATCTGCCTTCTGCGAGCTCAATTACGGCGTCGATTTCCCGATGATGGCGAAGGTGCACGTGAAAGGGCCGCAAGCGCATCCGTTTTTTAAATGGGCTGGCAGCCAAGGCGGGTTCATGGCCGCACCGAAATGGAATTTCTTCAAATATCTCGTCGGCAAGGATGGTCAGTTAACGGAATGGTTCTCTAGTGTCACGGCGCCGGACTCAGGGAAATTCCAAGCCGCAGTTTCGAAACTGCTAGCCCAATAACGCGGCGCGCCTCATGCCATAATTCATACGCGTCAAACTGCTTGGGGTGCACCCATGCAATACCAATCACGTCGTCGCCAGCCTTGATCTCACCGCCTTGATACAACGCGGCGAAATCTAAAATCGTATAGTGCCATTGCACAAAATCATGTTCATCGCGGTGGATGGAATCCACATGCGCGATCAATGTCAGCGGCCCCACGCTCAGCCCGGTTTCCTCCAGCAATTCGCGCCGCGCAGCAGTTTCTGCCGTCTCGCCCAATTCCTGCCCGCCGCCGGGTAAGCTCCAGGCAAATTGCGCCGGAGGCCGCCCGCGCTTGATGAGCAAAACCTCCTCCCCGCGTAGCACGATAATGCCAATGCCAATCAGCGGATGTTTCGGATACTCGCGGCTCATCCCGCCCTCAACGTATTGATCGCATCGCGCTGATCAAACAAATTCAACAGCACTCGCACCGCCTTGCCCCGCTCCGATTCCAATTTCGCATCACGCTGCAACAGAATCTCCGCATCTTGGCGCGCCATCGGCAATAAATCCTCATGCTTTTCCGAATCCGCCAGCCGGTAGCCCGGCAAACCTGATTGTTTCGTCCCCAGCGCATCACCCGCCCCGCGCAGCCGATGGTCCTCATCGGCTATCACAAACCCATCCTCGGTCTCGCGCAATAATGCCAGGCGCTTGCGTGATGTAACACCCAATTTATCCGCATGCAGCAACAAACAATAGCTTTTCGCCGCCCCGCGCCCCACCCGCCCGCGCAACTGGTGCAACTGCGCCAGGCCAAAGCGCTCGGCATGTTCAATCACCATCACATTGGCTTCCCGCACATCCACCCCCACCTCGATCACCGTGGTCGCCACCAATATTTTGCAGCGCCCGGCTGCAAATTCCGCCAAAGCCGCATCGCGTGCCTCGGGCGGCATCTGCCCATGTGCCATGGCCACCTGCGCCCCAAACCGCGCCCGCAACGCCGCATAACGCATCTCGGTCGCGGTCACGTCCAGCACCTCTGATTCCACCACCAGCGGACAAACCCAATAAACCCGCCCGCCTTGGTTGATGGCGCGTTCAATCGCCGCCAGCACTTTCTCTAAATCTGAGAGTCTATGCATCGTCGTGGTAATCGGCTTACGGCCTACCGGCTTTTCGGTAATCCGGCTGATATCCATCTCGCCCCAGTGCGTTAACAGCAACGTGCGTGGAATGGGCGTGGCGGTCATCACCAGTAAATCCGTCATCTCGCCCTTGGCACTCAACGCCAGCCTTTGGTCCACGCCAAAGCGATGCTGCTCATCAATCACCGCCAATGCTAAATCATGAAACGCCACCGATTTTTGAAATATCGCGTGCGTGCCAACCACCATTTGGGCTGACCCATCCGCGATGGCATCTAAAATCGCCTTCCGCGCCTTGCCCTTCACCTGGCCCGATAAAAACACCACCGGCACCGGGCTGATCTTTCGCAACACCTCATAATGCTGCTTGGCCAGAATCTCGGTTGGTGCCAGCAGCGCCGCCTGCGCACCGGCTTCAACCGCCCGCAGCATCGCCAGCACCGCCACCAGAGTTTTGCCCGACCCCACATCGCCCTGCAGCAGCCGCAGCATCTGGTGCGGGCTGGCCATGTCCTTATCAATCTCCGCCAGCGCGGCTAACTGCCCCTGCGTCGGGGTAAAGCCAAACCGCTGCAACGCCTGTGCCTGCAGCGACCCATCTCCGCGCAGCACCCGCCCGGCCCGTTTGCGCCGCCGTGCCCGTACCAGCGCAAAGGCAATCTGGCGGGCCAGCAATTCATCATAGGCCAGCCGCTCAGCTGGTTTATCATCAGGTATCATCACCGGCGCATGCAAGGCGGTCAGCGCCGCCTTGAACCCGGGCCAGCCGCGATATTTCAGCACGCTCTCGCTTTGCCATTCCGGCAAGTCGGCCAGCCGCTCCAGCGCCCCCAGCGCCGCCCGGCGCATGATCCTGGGCACCACGCCAGCACTCAGCGGCCACACCGGCTCAATCCAGGCAAACCCCGCCTCCTGCGCCTGGTTCAGCACATAATCCGGGTGCACCATGCTCATCCGGTCAGCGAACATCTCCACCTTGCCTGAAATCAGCAGCTTCGCCCCCACCGGAAACTGCACCAGCCGGGCTGCATGAAACAGCACGATCTCGCCAAACCCGCTGGCATCGCCAATCACCACCCGGTGCGGCTGGCCTTTGCGCCCCGGCGGCTCATGGCGGATCACCTCAATGCGCAACGTGGCCACCGCACCGGGCTTGGCATCCCGAATACTTGTCACCGCCCGCCGGTCCACAAATGCCACCGGCAGATGAAACAGCACATCGCGCACGCTCTCCCCGCCCACCAGCTTGCCCACCAAAGCCGCCAGACGCGGCCCCAAGCCGGGCAGGGATGTGATCGGCGCACGCAACGGGGCCAGAATTTCCAAGCTCACGGGCTGACTCTTGGCCAAACCCTCTCTATATCGCAACCCATAGATGAATACGCTTGACCCACCCGACGACAAACCATTGGACAACCGCCGCCGCCGGTTGGTTTTCCGCGCCCAGCACCGTGGCACCTACGAGAACGACCTGCTCATCGGTGACTTCGTAAAGGCCCGAATCGCTGGCATGACCGAGTCCGAGCTCGACGAGATCGAGGAGGTCATGGAATTCCCCGACGCTGAGCTGGCTGACTGGCTGACCGGCCGCAAACCCATCCCGCCCCACGCCGACACCCCCATGCTGCGCCGCATCCGCACCGCCGCCCTCAACCGCCAATGATCCCGGTTTATGGCGTCCCGGAGGGCATCGACGCTTTCGTGCTGGTGCGCCGCCTCGGCGAGCATAGCGGCCCGGTTTTGCACATCGCCCGCGATGATGCCCGGCTGGCGGGCCTGGCCGAAGCCATCGCGTTCTTCGGCCCGGAGATCGAGGTGGTGCAATTCCCGGCCTGGGACTGTCTGCCGTATGATCGCGTCTCTCCGAACGGCGCCATCATCGCCGAGCGCATTGCGGCGCTAAGCCGCCTGCAGGCTGAGCCCGGCAAAAAACGCATCATCCTCACCACGGTAAATGCCGCCTTACAAAAAGTGCCGCCCCGCAAGGCGCTGGTCGGGGCAGGAATGCGCCTCGCGGTCGGCGACACCATCGCCCCGGAAGACCTCGCCGCCTTCCTCGATGCCGACGGCTACAACCGCACCGGCACGGTGATGGAGGCCGGCGAATTTTGCCTGCGCGGCGGTATTATTGACGTATTCCCAGCCGGTGACACCGCCCCGGTCCGCCTCGATTTGTTTGGGGACACCATTGAGACCATCCGTCGCTTCGACCCCGAGACCCAGCGCAGCGGCGAGCCGGTGCGGGAGCTCAACTTCCACCCGGCCTCGGAACTTTCGTTCGATGAAGCCTCGGTCTCGCGTTTCCGCGCCAACTGGCGGGAGTTATTCGGCCCCAAGGCGGTTGATGACCCGCTGTATGAATCCGTCTCCGATGGCCGCCGCCACCCCGGCATTGAGCATTACGCGCCGCTATTCGCCGAGACGATGGAGACGATTTTTGATTATCTCCCCAGCGCCTCGCTGAGCTTTGACCATCAGGCCGAAGGCGCTGTCGCCGCCCGGCTGGAACTGATCGCTGACCATTACGCCGAACGCCGCGGCCCGGCCCGCACCGGCGAGCAACCCTACCGCCCGATCCCGCCCGCCATGCTGTATCTCGATGCGCCCGCCTGGGATGAGGTGCTGGCCCGTGGCCCCTGTTTCGGCTTTACGCCATTTTCCAAACCCGATGGCGCCGAGGGCATCGATTTCGGTGGCCGCCCCGGTCCCATATTGGCGGGCCAGCCGCTCGCCGCGTTTGAGGGCTTTGCCGAACTACGCACCCGCTGGGCCACCTCGGGCCGCACCATCATCGTGGCCGGCTGGAGTGCCGGCTCGCGTGAGCGCTTGGCCCTGATGCTGCGCGAACACGGCATGCGCGATGTCAAAAACATCGAAAGCGCCGATGAAGCCCGCGCCTTGCCGAAGGGTACCATTGGCCTTGCGGTACTTGGCATCGAACGCGGTTTTATCACTGACCGTCTCGCCGTGGTGGCCGAGCAGGATCTCCTCGGCCAGCGCATCGCCCGCCCGCCGAAGCGCCGCAGACGCGCTGACCAATTCATCGCCGATGCCACTGAAATCGCCGAGGGTGATTTAGTCGTGCATCAGGACCACGGCATTGGCCGCTACGCGGGCCTCGAAGCCGTGGTGGTGAATGGTGCTGCGCATGATTGCTTAAAACTGCTGTATGATGGCGGCGATAAATTATTCCTGCCGGTTGAGAACATCGATTTGCTGTCGCGCTTCGGCCAGGAAGGCGATGGTGTTACGCTTGATAAACTCGGTGGCGCTTCCTGGCAGGCCCGCAAAGCCAAAGCCAAAAATCGCATTCAGGATATCGCAGCGGGCCTCATCCGCCTGGCCGCCGAGCGCCAGATGCGCGATGCCCCCATGCTTACCGCTGATGACGGCGCCTTCGCCGAATTCTGCGCCCGCTTCCCCTATACTGAAACCGAAGACCAAGCCCGCGCCATCGCCGATGTGCTGGAGGATTTTGCCGCGGGTAAACCGATGGACCGGCTAGTCTGCGGCGATGTCGGCTTCGGCAAAACCGAAGTGGCACTCCGCGCCGCGTTTGTCGCCGCGATGGCAGGCACCCAAGTGGCCGTGGTGGTGCCGACAACTTTGCTGGCCCGCCAGCATTTTAGGGTGTTCTCCACGCGCTTTGCCGGGCTGCCCGTGCGGGTGGCACAACTCTCGCGCATGGTGACGGCCAAAGAGGCCAATTTAGTTCGCGCCGGTCTCGCCGATGGCAGCATCAGCATCGTCATCGGCACCCACGCCGTCATGGCAAAATCGGTCAGCTTCTCCGACCTCGGCCTGCTGATTGTGGATGAGGAACAGCATTTCGGCGTGGCCCATAAGGAGCGTTTGAAACAGCTCAAAGCCGATGTGCATGTTTTGACCCTCACCGCCACCCCAATTCCGCGCACCCTGCAACTGGCCTTGACCGGTGTGCGTGACCTCTCGCTGATCACCACGCCACCAGTTGATCGTTTGGCCGTGCGCACTTTCATTATGCCGTTTGACAGCCTGGTGATTAAGGAAGCCATCGCCCGCGAGCGCTTCCGGGGCGGCCAAATTTTCTGCGTGGTGCCGCGCCTGGAAGACCTCGACCCGATGGCAGCCCGCCTGCGCGAAATCGTGCCGGAAATCCGCACCGTCATGGCGCATGGCCGCTTGGCTCCCACCGAGC
This sequence comes from Acidocella sp., assembly GCA_031291755.1. Classification (GTDB taxonomy): domain Bacteria; phylum Pseudomonadota; class Alphaproteobacteria; order Acetobacterales; family Acetobacteraceae; genus Acidocella. The sequence goes on along the minus strand of JARLIK010000016.1, from coordinate 24,491 downwards.
TTGAGCGCGTGATGACCGAATTCGGCGAGGGCAAATTCGATGTCCTGCTCGCCACCAACATCGTGGAAAGCGGGCTGGATATGCCGGCCGTCAACACTCTCATCATCTACCGCGCTGATATGTTTGGCCTCGCCGGGCTGTACCAGCTTCGTGGCCGCGTGGGCCGTGGCAAACAACGTGGCTATGCGTATCTCACCTGGCCCGCGCATCATCGTTTGTCAGCCGCCGCTGAGAAGCGCCTGGAGGTGATGCAGACTTTGGATACGCTGGGCGCTGGCTTCACGCTGGCTTCACATGATTTGGATATCCGCGGCGCAGGCAATTTGTTGGGTGATGAACAATCAGGCCATATCCGCGAAGTTGGCATCGAACTCTACCAGCAGATGCTGGAAGACGCGGTGAACGCCATCCGCGCCGAAGGCCATAATAAAAAACCTGCCGAGCGCGACTGGACGCCGAATATCAATCTCGGGCTGCCGGTGCTGATCCCTGAAACCTATGTGAGTGATCTGCCGGTTCGTCTCGGCCTCTACCGCCGCGTCAGCGGTTTGCAGAACGATGCTGAGAGCGAGGCGCTGGCCGCCGAACTGGTTGACCGGTTTGGTAAACTCCCCGCCGAGGTCGAGAACTTACTGGAAACCGTTGCCCTGAAACGCGCCTGCCGCGAAGCTGGCGTTGAGAAGCTTGATGCCGGGCCCAAAGGCATGGTGCTCAGCTTCCGCCGCAACGAATTTAATAATCCCGGCGGTTTGATTAATTGGATCAGCTCACGCGGAGGCACCATCAAAATCCGCCCCGACCACAAACTGGTGGTTGCCCGCGATATGGACGTAAACGCCCGCGCCGGGATCGCCCGCGACGTGCTGACCAATCTCACCAGATTGGCCAACTTGCAGGACGCCGCTTAAACGAACGACATCAACACCTCAGAGAATGTCTTTCCAATAATAAAATGCGCAACTCACTACGCTCGGTGTATTCGGATGGCTCTGCGCTTCGGCAGCCTGGGTGACCTGACCTGTTGCCATGCTTTGCCCGATACTATTGATGGTGTCATGAACCACCCCTGTATTGCTGCCGGCAATGTTGGTGGCCGCCGTACTCACATTATGTTTCTCTAAGGCCTGGCAGGTATTGGTGGTGCCTGCTGCCAGCATGGGTACGGCAAAAAACCCTACGACCACGACAATAGCCGCGCCGATTAACGCATTTTTGTTCATTATAAAATTCCTAATAATTTTAAAAGTCGGTGCAGCGACCGTTCTTTTCCCAGTCACCATAACGCGTCGGCTCAGGTCCCTTCTGGCCACCAATTTCTGGCGGCAAAACAGCAGGTTTCCGGGCCTCAGTCTCAGCCGGCTTGGATGTTTCGGCTTTTGTCTCGTCGTCCATTACACTCATCTGGTTATCGTAAATGGATTTCGCAAGGTAAAATTATTGCTGAGCCGCCGCTTGCACCAAGCGTTGCTCATCTAGCGCCCGCCAACTGGCATTGGGCGGCGCATTGGCGATGGATTGCTTGAACAACGCAATGGATTCTGGCGTTAATTGTCCCGCCTGCTCGGCTAACGCCTCGGCCAAATAAGCCTGCCCTTCGCTGGCTTCCGGCGAGTTCGGGTCGAGGTTCGCCAAACGCACCCGCAACTCGGTAATCAATGTGGCAATTTGCGCTTGCGCCTGTTGCTGTTTCACCATCCAGGCGGCATGCGGCTCGGAGGGAACATCTGGCGTACTGCCCGGCAGATACAGCATAAACGCCATGACAGGCACCAAAATCACCACCGCCACCAACAGCCATTTGGCATTCCCTGTGCTCTCAGGCTCACTTAACGTATCCGCGGTCAGCAACCTTCGTTCCACTTCCAGCTTGGCCCCGGCATATTCGGGTGCGCCAATCCGGCCATCCTCCAAATCCCGCGTCAATTCATCCAATTGGGCGCGATGCAAATTCATCGCGGTTTCGCGGCGGTTTTTCACCCGGCCACGGCTGCGAAACACCAGGAGGAGCGGCAGCATTAACGCTACCGACAGGACGGCCATTAAAATCCAGATCATGATTTCAGCAATCTTTCCAGCCGGTCCTGTTCGGCATCATCCAAAGGTGGCGGCGGTGGAATTTTGCTCCGCCGCGCCAGCCAGGCCACCAAAAATCCTAAAATCAACGCCAGAACCGGTGTTGCGTAGAGCAACAATGTCAGCCGCGAAAACGGCGGTTTCAGCAGCACAAAAATCCCGTAGCGGTGCACCATATAATCCATGATGCTCTTATTACTATCGCCCGCCACCACATGCTGGCGGATGATGATGCGCAACTGTTTTGCTAAAGTTGCTGATGAACCCTCAATGCTTTCATTCTGGCACACCAGGCAGCGCAACTGGTCGCCAATCGCTTCGGCCCGCTGCTCCTGCGCCTGGGTTAGCGTTACGCCGTCCCGCGTCACGGTTTGCGTCGGATCTTGCGACTGTGCCAGCGCCAGTCCCGGCAGTAGCAGCAGCATGAATAGAAGTGTTTTCACGTGTATTTCGCCAGCAGCGGGTTCAGGCCATTTGCCAGAACATCATCGGTAATCGCCCCGGCCCAGCGCCAGCGCACGATGCCGGCTTTATCGATCAGGTAAGTTTCCGGCACGCCGTAAACTCCCCAGTTGATCGCGGTCAGACCGGAGGTATCCAACGCCAGCTTCGTATAAGGGTTGCCATATTGCGCGAAGTACGAAGCCAGCGCATCCGGTTGGTCCTGATACGCAATTCCCCAGATCGGCAGACCAGTTTTTGCAAGCTGCGCGATCATCGGTGCTTCCTCGGCACAGGGCATGCACCATGAGGCAAACCAGTTCACCAACATCGGTTGCGGCGGTGCGGCCAGGTCGGTATTGGAAAACCCTGGCGCGCCATTAAACCCCGGCAAATTAAACGCCGGCGGTCTATGGCCAATCAGCGGTGAGGGCAGGGCATGCGGGTCGTATTTGTTCTGCTCCATGCGTTCCAGAATGGTATAGAACCCCCAACCGCCCACCGCGACAATCGCCAAAGGTGCCGTAAACATCAAGCGCCGCCGCATATCCATATTCAAGCAACCACGCCTGCAGCCTTTGCTGCCCGCTTGCGAGAGGGCGCTCCCACGCGCAACCGCCGGTCTGAGAGTGACAACGCCCCACCGAGCGCCATGATCAAGCCACCAAACCATATTTCCGGCGCCAGCGGGTGCCGGTTCAAGCGCAACTCCGCGCCGCCGCCCGCCGGTTCATCGGCAAACACCACGTAAATGTCCTGAAACCCGTTGGTGTGAATCGCCGCATCATTGGTGATCACTTTCGGTGTCGTGAAAATCCGCCGCGAGGGATGCAAGGTGAGAAACGGCTTGCCATCATCGCTAATCGTCACATCCGCTACCCGCTGCGCATAATTTGGCCCCGGCGCATCACGCAGATCATCGAGTTTCCAACTATAACCACCAAGTTCAGTGGACTGTCCTGGGTTGAGCACCACCACCTTCTGGCTAGCCAAGGTCATTCCGGCGATGCCAAACACCATCACCCCAAACCCGATATGCCCCAGCGCCGCCCCAAACGCCGCCCGCGGCATGGCCCGCAGTCGCCCCAGCGAGTCCCCCAGCTTCACGCGCCCCAATTTGGCCCGCTCGGCAATATCCGAAACCGCCGACAGCATCACCCACACACCACCACCCAACCCCAGCGCGGTAATGGCATTGCTCTGTTCGGTCATCACCAAAAACACGATCACCGCCACCACGGCTGCAAGCCAGATCCGCTCCAACGCCGGCCGCAGCGCCGCCCGTTTCCAGGGCAGTAATGGTCCAATCGCCATCGCCACGATCAGTGGCGCCGTCAGCGGCAACACTGTCTGATTGAAAAACGGCGCCCCGACTGAAAGCTGAATTCCAAACAGCAGATTCACGAACGGCGGATACAGCGTGCCAACAAACACCACCGCGGCAATCGAGCATAGGAATATATTGTTCAGCACCAGCGCACTCTCGCGTGACAAGGGTGAAAACATCCCCGTCGCCGCCAGCACCGGCGCGCGAATCGCAAACAGCAGCAGCGAGCCACCGATGGTAATGGCCAGCAATGCCAGAATAAACAGCCCTTGGTCAGGTGCTGCGGCAAACGAATGCACCGAATTCAAAATACCCGAGCGCACCAAAAACGTGCCAGACAGACTCAGCGAGAATGTTGCAATTGCCAACAACACTGTCCATGCCTTCAACGCCTCACGCTTCTCCACCACAATCGCGCAGTGCAGCAGCGCCGTGCCGGTCAGCCACGGCAGCAAGGCGGCATTCTCCACCGGGTCCCAGAACCAATAGCCACCCCAGCCGAGCGTGTAATATGACCACCAGCTCCCCAGCGCGATGCCGGAGGTGAGGAAACACCATGAAACCAGTGCCCACGGACGCACCCAGCGGCCCCAGGCGGCATCAATCCGGCCCTCGATCAAGGCCGCGATGGCAAACGCGAACGCCACTGAAAACCCAACGTATCCGGTGTATAAAACCGGCGGATGAAACGCCAAACCAGGGTCCTGCAAAATCGGGTTCACCCCGGCGCCATCCAGTGGCGGTGGCCATATCCGGGTGAACGGGTCTGACACAGTCAGAGTAAACAGCAAGAACCCGCCTGACACAAACCCCAGCACGCCGAGCACCCGCGCCCGCAGTGAGGCCGGGAGATTGCCGCCAAACGCCGCCACCGTCGCGCCGCAGAACGACAGCACAAAGCACCACAGCACCATCGAGCCGTCATGGTTCCCCCAGGTGCCGGTGATCCGGTAAATCAGCGGTACCTGGCTCGATGAAAAATCCGCGACATTCTCAACCGTAAAATCCGAAACCACCCCAGCATAAATCAGACCTAGAAACGACGCCCCGATCGCTAAAAAATGACTAAGCGCCAGCGCCGGAGCTGCCCGCATCGCCCGCGCATCGCGCAAGCCAGGTGCAAACACCCCAATCACACCCTGGGCAAATGCCAAGGCCACCGCAAGCGCTAAGGCAAAATGCCCAAGTTCCGGGATCATGAACCGTTACTCTTCACGGCCATATCATTCCAGGTCGAGGCATCAGGCGGCGGCCCGAATTTTGGGTTCCATTTACCGGAGTTTTTCAAATTTTCCTCGACATCCTTGGGCATATAGCTTGACCCATGCTTTGCCAGCACTTCGCTGGCAGAAAAATCACCGCCACTCGTCATTGAACCGATCGCCACAATCCCCTGACCCTCACGGAACAAATCCGGCAGCACGCCGGTAAAGGTTACCGGAATTGAGGCTTGCCCATCGGTCACCCGGAAATTGGTGGTCGGCGTGCCGTTGCTCACCACGGTATTCACAGTGCCCACCTGCACAATGCCGCCGAGCCTGAAATCCATGCCAGGCGCTGGGTCTTTCGCCAGCACTTCGCGTGGCCCAAGGAAGAAGGTGAGGGTGGAGGAGAACGCCGCCAGCGACAATGCGGTGGCCGAGCCTACCGCAATCCCACAGGCCAGCAGCAAATATAGCCGCCGCTTTTTACGCGGCGTCATGGCCGCTTCTCAACCGCCGCCAAACGTTTGACGGCGCTCCGATAGCGAACATAGGTAGCCACAAAAATTCCCACCAGAAACAGCACGGTCACGCCGTAGCTGCCATCAATAAACGGTGTCAGATTCATGCCGCGCGCTCCGCCGCCGCCAGCAACAACGCCCGGGTTTTACGTTCCATAATCGCCGAGCAAAGCCGCGTCGTTACCAGCGTCAGGAAACACATATAAAAACCCACTGAAGCAATCAGCAGCGGATATAGCATGGTGATATAAATTTTCGACCCGCCGGTGAGCGAGATGGTATTGCCCTGATGTAATGTGTTCCACCATTGCACCGAAAATACGATAATCGGCAGGTTAACAGCCCCCACCAGCGCCAAAATGGCAGCAGCCCGATAACCGTGCTCGCGGTTATCAAACGCCCTGATCAGCGCGATATGCCCGAGATATAGGAAAAACAGCACCAGCACCGAGGTCAGTCTGGCATCCCAAACCCAGTAAGCGCCCCACATCGGCTTGCCCCATAACGCGCCTGAGATGAGGCACACAAAGGTAAACCCAGCCCCCACCGGGCCGATCTCTTCCGCCGCCAGATCCGCCAGCGGGTGCCGCCACACAATCGAGAAAAACGAGCAAACCGCCAGGGCCGCATAGCCCGCCATCGAAACCCAGGCCGCCGGCACATGCACATACATAATCCGCGCCGCGTTGCCCTGTTCCCAGTCAGCGGGCGCAAAAAAATAGCCCCACACAATACCGGTGACGGTGAGGATGATGGAAAACGCCGCCAGCCAGGGGAGAGCCGGTTGGGCCAGCCGTAAAAACCGGCCTGGATTGGCGTAACGGTGCAGCCACGAGCCGGTAGCACCTCTGGGCGCAATCTCCGGCGCAAGAATATTTTCAGTCATGCTGCCTTATTAGGTGATATGGCGGGAAATTTGAAGCTGGCCCGCAAGCCTGTATGTTATCAAGCAACATAAAGGAGCTCGCTTGCATGAAATTCATACTTATCGCTCACGATAAAGAGGGCGGGCTGGAGACCCGTAAAGCCACCCGGCCAGCGCATTTGGCCTATTGGCAGGCCGAAAATGGCCCACGCCTGGCCTATGGCGGTCCGCTTTTGAGCGCGGAAGGTAAACCATTTGGCAGCATGCTGGTGCTTGAGGCGAACTCTGAGGAGGAGGCGCGGGCGCTGTTCGAGGCCGACCCCTATGTCGCCGCCGGGCTGTTCGAACTGGTCAGCATCAGCGGCTTTCGCACCGTGTTCCTCAATGGGGCCCTGACCGAATGAACTATTGGCTAGTCAAATCCGAACCAGACGCTTTCTCCTGGGACCAACAGGTCGCCAACAAGGTTGAACCCTGGACCGGCGTTCGCAATCACCAGGCCAAAAACAATCTGAAAGCCATGAAGAAGGGCGATCTGGCATTTTTCTACCATTCCAACACCGGCAAGGAGATTGTCGGCATCGTGAAAGTGGCGCGTGAAGCCTACCCCGACCCTACGGCGGAGTCAGGCGATTGGGTGTGCGTGGACATGCAGGCGGTTAAACCAATACCGCATGCGGTTACATTGGCCGCTATCAAAGCTGACTCGCGATTTGCCGACCTTGCTCTGCTGCGGCTCTCCCGCCTCTCGGTTGCCCCCGTAAGTGCCACACATTGGGCGCAGCTTTGTGCTATGGGTGGCCTCACATGAAAGGTTTGTAACATGACAACCGAAACTGCCATTTTAGGTGGCGGCTGCTTCTGGTGCCTGGAAGCCGCCTACAGTGAGTTGGCCGGCATTTTGGCGGTGCAATCCGGCTATGCCGGCGGCCATGTCGAAAACCCAACCTATAAACAGGTTTGCAGCGGTGCCACCGGCCATGCCGAGGTGGTTAAACTCACCTACGACCCAGCCATCATCTCCTACGACGATGTGCTGAAAGTTTTCTTCACCATCCACGACCCCACCACGCTGAACCGCCAGGGTGGCGACGTTGGTACGCAATATCGCTCGGTCATTTTCACCACCGGTCCGGCGCAGGAGGCTGCGGCCAAGGCCGCTATCGCGGAATTTTCCAAGCTCTGGCCCGGCAAAATCGTTACTGAGGTCGCGCCCGCGCCGGCATTCTACCAGGCCGAGCCCGAGCATGACCAATATTATGCCCGCAATCCCTATGCCGGCTATTGCCAAGCCGTAGTGGCGCCAAAGGTCGCAAAAGTCCGTAAGATGTTTTTCGACCGCCTGCGCCATAAACCCGCCTGAGTGACTATTGATGGATTCTGAACAGCGCCCCACCCAACCGTTAAGCTACCGGGCCATCGCCATGGGTTTGCAAGCGGCGGGGGCGGCTTTGCCAAAGCGGTTCTGGCCAAGGCACGACCCGGCGCAGTTGATGCGCATCAGCCAGAGCAGCCCGAGCGCCGGCACGGTGCAGGGTTTGGTCAGGCTGGCCGCTTCGCTCGATGCGGAATCCGAGCTGACCATGTTTGGTGCGCTGGCCATCCACCATGATTTCCTGCGGCTGTTGCGCAATGCCGATTACATTGAAACCCAGCACCGGCAGGCCCCCGCCATCGCCACAACGCCGGTCACCGCCCCGGTATTTATCCTTGGCCTGCCGCGCAGCGGCACCAGTTTTTTGCATTCATTGATGGCGCTGGATTCCGCCAACCAGGTACCGCGTAACTGGCAAACCCTCTATCCTCTGCCGCGCCCCCCTGACTTCCAAGCCGCGGCCCACAAGCAGGTCAGAATGGTGGACGGCCAGTTGAAGTTTTTCGCCGGCATCGCGCCTGGTTTTGCCCAAGCGCACCCGATTGCCGCCGACAGCCCGCAGGAATGCACTGAGATCACCGCCCATACATTCCAGAGCCTGCGGTTTGATACCACCTTCCGGGTGCCTTCCTATCAGGTTTGGCTAGATGCGCATGGCCATGCCGAGGCTTTTGCGTTTCACAAAAAATTCCTGCAGGTTTTGCAACACGGCATCCAGCAGCCGCGCTGGGTATTGAAATGCCCCGACCATGTTTTCAGCATCGATGCTATTTTGCAAACATACCCGGATGCGCGGTTCGTCATCGTGCATCGCGATCCGATGAAAGTTTTCGCTTCGGTGGCGCATCTCACTGAAATTTTGCGCCGGCCATTCCTGAAAAATGTTGACCCCGCTGAAATCGGCGCCCAGGTCACCAGCCGTTGGATCGACGGTGCCAAGCAGATGATCATGTTCGACCGCCGTAGCGATGTTGCTGCCAGCCGTAAAATTCATATCCAGCATGATGAGCTGATTGCAGACCCGTTAACGGCAGTCGCCCGAATTTACGAATTATTTAACATGCGGCTTTCAGATGACCTCAGCACCGCGATCACCACCACGCTGGCCGCCAATCCGCGCGGCGGTTACACCGGGTCGCGCCGCTATACGTTGGGCCACTTCAACATCCGGCCCGAGCGTCTAACGCCGCAATTTGCGGATTATGTCGATTACTTCCACGTTACACCTTAGGTGCGCATCACGCTTGACGCGGCCACTATGAAGCGAAAGATGCTCCGCGCCGGCCATACGGCTTGGCGCCTTTTACCCAAAGAATTCCGGCGCAACACTATGACCAGCGTGGCCGCCGCACTAGCGCGCAAGCCAGACCCTGTGCCGCCCGCCACAAGTGACGGTGTTGTCGTGGCCGGCGATATTGCGGGTGCCAATGGTTTGGCTGAAACCGCCCGGTTGATGCATCAGGTGATTGAAAAAGCTGGGCTGGCGCGTGGTCTGGTCCCGCTCGGCTTGCCGAGTGTCGTGGATGTCAGCTCTGCCGACATGCCGAAAAACGCCGCTTTGTTGGCGGTGGTCAACGCGCCGATTTTGCCGGTGGGGCTGCTGCGTTTGCAACGTGACTTCATCACAGGGCGGCGAGTGATCGGTATGTGGGCTTGGGAATTGCCGGTGGTGCCGAAGCAATGGCATTATGGTGCGCAATTTGTTCATGAAATATGGGCGCCCTCGCCATTCACTGCTGCCGCCATCGAAACCATCGCGCCCGGCCGGGTGAGGGTGGTGCCCTATCCGCTGGCCGCATTTGAACTACCTGTTACTGGCACGCGCAGCAGCTTCGGTTTGCCTGAAGCCGCCGTCATCGTACTCACCGCCGTTAACCTGCACTCCAGCGCCACCCGCAAAAATCCGCTCGGCGCGATCGCCGCTTTCAAGGCCGCCTTCGGGGCGGATACGAATTTTCTGTTCATCATGAAACTCTCTGGCGCCGAAGCACATCCGATGGATCTCCGTGCCATTGCCGCCGCCGGCCATGCGCCGAACATTAAAATCATCAATGAAAATCTGGCTGAATCCGATCTGCGCGGCCTCATCGCCGCCAGTGACATCGTGCTCTCGCTGCATCGCTCCGAAGGTTTTGGCCTAATCCCTGCGACCGCGATGCTGTTGGGCAAGCCGGTGGTGGCCACCGGATGGTCCGGCAATCTCGCCTTCATGACGCCGGAGACCTCCGCATTAGTGTCATACCAGTTGGTGCCCCCCGATGATGAGCGCGGCGTGTATGACATTGCTGGAGCGCTTTGGGCAGAGCCTGATATCGATGATGCGGCAGCCCAGCTTCGCCGCCTCGGTCACGACGCTGAACGGCGCCAAACACTGGGGCTGGCGGGGCAGACGCAAGCCAGCCGTGCGCTCGGTGCCGCGCCGGTTCTGGCTGCCCTGACGGCCAATGGAATTTCCTGATGCCGCAACGGTATTGCCCCATCGCGTTACAGCCATAGCGCCGCCGATGTTCAGTGTCATCATTCCACTGTTCAATAAGGCCCCACATATTACGGCGGCCATCAACAGCGTGCTGGCGCAGACGCTGCTGCCTGATGAGATCATCGTGGTGGATGACGGCTCCACCGATGCCGGCGCCGCACTTACCCAGTCGTTCGTTGGTCAGGGTATCATTTTGATCAGGCAAAAAAACCTGGGTGTCAGCGCTGCCCGCAATGCTGGTGCTGCCGCGGCGCGGTCATCGCATGTCGCTTTTCTCGATGCCGATGATGTCTGGCTGCCCCGGCATCTTGAAACTTTACAAGGCCTGATCTCGCGGTTTCCAGAAGCGCATCTCTACAGCACGTTTTATGAAATTCATTTAGGCCCTTACATTTACTGGCCGAAATCCACTTATCCTTATGGCTTTTCGGGTATGGTCGATGATTTTTTCCGGCGCATGTCCCTTGGATTATCGCTGGTGAATTCAACCACCGCCTGCGTGACACGGCAGGCATTCTTCGAGGCAGGCGGTTTTCCGCCCAACGTCAAACGCGGCGAAGATCTAGTGCTTTGGATGAAGTTGTCGCAAAAATTTACCATGGCGCACAGCGCCACCGTTACCGCAGTTTATAACCGCAATGCGATAAACCGCAGTGCCGGCTTACGTGAACAAACCGCGCCGGCCTCCTTGCTGTATCTGCAGAGCCTAATGGCTGCACCAGCAACCGGCATTGCAGCGGCATCGGCAAAATTGCTGTTTCACGAGGTGGCTTTCTACACCGCCGCCGGCATGCGTGAAGCCGGTGATTTTGGCGGCCTGAGTGTGATTCGGCGGTTGGCGCAACAAATCAACATGCCGTGGTTGGCCCTAAAAATATACCTGCTCAACTTTGCGCCGCCTGCCATTTTGTCGCTGGCGCGGCGATTCCGCCACAAAATTCAAAAACGTCCGCTGCCGAACGCCGAAATTACGGTTTAGCTTGGCTAGTCCAGCAGGCAATTATTGACAGGATTGGTTGAAAAACTGGCTCCCGAAGTAGGACTCGAACCTACGACCGAGCGATTAACAGTCGCTAGCTCTACCAACTGAGCTATTCGGGACCAGTTGCGCGGCTATAGCCAACCAAATCCGCTATGACAATGCCTGTCAGCATTCTTATGGCGGGGAGGAGAGGTTGATTTTCGGAATGCCCTCGTTTATGGCCTGAACCCTGCCTTGGTATGCGGGCGTGGTGGAACTGGTAGACGCGCCGGACTCAAAATCCGGTTCTGGTGACAGAGTGTCGGTTCGATTCCGACCGCCCGCACCATAAAATTTTGATGTATTAATCCTGACCTATCAGGGTCTGACAGGTGACCGGCGCCCAGTCCTGGACCTCGGCGAAGTTTTTATGCCTTCTGGCCAAGTGTCTTCGCCCTAGTTTACCGCCAGGTGATTTATCTGGCGTAACTGCAAAGTTAAAATGCAGATCAGAGCACCTGGGGATCCCCCGTAACGAGCTATTTTGCTTGGCAGGCTGCCGAATCTGCTTTGTATTCTGAATAAATTTTGTGAATTGTTAATAATAATTTTAGTTAACACTTTATTTAACTTTGGACGAAAAACCTAGAAAAAGGAATAAAGATTTTTAATTGTATTCGTTTATACTGTATATAGAAGTGTAGTAAAATCTATAAATAAAAATACAATTTGCGTTGATAAACTTAGATAATTATCAAGTTTTTAGATATTTATCGATAAATTTTACGAAGGGTTATTGCGTGAGATGCTGGTCGGCGATTCCGACGAAAACGTGTTTGCAGGCAACCGATAGTTTTATTTGACAATAGCTACTGATTTCATTGTATTAACGCTTAGCCCTCAGGTCGGGTTGAAGCTGTGGATAGATAATGAACGTTGTTTAATCATAGCTTGGTGTCTGAGACGTCTTGTCAGTCTGTCTGAATTGCCTCTGCCGTTAACCTTAGCTCATGAAAAGGACTTAAAATGCTTACCCAATACATCCGTACTGCTCTGTCGCTCAAAATGGACAAGCGCGCTGTGACCGCAATTGAATACGCCCTGATTGCTGCCCTCATCGCGGTTGTCATCATCGGTGCTGTTACCACTCTGGGAACCAATGTCAGCAAAACCTTCGCGACGGTTGGCAACGCCATCTAACTCGGGTTTTTGTCGAGACTATGAAACGGCCAGAAGCATCGCTTTCTGGCCGTTTATCATTACGTAAATTTCACGTTTTTGTTTGACCCAATTAGATTAGAGATAGTTCAGCATTTCTTTACAAAGCATTGTTAATAAATGTTACCTGGTTGAATGCAGGCGAGGTTCCGAAGCGCTTAAAATAGTGAGGTGGCTTTCAGATGATGGTGGCGGGTCTGATGATTTCAGCGACATGTTTGCTGGTTTATGCTGCGATGCATGACCTGGCCGCCCGGACCGTGCCCAACTGGCTGCCGTTATGTTTGTTGCTGCTGGGGCTTGGCGTGCGTCTTGCTGACCATTCATTGCGCAGTGGCCTAATTGTTGCTGCCGTGACATTTGTAGCCTTATTCGCCATCTGGTTTAGTGGCCTCATGGGCGGTGGTGACGTTAAGTTGTGGGCGGCAACCGTGCTGCTTATCCCACCGCAATGGCAGATTGAGATGAGCTTTTTCCTGCGGGTTTTACTAATCGGCGGTGCGCTTGCCGTGTTGTATCTGGCGCTATGGCTGCCGGTTTCACGGCGGCGTGCCAAAGCCGCCGGATTGCCGGTGCCCGCGCGGGCGCGGGCGCAAAATCTGCTGCAGCGCATTGCCCGCGCGGAAGTGTGGCGCATTTCCCGGCGTGGCCCGCTGCCCTACGCAGTTGCCATTTCCGGCAGCGCCATTCTCACCCTCCTTCCTCTGTCGATGCAGAACTTAAGGTAATTCATGGTCGCCAAGCTTGCCCTCTTCCTTGTCGTGGCGATCGCGTTAATCGCGGTGTCAATTTTCGGCGTTTCGCTGCTGAATCAGTCGAAGCAGACCCCGGTTGCGGTAGCCCCCCAGACCCAGCAAATCCTGGTTGCCGCGACTTTGCAGCAAGCCGGCAGCCTTTTGCAGCCCAGCGATATCGGTGCGGCACCAGTGCCGGTCGGAGCGGTGCCGGTCGGTGCCAGTCTTGATACGCCTGAAAATCGCTCCGCCCTGATCGGCGCCATGACCCGCCAGGCGATCAGCCCCGGTGCACCAATTCTGAATGGTCAGGTGATCCACCCAGGAGATCATGGATTTCTGGCGGCGGTTCTAGCGCCTGGCATGGTGGCAACCACGGTTGGGGTCGACGCCATTTCCGGCGCCGCCGGGCTGATCTGGCCAGGAGACCGGGTCGATTTACTGCTTACACAGACCCTTGATGACCCGGGACTGCCGCTCGGCCAGCGTATCGCTGCGGAACTCGTCCTGCGCGATGTCCGGGTGATCGCCACCGGGCAACAACTGGTTCAAGGCAGCAGCGCTCCTACGGCGGACAATAAAAGCCCGCCACCGCCGGCCACGACCGTAACCCTCGAAGTGACTCCCGATGAAGCGGCGCGCACGGCAGTTGCCACCAAACTGGGGCCGCTATCACTGGTCGTGCATTCGGCGGAGTCCACGCCCGGTTCAAGGGCGGCGGCCGATCAGGCGGCCACTGACGATAAGCCGGTCTATGCGGATCAGGTTTCGCCGGCTTTGTTAAACGATCACAATGTTCAGCCGGGTGCTCCGGCGGCCCATGTTACCGTGATCGGTGGCAACGGCAGCGATCAGGATTTCAAATTCTAATGGCAAGGAACTTAAGCGTGACCTTCAAAAAACTCATCTGGCCGGCGGGCGTTTTGCTAGCCGGCTGCTTGGTGATGGGCTTACCGCCGGCAGCGATCGCGCAAAATGTCGGCGTTCAGCCGGTAACCCCGCCAGCCCCTGTGGCCCCCAAGCCAGTTTCGGGCAGCTTGGATATCAACATGGGTTCCGGACGAATCATCAGGCTGCCACACCCGGTGGCAAGTATTTTCGCAGCCGATCCGAACGTGGTTGAAGTTCGTCCGGCCAGCCCGACCTCATTGTTCATGTTCGGCAAAGGTATCGGCCAGACCAATGTCATCGCGACCGACGGCAGCGGCAATACGGTGGCGCAATATACCGTGGTGGTTGGCCCTTCCGCTTTTGCCGGTAACCGGCTGGCTGGCCAGTCAAAACTAACGTCGTCCACTGCCAATGTTCACGCTGAAAGCGAACCAGGCGGCATGATCGTTCGCGGCACAGTTGATACGCCCGAACAGGCCAACCAGGTGCTTGGTCAAGCCAAGCTGATCAACCCTTCGGGCACGGTAACGAATGATCTGACGGTCAAGGAGCCGATCCAGGTCGAGCTGAAAGTGCGCATCGCCTATATGTCACGCGACGTTACCCATCAGCTCGGTATTGACTGGTCGTCGTTAACAAGTGCCGGCTTTAACATAGGTAAGTTTTTGGTGGCCGGCGGTACCGCCACGGTGTCACCATCTATCTCCGGCACCACTCCAGGGGCGGTGGGCGTTGCATTCCCGGGTGGCACTTTTGAAGGAGTCATCGATGCGCTGGCGACCGATGGCCTGGCACATGTCGTCGCCGAACCGACACTCACAACGCTTAGCGGCACGCAGGCAAACTTCCTGGTCGGTGGGCAATTTCCGGTGCCGGTGGCGCAGTCGGGCACTGGTTCCAACAGTGTCGTGACGATCCAGTTTGAAGATTATGGCGTGCAGCTCTCATTCACCCCCACGGTATTTTCTGATGGCCGCATTGCTCTGCAAGTGGCGCCGAAGCTTAGCCAGATCAGCACCGCGAATTCGATTACCTCGACGGTCGGCGGCAACTCGATCATCATTCCCGCATTGTCGGTTCAAGGCGCGTCAAGCACCGTGATTCTGGGCAGTGGGCAAGGTATGGCCATTGCCGGTCTGTTAGAGGACAACACCAACCAGTCTGACAACGCGGTGCCGGGCTTGGGTGAAATTCCGGTCCTTGGTGCCTTGTTCCGCGGTGATAGTTTCCAGCGCGAGCAACAGGAACTGGTGATTACCGTAACCCCGTATCTGGTCAGCCCGGTCAGCAATACGGGCCTGCTGGCATCTCCAGACGACGGTTGGACCCCGCCGAATGACCTGCAACGAATTTTATTGTTGCGTGATAGTGGCAATCCCACCAAAAATGCCGCAATTCCGGGTGATGCTGGGTTCGTGGTGCAGTGATGCTGAAAGCTTCCGCCTTGTCAAAGATTTTACTAGGATTAACCGCCTTGTTATGTGTAAGCCTTACAGGATGTTATCCGGATCCTTATCAAAACCCTGGAGATTGGTCGATGACCGGTGCGTCGCGGGAGAATACCGCTGTGCAGGTGACGGACAAAGCCGAGCTTTTTCAAGGGCATGGAGACAATACTTCAAATGGCATTGCAGCTTCGGCTGCATTGGACACGGCTTTGTCAGGTGGAACGGCAGCTGGCTTGCAGAAACCGCCCAAAGACATCAGCGCCGTGCCAGGATCAAATTAATGATACCGGCATATAATATAGTTTGCCCGGTATGAGAGGGTCGTAGTTATGAATCAGGAATCCTACCGTATGTCGACCTCCAGTTCGGCTTCCCGGCCAGACCGTCTAACGGTGCTGGCCTTTTTGGCCGATGTGCAGACCGAGCAGGTGTTGCGTGATGGTCTGGGTGACATCGTCGCCAACGGCATGGACGTGCGGCGCGGCACGGTGCGTACCGCCATTCAGGCGATGGCAAAACTGCCAACCCCTGAAGTTTTAATCATTGATATTTCGGGCGACGATCAACCCCTCAGTGCCTTAGGTGAACTCTCCGATGTCGTGGAGCCAGGCGTGCGCGTGCTGGTCATAGGCGACACTGACGATGTGGATTTCTACCGTCACATCACCCGCGGCATGGGCGTTATGGAGTACATCTTCAAGCCAATCACCCGCGAGGCGGTAGGCCGGCATTTTGCGCCGCTGATCACCCGCAAGACAGTCGGCTCTGATGCCGCGCGTGGCGGCCGTGTGGTCAGCTTGATGGGTGCACGCGGCGGCGTTGGCACCACCACCATCGCCGGTAATCTCGCCTGGTATCTTGGCGTCATCTCCAAGCGCCATACCGTATTCGTCGAATCCGATCTGCATATGGGTTCAGGCGCCTTGCTGCTCGGCGGCAAAACCGGACCCGGCCTACGGATGGCGCTGGAAACACCTGACCGGATCGACCCGTTATTCGTTGAACGCGCCGCCCAGCCAGTTTCCGAGCGCCTGCATGTTCTGGCCAGCGAGGAAAAACTCAGCGAGCCTCTGAATTACGCCAAAGGTGCGGCCCAGCGTCTGATCGAAACACTGCGGGTGCGCTATAATTTCGTCATCATGGACGTGCCGTTCCTCCCGATGCCATGTAACCGCGAGCTGCTGGAATATTCGCATCATCGCGTCATTGTTATGGACCCCTCCCTGGCCTCGGTGCGTGATACGCTGCGTCTGATGGGGGTTCCAAACGGTCCTTGGCAGCCGCAATCCCCCACCATCGTCCTCAGCCGGCAGGGCCGTCCTGGTGGCTTGACCCGCAAGCAGATCGAAGATGCGCTGAAGGTCAAGATCGACGTAGTGATTCCCGACATGCCCAAGCAGTTGAACGAAAGTGCCAGCTTCGGCGAACCGGCGGTTACTGAGCGCGGACCATTCCGTCAGGCGATCATCGACCTTGGCCGCGAAATCGGCTTTGTCGGCGGCCGCGATGAAGGCGGTTCATCGCCCGAACCGACCAGCGCGTTAGGCTCCGTAGCCAATATCTTCAAATCCACTAAACTTGGCGGGCTCTCGTGAATGATTCCAGTATGCCGGTGTTTGGCCGCCGGCGTAGTGATGGAATGGAGTTAATGACGTCGGTGCCGCTCCCAGCGGCACCGGAAGCGCCGGTTGGAACGAATAACAACTCACTCAACACGCAGGAACAGGACCAGTCGGCGGCGGTGATCGCCGCTGCAGCCGCCAGTGCTGCGGCTGTTAATACCCGCACCGAAATTGCCGAACTGCGCGCCCAGTGCCTTGCGAAAATGGACGCTACCGCCGTGGCGGCCCTGCATCCTGAACGTTTGCTGATCGAGGTCGAACGGCTGATCTCTGATCTCGCCACTGAGCGGCGCGTGCATCTGAACGGCCGCGAACAGCGCCAGCTTGCCACCGAGCTGGTGGATGACATGCTCGGCCTGGGGCCGTTAGAGCCGTTGCTCCTGGACGAGAGCATCAACGACATCATGGTCAACGGCCCTGATAAAACCTTCATCGAACGCAATGGCAAGCTCATCCAGGTGCCGGTGCGCTTCCGTGACTGGACCCACCTTACCAACATTTGCCAGCGCATCGCAGCCTCAGTTGGCCGCCGGGTCGATGAATCCAGCCCGATGGTGGATGCCCGTCTCAAGGACGGCTCACGTGTCAATATCATCCTGCCGCCGCTGTCCATCGACGGTCCCGCCCTGTCAATTCGTAAATTCGCCAAGAAGCCGATTGACTTCGACAAGCTGATCGCCTTCGGCTCACTCACCCCTGCCATTGCGCGCGTGCTCGAAATAGCTGCCCGCTGCCGTCTCAATATCATCGTCTCCGGTGGTACCGGCTCTGGAAAAACCACCATGATGAACGCGATGAGCCGTTTCATCGACCCGTCCGAACGTGTGGTGACCGTTGAGGATGCCGCCGAATTGCAATTGCAGCAGCCGCATGTGGTGCGGCTGGAAACTCGCCCGCCCAGCCTCGAAGGCAAGGGCGAGATCAACGCCCGTGACCTTGTGCGCAACGCTTTGCGTATGCGTCCTGACCGTATCATCATCGGTGAGGTCCGCGGTGCCGAGGCGTTTGATATGTTGCAGGCCATGAACACCGGCCACGATGGCTCGATGTCCACCATCCACGCCAATAACACGCGTGACGCTCTGGCCCGTATTGAAAACATGGTGCAGATGTCGAGCATGGGGCTGACCCCCAAAGCCATCCGCAGTCAGGTCTCGGCGGCGGTAAATATCATCGTGCAAGTTGAGCGTCAGCGCGACGGTGGCCGCCGTGTGACCCAGGTGACCGAACTGGCCGGGCTGGAAGGCGAGACCCAGCTTCTGAATGATATTTTCAAGTTCGAAGTGCTCGGTGAGACGCCCAATGGCCGGGTTGTCGGCCGCTACGTTGTTAGCAAAATGCGCTCCACTTTTTACGAGCGGCTGCAATATTTCGGGCTCGACCGGGCCTGGTCGCATGCCCTTGAAGATATGGCCTGATGAACGGAATAATTATAGCCGTATTTGTTTTTATCGTTGTTTTGTTAGCGTTAGCCGGTGTTACCTTTTCGTTAGTTATGGAATCGATGTCTCGAAAACAAAAATTCGAGACCCGTATTTCCGGCGCCACCACCGACAATCAAAAACAGACCATCATCATGGGAGACCAGATCTCCCTCGCCAAGGTGGTTTCTCGCACTGATCTGGTAAAAACCCAAGCAGCCAACGTCATCGGCGTAGATCTGCAACAAGCGGATGCCTATCCGATAAAATGGTGGCTGGTGCCGCCGTTGTCCCTGGGAGTCAGCTGGGTGGTGGTATGGCTTGCCACAAAATCCATCGGCTTTACGTCGATTTTGTATGTTCTCGGCTGGCCGGTCATCTGGTTCATCATCACCAAAGTTATGTTTATCTGGTTCAATAATAAGCGAAATGCCAAATTGCTTGCGCAGTTTCCAGATGCGCTGGGTACCATCGTCCGTTGTGTCCGCGTCGGTATTCCTATCGGTGAAGCTTTGCGCACCGTGGCACGTGATGCTCCCGAGCCCACAAAACTGGAATTCGATATTCTGGCCGATAAGGTGCAGATCGGCATCCCTGTCGATGTGGCTTTGCGGGAGTTATCCGAGCGCGTCAAAGTCACCGAGTATCAGTTTTTTGCCACCGCCATCACGCTGCAAATGCGCTCGGGTGGCGCCATTACTCACACGCTGGAAACCCTGGCCGATGTCATCCGCAAGCGCGTCGGGCTGAAGGCCCGTGGCTACGCACTCACCTCTGAAGCACGCACCAGTTCAATGATTCTGGCGGTGCTGCCGTTCCTTACCGGCGGCGCGCTATTTTTTATGAACCGGTCGTATATTCTCCTGCTGTTCTATACCAAAAGCGGGCAGGCATGTCTGGGGGGCGCAATTCTGATGCTATGCATCGGCCTCGGCATCATCCAGTTCATGATCAGCAACGTGCTCAAATAACTTCTCGCCATGATCATCATTGTCTTCTCGATCATTATCGTCCTTTTCTTCACGGTCGCCGTGCTCGGCTACTTTTTGCTCGAGGAGGTCACCCGCAAGGACCGGCTGACCAACCGTCTGCAATTCGTGACCGTCGCCACGGAGGAAATCGTTGAAGACCTCAAGCCTGCGGTATCTCCCGTCATCGGGTTGGTATCCACGCTAGGTATGCTAGTCGCCCGCAGTGGGCTACTATCACGCAAAACCCTTTCTGAAATGACCGCGACACTCGAAGCGATTGGCTTTCGCGGTGGGCGCGGCCTGGGTCTGTTTATCGGCACCAAACTGCTGCTATTTCTGATCACGCCGGCGATCGTCTATTTTGCACTGCGTCATTACGGTACAACGCCGTTTTTTGTGTTTGCCAAAATCTTGGGCGGTGCGGTGGTGGGGCTTCTGGCGCCGGAAACCATTGCTACCAATATTCGCACGCGGCATCTCAAAAAGGTTGAATCTGGCGTGGCTGACGCGCTCGACATGATGGTCATCTGCGCGGATTCCGGCCTGGCACTTGAAGCCAGTATCGCGCGGGTAGCCCAGGAACTGATCGTTCTGAACCCCGCCCTGTCCAGTGAACTGACCCAGACTTCGCAGGCCCTCACGATCGGCACGGATATGCGCAATGCCATGGAGGACCTGGGCCAGCGCACCGGAATCGATTCGCTCAAGCGCCTTGCCACAACATTGATACAATCGCTGCAATATGGCACGCCTCTGACCCAGGCGCTGCGGACTCTTTCAGCCGAGTTGCGGCAGGAAGCATTAATTAAATTTGAGGAACGCGCCGGTAAGCTGCCGACCTTGATGACAATACCGATGATTCTATTCATTTTGCCGTGCGTTTTTTTAATTGTTGCGGGTCCGGCCATGATTAACGTTCTGGCGACTCTGCACGGGATGAAGTAAAGCCAGTAATATGAATAATCGATCCATCCTTATTTTGAGCGCGGTTTGCCTGCTGACCGCATGTGCGAAGACCCCCTCTCCCAGTATGCCGGCTAACACTGATGGTAATCCTGGGGCGCTCAACGTTGCCGATGCGGCAATCGCGGGTGGCGATCCGTCAATGGCGCTGTCGGTCAGCCAGGCAGCGCTGCAAACTGACCCCAACAATGTCGATGCGCTGATCCACGAAGGTGAGGCTTATTACGCACTGGGCCGCTGCCCAGCGGCTGAGGCCGCTTTCAACCTGGCCATCACGCATGACCCGAAATCTTCACTGGCCGAAACCGGGCTTGGCCGTTGCCTGATCAAAACAGATCCAGTGCAGGCCGAGAAAGCCTTGGTACTGGCGGTGCAGGATGACCCGGGCAACGCCGATGCCCTCAACGACCTTGGTATCGCGCGCGACCTTGAAGGCAATTTCGCCGGTGCGGTTGATCCCTACCGCAAGGCGTTGATCGCGCAGCCGGGCATGACCGCCGCTGAAATTAACCTCGGGCTCTCGCTGGCCTTGTCCGGCAATGGCCAGGCAGCGTTGCAATATTTAGGCCCGCTGGCCACGTCTCAAACCGCCACCCCGAAAATCCGCGAAGATTATGCCGCTGCTTTAGTAGCCACGGGGCAGGTGGCTGAAGCCCGGCATGTGTTGAGCATCGACCTGCCGCCAGACGATGTCGACAAAGCCATCGATGGTTTCAATGCGATCATCGCTAACGCCCAGCCGCCGTTGACCGCCAGTGAGCCGCCGCAGACTCCTACCACGCCTCAGGTCGCCACCCCGCCGGTAGTCAGCGTCTCGTTGACAACCGCGCCACCACCGGCGTCCGCAGCGCCTTCAGCCGCGCCTGCCCAGATCGCGCCGCCGGTGACTGACAACAGCGCCAGCGCGCCCCCGCCGCCAGCAGCTTCTGGTACCAAAGCCGCAGATATCACCGCATCGCCCGCTGATACCAAACCATCCGTCGTGGCACCCCCGGATGCCACGGTTACCGCCAGCGCTGCGCCAACGCCGCCGCCTGCCGCCGCTGACAGCGCCGCCAGTGCCCCCACCGGCACCTATCAGGTGCAGCTTGGCGCGTTGCCGTCGCAGGCTCAGGCACAAAAAATCTGGGATAAATTATCCGCCGCCAACCCGGATTTGTTCGGCGATAAAACCCCGAACATTGAGAGCGCCACGGTTAAGGGCAAAACCTACTATCGTTTGCGCACCGGCAGTTTTGCCAGCAAGGCCGATGCCGCGAAGTTCTGCGGTGAGGTCAGCGCCGCCGGTAATGTCTGCACGCTGGCAAATTTCTAACCCCTGCCTGCCAGCCACCGCGCCAGTTTGTCATACCGGCGCCCCTTCGTTACAACGGCGCCCCTTCGTCATTCCCGCGCAAGCGGGAATCCTCTTCCTCTAAAACCCCTTACCAGTGCTACAGATTTCTAAATAACCGCCTGTATCCGCGCCAGACTTTCTGAGGCGCCGAGTGCCGCCAGTGTCGCATCAATCCCCGGGCTCATCGTGCTGCCCGTTAATGCGGCACGGAGCGGCTGCGCCACTTGCCCCAGCTTCAACCCCTCGGCCTCAGCAAAGCTGCGCATCGCCGCATCAAGTTCAGCCACTGAAAAATCAGTCGCCGCCAATTTCGGCGCCAACCGTCCCAGCATCGCCCGCGCTTCAATTGTCAGCAACGCCTGCGCTTTCGGCTCAAATTCCAGCGGAATGGATCGCGCTAAAAATGCCGAAGAGGCTGTCAATTCCAGCAGAGTTTTGGCCCGCTCCTTCAAGCCTGGCATCAGCCGCAGTAATTTATCGGCCAACCCATCGCTCACACTCACGCCGCATTGCACCGGCAAGCGCGCCATCACATCAGCCACCAGCCGTTCATCATCAGCACCGCGAAGCCACATGCCGTTCAGATGTGTCAGCTTGGCATAATCCATCCGGCTCGCCGCCCGGCCCACGCCGTCCAGATCAAATAATTGCACCTGCTCATCGCGGCTCAAAAACTCCGCATCGCCATGCCCCCAGCCCAGCCGCAGCAAATAGTTGCAAAGTGCCTCTGGCAAAAACCCTTGCTCGCGGAATTCCAATATACTCACCGCGCCATGCCGCTTGGAGAGTTTCGCCCCATCCGCGCCATGGATCAGCGGAATATGTGCAAACTTCGGCAAGTCCCAGCCCATGGCGTTATAAATTTGAATCTGCCGGAACGTGTTGGTCAAATGGTCATCACCACGAATCACATGGGAAATCGCCATGTCATGATCATCCACCACCACCGCATGCAGATAGGTCGGCGTGCCGTCCGAGCGTAGAATGATCATATCATCCAACTCACTATTGGCCACGGTCACGGTGCCCTGCACCAAATCCTCCAGCACCGTCTCGCCCTCGCGCGGCGCCTTCAGCCTTATCGCCGGCTTCACGCCCGCCGGTGCACTGGCCGGGTCACGGTCACGCCAGCGGCCATCGTAGCGGGGCGGGCGGCCCTCAGCCTGCGCGGCCTCGCGCATCTCGCGCAATTCATCGGGCGTGCAATAGCATTCATAAGCCCTGCCTTGCGCCAGCAACGCCCGCGCCACCTCCACATGCCGCGCCTCCTGCTTTGACTGAAACACCGGCGGCGCATCAGGGTTAAGCCCCAGCCAATCCAGCCCATCCAGAATCACCCGAACGGCCTCCTCGGTGGAGCGCGCCTTATCGGTATCCTCAATGCGGATTAAAAACTCCCCGCCATGATGCCGGGCAAATAAATAGTTGAACAAGGCGGTCCGGGCGCCACCAATATGCAGCAGTCCGGTCGGGCTAGGGGCAAAGCGTGTGCGTATTTTCATGGCGCAGCCTGTAGCATCCTAACCTCTGGCCCGAAACCTCCCCAGCTGCTAGCAATTTGCAACCGGAGGTAGTTGTGGGCGCATTATCGGCCTTTATCGAAGCAGAGCGGGGCCGGTTCATCCTGCTCCTCCCCATCGCCATGGGCGCCGCCATCCTGGTCTATTTCAACCTGAAATCTGAACCGCCGCTGTGGCTCGGTGCCAGCCTCACCCTCGCCAGCCTGATCGCCCTGGCCGCAAGCTGGCACTTCCCCCCAACCCGATTCGCCGCCGCCATGGCGCTGGCTGCATCGCTGGGCTTCGCCCGCGCCGAACTGCGCACCGCCGCCATGCCGCCGCTGCTCGATGTCCCTTACGGTGCCGCCGCCATCACCGGCAGCATCGCCAGTATCGACACACTCCCCACCGGCCGCCGCCTCACCATCGCCCCCGCGCACTTCCAAACCGGCCCACCCTTGGCCCGCGCTCTGCACATCAAGCTCGGCAATGCCGACGAGACCGCGCTCACCCCCGGCGACACCATCACCCTGCGCGCCATCCTCTTCAAACCTGAGCGCCCGGCCTACCCCGGCGGCTGGGATGCCACCCGCGATGCCTATTTCAACGGCCTGGGCGCTTCCGGCTTCGCCATTGGCCCGGTCGCCGTCACCGCACCAGCCAGGCCAAGCGGCTGGGCGCTGCGGGTGAGGGGGCTGCGCGAGGCCATTGCGGCTAACATCATGGAAGTGCTGCCAGCCGCAACCGGCAGCATCGCCGTCACCTTGCTCACCGGCCTGCAAAGCCAAATCCCCGGCCCCGAGCACCAGAATTTCATCGCCGCCGGCCTCGCGCATCTGCTGGCGGTGGCCGGGCTGCACGTCGGCATCGTCATGGGGCTGTTTTTCACCGCCAGCCGGTTTTTGCTCTCCCGGCCCGAGCGCTTGGCTCTGCACCTCCCCGTAAAACCCGCCGCCGCCATCATCGCCCTGCTGGCAGGCGGTGCTTACGCGCTGCTCACCGGCTCGCATTTGCCCATCTTGCGCAGCCTCGCCATGGCCTCCCTGGTTACGGTGGGCGTCATCGCGGGCCGCAAAGCGCTCTCCCTGCGCGGCCTGGCCCTGGCCGCCGCGGTGCTGCTGCTCGCCACCCCCGAGGCCATCAT
>JARLIK010000015.1 GCA_031291755.1 Acidocella sp. | reverse complement strand
GGGTTGATCGTCAGCGCCGTCGTATTCGCGGCCGCTTCCACCAGCGTATAATCGCCGCTGACAGATGTCAGACCAGAACCGTTAATATCATATTTCGGGTTGCCATTCCCCGAAGTCGTCGCGGCGGTCGTTGCGGTCGTGGTGCTGGTAAACGCCGCCGTGCCGGAAATAATGTTACCATAATCGCCAAGCTCAGCGTTCGCCAAGGTCTGGCCGTCAACAAAACCGGTTACATTGCCTGTGAAAATCTCATTGCCGTTGCCGTAATATTGGCTGGTCGGCGTCGCCGTATAGGTCAATGTCGCCGGGGTGATCGTGCCGATCGGGTCGCTCGTGACGCTGGAGGCAATCGTGTAATCGCTCGCCTTCGTCCCGCTCAGCCCGATATTGCTGATGCTAACGTCGATACCGGTATTCACATTGGAATCAGCATACGAACCGATCAGCGCCGGGGCGTTGATTGTCACTTTTCCATTATCGGAGGAATAAACGCCGCTCAGTGTATAAGCTAAGTCACTCGTCGGCAGGCTATCCGTGCCGTCATACACCTTGGTTACATTGGTCAGCGTCAGCTCAATCGCCGCCGGGGTAATATCACCCGTCAGCGGGCTCGGCTGCGCAACCGTATAGTCGTACGACTGCCCGCCGCTGATGGTATAATCGCCACCGGTTGCTGTTACGGAGATATTATTGGCCGCATCCGGCGAGGCAAATGTGCCGGTGGTGGCAACAGTATTTACATTCACCGTGTCACCGCTGAACACGCCCACCAAAGTCGGCGTGCCGGTCAGCGTTGCGGCGGTGGTGGTGTCATAGGTTTTGGTCTCAACCGAAATGCCCGCAATGGTCAGCGGTGCCGGCGTGATAATCCCGATCGGATCGTTGGTGATCGCGGCGATCTGATAATCCACCGCCTGCGCACCGCTCAGGGTTAACCCTGTCGCGGTCACATCGCCTTTGGCAGCCGAGGTATTATTGGGCACATCCTTGGATGCATATGTCCCCGGGCTGCTGCTCGGGATCACCAAATTCACTGAATCTGAACCCAGCACGCCGGTATAGGTATAAGCCGTTGCGTTCGTCGGCAGCGCAGTGGTCGAATCATACTGTTTGGTGACGCTGGTGACGGTGATGGTTGCCGGTGTGATATCGCCGATATTTCCATTGATGGTGGTTGCCGCCAGCTCGTAATTGCTCGCGGCCGCCCCGCTCAGCGTCAGTCCGTTAACAGTCACATCGATGCCGTTGGCGACGGTCGGTGAGGCATAGGTGCCATCAACCGGGTCGTTCAGATTGACGACCTGGCCATTCAGCGTGGGGGACAACACATAGTTACCGGGCAGCAGATTGGTGGCCGACGTATTGGCGTTATAAACCTTGGTGATGCTGCCGGTCAGGTTCGCCGTTAATATATACGGCGTGATGGTGCCGCTGCCGGTCGCGGTGGTCGGCAAGCTATAGTTGGTCAGCAGCGTGCCGGTATTGGCCGTGAAATCCCCGGTCAGCGCCGCCGAGACCGATTCCGAGCCCACATTCGCAGACCCATATGTTCCGCTGGTCTGCGTCACGCTCGCGCCCTGGCCAGACACAAAACCAGTCAGCACATAATTCGCCGGCGTCAGCGTCGCACCCGTGGTGGTGTCATACACTTTGGTCGGGTCGCCGATAATCTGGGCGGTGATCGGCGCCTGCGTAATCGTGCCCGCGCCACCCACTACGATCAGCGCGTAGTTGGAAAGATTGGTGCCGGTGACGATATGATAATCTGACGAGACCAGGGTCGAGGTAATATTCTCCGGCCCGGCATTGGGTGAGACAAACACCGCCGAAGCTGTCTGCGGAATGGAAACACCCTGGCCGGTGACAAATCCGTTGGCCCCGTAATCACCACTATTATAGGTGATGCCCGCAACCGTCGTACCGGTCGCGGTCGCATAATTGGAAGCGTACAAGGTCACCGAAGGCGAACCGTCATAAACCTTGGTCGGGTCGCCGATCACCGAAATAGCAATCGGTGCAGCCACGATGTTCGCCGTCAGCCCGCTTGGCTGCGCCAGCGTATAATCGGTGGCCTGCGCACCGCTCAGGCTGAACCCGCCCGCCGATACCGCCAGGTTGTTACCGACATTCACCGAACCGAACGAAGCGGTGGCCCCGGTGGTGACCAGGTTCACGCTGTCGCCCGAGAGCACGCCGCTGCTCAGCGTTGCACCGGAACTCAACGTCTCGCTGGTGGTGCCGTCGTAATATTTATTGTTCGCCGACACGTTCTGCACGGTCAGCACGATCGGGTTGATATTCGCGGTCAGGCCGGTTGGCTGGAACAGCTGATAATCCAGCGCGTCCGGTCCTGAGATACTGAACCCGCTGGCGGTGACCGCCACGCCATTCGCAGCCCCGGAACTTGCAAAGGCGCCGATCGCGTTGGTGGTGCTCAAAACCACATTATCACCCGCGACCAGCCCATACGTACCGGCATTGGACACGTTGAGCGGATCGACCGTGCCCTGGTTATAAGTGATGTTGGTCGCGGAAACGCCGGTGATCACCAGTGGCGCTTTGGTGATGGTGCCGGCACCCGTCGCGGTGGCGGGCAGCACATAGTTGGAAAGCAGCGTGCCCGCATTGGCGGTATAAACCAGCAATGGCAGGCTGGCGGTCACGGTCTCGGCGCCGGCGGTCGCGTTCGCGTAGGTGCCCGGCACTTCAAGCACCGTAATACCCTGGCTGCCGACAAATCCGGTGAGCGAGAAATCGGTCGGGGTCAGATAAGCGGTGGTGCTGCCGTCATAAACCTTGGTCGGGTCATTGACGATCGAGGCTGTCAGCATCGCCGGGGTAATAATGCCGGTGCCATATGCCATGGTCGGCAGCGTGTAGTTGAGCAGGGATGTTCCATTATTGGCGGTGAAATCAGTTGGAGACAACGGTGCCGAAATATCCTGCACACCAGCGTTGACTGACGCGAAGGTGCCCGCGATGTTTTTATTGATGGTTGCGCCATCTGAGCCAATGAAGCCGGTAAGCGTGAAATTGCTATTATTGAGCGTAATCGCGTCCGTGCCGTCATACACCTTGGTGGCACCCACGATCGTCGCGGTGATCGGGTTGGTCCCCAGCACTTTCGGCGTAATGGTGCCGCTGCCGGTGGCGACCGTTGGCAGCACATAGTTGGAGAGATTGGTCGTGCCGCCCGCCACATAATTGCCGGCCGTCAGGGTTGCCGTCACACCCTCAGCGCCCGCGTTGGCACTGGCATATGTGCCAACCGTCTGGTTGATGGTGGCGCTGTCACTGCCGATAAAGCCGGTCAGCTGATAATTGGCCGAGCTCAACGTCGCCGTCGCCGTGCCGTCATAAACCTTGGTCGGGTTGCCGGTGATGCTGACAGTCAACTGGGCCGGATTAATGGTCCCGGCGCCGATGGCCGTGGCGGGCAATGTATAGTTGGTCAGCAGGGTGCCGGAATTAGCGACAAAATCCGGCGTGGTCAGATTTGCTGTAATCGTTTCAGACCCGGCATTGGCCGAGGCATAATTGGCACTGGCGGTCTGAATGATGCTCATGCCCTGACCGGTCACAAACCCGCCGATGGTATAATCGCCGCTGGTCACCACCGCTGTAGTATTGCCGTCATAGGTCTTGGTCGGGTCGTTACTGATCGAGATGGTCACAGTCTTGGGCGTGATATTGGCACTCAGTCCGGTCGGCTGCGACAGCGTATAATCCCCGGCATTGGCACCCGAAATGGTATAACCGCTGGCGGTAACCCCAATCCCGGTGCCGACATTGGCGCTGGCAAACGTGCCAATGGCGCTCGTGCTGGACAGCACGATCACGTCGCCATCCTGGGTCGCCGACAATACCGCGGTGCCGGTCATCGGATCGACGGTAGTGCCGCTATAAATCTGGTTGGTCGCACTCACGCCGGAAATGCTCAGCGAGGCCGGGGTGATGCTGGCGGTCAGGTTACTCGGCGCCACCAGCGTATAATCATTGGCCTGCAGCCCACCCAGGGTAAACCCGCTGATTGTCACCGGCAGATTGGTCCCCACCGTCGGGCTGGCGAAATTCTCAACAGCATTGGTACTGTTCAAAGTGACGTTGTCAGACCCAATGATGCCATACAGCCCGGCAGAGCTGGTGTTCAGCGTCGCGGTGGTGAGGCCGTTATAAACCTTGTTGTTGGCCAGCAGCCCGGTGATGTCCAACGGCGCCTGATTAATCGTACCCTCGCCGGTTCCCGATGCCGGGAAGGAATAGTTCGACAGCAGCGTGCCGGTGCCCGGCACGAAATTGGTGGCGGCGAACGTGGCCGTCACCAGATCAGCGTCGGTTGCCGAAGCCTGCGAGGACGCATAGGCCACCGAACTCGGCTGGTTAACGGTCAGCGTATTCGTGCCCACCAGTCCGACAATTTGATAATTCGCGTTGGTCAGCGTCGCGGTGGTGGTGCCGTCATAAACTTTGGTCGGGTCGCCGATGATGTTGATGGTCAGCGCCGCCGGATTGATGGTCCCGGTATTCACCGTCAGCGTCGGGGTGACGTAGGTGTAACCGTAAACTGGCACGGCGGTTGAGCCGTGATAGGCGGTGATGGTCCCCAGCGTGACCGGAATATTCGACCCGGCATTGGCGGTGGCATAAGTGGCATCCACGGTCAGGCTGTCGCTATTGATCAACCCGCTCGATGTCACATTCGCCGGGGCGACCGTGATGGCCGTATTGCCGTTATAGGTCTGGGTGATGGTGCCGGTCAGCCCGACCGTGACACTCGGCGCGACGCTGTAGAGGAAACCATTGCCGGTGCCATGCGCCGCGACAGCCCCGCTGCCGGTGGCCGGAAATATACCCGCATTATACTGGATGAAATTCTCAACCAGCCCGCCATCGGTGTCGGCAGTAGGGTTGGTCGAGTAGATCAGCCAACGGTTGCTGCCGGCCGAGACCGCCGAAGCCCCGGCATTATTCACAAAATTTGCGTCGGTTCCTAAGATCACCCCTGCCGAACCGGTCACTGAAGCGCCGGAAGCGATGGTGAGATTACCACCCGCCGCGGACATCAGCACCGCACCCGTACCGGTCACGGCAGCATTCACATTGATCGCGCCGTAAGCAAAAATATTCAGGCTGGCGGCGGCATTGGTCCAGATAATGGCCGAATTAATATCAATATCGCCGCTGCCGGAAGACGTCGTGCCGAAGCCAGATGTGCCGGTGGCGGTGGTCTGCTCAGTCACGCTGGTGCCGCCGTTCAGCGCCGTGTCGATCGAACCGGCGGCGGTGGCATCAATCGTCAAATTGGTCGGGTCAAGTAGCCAGGAGCCGCCTTGACCAGCGGAAACACTCACCGCGCCGATGTGTAAATCCTGGCCAGAGGTTTCGATACTACCGCCATCGAGGCTGCTGTTAGAAACTCCCACCGCGCTGATCTGCGCACCGGACTGAACGGTGGTGCTGGCCGCTTCATGCACCCCGCCAGGCGCTGAAACACCGATGAGAACCTGCCCGCCCTTGGTGCCGCTCGCCGAAATTTTCGCGGTGCCGGCCACCACCACCTGTTTGCCATCTACCACCACCTGGCCGCCGGTCTTATCGGCGTTCTGGGCGGTAATTGTGCCATCCGCGGTCGCCGTGCCCTGGTCAGCGGAGAGCCAGACCTGACCCGCCACGGTGGCCGAACCGGTGGCCTGGATCAGCCCCTTGGTATTGCCCGCCAGCGTGTAAACATTGCCGCCAGCCGACTGCAGCGCTGCCGCCGCCGCCTTGATGGTGCCGCTGTTGGTAACATCCCCCGAGACTGACTGCGCGACATAAATGCCCTTCGGCCCATTCACCGGCGCCATCAGCACTTCATTACCGGCCGCCAGCGCCACCGTGCCGTTGGCCGCAGACAGCGTGCCGCTATTGGCAACCGACTGGCCGATCAGCACCACGTTGCCGTTTTCGGAGGTGATCGTGCCCTGGTTGGCGACCGTGCCGCTGGACGTGCCCTGCGCTGCCAAAGTGCCGCCCGCCATGAACTGGCTGTCGGAAATATCGCGCGTCGAGGCGACAAAATTGCCGCCGGTGAGGATTTTGCCGCCCGGCCCGACGATCACGCCGTTCTGGTTGATCAGGTAAATCGACCCCGTGCCGGTGAGCGACCCCTCGATCTGGGTGAGATTATTGCCAATCACCCGATTCAGCGTGGCGCCCGCGCCGTTATTGATCTGCACCGTGCCGCCAGAGCCGATCGAGAAGCTCTGCCAATTGATAACGCCAAGCACCGACTGCTGCTGAACCGTCAGGCTGGAAGTGCCACCGGCAATCTGCCCGGCACCGGCCACAAACTGCCCGCCGGTTGGCAAAACCGCACCTGCTGCCAATGCATTATGCGACATAAGGCCGCCCAGCAGGGCAAAGCTTAAAGTTGTAGTCCGGGAAAGCAGACGGCGTCGGAAGCCGCCCCTTGTGAGGGAGGCATGCAAATCAAACTTGCTCTGTTTGAAGTCGAAGCCCATTGCCGTGTTTCGTAACCTTATCAATCAAAAACACGACGGAACGCCGAATTTTTATGACCCAGAACTTATTCGATCATATGCAAACCACAGCAGGCACCGACCTTAATTAACATAGTATTAGAATTCGGTAATAATTGTCAACGGCTTGTGAATCAACCCAAAATTGGATTTTACTCCAGCAGCGGCACCGGGCGGAGAGCCTAATCGTGACCAAAATCCCGGCCCACCGGACGCCATGCTGGCCAGTTTCAAGGCATCCACCGCGAACAGCCTCAAAGACTATAATGTCACCTGACAGAGCCAATTTTTTGCCCCATCACCTATAAAACCACTATCGAACACAAGCCCATGAGTGGCTTCCCGTGTGTGACACAAGCGTATGTCACAATCGCGGGACGGCACAAAAATATATAGGAATATCAATCTATTGAAGGTCGTGGTGTCCCCGGCGGGATTCGAACCCACGGCCCCAGGATTAGGAATCCTGTGCTCTATCCTGCTGAGCTACGGAGACTTGATGCCCGGTATAACCGATCAGAAAACCTTATCCAACCGGCGATACATCCAGCCGGTAGCCGCCGCCCTCGGTCAGGAGTAATTTTGCCGCCGCCGGGTCGGGCTCAATTTTCTGGCGCAGCCGGTAAACATGGGTTTCCAGTGTATGCGTGGTCACTGCAGCGTTGTAGCCCCATACCTCGTTCAGCAGCACCTGGCGGCCTACCGCCTTACCTTCCGCCCGGTATAAAAACTTCAATATCGCGGCTTCCTTGTCGGTCAGCCGGATGCGTTTGTTCTTCACCGGCTCAAGCAACTGTTTCACCGCGGGGCGGAACATGTAGGGCCCGATGGTGAACACCGCATCATCGCTGTTCTCGAAGCTGCGTAGTTGCGCCCGCAAACGCGCCAGCAACTCGTTCACCCGGAACGGCTTGGCGAGGTAATCATTGGCGCCGGAATCCAGCCCGCGCACAATGTCGGCCTCATCAGCCGAACCAGTCAGCATAATGATGGGTACCTTGATGCCCTGGCCGCGCAGCGACTTGCAAAAATCCCTGCCATCACCGTCCGGCAGCCCCACATCCAGCAAAATCGCGTCAAACCGCGAGTCCGCCTGCCCGATGATCGCCTGCGCCTCGGCCAGGCTCCCGGCCTCGGCCGGCACAAACTCGCCGTCGTGCAGCAACTGCTCAACCAGCGCGGTGCGCAATGCGGTATCGTCATCAACAACTAAAACCGGGTGCTGGCTGGACATGGCGTCTCCTGATATTGGGTCTTCTTATAGGCTTATTGCACGATTCGGCGAAACTTTGCGGCGCAAACACCCTTGTTGTCTTGCTTGTGATATGAACGTGGCATGGCAATATGAACCTGCAAGTCCTAATTAGGCAGTATGGATCAACGTCTGACCATCATTGAAGCCCCGCTGGGTACGCCGCGCACCCGCGCCGTGCATCGCGCCATCGCGGAAATGCGCCGCGGCGTGCCGGTTGTGCTGGCCGCCCGCCATCCGCTGATCGTGGCCCCCGCCGAAACCATCGGCGCCGAGGGGCTGCGGCTGATCGACCTGCTGGGCACACAACCCGCCAGCCTGTTGCTGGCCCCCTCACGGGCGGCTGCCATATTGCCGGGCGGGCTGGATGATGCCAGCCCTGTCATCGCCCTCAAACTCGCCACCCCGTTGATTGATATTCCCACCCTGCGCCGCGCCGCTGACCCGACGCTGGAGCAAATTCTGCCGGAATTTGTGCGCGTCACCGCGCCGGAAGCGGCGATGGCAGCCCTGGCGCTGGGCAAACTGGCCCGCTTGCTGCCCGCCATGGTGGCCGCGCCGGTGCGCCCCGGCTGGGCCTCGATGCCCGCCGGAGCTGATTTACTCTCAGTCCCCGCCGATGATCTGCTGGCCTACCCCGGCCTGCTCGCCGCCTCACTGACCAAGGTAGCGGAAGTGGCGGTGCCGCTGGATGCCGCGCCTGACGCCCGGCTGGTCGCCTTCCGTGCTACTGATCAGGGCATCGAACACATGGCCATTCTGGTCGGTGATCCCGCCACGCAGGAAGCACCATTGGTGCGCATCCATTCGGAATGCTTCACCGGCGACCTGCTGGGCTCGCTGCGCTGCGACTGCGGGCCGCAACTGCAAGGCGCCATCGCCCGCATGGCCCAGGAAGGCGCCGGCGCGGTGCTGTATCTGGCGCAGGAAGGCCGCGGCATCGGCCTGATCAACAAGCTGCGCGCCTACACCTTGCAGGATAAGGGGCTGGACACGCTGGACGCCAACCGCGCCCTGGGCTGGGATGCCGACGGCCGCAATTTCCAAATCGCCGCCGCCATGCTGCAGGCCTTGCATATGCCGCGCATCCGGCTACTGACCAATAATATGAACAAGGTCAGCGCGCTGACCGCCTGCGGCATCGATGTGGTGGAACGCGTCCCGCACATCATCGAACCCAATGGCGTTAATAACGAATATCTCGCCACCAAGGCCAAGCGCTTCGGGCATCTGCTTGGTTGAATTTCGCCTGAACCCCGCCGGATACCTGGAAGGCCCCGGCATTAAATTCCCCGCCGCCTTGGGCCGCACCGGCATCACACCGCACAAGGAGGAAGGCGACGGCGCGACCCCCACCGGCCATTTAAAGCTGCTGCGCGTGCTGTACCGGGCCGACCGTGAAAAGCCCCCGGCCTGTGCTGTGCCGATCGAGCCGATTGGCCGCACCGACGGCTGGTGCGATGATGTTCAGCACGCCGCCTATAACCAGGCCGTGACCCTGCCGTTTGCCGCCAGCCATGAAGAACTGCACCGCCGCGATAATCTGTACGACATCATCGGCATCCTCGACTGGAACATCGGCCCCATTGTCAAAGGCCGTGGCTCCGCCATTTTCCTGCACATCGCCACACCAGATTACGCCCCCACCGCCGGCTGCATCGCGCTGGCCTCCGCCCACCTGCGGCAATGCCTGGCAGCAGGGTTATCGGCGATCCTCGTCAGACAATAGCCATTCGGCCAAGGCGCCGCTGATGGCGGCCAGAATCAGGGCCTTTTTCGGGTCACGGCGGATCAGCATCGAGGCCAATCGCATCCCCAGCCCCAAGGTGCTCGCGGCATCGCCAAACAAACTGCCCTCGGGCTTTTTCATCCGCTTGATCAAACCGGACCCAATGATCGCGGTCAGAACGGCCAGCGCCAACAGCGTTCCGCCGGTGATCGCGGCGGCAGGCGCGGCAGCAAAATGGCTGGTCAACCAAACATAATAACCGGCGATGAGAAACCCTAAACCGGCCAGCCCGATGCAAAGCACCGTCACCCCAAGGCCAATCGCCAGACCATAATGCCGCAAAAAAGCGCTGACGCGGCCAGACAGGTTCATGCTTCAGCGCCCCTCGCGGTAACCGTTAACTGCGGCGAACGAATTGCGCCGCCAGCAGCCCGATGCCGAATGCCAGCGCGATGCTGGTGAGCGGCCGCTCGCTCACTTCCGCCTCCAGGCGGTGCACTGCCACCTTGCTGGAATCCCTGACCTTGCCAGCGAGGTTTTCAAGCTCCGCTTCCAGCGCCGAGACCCGCGCGGAAACCCCATGGCCGTCAAGGTAAGCTCCCATCTGGTCCAGTGCCTCCGAGGCGTTGGAGCCAAGCTTCTCCTTCATCCCGGCAATCTCAGAACGGAAGCGGTTGAATTCGGATTTCAAGAACTCGAGATCAACATTATGCAGATCAGTCGGTTTCGCACGCATGGGATGCTCCTTTAATGGCTCACTTCGATGTCGGGCGCTAACGGGTCTATTTCAACGTTAACTTAGCATAATATCTGATGCAGCGCATGATACGGATCAATGCCGTGATCATTTTGGCAGCCAGCCGATTTTTCACCGGTACGCCGGGTTTATCTGTTATCATTACGGTTAATTCACCTGGCTTCAGCCATTGTGTCGGCTTGACCAGACGTTAGGCTATTTCATCGGCTTAACATCAAGCCATATTAGGAGCAGCAAGCCGGTGATAATGGTGCACCCTGCGCGGTAAGGAGGATTGAAGATGCGAATACTCGTCGTTGAAGACGACAAGGACGTGGCCGGGTTTGTGGTCAAGGGTCTGCGAGAGGCCGGTCACACGGTCGAACATGCCGACAATGGCCGTGACGGGCTGTTTCTGGCGGCGTCGGAGAATTTCGACGCGATCATTCTGGACCGCATGCTGCCCGGCGGCATTGACGGGCTGCGGCTGCTGGAAACCTTGCGTGCCCAGGACAACGTGACCCCCGTGGTGTTTCTCTCGGCGCTCAGCCAGGTGGATGACCGGGTCAAAGGCCTGAAAGCCGGCGGTGACGATTATCTCACCAAACCCTTCGCCTTCGCCGAACTGCTGGCGCGGGTGGAAGCCCTGACCCGCCGCGGCAAGACCGACGGCCCCACCACCAAGCTGGCGGTAGGTGACCTCGAGATCGACCTGCTGTCACGCAGCGTCAAACGCGCCGGGCAAAAAATCGACCTGCAACCCCGTGAATTCCGCTTGCTGGAGTATCTGATGCGCCACGCTGGCCAGGTGGTCACCCGCACCATGCTGCTGGAGGGCGTATGGGACTATCATTTTGACCCGCAAACCAACGTGATCGACGTGCATGTCTCGCGGCTGCGCCAGAAAATCGACAAGCCGTTCGAACTGCCGCTGCTGCATACGGTGCGCAATGCCGGCTACATGCTGCGAACCGAGGATGTCTGATCGCACGGCGGAGCTGTAAACAAACCGATGCTGCAGGCTGACCATCTCGCCGAGCCTGACCTTGTAGAACCAGCGCGTCCGGTAAAGCGCCGGTCGCGGCCGATCATCCGCTCGGCCGGCATCAGGCTGGCCTTGGTCTATGCCACAGTGTTCGGGGTCAGCGCCTTCGCGCTGGCCTTCTCACTTTGGTATTCGACGGTCGGGCTGCTGCAGCGCCAGGTCGAGGTGTCAGTGCGTAACGATGCCTCGGCGCTGGGCGATCATTTCGCGGTTGGTGGCATCCCCTCGCTGGTGATGGCGATCCGCGACCGGCTGGCCAACAACATCGATGGTGATGCGATTTATCTGCTGATCGACCCGCTCGGCAACCGGATCATCGGCAATCTGGACCGCTGGCCGGCCGGGCTGACCGAGGTCAACGCCTGGTATGAGCTGCCGGTCACGCGCCAAGGCGTCGGCTCCATTGCGTTGCTGCGGGCCTACCCCATCATCGGCGGCGATGAGCTGCTGGTGGGGCGCGACGTGCGCGCCCGCGCTGAATTGCGCCGGGTACTGCAGGATGGTCTGCTCTGGGCGATGGGCATCATGGCGGTGCTCGGGCTGCTCGGCGCCTTGGTCATCCGCTCGCTGTTCCGCCGGATGATCCGTGATATTTCCTCCACCACCCGTGCTATCTCACGCGGCGACCTTACCAAGCGGGTGCCCAAAACCGGCGATGGCGACGAGTTCGACGAGCTGGCCGAAATCATCAACGACATGCTGGACCGCATCACCAAACTGATGGACGGCGTGCGCGAAGTTTCCAACTCCATCGCGCATGATCTGCGCACGCCCATCACCCGTGCCCGCACCCGGCTGGAGGATGCCAGCCTGCACGCCAGCACGCCCGATGATTTGAAAGCCGCCATTGAACGCGCCACCGACGACCTCGATGGCATCGTGGCTGTGTTCCAGGCGCTGCTGCGGATTGCCGAAATTGAGGCGGGGGCACGGCGCTCGGCATTTTCGCGCTTTGATCTCACCCCGCTGCTGATGGATATTGACGAGCTTTACCGGGTGGTGGCCGAGGAGCGCGACATGACGCTGCTGACCAATATTGCCAGCATGCTGCCGCTGTTTGGCGACCGGCAGCTCATCCAGCAGGCGGTAACCAATCTGCTCGACAACGCGCTGAAATTTTCACCCGCCGGCGGCACCATCAGCTTCACCGCACAGGCGGAAAATTCCGTGATCGAAATCAGCGTCAGCGACCACGGGCCGGGCATTGCCGAGGATGACCGGCAGCGTGCCACCGAGAGATTCTTCCGCGCCGAATCCGCCCGCAGCACCGCCGGTTCCGGCCTGGGGCTTTCACTGGTGGCGGCGGTGGCACAATTGCACAACGGCACTCTGCGGCTGACCGACAATAACCCCGGCCTGCGCGCCGTCAT
This sequence comes from Acidocella sp., assembly GCA_031291755.1. Classification (GTDB taxonomy): domain Bacteria; phylum Pseudomonadota; class Alphaproteobacteria; order Acetobacterales; family Acetobacteraceae; genus Acidocella. Next base: position 44,760 of record JARLIK010000015.1, on the reverse strand, counting down.
CTCGCTGCCCACCCGGCCGGTGGATTAACGCGCAACTATATTCGTCATGCTCGCGCAGGCGAGCATCTTCTTGTCAGCCCCAAACAAAAATGGCCGGACCCAAAGGTCCGGCCACTTCCATCAGGCGTTAGAGGTTAAAGGCTTAGAACAGCAAACCGGCTTCGAGGGTGCCGACAAACTGGCCACGGCCTGGGCTTCCTGAACCGAAACCATATTTAGCACCATCCGGAGCGGTATTGTTGATCAGATAAACGTAACCAGCGTTCGCACGGGCGAACAGGTCCTTGTACTGCCAGGTCGGCGAAATCGCGAAGCCAATGGCCTCGGAATTTGGCACCGAGAATTGCGAGGAGTAATCAATTTCACCGGTGTGTTCGGTGAAATACTCAGCCCAACCGCCGATCGAGTACGGCGATGTACCAAAGGTGTAAGTCCCCAGCAAAGCCATCCCGAAATCGGTCGTACCGCTGTAAATACCTGCTCTGGCGTTCTTCTTGGCGTACTGGAACTGCACTTCCGGCACCAAATTCAGGTTGCCGTTGGTGTAGCTATAGTAAGCGCCGATCATGTTGGAGTTGATATACGGATCGTCGTAGCCAGTCGTGCCGCCGCCGTAATAGAAGGTATTCGGGCCGGTGGTGCCGAGGTTGGCTTCGCCATAAATGTTCAGCACATTGCTGCTGTTAAAGGTGTAGGTGAGCAAACCCTGCAGAACATTGAACACGCCGGAATCGAAGCCGTCACCGTAGGTCACGGTCGCGGCAACCGCGCCTTTTGTATAGCTCACGCTAACGCCGCGGCTGTTGCTGTTCTGCACATAGAACAAAGCGGTGGTCAGCTGCGAGGGGTTGTTCCAGTCAATACCGGATTCATAGCCTTCAAGTGAGCCAAGCTGACCAGCCGAAATCGTCAGGCCAGGAACCGCCGTGGGGGCGAGTGTGAGGTAACCCAGATACAACGGGCCGGTCACGAAATTCGTGATGGACGTCTGACCAGGGTGATAGTTCGAGGCACCAGGGGTGATGGTGCCGCCGTTTGAACCAATTTCAATGGTAAATTGCAGCTGACCATCAGTCTTTTGCAGTTCAACCAAGCCGTTGGCGACATTGGCGCCGGTGCTCTCACCACCACCGACCGGGCTTACATAATAGCCGTAGCCATCCACACCGCCGGAAAGCTGCAGCGCACCAAGCGGGCCGCCATCAATCTGGATCGCCGTGGGACCGTTCATGGCCTGGGCCGCGTTGAGGGCCAAGAGAGAGGACGCGGCCACAAAGCCCAGTCCAAGAAGTTGACGACGTATGGTAATCATTCTGCCTCCTAATTGCGCAGTTATAAAACGTAGATGCCTAAACCCTGTTCAGATGCTTAACTAACTTTAAGAGAACCAGTCAGTTTGCCGCATATAACAACGTCAATTTCGCAATCTACATGCCAACTTACGGCCTAGGCCAGTCCAAACCATTCCAATTGTTGCTTTGCGCAAATGCTGTGGCGGAAAAGACACAAAACCGTGCCCTAGTAGCGGCTATGTAACATAATACTGCAAAAACAGCGTCGTGCAGCGCGTTTATCTATAAATTCCGAGTCGGCCCCAGGCCGTTATTGATTGCCGTGGCCGCCAGAAAGCCCAAGCCGCAGGCACCAACGCACAATGTAACAGAAGCTGCTGCATAAATCATCGCCCGCCCGGCCTGACCGGTTTTTATCAAGTCAATTGTCTGCAAACTGAACGATGAAAAAGTGGTAAACCCGCCGCACAAACCCACCGTAACAAACACCCGCAGCTCATAAGGCACGGCAAATCGCAGCCCGTGACTCGCCAGCACGCCAAAAAAGCTGATGACGAAGGAGCCGATGATATTGATCAACAAAGTGCCCCAGGGAAATTCCGGGCCGGTGAGAATCGCCATGGTATTGGCCATCCAGAACCGCGCCATGCTGCCCAGCGCCCCGCCAACGGCAACGTAGAGATAGATCATCGGTTCACGTAAGCTCAGCCAGCAAATTCAGTTGCGCACTTTGCGGCTGCAAATGGTCAGTCAGCGCAATCGGGTAATCGCCGGTAAAACAGGCATCGCAGAACGCCGGGGCCTTATCATCGCGCCCTGGCTTACCAAGGGCGCGGTACAATCCCTCGATGGAGATAAACGCCAGCGTATCCACCCCGATCAACTTCGCCATTTCTTCCACATTATTCCGCGCTGCCAGCAATTTGCCACGCTCGGGCGTGTCGATCCCGTAAAAACATGAATGGGTGGTCGGGGGTCCTGCGATGCGCATATGCACCTCTGCCGCCCCGGCGGCGCGCACCATTTCCACAATTTTCTGACTGGTGGTGCCGCGCACAATGGAATCATCCACCAGCACCACCCGCTTGCCTTCTAAAATGGCCCGGTTTGCCGAATGCTTCAGCCGCACGCCCAGATGCCTGATCTGGTCAGTCGGCTCAATAAAAGTCCGGCCCACGTAATGGTTGCGGATGATCCCCAGCTCAAAGGCAATCCCGCTCTGCTCGGCAAACCCCATGGCCGCAGGCACGCCGGAATCCGGTACCGGCACGATGACATCCGCCGCAATCGGCGCCTCTCGTGCCAACTGCGCCCCGATCAGCTTGCGGGCGCTGTAAATAGAGGTGCCCTCCATCACGGAATCCGGGCGGGCAAAATAAATATACTCGAATACACAAAAACGCGGCGCCTGCACCGCGAATGGCTTGATGCTCTGCACGCCGGTGGAATCGATCACCACAATCTCACCGGGGTCGACATCACGGATAAAATCCGCCCCCACGATATCCAGCCCGCAGGTCTCAGAGGCCAGCACCCAGCCGGCATTGCCATCGGCGCCATGCATCCGCCCCAGCACCAAGGGCCGCACGCCCAGCGGGTCACGCACGCCGATCAGCTGCTCATTGGTCAGCGCCACCAATGAATACGCGCCGATCACCTGCTTGATCGCATCGATCAGCCGGTCGATCACATTGGCATACAGGCTGATGGCGATGAGATGCACAAACACTTCCGAATCCATGGTGGACTGGAACAAACAGCCGCGCCGGGTCAGCGCCTTGCGCAGCGTGTGGGCGTTGGTGAGGTTGCCGTTATGCCCCACCGCAAACCCGCCAAATTCAAATTCTGCAAATAATGGCTGCACATTTCGCAACACCGTCTCGCCGGTGGTGGCGTAGCGGTTGTGGCCGATGGCGCGCGAACCCGGCAGCCCGGCCATCACCTTGGCGTCTCCGTAGTTATCGCCCACCAGGCCGAGGCCCTTATGCGAATGGAAGCGCACACCGTCATGCGTGACGATTCCTGTGGCCTCCTGGCCGCGATGCTGCAAGGCATGCAGCCCCAAAGCGGTTATGGCGGCGGCATCGGTGACGTTCCAAACGCCAAAAACGCCACATTCCTCATGCGGTTTGTCATCATCGATCAATTTGCAGCACCCCCGCCCGCCAGCCTGCAGCAAGCGCGCCTCAATTAAACTTATGACAGGATGATGTCGAGGCACAATTCCGGCAACGCTACTCCTGCTTTAACGCACTGCCCGCTACCGGCTGCTGCATCAGGCTGCCCGCCGTGGGGGTATTGGGGGTGGGAATCGGCAGCACATTCGGCCGGTAAGCCTGCGGCAACAGCCCCGCTAGCTCGGATGCGCCTTGGTAGGTGTAGGGTAAAACCCGGGAATTTAGCACCGGCAACGGCCATTCATTCGGCATCACAAACATCGAAAGCCCAATATAGCCCAGGCATAAAATAAAACCGCCACGCGCCACGCCAAACACCAGCCCCAGCGAGCGGTCCAACCCAGAGAGCGAAGATTCCCGCACCATACCGCCGATCCAGGCGCTCAGAATACTGAGCACAATCAACACCACGATAAACACCACGCCGATGGAAACCGGCACCACCAGATTTTTCGCGGGCAGCACGCTGGCCACATAGGGCTGCACCAGATTGTAGGATTTCAGCGCCACAAAAATCGCGCCGGCCCAGGCAAATACGCCCAGCATTTCGCGCACAAAGCCGCGCACCAGCGAAAATACCGCCGACAGCACCACAATCGCGATTGCCACACCATCTACCCATGTCATCGGTTCATCCTCCCCCGCTACCCGGCTTTACCCCAGGCTTTAACCCACGGGTGACAATTGCAACAAGGTCCGTCAGATGGCCGATTTCAAGCAGTTTCAGGCTGCTCGGCACGGCGATTTTCGCGGCACCCCCGGCCACCCGCTTCGGGCAGGCCGCCTGCGCGAACCCCAGCTTGGCAGCCTCCTTCAAACGCAATTCCGCCTGCGCCACCTGCCGCAATTCGCCTGACAACCCGATCTCGCCAAAAAACACCATCTGCGGGTCGGTCGGCACGTCAGAGGCCGCTGAAATCAACGCCGCCGCCACCGCCAGATCCGCCGCCGGCTCGCTCACCCGCAGGCCGCCGGCGACATTCAAATACACGTCATTCATCGCGAGCTTCAGCCCGCAGCGGGTTTCCAGCACCGCCAGCAGCATTGAGAGCCGCCCGGAGTCCCAGCCGATCACCGAGCGGCGTGGCGACCCGCCGGGGTTCGGCGCCAGCAATACCTGAATTTCCACCAGCACCGGGCGCGAACCCTCCAGGCCTGCAAACACCGCGCTGCCCGAGACATTGCCGCGCCGCTCGGCCAGAAACAGCGCCGAGGGGTTGGCGACTTCCGCCAGCCCGCCGCCGGTCATCTCAAACACGCCGATCTCATCAGTCGCGCCAAAACGATTTTTCACGCCGCGCAAAATCCGGAATTGATGCCCCCGGTCACCCTCAAAATGCAGCACCACATCCACCATGTGCTCGAGCACCCGCGGCCCGGCGAGGCTGCCCTCCTTGGTCACATGCCCAACCAGCATCAGCGCAAAGCCTTGCGTCTTGGCGGCTCGGATCAGCTCAAACGCCGCCGCCCGTACCTGGCTCACTGAGCCTGGTGCGGATTCCACCCCATCGGTCCACATTGTCTGGATCGAATCGATCACCACCAGCGAGGCATCAGGAAATTGCGCGAAGCTGGCCAGAATATCGCCCAACTGGGTAGCAGCGGCGAGGTCCATCGGCGCTTTGGTCAGCCCCAGCCGCGCCGCCCGCAACCGGATTTGATCAATCGATTCCTCACCCGAAATATACAAAACCCGCTTCCCGGCATGACCCAACGCCGCACCCGCCTGCAGCAGCAAGGTGGATTTACCAATTCCCGGATCACCACCCACCAGCACCACTGAAGCCGGCACCAGCCCGCCGCCCAGCACGCGGTCAAATTCCACAATCGTGGTCGGCACCCGCGGCGGCGGCGGGTTCACCCCCGCCAGGCCAAAAAACTCGATTTTCCCGGCTTTCACCTTCGGCTTCATGCCGCCCGGCAAAGCCTTGGGCATGACGCTCTCTTCCAGCGTATTCCAGCCCTCGCACACCTCGCACTTGCCCGCCCACTTAGGGTAGGCGGTGCCGCACTCAGAACAAACAAACTGATGAGCCGGTTTCGCCAAACCGGGTTAGTCCGCGTGCCAGCCAAATTGCGCGGACAGGAAATTTTGCAAGCCCACCTGGTCAACCGTTGAAATATCCAACGCCGCCAGTTCCGCAATCGCATCGCCTGCCGCAAGCAGCGCTACCGAACTGGCACTGGCCGCCGCCACCAGGGCCGGGCTGGCAATCGCGGTATCGGCGGCATGCCGCCATGCCGCCAGCGAGGCAGGGTCAGACAGCCTTGGCAATACCATGAAATAATCCAGCCGCGCCGCCGCCGCCGCAGCTTTATACGCCGCCCCCAGCAAGCTCGCCGCCGGGGCGAACTGGGTGGCTTCCGGCACGCCGGGAAACAGCGGGTCGGACTGTAAAACGCCGTCAACCATCCGGCCGATCGAGAACGCCACCACGCCGCCATTGGCACTCAAGGGCGCGACATCCTCCGGCACGCCCTCACCGCACAGAAAAATCGCATCGACATCACCAGCCACAAAGGCGCGGGTTTTGGCCGCCGTGCCGCGCAGGCCGAAAATCGGCGCGACCTGCACGCCCATCCGGTTCAGCGCGATCAACGCCGGTAAATCATTGCTCTCGGGCTGGTCCGCAGCCAACCGCAACGTGCCAAACGCCTGCAAAGCCTCCAGGCTCGGCACCTTATCGCCCAGCCGTACAACCAGCACGCCGGAATTTGTGCCGGCCATCACCGGTGCCCAGCGGGTCGGGTCGAAATGCACGCGGCTGTCACCCGTCAGCCAGGCGATCAGCGACGCGCCCGGCAGAATCGCGGCGGTTTTACCATCCGGCACCACCAGCGCATCGAGCTTGTTGGCGCCGGTCACCCCATCCAGCCCGCCGGTCGGCTGGGTGATGATATTGGGTGTGCCCGGAAACCCGGTGGACATGCTGAGCGCCATCGCATTGCCCCAGCGGCTGGTCAGCTCGCCGTCAGGGCCGGCCACCAGCAAGGTGAGCGACGGTGCCCCGGCATCGGCCAAGGCCAATTTCGGCAACATCCCCGATATGACGGCGGTGGCCAGAAAGCTCCGGCGTTTCATGAATATCCCACCCATCGCGCCAGCCTTTTGCGCGTCAGCTATCGTACTGAACCAGCGACTCGAACGGCACGCTGAGCCGCTTGCGGCCACCCAGGAAGCTCAGCTCGATCAATGCTGCGGCTGCCACCACCTCTGCACCGACGTTTTCCAGCAATTTGATGCCCGCCGCCATAGTGCCACCCGTCGCCAACAGATCATCCACCACCACCACCCGCGCACCGGGCTGCACGGCATCGGCCTGAATTTCAATGCGGTCCTGGCCATATTCGAGGTCGTAATCCAGCCCGACCGTAGCACCCGGCAACTTGCCGCGTTTGCGCAGCATCACAAACCCGCAGCCCATTTTCAGCGCCAAAGGTGCCGCCAGCAAAAAGCCCCGGCTCTCAACTCCGGCCAATACGGTGGGATGATACGCCCGCACCAGGTTCGCCATCCGCCCCACCGCCACCTGCCAGGCGTCGGCATGCCGTAGCAATGTTGAGATATCGTAGAAAAGAATCCCCGGCTTGGGGAAATCAGGGATGCCGCGAATATGATCTTTAAGGTCCATTGCCCGACTATAGCGGAGACATTAGGCAGGGCAAACTAGGCACCGAGGGCTTGCGTGAGGTCCACAATAATATCGTCAATGTGCTCAAGCCCGATCGACAACCTGACGTATCCCTCCGAGACACCGGTCGAAAGCTGATCCTCGGGTGATAATTGCGAATGGGTGGTGCTGGCCGGGTGAATGGCGAGGCTGCGCGAATCACCAATATTGGCGACATGATAAAATAGTTTGAGTGCCGAAATAAATTTCACACCGGCTTCCTTGCCGCCCGCCAGTTCAAACCCTACCAGCCCGCCATGGCCGCCTTTGAGGTATTTTTCCGCCCGGATTTTATCATCACCGGTGGCGACGCTGGGATGAATCACCTTCGTCACATTTTTCTGCGCGGTTAAAAACTTCACGACAGCTTCAGCATTTTCGCAATGCCGGGTAATGCGCAACGGCAATGTCTCCAGCCCCTGAATGATCTGGAAGGCGTTAAACGGCGAGAGTGCCGCACCCAAATCCCGCAGCACCACCACACGGGCGCGGATGATATAGGCAATCGGCCCCAGCGGCTTCACCGCCTCCACCCACACCGCGCCGTGGTAACTATTATCGGGCGTATTCAGTGAGGGCTGCCGCGCCGGATTCGCACCCCAATCGAAATTACCGCCATCAATGATCGCGCCGCCAATCGAGGTTCCGTGCCCGCCGATATATTTGGTGGTGGAATACACCACGATCGCGGCGCCATGGTCGAACGGCCGCGCCAGCAACGGCGCCGCCGTATTATCCACAATCAACGGAATCCCCAAGGGCCGGCCAATCGCCGCTACCTCGGCAATCGGGAACACTTTCAGCTTCGGGTTCGGCAAGGTTTCAGCGTAATAGGCGCGGGTTTTATCATCAGTGGCGCGGCGAAAATTTTCCGGGTCGGCAGGGTCGACAAACCGCACCTCGATGCCCTGGTCCTTCAGCGTGTTGGCGAACAAGTTCCAGGTGCCGCCATACAGATTTGTCGATGAGACAATGTTATCACCAGCCCGCGCCAAGTTCTGCACCGCATAGGCCGAGGCCGCCTGACCGGAGGCCACGCACAGCGCCGCCACCCCGCCTTCAATCGCGGCGAGGCGCTCTTCCAGCACCGCCGTGGTGGGGTTCATAATGCGGGTGTAAATATTGCCGAATTCCTTCAGCGCAAACAAATTCGCCGCATGTTCCGGGCTGTTGAACTGGTACGAGGTGGTCTGATGAATCGGCACCGCCACCGAGCCGGTGGTGGCATCCGCCCGCCAGCCGGCGTGCAGAGCCAAAGTCTCGGGGTGACGTGATGAAGTGGCCATGTCGTTGCTCCTCAAAAATTATTTTTATCGTTTACGCAGTCTTCAATAAACTCAATTAGCCCACACGGCGGCCGCGGCTTCATCGGCCTCGCGGGCCGCGACCCAGGCGCTGGTGCCGCTGACAAAATCCTCGCGCTTCCAAAAGGGTGCCGAGGTTTTCAGCCAGTCGATCAAAAATGCCGTGGCCCGCAATGCGGCGTCCCGGTGTGCACTGGCGGCTGCCACGAACACAATATTGTCGCCCGGATGCAGCGTGCCGACCCGGTGGATGATGGTGCAATCACTGAGCGGCCAGCGCGCCATCGCCTCATCGGCAATTTTCGCCAGCGCCCGCTCGGTCATGGCAGGGTAATGTTCCAGGTGCAGCGCGGTAATTTTTCCTTCGCCGCGCACCACGCCGATGAAACTACCAATTCCGCCAACATCATCCGCATTCAACCGCGCCAGTTCAGCACCGGCATCAAAATCCTCATGCTGAACGATGATTCGCGGCATTATCCCCCCGTCACCGGCGGAAAAAACGCAATTTCCTTGGCCCCTGCAATGCTCGAATTAGCTTGCGCAAAATTCTGGTCAATCGCGCAGCGTACCAATTTAGCCTGTGCAAACGCCGCCTGATAGCCCGCCCCGCGCCCGCTTAACCATCCCACCAAATCCGCCACACTCACCAATTCCGCAGGCAGCACCACGTCTTCTTCCGAGAGACCAATTTTTTCACGCAGCCAGGCGAAATACAGCAGCTTCATTATTTTGGTTCAACCTTGGTAGCCGTAGCCCCGGGGGCCGCCGAAAAATCTGCGCCGCTCAAATCGGCATCCGTAGGCGGCGTTACCCCTGGCGGATAGGGCGAGGGTAATGACGGCGTATAAGCATCACCGAGCGGCTGGGTCATCTGTTTTTGCTGATCGGCGATGGTAGGCACCGGCTGCACCGGCCCCGGCCAGACATTGCCGGCCTGCGGTGCGATCGGCGTCACTGGCGGTGAATTACCCAGCGCCCGCTGCGCGGTTTCACCGCTGGCGATCGGCGCATTGGGGTTGCCGAACGGCCAGAGCGTATCCATGCCGAAATGCCGCTCACTGCTGCACGCGCCCAGCAGAAGCAGCGACGCCAGAATTAATACTTGCCGCAAATCACATCCCCTCATTGTGCCGACACGCCGGTTTCTAACCCAAGCCGGGACAATACAAAATACGTCACGTCATCTGGCTTGTTCAGGTCAAGCACCGGCACCGGGCAATCGGGCAGCGCTGCATCCGAGGCCACCGCCAGCATTTTCATCTCAACCCATAGCGGTGCCTTCCCCAGATGCGGGCGATAGACTTCCAGCTTGGGAAATTCATAGCTCTTGAAGCCCTCGACCAGCACGATATCCACCGGTGCCAGCCGCGCCAGCAATGCCGCCAAATCCGGCTCCGGGGCCTCGCGATGTTCACTGAACAGCGCAAACCGCGCCGCATTGGCCAAAATCGTCTCCGACGCCCCGGCATGGCGGTGGCGGTAGGAATCCTTGCCCGGCTGGTCCATTTCCATGGCGTGGTGCGCGTGCTTGATGGTGGAAACCGTGAGCCCGCGTGCCCGCAAACAGCCGATCATGGCGGTGAGCAAGGTGGTCTTGCCGCTGCCGGACCAGCCGACAATCCCTAAAACTTTCATGGTTTATTTACACAACCGGCTTGCTGGTGGTCACATGCCGCAGCCCGGCGTTGAGGTAATCCCAGCCGGTCACCAAAGTCAGCGCGGCAGCGGTCCACAGCAGGGTAGCGCCAATCCAATCCATCGGCAGCCAGCCGAGCCAGACCAGCCTGGCTCCCTCATTCCCCGCCAGCAGCAGGCCCAACGCCACCATTTGCACGCCGGTTTTCCATTTCGCCAGCTTCGTCACCGGCAGTCCCACCCGGATTTCCGCCAGATATTCGCGCAAGCCGCTGACCAGAATTTCCCGCAGCATGATGACGATGGCCGGATAAATGCCCAAGCCCGGCAGATGCCCGAACCCCACCAGCGCCATCAAGGTGGCACCAATGAGCAGTTTATCGGCAATCGGGTCCAGCATCCGGCCAAAATCCGAAAGCTGCATCATGTCGCGCGCCAGGCGGCCATCCAGGTAATCGGTAATCCCCGCCGCCCCGAACAATAACGAGGCCGCAAGGTCCGCCCAAGGCGCACCGATCGCCACCAGCAGCACGATCACCGGGATAACGGCGATGCGCGACAGGGTGAGCATATTGGGTAAATCGGTCAGCATGAGAGTGTCGTACAGCGTTTTAGCGCCGCCGGGAACCGATCATGGCTTCAATGCAGCAGCGATTTTTGCCAGCGGCGCGGCACACGCCTCAGTCGACACCAATTCGATCTCGCGGTAGGCCGCCAGCATCTCCACCCCCAGCGGCGTGAGATGCGCCCCGCCGCCGCCGGCCCCGCCCTTGGCGGCTTCCACCAGCGCCGATTCGAACGCATGATTCAGCGCCTCCACCAGCGCCCAGGCCCGCTTATAGCTCATCCCCATCTGCCGCCCCGCCGCTGCGATGGAGCCGGTATTGGCGATATGGCTGAGCAAATCAGCCCGCCCCCAGCCGAACACCACCCCGGCCTCGGTGATGACGCGAATATGCAGGCTGGTTCGTTGGACACATTTTGACATTGGCGACACCCAAGCATGTTCAGACGAGGTTGACGATATGTCTGAACGACGATATCGCTATGCAAACATATTGAGGGTCTGAATAATGCAAATATCCCGCCGCGCTTTGCTCGTTGCTTCTTCCGCCCTGCTGGCCACCGGCGGCAAATCGGCCTGGGCTGACGCTAAATTCACCGTCGCCTTCGCCGGCTCGATGGGCGTGGTGATGGATGAGGGCGTCGGCCCTGCCTATCAGGCGCAATCCGGCGCACAGTACCAGGGCATCGGCCAGGCGGCGATGGCGCTGGCGCATTTGCTCTCAGCCAAAACCATGATGGCGGACGTGTTCATCCCGGTCTCACCCGCGCCGATGAAAGCTGTTGAGGAAGCTGGCCTGGTTGATGAAGGACAGGGCATCCCGGTGGCGAGCACCCAGATCGTACTGGCCTATTCCCCGGCGTCCAAATTCGCCGCCGCCATCGCCAAAGCCAAGGGCGCTGCCTGGACTAAAATTTTGCAGGAGCCGGGCTTCCGCTTTGGCCGCACCGACCCCAACACCGACCCGCAGGGCCAATACGTGCTCTACACCCTGCAACTGGCGGAAATGCTTTATAAAATGCCGGGTCTGGCCAAAAGCATCGCCGGGGCGGATGTCAACGAGTCACAAATTTTTACCGAACCCTCGCTGCTGTCGCGCCTGCAGGAAGGCCAGATCGACGCGACACTCGGCTATCAGAGCGCCGTGGTTTCGCAAAAACTACCGTTCATCACGCTACCATCTGAGATCAATTTCTCCGACCCCAGCAAAAACAAGGACTGGTACAGCAAGGCATCGCTGACCGTAACCGACAAGGGGGCCACCAAAACCGTTCATCCGGGTCTGCTGGTATTCTATGCAGCGGCTTTGAAGAACGCCACCAACCCCACCGCCGCCAAGGGCTTCGTGGATTTCCTGGCCAGCAAGACCGGCCAGGCGATTTTCGCCGAATATGGCTACGGGCCAGCCCGGGGGCCAAAAATCTGAACCATCCGCCTTCCGAATTGAAAGTTCCCACAACTTATGCCCGCCCGCGTCACCACGCGCGCGGGCGTCTTTTTTTGCGTGTTTTGCTAAGCATTTATCAATTCGTCCTGCCCGCCGGCATTCTCCTCGCGCTCGGCTTCCTCACCGTGCCGCTATTTGGCCTGCTGACCAGCAGCGGCTGGTCCAGTATCAATCTTTCCGGCGATGACACACGCGCCATCGTTACCTCGTTATTCGGCGCCCTCACCGCACTCATCCTCATCGCTTTGTCCGGAACCCCGGTGGCGCTGTATCTGGCCCGCCGCAACACCCGCCTGAGCGCACTGGCCGAGGCGCTGGTACTGATCCCGATGCTGATGCCGACCTTGGCGATCGGCATATTACTGGCGGCGTTTTACGGCCCGGCGGCCCCGGTGGGTGCCGCATTGGCCAGAATCGGCCTGCTGCTCACCAACACGCCGGCTGCCTTTGTGCTAGCCGCCCTTTATGCGGCTTTGCCCACCTATATCATCGCCGCCCGGGCCGCCCTGGCACAGGTGCCCAGCGAACTGGAAGACGTTTCGCGCACGCTCGGCGTGGCCGGGCCGAAGCTGTTTTTCCGCGTCACCTTGCCGCTGGCGCAACGTGGCCTGGCGGCGGCCTTGGCGCTGGCCTGGGTGCGGGCGATCGGCGAATTCGGCATCGTCCTGATCATCGCCTATTTCCCGCAAGGGCTGCCGGTGCGGCTATGGGTGGATTTGCAGGACCAGGGCATTACCGCCGTATTCCCGCTGCTGGCGGTATTTTTGGTGGTGGCCCTGCCGCTGCCCTTATGGCTGGGTTTGCGTAGCCGCCACGCCCCACAGTAACCAAGGGGCGTGACGCTTCATATCAACTATACCCTGACCAGCCCGGTGGTGCTCAACGCCAGTTTCGAAGTACGCGGCTTCACGGCACTTCTGGGCCGCTCGGGTGCCGGCAAAACTTCGCTGCTGAAAGCCCTGGCCGGATTATTGCCCGCCACCGGCACACCCTGGGGCGGGCTGCCCCCGCAGGACCGCCCGATTGGCTACCTGCCGCAAAGCGCTGCCTTGTTCCCGCACCTTACCGTGCTGGAAAACGCCGCTTTCGCGCTCACCGGGCCGGACCGGCTGCAGAATGCGCAAGCCTATCTCGACAGTCTCAACATCGGCCATCTAGCCGCCCGCTTTGGCGCCAAAATATCCGGTGGCGAGGCGCAGCGCGTTGGACTGGCCCGCGCTTTGGCCCGCCGCCCGGAACTTTTGCTGCTCGACGAACCCTCCGCCGCCCTCGACGCCGCCACCCGCGACGAGGTGCTGGCGCAACTGATCGAGACCATCGACGCCACCGGCATCCCCGCCCTGGCAGCCACCCACGACCCCGCCATCGCCGCCCTGGCCGATTGGGTGGTGCTACTGGCCGATGATCAAATCATCCAGCAAGGCACACCCCGGCATTTGTTCGACAACCCCGCCAGCATCGCCGCCGCGCAACTGCTCGGCTATCAGAATTTCTGGCCGCAAGACGGCGCTACCGGCGCCATCCGGGCCGAGGACATCCAGATCGCCCCCTCTGGCCGCCCCGCCATCATCACCGGCATCCGTGAACAGAGCCGCGATTTGCGCCTGAGTTGCGAAATGCCGGAGCCGGTCACCGTTATCATCCGCGCCGGTGACGCTGCCGCCTATGAAATTGGGCGGCAGGTGAACTTATTTTTTCCGCCCGCCAAAGTAAGGGTTTTGTCAAGTTAGCGCTTTGGCGCAGCGCACAATGGCTGCTTGCTGGAAATTTCTGATTGGAGTAGCACGCCGAAAACCTTTTGCGTCTGATCTTCAACCAACTCTCAGAACAGGTAGGCCACTCCCGCATGAACATACATGAATATCAGGGCAAGGAATTGCTCAAAACCTACGGCGTCGCCGTTTTGGACGGCCATATCGCCTGGACCCCTGACGAAGCGGTGGAAGCGGCCAAAAAGCTGCCTGGCCCGGTTTATGTGGTGAAATCGCAAATCCATGCTGGTGGCCGCGGCGCCGGCAAGTTCAAGGATGACCCCAACGGCAAAGGCGGCGTGCGCCTGGCCAAGTCGCTCGACGAAGTGCGGGAAGCCGCCGCCGCCATGATCGGCCACACGCTGATCACCAAGCAGACCGGCCCGCTCGGCCGTCTGGTCCGCCGCGTGTATGTGGAAGCCGGTTGCGACATCAAGCGCGAGTTGTACCTCTCCTTGCTCATCGACCGTTCGGTCTCCGAAGTGGTCATCATCGCCTCCGTTGAAGGCGGCATGGAAATCGAGGAAGTGGCCGAACACCACCCCGAGAAAATCCTGCGCGCGCCAGTTGACCCGGCCTCCGGCATCTCCGCCTTTCACGCCCGCAAGCTGGCATTTGGTTTAGGTCTTGAAGGCAAGCAGATTGCCACCTTCGGCAAGTTTGTCGACGCCATGTACAAGGCCTTCGTGGCCCTGGATTGCGCCACCATCGAGATCAACCCGCTGGTGGTGACCGGCGCCGGTGAGATCATCGCGCTCGACGCCAAGGTCTCCTTCGATGACAACGCGCTCTACCGCCACGAAGCCATCGAAGCTTTGCGTGATGAAGGCGAAGAAGACCCGAAGGAACTGGAAGCCACCAAGCACAGCCTGAACTATGTGGCACTCGACGGTTCGATCGGCTGCATGGTGAACGGCGCCGGCCTCGCCATGGCCACCATGGACATCATCAAATTGTACGGGGCTGAGCCTGCGAACTTCCTCGATGTCGGCGGCGGTGCCACCAAGGAACGCGTCACCGCGGCCTTCAAGATCATCCTGTCCGACCCGAATGTTGAAGGCATTCTGGTCAACATCTTCGGCGGCATCATGCGCTGCGACGTGATCGCGGAAGGCGTCATCGCCGCCGCCCGCGAAGTGTCGCTCTCCGTGCCGCTGGTGGTGCGCCTTGAAGGCACCAACGTGCAGTTGGGCAAGGACATCATGGCGAAGTCCGGCCTGCCGATCATTTCGGCTGACAACCTAGCTGACGCCGCTGAGAAAATTGTTAAAGCCGTGAAGGAAGCTGCGTAATGGCCATTCTCGTTAATCAAAATACCAAGGTCATCACGCAGGGTTTCACCGGCGCGCAAGGCACCTTCCATTCTGAACAGGCACTCGCCTACGGCACCAAAGTTGTTGGCGGTGTTACCCCCGGCAAAGGCGGCCAGAAGCATCTGGACCTGCCGGTGTTCAACACGGTCGGCGAGGCCCGCGCCAAAACCGGCGCGAATGCGTCGGCCATCTATGTGCCGCCACCGTTCGCCGCCGACTCCATCCTTGAAGCCATCGATGCTGGTATTGAGCTGATCGTTTGTATCACCGAAGGCATTCCGGTGCTCGACATGGTGCGCGTCAAACGCGCTCTGTCCGGCTCCAAATCCCTGCTGGTCGGCCCGAACTGCCCGGGCGTGATTACCCCTGATGAATGCAAGATCGGCATTATGCCGGGCCACATCCACAAGCGCGGCTCGATCGGCATCGTATCCCGCTCCGGCACGCTCACCTATGAAGCTGTCGCGCAGACCACGGCGGCCGGCCTTGGCCAGTCCACCTGCGTCGGCATCGGCGGCGACCCGGTCAAGGGGCTCGATTTCATCGAAGTGCTGGAAATGTTCCTTCACGATGACGAGACCCAGGCAATCATCATGATCGGCGAAATCGGCGGGCCGTCGGAAATCGACGCGGCTGAGTTCCTGCGCCGCCACAAAATCAAAAAACCCATCGTCGGCTTCATCGCCGGTGTGACCGCCCCTCCGGGCCGTCGTATGGGCCATGCCGGTGCGGTGATTTCCGGTGGCAAGGACACGGCGCAAGCGAAAACCGCTGCCATGCTGGAAGCCGGCATTCACATTGCCGACAGCCCAGCAGCTTTGGGCAGCACCATGGTGAAGGCGCTGCGGGGCTAATAACCGGCTCAACCCCCGTCACCCCGCGCAAGCGGGGATGACAGGGGTGAGCGATTTATTCACGAGACGATTCGTACTCAGCCTGTTAAACTCTACTTGAGCTACCGTTTTAAGTATTTCTTAAGGTAGGGTTATGCAGAAAAAACAACCCAGCCCTACCACGCGAGACCACGGCAAGAACGGCGGTGTGGCTTATGTAGCCAGCCGCCATTTTAATGTTCGGTGTGCCAAAATTTGTAGAGGATAGGTTCGAAATGCCCGGCTTCGATATGCTCGCGACTGCCATGAATGGGTCGAACGCCCAGTTTATCGCCCAGCTTTATGCCAAGTGGGTCTCCGCCCCCGATTCAGTCGACCCTGACTTCGCCAGCCTGTTCGCAGCGCTGAATGACGAAGCCAAAGCGGTTCTGACTGACGCTACCGGCGCCTCCTGGGCGCCCCGCCCACTGGACTTCGAAACCGAAGCCGCCCCGGCTGCCAAGCCAGCCAAGCCGCCCACCGCCGACACCCGCGCGGCAACGCTCGATTCCATCCGCGCCCTGATGCTGATCCGCGTGTATCGCGTGCGCGGGCATCTCGAAGCCAAACTCGACCCGCTGGGCTTAAAGCAGCCGCATTACTATTCCGAGCTTGACCCCAAGACCTATGGCTTCGGCGACGAGGACATGGACCGCCCGATCTTCATCGACGGCGTGCTTGGTCTTGAGACCGCCACCATGCGCGAAATCCTCGCCATTGTGCGCGCTTCCTATTGCGGGCCGATCGGCGTGGAATTCATGCATATCCAGGACCCGGCGCAAAAATCCTGGATTCAGCGCCGCATCGAGGGTTCCCCCTGGAGCAAAGCGTTCAACAAAGACGAAAAAGCCAAAATCCTGCGCCAGCTTACCGAGGCTGACAGTTTCGAGACCTTCTGCCAGCGCCGCTTCGTCGGCACCAAGCGCTTCGGCCTGGAAGGCGGCGAGACCACCATCCCTGCTTTGCACAGCATCATCGAGACCGCCGCCAACCATGGGGTGAAGGAAATCGCCATCGGCATGCCGCACCGCGGCCGCCTCAACACCCTGGTCAACATCGTGCAAAAGCCGCTCACCGCTTTGTTCAGCGAATTCGGCGGCGAGAGCGCCAAGCCGAACGACGTGCAAGGCTCTGGCGATGTGAAATACCATCTCGGCACCTCCACCGATGTCGTGATCAACGGCAATCAGGTGCATCTTTCGCTGCAACCGAACCCCTCGCATCTTGAAGCGGTGGACCCAGTGGTGGTCGGCAAGATCCGCGCCCGGCTGGACATGATGGGCGACCGCACCCGTAAATCCGCGATGGCCATTGTGATGCATGGCGACGCTGCCTTCGCCGGCCAGGGCGTGGTTTATGAAACCCTGGCGATGAGCCAGCTCATCGGCTACCGCACCGGCGGTTCAATCCATTTGGTGGTGAACAACCAGATCGGCTTCACCACTGTTCCGGCCCATGCCTTCTCCGGCCTGTATTGCACCGACGTTGCCAAAGCCGTGCAATCCCCGATTCTGCACGTAAACGGCGACGACCCAGAAGCCGTGGTGTTCGCCGCCCGCCTCGCCACCGAGTTTCGGATGGAATTTGCCGTCGACGTGGTGATCGACCTGGTGTGCTACCGCCGCCACGGCCACAACGAAAACGACGAACCGGCATTCACCCAGCCGGTAATGTATAAAGCCATCAAGGCGCTGCCGACCACCCAGGCGTTATACGCCAAACGGCTGGTTACCGAAGGCAGCGTGACCGAGGCGCAGGTCAAGGAAATCACCGACACCTACGCCCAGAAACTGGAAGACGCTTACAAGGGTGCGCAGGCCTACAAGCCCAACAAGGCCGATTGGCTGGAAGGCCATTGGTCCGGCTTGAAAGAGGCATCGGAAGAGGGCGAGCATGAGGAGCAAGCTACTGCGGCTCCTCTCGAGCAACTCAAGGAAGTCGGGGCGGCACTCGCGCGCCCTCCGGAAAATTTTGACCTCAACCCGAAAATCCTGCGTCAGCTCGAAGCCAAGCAGGCGATGATCGACACCGGCGAGGGCATCGACTGGGCAACCGGCGAAGCCCTGGCGTTCGGCACCCTGTTGCTCGACGGCCACCGGGTGCGGCTCTCCGGCGAAGACTGCCAGCGCGGCACCTTCAGCCAGCGCCACGCCGTGCTGGTCGACCAGACCAACCAGAATGAATACACGCCGCTGAACAACATTCACGACGGCCAGGCCACGATCGAGATCTTCAACTCGCTGCTCTCCGAAGTGGGCGTGCTGGGCTTTGAATATGGCTATGCCCTGGCGGACCCCAGTGTGCTGGTGCTGTGGGAAGCGCAGTTCGGCGATTTCGCCAACGGCGCGCAGGTGATCATCGACCAGTTCATCGCCAGCGGCGAAACCAAATGGCTGCGCATGTGCGGCCTGACACTGCTGCTGCCGCACGGCCAGGAAGGCCAGGGTCCGGAGCATTCCTCCGCCCGCCTAGAACGCTATCTGCAACTCTGCGCCGAGCACAACATGACGGTGGCGAACCTCACCACACCGGCCAATTATTTCCACGCCCTGCGCCGCCAGTTGAAGCGCAACTTCCGCAAGCCGCTGGTGCTGATGACACCGAAATCGCTGCTGCGTCACAAGCTGGCGGTCTCTAGCCTGGACGAATTCACCACCGGTTCCAGCTTCAAGTTTGTGATTCCCGAGACCGACGAATTGGTAGCGCCCGAGAAGGTGAAGCGAGTCGTGCTGTGCACCGGCAAGGTGTATTACGACCTGCTGGCCGAGCGCCGCGAGCGTGGCATCAAGGATGTCGCCATCGTGCGGATGGAACAGCTTTACCCATTCCCGGCGAAATCACTCAAGTCCGCCATCGAGGCTTACAAAAACGCCGATGTGGTGTGGTGCCAGGAAGAGCCGGAAAATAATGGTGCCTGGTGCTTCCTGGACCGCCGGATCGAGAGCGTGCTGGTGTGCCTGAATAACGCCGCCAAACGCCCGAGCTACGTGGGGCGCAAAGCCGCCGCCAGCCCGGCCACCGGCCTTGCCAAAGTTCACACCGCCGAACAGGCCGCGTTGGTCAATGAAGCGCTGAGCGTTTAAAGAAGCTTTAGTCTATTTTAGGAGTATCCCATGGCCGCCGACATTACTGTTCCGACGCTTGGCGAAAGTGTCACCACCGCCACCATCGCCCGCTGGATGAAAAAGGTTGGGGATAATGTGGCCGCCGACGAACCGCTGGTGGAGTTGGAAACCGATAAGGTGACCGTTGAGGTCAATGCTTCTGAAGCCGGCGTGCTCTCCGAGATCATTGCGCCTGAAGGTGCCGAAGTGGAAATTGGCGCGCTGCTGGGCCGCATCGGCGGCGCAGGGTCTGCGACCGCCGTTGCGGCTGCTGCGCCGCCGGCGGCCAAGGCCGCCACGGTGGCCTCACCTGGCGTGCATGCCCAGCAGAGTGCCCCTGGCCCGGTGGCTCGCCCCGGCGTCGCCCCGCTGCCGGCGGCCGCCAAGATGATGGAAGAAAAAAACCTCAGCGCAGCCGACATCGGCACCGGTTCCGCCAAGGATGGCCGTATCTCGAAAGGCGATGTGCTGGCCTTCGTCAACAAGCCCACCCCTGCGGCGGTTCCGGCAGCCGCCAAAGCGCCGCGCGCCACCGAAGCGCGCGAAGAGCGCGTGAAGATGACGCGGCTGCGCAAAACCATCGCCTCGCGCCTGAAGGAAGCCCAAAACACCGCTGCCATGCTCACCACCTTCAACGAGGTGGATATGAGTGCGATTATGGGCTTACGTTCCGAATACAAGGAAGCCTTCGAGAAAAAGCACAAAGGCGTGCGCCTGGGCTTCAACGGCTTCTTTGTGAAAGCCGTGTGTGCCGCCTTGGCCGAATTCCCGGCGGTGAATGCCGAGATCGATGGCGATGATATTATCTATAAAAACTTCGTCCACATGGGCATCGCCGTCGGCGGCGCCAATGGGCTGGTGGTGCCGGTGATCCGCGACGCCGACCAACTGAGCATTGCGCAAATCGAAGCCGCCATTGCGGGCTTCGCCAAAGCCGCCAAGGAAGGCACGCTCAAGCTGGAACAGCTCTCCGGCGGCACCTTCTCAATCACCAACGGCGGCGTGTACGGCTCGCTGATGAGCACGCCCATTTTGAACCCGCCGCAATCGGCCATTTTGGGCATGCATAAAATCCAGGACCGCCCGGTGGCGATCGCCGGCAAGGTGGAAATCCGCCCGATGATGTATCTGGCCGTCTCCTACGACCACCGCATCATCGACGGCCGCGAGGCGGTCTCGTTCCTGGTGCGCGTGAAGGAAAGCCTGGAAGACCCCCGCCGGCTGCTGCTGGCGATTTAAGGTGGAAATGCGGGCGTGATCATTTTCGATATGATCACGCCCTAAGCATTATTCCCGAAATATTAGTTTACGAAAAACTTTATCGCCATCCAACCTGGCAAAATAAGCAAAGTCACAAATGCCGCAAAGATTGGCAACGTCAACGCCATACGGCGCATCATGGCAGCACCGGCAAATCTGATCCGCGGCAGGGATAAACCCAAAATGGGAAGTAGAGGTAAAAGGTACCGACCTTGCGGACCGTCGATATGCGTCATACCTACGTTTGTCCAAGTCAAATATTGTGAGAGCCAGATCAGGATCACTGTCCCAACGATGATGCCAAACAACATCAGCGTATCACGCCATTCTGGCCCGGTTGGTGTATCAACAAGTATATCAGCAACGACAGCTCCACCGATCGCCAGCATCCATAACGAATACAAGGTGTCAGGCAACCGAATTCTAAGCCAGTCAAGAATACCAATTGCTGAATCTATGAAGTTTGTTCGATAAATCTTAATGGCAAAATCATTCCATACCATCATCAGAAATTGGACTGGATGGGCGAGAACGACGCGCAGTTGTGATGCGACATTTGTGGCGTAAAGTGTGATATTCGGATCACCTGGCCATAGTGGCCCGGGATGATAAGCGGGTCTGATCTCGGGCGCTGCGACAAACCACATTGCATATAAAAACCATAGTGCCGCAGGCAATATAATCAGCATCATTTCACGAAACCGCCGGAACATCATTCGGCGTTCCATTATCCAGGCCCTTACTGGCGGGATTGGCAATAAATATGCCAGCGCAAATAAAGCGTAAGGAGGTTTCACCAAAATCACCAAAGCCAAACAAGCTGCGCCCCGCCGCCACATCCCCCGCGATATCAATGCCGCGGCAAGAGCTGTCATAGCTATGAAAGGTCCATCAGGATCGCAAGAGGCTGCCAAAGACACCGTCATCGGCATGGCAAGTGTTACAAAGATCATCGCCTGGCCACGCCTCGCAATAATAAGCGCCAGCAACCCGATAAAAGAAGAAAAAAGATAGGCGGCAATACGAGCCGCGAAGACCGCCTGATAGGGGCTGCCTCCCATTATTTGGGTAAGCTTGATACCAATCGCGGGTGGAACATAAAAAATTGGGAAATAAATTGCGATGGGGTCAAGTACAATAAAGACGTTCTTATGTGTCCACCGGAAATTTATAATCTTTGCAAGAACAGATTGATTAAATGGTTGAGCAGCCGACGCGCAGGCGCCGATTATAGCGGGATCAGCCCGAACTCCAGCACTAATTATGTTCCGTCCATCTTCGGTCGTTTCTACTTGCCGCTCACCGATAACAGCCCCGTGCAATAATGCTTCCGCCCGAACCATCTGTGCTGGTTCATCGTTAACAAGACCAGGTGGCGTGATAAGACACATTACAAGTCCAAGTGGAAATACAAACAAAATGAAAACACGCGACAAAATTGTTTTCGAAATTCCTTCTCGCAACCAACTTACGCCCTGCGAGGACTTTGAAAAAACTCGAATAGTTAGATGTCTCACCTATAACAACTTGGGCTAGACTGTTGGGTATGACGAAGCAACGATATCCGAAGCAAGCATTGGCCCCCAATTAACCTTCGGGTCGGCGATTTTTTTGACCAGCACGGAAGAGCCAACAAATCCATATGAGTTCTGTGGACCGTCACCTTGTTCAGGGGCCATGAAGAACGGTGTAATAAATTGTGGATTTTCAAGGGCGGTGGCAATGATCTCAAAGCCCGTCAACTTATTAAACAAACCCTCCCAGGCGGTGTCAGAAAAGCGCCAAAAATCCCACGGCCGGTCGTGCATTCCCATTGTTTGGTGAGAGGCGATAAAGGCTGTTCCACCAATTTTGAGAATTCTTGACATTTCGGCGGCTACGACCCATGGCATCAGAAGATGTTCAAAAACCGAAGATGAAAAAATGGCATCGAATGAATTGGGGGGAAATAAGGTGGACATGGCGTGGGCATCACCAACCACATCGACATTATCGCCGGGCAGTACGTCCAAAACCGTACATTCTGCGTTATGAAACAGCTGACTGAAATCAAAGCCGCTTCGATCACGGCCACCTATATCCAATAATTTCGCACTCGGCGCCGCATTCACGGAATCAATGAATTTATGCACAATTTCCCGGCCACCAAAACCACGCTTACGTTCATCGCATAGCTCTCTGAGGCTCACTCGTATTCTGCGGCGGTGCGATGTGTAAAAGACTACAAAAAAATTAGGGTGTAGCTCATCATCACCGAGCATCGCATATATCAAAAAGCCCTTATTCGGACCAAAATCCTTGTCCACCCCAGGGTGTGGCGTTCCAACCGCATTACGCTCAAACGCTAGTTTTTTACCTTCAAGGCGAACCTCTTTTAAGGTGTCCGTCGCACAATAAAAATATCCCTCCACACGAATATAGCTGAAAAACTTCGTGGCGGCACTGATCATAAAGCAGCAGTCATCTACGTCCATAAGTCACTCATTTTTATAGAATCATTTAAATATAGAACAGCGCGCTCATGCTTATGAGCGCGCTGAAACATTGCCACAATTCACCGGCCTTGGCCAGACAACCGGCATAAATGAGTGACGAGCTAGCCGGAGCGTCGTTGCACCGGCTAGAAGGTTGTCCCACCGACAATTGAGGAATTAAAGGATGAAGCGGACACACCGAGCAGTTTGATCGTGGTACCGTTGGAAAGGGCAATTTCCGTACCCGCAAACGCCCCATACCCACCAACAATGCTGCCAAACCCAGCGATCGTGACCGAGGGTGTGGATTGACCGAAGAAGTTGATGTATGCCTCCGCACCGGAAGCAGAAGCAAAGTTAGTTATAATATCGGTCCCGCCGCCCTGCGCGGTTGTTTGATCAAACAGGAACACATTATTCGCGCCCGCAACCGTAGAGCCTGTCAATGTTTCACTGCCAGACGTACCAACGGCAAACACCTGGAGGCCAGACCCGTTGGTTGAAACAATATCGGTACCTGTACCCATGGCAAATGTGTTATTGGTTGTACCGCTTCCGGCGATCAATGTGTCATTCGTGCCCGAAACCGCATTTAAGTAATTTTGCTGCCCGCCGGCGGCCGCACCATCAGCATAAAGATAATTCGTCATCCCGGCGCCGTACAAAGTCACCACTCCGGATCCGCCGACAAGCGAATTATTACCATCATGGCCGCCGTTATATACACCACCACCAGCGCCACCAAATACCGTAACACTACCGGGCGACGTAATCAGGCCGGTAGCAGGATCGACCTGCGCATTCACTTTTGATGCCGATGTACTCTGATTGATAAAATCGAGCGTACCGCCTTGCGATCCGAAGCTCATGTTTACAGAGCCGCTACCCGTTGCATAAACGGTGTCAGCCGCACCATAATCCGAGACGTTTGCAAAACCAGTCACAGTAACCGTATTCTGACCTGCCGCTGTAATAATAAAATCGTTTGTACCATTCGATAAAACCGAGAGATTTTGCGAGTACGATCCAATTTGATTGCTCGGGGCTCCGGCACTGCTGTTGCCTGCGCCATTCAAGGTCGCGGAAACGCTCGATGCATTGGTGATTAGAACGTTGTTGCCGAGGTCTCCGCCAACCACGGACCACACACCACCGCCTAAAGCAAGGTTGTCATTGCCCGAGGCCACGACCGTGCCGCTGCCACCAGGGGCATTGAAGTTCACGCTGGAATTACCGCCGAACACCGCCAGAAAATTATTGCTGCCGTTTCCGGAAATCGTCTCACCACCCGGCGCCTGCACGATCAACGTGCTGTAATTCGACGGCACCGCCCCAGAAATATTTGCCGAACCAGAGTGAACCGATCCCGTGGAATCGGTATTCGTCAGTTCCAGAATACCTGGCACGGTTGTGTTGTTGGCTCCAAACGCCACCGCCCCGTTAATGCCAGCAACATTCAAATTATTGAGATACAGCGCACCGGCGTTAACCGAGTCGGAATAACCCGTACTGCCGTTACTACCCAGCAGCGCTTGCAGGCTGTTCACGAACCCTGAAGGGCTAGCGTTATCAAGCGGAACAGTCACCAGTCCAGTCAGGTTACCAGAACTTGTACCCCCAATTACTGTAATCGACTGAACCATTAACAACCCCTAAATTCGCAACTACCTCTCGTAACGGTGCGATGCAAAAATGGCAAGAAAAATGATGAAGAAACTTACATAACATTAACGTTATTCGAGGAATTCAGCGGGACGAACCAGCTTAAAGATTTTTTTTGTAGACTAAAAATCATTTTATTTACATTTTTCAAGATTTTCGGTCGTATATACTAAATTACCATTTAAAAAAATAGATTTATCCATTTAAATAACTTACAAAAAATCCTTAAATTTCGCCGGATAACTCCCGCCGCCGGCGGTCAAGTTGCTCGTTATACCGGCGCAGCGCATATTGCTCGGTTAGCAATCCGACCACCTGGCGGGTGGCAGCATCGTCCAAAACCGCCAGCGAGTCCGCCTCGGCGGTCTCAAACGCCGCGATCGCTTCCTTCACGGTCATGCCCGGCAATAAAAAATGCTCGCCAAGATGCAGAATGTTCTTCACCTCGCCGGCTTGCGTATCGAGCCCAAAGGCTTCCGCCGGATAGGCAATGCCAACATAACGATTATCCGCATCAGTCACTACCACCCGGTGCGTAGCGCCCAGCGGGTAGTCACGGCGGAACGCTTCCAGCGCCATATCCTGCTGCACCAGCGCCTGCACCGGGCGCATCATCCGCCCCACCGTCAGGCTGTTGATCCAGCCGATATCAGCCGCACTCCTGATGGTCTCGCCGCGCAGATGAAACCGCCAAGTTGCAAAAGAGTAACCAAACAGCCGTCGCACCGTGATGGCGGAGACAATCGAGGCGGCCAGAACCGCCATTGTTACTTCAAAATTCTGGGTACTTTCCAATGCCAGAAACGTCATCGTCATTGGCCCGCCCACGATCGCGGTGGCCAGAGCGCTCATACCCACCACCGCGTAAAACCCTACCGGCATCATATCGGCGCCCGGCAGCAGTAATAGCAGCCCAGCAAATAATTTGCCGAATAACGCACCCAGAAACAGCGAGGCAAAAAACAGGCCGCCGCGAAACCCAGCACCGATTGAAAACGCCGATGCTACAGCCTTGAGAACAAAAAACATCAGCAATATGAAAAACGGAAAGCTTATCCCGATGTCGGAATGCAGCGCCGAATGGCCGGACGACATCGCCTTTGGCGTGATGCAGCCCAGCAGCCCCACCACCGCGCCACCCAGCACCGGCCGCGCCCAGATGGGAATACCTGAACGGCGAAAACCGCTTTCAATCGCCGTGACCCCGCGCATGATGACAATTCCGGCGAGGCCACTGAAAATGCCAAGCAGCAGCACCAGCGGATAGGCGGTACTCGGTACACTCAACGGCAAAGTCACGTTCAAGGGCGGCGTACCGCCCAGCAGAATTTGTGTCGTCAGCGTCCCAGCCAGTGCGGCGATCACCACAAACGGCAAGGTGGTAATGGAATAAACGCCAATGATTAGCTCGATCCCGTAGAAGGCGCCGCACAAAGGCGCATTGAATGCCCCGCCGATCGCCGCCGCTGTGCCCGCCCCCACCAGCACCCTCAAATCATTGCGCCGCAACCGGAAGCTGCGCCCCAACCGCGAGGCGATACCCGCGCCAATTTGGGCAAACCCCGCCTCCATGCCCACCGAGGCGCCCACCCCGTTCGACCAGGCGGTCTGCGCCGCCACGATCACGCTATCAGTCAATGACACCCGGCCGCCGTACAATGCATTGGCCTCCACCGGGTCCACCAGAGGCCGGGGCCGCAATTTGGTCAGCACCCACAGCGAAACCCCCAGCACCGCACCACCCAGCACCGGCACCAAAAATGCCCTAAGCGGCGCAATCGCTTCGGATTCTGAAAGCCCTTGGCCAATCGGCAAGGCAAATAATTTGGCGTGCATGATGTTCGTGGTCAGATCGATCACCGCTACCCCGCAGCCGGCCAGCACCCCGACTACCGCTGAAAGCACCGCCAGCCAGATTTCATCGGCCCGCACTAGGGCCCGGAAAGCCTGCGGCGCATGCATCACCCAGTCCCCGAACTTATGATGGGAACGCTGCGGCGACTCGGCGGATTTTGCCTGCTCAAGCATGGCGGCCTTGTTGGCATGTCCACCGGCAGGCTAACAAGCGCAATGACGCCACACCTGCCCACAAAATTACCACCACTGCGTGATATTATCGCAGCCTTCGATTTGCGCGCCGATAAATCCCTCGGTCAGCATTTTCTACTTGAACCGCATTTGCTGGAACGCATCGCCGGCGCGGCCCCGCTGGCCGGGGTGAATATCATCGAAATCGGCCCCGGACCCGGTGGGCTAACCCGCGCCTTGCTGGCCAGCGAGGCTGCCAGCGTGCTGGCAGTGGAAATCGACCCGCGTGCGGTGGCCGCCACAAGCCAACTCGCCAGCCAGTGTTCGCGCCTGACCGTACTCGAAGCCGATGCCTTGAAGCTCGACCTCACCACGCTCACCGCCGCACCGCGCGGCATCGTCGCCAACCTGCCTTATAATGTCGGCACACCTTTGTTGATCAAATGGCTGGCGCAGGCCGGTGCCTATCAATTCATGGTGCTGATGTTCCAGTTGGAGGTGGCCGAGCGCATCGCCGCCGTCCCTAACAGCGGCGCGTACGGGAGGCTGTCGGTGCTGGCGCAATGGCTGTGCGATATCGACATCGCCATGCATGTGCCTGCCGGCGCCTTCTCGCCGCCGCCGAAAGTCGATTCCGCCATCGTCCGGCTATTTCCTAAATCCGCCCAGCCGCCTGCCGAGCATTTCAAAGCCATGGAGCGCCTGACTGCCGCCGCCTTCGGCCAGCGCCGCAAAATGCTGCGCGGCGCGTTGCGCGGCATGGGCGGCGAGGCGCTGCTTAAACGTGCAGACATCAACCCCGAGCGCCGCGCCGAGACTTTGAGTGTGGAGGAATTCGAGCGGCTGATGCTGGCGAGTTTGTAGGCGCTACTCGTCCTTCAGCGCCCGGCCCATCAGCGCGTGCATCGTGCCCGGCACACTCAACTCACCCGCCAGCAGCGCTGTAACAGCGGCGGTGATCGGCATCTCCACATCGGCTTGCCGGGCGCGCGCCAACAAGGCAGGCGCCGTGGCAACACCTTCGGTCACATTGCTACGGCTTTGCAACACCGCAGCCAGGCTCTGGCCTTTTCCCAACGCCAGCCCCAGCGAGTAATTCCGGCTGCTCATTCCCGTGCAGGTCAGCAGCAAATCACCCAAGCCTGACAATCCCGAAACCGTCTCCGCCTTGCCGCCCAACGCCACCGCCAGACGGGCAATTTCCGCGATACCCCTTGTGATCAACGCCGCTCTGGCATTTTCACCCAAACCAGCCCCCATCACCACGCCGGAGGCAATGGCGATGACATTTTTCGCAGCACCACCCAGCGCCGCACCCATCACATCGGCGCTGCCATACAACCGCAAGCTCTCACTGCGCAGGGCGTTGACCAGCGCCGCCCGCAAGCTCGCATCATAAGCCGCCAGCACGCTGGCCGCGGGTAACCCAGCGGCCACTTCATGCGCAAAATTCGGGCCCGTCAGAACCGCCATTTTCTGGCCTGGCAGTACCGCTTCAAGCACCTCCGGCGGCAACCGCCCTGAGCCAAGTTCAAGCCCCTTGCAGCATAAAACCAAAGCCCCGCGCTGCAGCGGCAGGCTGATCAAAGTCTCGCACAAATGCTGCATCGGCACGCATACCAGGAGAATATCCGCCTCTGGATATTCGCTACTTACCCGCAACGAAGGCGGCAAAATAATTCCCGGCAAACGCGGATTTTCACGCGACGTTTCCATCGCCGCCGCCCGCTTGGCATCACGCGCCCACAACGCCACCGGCGCGCCATGTTTTGCCGCCAGCACCGCCAGCGCGGTACCCCAGGCGCCCGCCCCCAGCACGCCGATTTTAAGCTCACTCATCAATCAATCTTTCCACGCCGCAGCCAGCCCCACCTAAAACCTCAACAAGCGCCTGCAATATTGGCAACGCCTCGGCCTCAAACCCAAACGGCGGGTTGACCACCAGCAGCCCGCAGCCATTCAGCCGGGCCGGGTCCAACGGCTCACGCAGCAAAAACTCTGCCGTCACCACGTCGCGGATTTTACTCAGCTTCAACCCCTCACAAAACCCCCGTACTGGGGCGCGGTGCTTGATGGGGTACCACACCACATACACGCCGGTTTTGAATTTCTCGTAAGCCGCCACAAGGTTTTCCGTGAGAACCGCGAATTCATCCACGGCCTCGAACGGCGGGTCGATCAGCACCAGCGCACGTTTTTCCGGCGGCGGTAAAAACGCCCGCATGGCGGCGTAGCCATCGCGCTCATGCACCGCCACATTGGCTTGTCCCGCCATCGCCCGGCGCAACAGCGGTGCATCCTCCTTGTGCAATTCACAACAAATCAGCCGGTCATTGTCGCGCAGCAGCGCCGCCGCAATTGCCGGCGAACCAGGGTAGAGGCCAAGTTTTTCGATCATCGCGGTATAGCTTGCCAGCGCTGCCGGAGCCGCCGCCTGCACCTTGGCAATCCCTTCCCGCCACTCACCGGTTTTTTGCGCCGGCTCGCCCGATAAATCATACCGCCCGATGCCCGCGTGCGTATCAAGCACCAGCAGCGACTTATCCTTGCGCTGCATGGCGCGAAGGATGCTGATGAACAGCGCGTGCTTCATGCAATCGGCAAAGTTCCCGGCGTGATAGGCGTGGCGGTAGTTCATATCGCCTCCAGCGGCCAGCGCGGTTTACACGGGGCGGCGAGTGTACTCACCAGCCCGGCACGCTGCCGCTCGATGCCCGCCCAGGCCACCATCACCGCGTTATCGGTGCATAGCCGCAACGGCGGCGCGATCAACGCCTTGCCATTTGCGATGGCCACCTCGGCCAGCCGCAGACGGATCGCCTGGTTTGAAGCCACGCCGCCCGCGATCACCACCGCCGTTGCCGCCGGCAGCATCGCCAGCGCATGGCCCAGCCGGTCGGCCATGATGTCAGCCACCGCCGCCTGAAAACTCGCCGCCATGTCAGCGGCCAGCTGGCGCGGCAATGCCCCCGCGCCATAGCCCGCCACCAATTGCACCACGGCGGTCTTCAGACCGGAGAATGAAAAATCGCAGCCCTCGCGCCGCAACATTGGCCGCGGCAGATCAAATCGCGCCACCCCTTCACGGGCCATCGCCTCCAGCGCCGGACCACCCGGATACGGCAGGCCCAGTAATTTCGCGGTTTTATCAAATGCCTCGCCCACCGCATCATCGAGCGTGCTGCCCAGGCGGCGGTAGCGGCCAACCCCCTCCACCGCCACGCATTGGCAATGCCCGCCGGAGACCAGCAACAGCAAATACGGAAACTCCGGCGCGCTCTTTGCCAGCCCCGGCAGCCGGGCGGTCAGCGCATGCGCTTCAAGGTGGTTGATGGCGAGATACGATACCCCCGCCGCCAGCGCCGCCCCTTTGGCAAAGCCGGTGCCCACCAGCAGCCCGCCGATCAACCCCGGCCCAGCGGTGGCAGCAATCGCACCCAAATCTGCGAACCCAACACCCGCCTCGGCCAGCGCATCAGCCACCAAGGGCCCCAAGGCCGCCAGATGCGCCCGCGCCGCGATTTCCGGCACCACCCCGCCGAACGCCGCATGGTCAGCCAACTGGGTTAACACCCGCTCCGCCAAAATCTCGCCATCCGGCGCCAGCACCGCAGCCGCGGTCTCATCGCAACTGCTTTCTATGCCCAGCACGCAGCCCGGCGCACGCATGACTTTTCTTTCCATGCGTCAAGCTCTAGACCAACCGCGTGAGTTCCGTAAAACCCCTTATAGCCCCGCACCGGAGGCCACTCCCCCTGAAGGTCGGCACCCGCGGCTCGCCGCTGGCGCGTGCCCAGACCGCCAATTTCCTGCAAATCCTGCGGCATTTCTGCCCGGTGCTGCGCGGCATGGAGGTGTTTGAGGAGCATATCATCAACACCACCGGCGACGCCGTGCTCGACCGCCCGCTCGCCGAAATCGGCGGCAAAGGGCTGTTCGCCAAGGAAATTCACGAGGCGCTGGCTGCCGGACGAATCGATTTCGCGGTGCATTCGCTGAAGGACCTCGAAACCACCCTGCCCCCCGGCATCACTTTGGCCTGCACCTTAAAGCGCGAGGATGCGCGCGACGTGCTGATATTGCCAGCGGGCCACCCCCCGCACGACCCGGCCAACCCCTACGCCGCATTGGCGCATGGTGCCACCGTCGGCTCCGCTTCCGTGCGCCGCCAGGCGCAGCTCAAGCATGCCCGCCCCGATTTGAATTTCGCCCTGCTGCGCGGCAATGTCGGCACCCGGCTTGGCAAGGTGGAATCCGGCGAATTCGCCGCCACCTTGCTGGCCTACGCCGGCCTGCGCCGCCTCGGCCTGGGCGAGCGTGCCAGCGTCGTGCTGTCAGCTGAAACCATGGTGCCCTCGGCCTGCCAGGGCATCGTCGGCATCACGGTACGCAGCGCCGACACCGAGCTTTGCGCCATGCTGGCGGGGATTGAAGACCCGGAAGCCAAAGCTGTCGCCACCGCCGAACGCGCTTTGCTGGCGGCGCTGGATGGCTCCTGCCGCACCCCGATCGGCGGTTATGCGCAATTGCAAAGCGACGGCAGCCTACACCTCACCGGGCTGGTGGCGCGTGCCGACGGCACCTTCCTTCTAAAGCGCAGCGCCACCGGCGCGGCCGCCGATGCCGAGCGGCTCGGTGCCGAACTGGGCGCCTCGCTGAAAGCCGACAGCCCGCCGGATATTTTCGACATTTGAAAATTCTGGTTACCCGCCCGGAACCGGGCGCCTCACTGACCGCCGCGCGGCTGACCAGCATGGGGTATGAGCCCGTTGTGGCCCCTTGTCTGGCCATCAGCCGCCACGCCGCCACGCTGCCGCAGCACCCCGCCGCCATCATTGTCACCAGCAGCCAGGTAATTCCCGCCCTGCCGGAACGCTACCGAAACACACCCATTTTTTGTGTCGGCGACGCCACCGCCGGCCGGCTGCGTGAGGCTGGGTTCAACTCGGTCATCAGCGCCAGCGGCGATGCCAAGGACCTGGCCGCCCTGATCATCGCGCATCGCCTGCCCGGCAGCTATTTGCTGGCGGTGGGTGCCCGGCATGGTTTGGCTCTGGCGCAGCAATTACGAAAGGCCGGTCTGACCATCACCCGCCGCACCGTCTATGCCGCCACCCCAGCGCGGGCTTTACCGCCCGCCGTTCGCACTGCGTTGCAGGACGGCTCGATCAAAACCGCCTTGTTTTATTCCGCTGAGTCCGCCCGCGCTTTTATCAAGCTGAATCCGCCCAATACCGCCAACGTCACCGCTCTGGCGCTCAGCCCGAATGTGGCCGCCGTACTGCATGACTTGCCCTGGACCACAATCCGTGTCGCATTAGCGCCAACTGAAGCGGATTTATTGGCATATCTGACATGACTGACATTGACCCCCCAACACCCCCTGAATCCGTCGCCGTCACTGCGCCGCCGCCAGCGCCAAAACCCGCGCCAAAGCCGCTGCCGAATCCTACAGTGGCGCTGCCGGTGAAACCCGCCAAGCCACGCCCCAGCGCCTGGCCGCTGATCGGCGTGCTGGGGTTCTGCGTGCTGGCCGGCGGCGAGGGCTATTTATGGACCCTGCACCAAACTGACTCGGTGGCCGCCAATGCCCAAATTGCGGTGCTGCAAGCCCAGCTCAGCGCGGTGCAGGCGCAGGCCAACCGCGCCCAGCCCGCGCCTGACAGCGTGACCGTGCAGGCCGGCCTTGGCGAAAAACTCGCACTGCTGACCGCCCAGGTGCAGGCCATGCAGGCGCAGTTCGCCGCCGACCACGGGGCGCTCGCCACGCTGTCGGCCAATAATGTCGATGTCACCAAACTCTCCGCCAAAATCGTCACGCTGAACCGGCTGGAATCCGCCCGCATCGCGCTGGAATCCGGCTTACCGCTCGGCGATATCCCGAACGCCCCGCCCGCTTTGGCCAAATTCGCCAGCATCGCGCCGCCAACCCAGGCCGCCCTGCAACTATCCTTCCCCGCCGCCGCTGCCGCCGCCAATGATGCCAGCGTCGCCCGCGCCGCCAACGGCTCGTTCTGGACCGGCACGCTACAACGGTTGGAAAGCCTGATCACCATCAGCAACGGCTCGCACGTTATCGTCGGCGCTCCCGCCGCCGCCATAACCGCGCAGGCGCAAACATTGCTGGATGCCGGTGACCTTGCCGGGGCGGTGAACGCGCTGAACGGCCTTAGCCCTACCACCCAGGCCGCGATGGGCGACTGGCTGGCACAAGCCAAAGCCTTGCTGGCCGCCCGCGCCGCCATCATCACCCTGGCGGATCAGCCATAATGCTGCGCGCTGCCCGCTTTATGATCATTGCCGTGATTCTGCTGGGCATCGCCTGGTGGATCAGCACTTTTCCCGGCAGCGTCACCGCCCATTCCGGCGATTACACCGTCACCGCCTCAACCCCCGTCGCCCTGCTGATTCTTGCCGCAATCGCGCTGCTCCTCACCATTATATTCCGCATCATCGGCGGTATCCGCCGCGCCCCGGGCGGGATGAGTGCCTGGCAAGGCAGCCGCCGCAAAAACCTCGGCGAGATTGCCACCAATCGCGCCCTCACGGCGCTGGCCGCCGGCGATGCCAAAGGCGCTGAGGCCGAGGCTGGCCGCGCCCGTAAACTGCTGGGGGAAACCCCGCTGGTGCTGCTGCTCACCGCCGAGGCCGCCCGGCTGAATGGCAAGCATGACCAGGCCGACGCCGCCTTCAAAAAACTCACCACCCATAAGGATATGGCGTTTCTCGGCCATCGCGGCCTCGGCCACCACGCCGCCAGCACCGGCGACCATGACGCCGCCCGTAAGCACGCGCTGGCCGCCGAGGATGCTTACCCCGGCAGCAGTTGGGCGCGGACGGAACGGCTGGCCGCCGCGCTGAAACAGCAGGACTGGCGCACCGCTTTGGGCCTCACCCAGGCCCCCGCCGAAGTTGCCGCCATCGCCACCGCCGCCGCCAATGCCACGCAGGACCGCAGCAATACGCTGCGTTATGCCAAGCAAGCGATAAAGGCCGACCCTACCCTGGTGCCCGCCACGGTGGCCTACGCCCGCAGCCTGACCTTGGCCAACAAGGCCCGCGCCGCCAAAAAATCACTGCTAAAAGGCTGGACCGCAGCACCACACCCGCTGATCGCCGCTGCCTATCTTGAAAACATCCCCGACCCGATCGAGCGCGTGCAGGCCGCCAGCCAGTTGGCCGCCGCCAAGCCCGGACACCCCGAATCTGAAATTCTGCTGGCCGAGACATCGCTGGCGGCCAAGCTGACCGGCGAAGCCCGCCGCCACGCTGAGGCCGCCATCGCTGCGGGCCTCACCGACAAACGCCCCTACGCCGTACTTACCGCACTGGGTGATACGCCGGTTGACGCCCCCGCGCCAAAATGGACCTGCCAGTCATGCCATACCGAACACACCGATTGGCATGCTACGTGCCCAAATTGCGGCAAGGCGGGGACACTGACGTGGAAATCGGCATCGACCGCTTTGGTGACTGCATAAACGGTTTTTCCACCGCGTGATGCAGAACGGCGGCAGCCAACGCGGGTGCCGCCAGCGCCAACGGCAGCCACAACCAATCAAACATCGCGGCGTTACCATGAACCAGGGGCGCAATGATCATCGCGCAGGCTCGCTGCACCGGTGCATTCAGCAGATATAACGGATACGAAACGGCGCCAAGATACTGCACCGGCCGGCACTCCAACAGCCGCGCCAGCGGCGGCACAGCGCCATATTTTTGCACGCATAGAACCAGCAGCCAAACCAGCGGCGTGAGTATTTTCTCAGGTGAGCCCGAGGATAAACCCAACGCTGCCACCACCAGCACCGCCGCCGCCAAGGGCAGCGCATGACCCTTGCGCAGCCACACCGCCGACATCACCCCCAACCCAAAAAACCCCGCCGCATCGGGCAAAAACGCCCGGCTGAATTGCCAGTACGCCGGCAAAAACCCCGCCGTGATGCGATACAACACCGCCACCGCCAGCAGCAAAATCCCAAACCGTGTAAGGCTGCGCACCCGGCGCATCAACACCGCCATAACAATATAAAATTGCCACTCCGTGGAGAGACTCCAGGCTGGTCCCAGCAAGGTAATGTAAGCCCACGGCAGCAACCCTTGTGGCAACAACCCCTGGACCAGCGTGATATGCGCCAAAAAATGCCAGAGGAATTGCGCGGGCATCCCGATCGCCCAAAAATCCGCCTGCAATGACTCAGGCGCGATCCACGGCATCGCGGACAACGGCGAGCCCAGCCAGATCAACCCCACCGCCAGAGCCAGCACCACAAAATACACCGGCAATAGCCGTCGCGCCCGGCCCGCCAAAAACGGCCCGGCCCGGTAATTGAAACGCTCCAGTGAATTGATCACCACCAGCCCGCTGAGGGCAAAAAATACATCCACCGCCGCTTCGCCATGTATGAAGGCGGCACCGGCCCATCCGGGCAGCGTGGTGTAGGGCAGCGCATGGCCCAGCATGACATAAACCGCCAGCACGCCGCGCAACCCATCGAGCCTGGTGAGACGTTCCATGGCCGCAACTTAAACGTGTAGCTTGGAAACTTAAAGCCCTACCAGAGCGCGGGCGAATTCCTCGGCCACGAAGGGCCGTAAATCCGCCGCCTGCTCGCCGGTGCCCACCGCATGCACCGGCAGTTTGAACTGCTCGGCCAGCGCCACCACAATGCCGCCGCGCGCCGAGCCATCCAGCTTGGTCACGATCAGCCCGCTCAGCTCCACCATTTCCTTGAAGGTTTTCACCTGCGCAATCGCATTCTGACCAATCGTGGCATCCAGCGTGAGTAACGTGGCGTGCGGCGCGGAGGGGTCAATTTTGCGAATCACCCGGATGATCTTGCGCAACTCATCCATCAAAGCGGTTTTATTATGCAGCCGCCCGGCGGTATCAATGAGCAATATATCCGCCCCCGCCGCTTGCGCCTTGCTCAAAGCCTCATGCGCCAGCGAGGCGGAATCGGAATTTGCCGGTGCTGCCACCACCACCGCCCCGGAACGCTGCCCCCAGATTTGCAATTGCTCCACGGCGGCGGCGCGGAACGTATCGCCCGCCGCCAGCATCGGGGTTAACCCCTGCTCGCGGTACAAGGTGGCCAATTTGCCGATGGTGGTGGTTTTACCAGCGCCATTCACCCCGGTCATGAGAATCACAAACGGCTTTTTACTGACATCCGGCAGCAGCGGCAGCGCGACGGGTGCCAGAATCGCGGCGATCTCGGCGGCCAGCGTTTCCCGGATTTCCTCATCCGACACTTCCTTGCCAAAGCGCGTGCGGCGAAAATTACCGATCACCCGCGATGCCACCGCCGGGCCGAGGTCAGCCGCGATCAGCATATCCTCCAGCTCCTCCAACGCCGCGTCATCGAGCTTGCGCTTGGTGAAGGTGGCGGTGATGTTAGAGCCGAGTTTCTCCGCACTGCGCGACAGCCCGGTTTTCAGCTTGCTGAAAAAAGCCGAGAGCGCCATTATGATTTTTCCAGCGGCGTGGCTGGCCAGTTGCCGGTAAATGAGGTCACCGCCGGGCCGCGCATCAGCACATGGCCATCTTCTTCCCGCCAGGTAATTTCCAAACTACCGCCATCCAAAATCATCGTCGCCTGCCGCTCCACCAAGCCACGCCGGTGTGCATTCACCAGCGCCGCACAGGCCCCTGAACCACAGGCCAGCGTCAGCCCCGCACCACGCTCCCATACCCGCAGCCGAATCCGCGTGCGCGACAAAATCTGTGCAAACCCAATATTCGCACGGTCGGGAAACAGTGTGGCATGTTCCAGCACCGGGCCAATCCGCGCAATATCAACCGCTGCAATATCATCGACAAAAAACGTCGCATGCGGGTTGCCCATTGAGCACGCCGCCGGGTCAACCACGTTTTCCATCGCCAGATCGAGATGCAGCGTATCCATTGCCGCCGCCAGCGGCACATCGGCCCAGCCCAGCTTGGGGGCACCCATATCCACCTCGATCATACCAGCGCCCAAAATCACCGCGGGCAGCAAGCCTGAAATGGTGCGGATGTTTATCTCTAACGCCCCGCTTTCCTGCGCCAGCAGCATCGCCACACAGCGCGTGGCATTGCCGCACGCCCCCGCCTCGGTGCCATCGGCGTTCAATATCCGCATAAAGGCATCAGCGCCCGCCGCATCGGGCTCGATGATGATGATCTGATCACACCCGATCCCCAGGCGGCGATCCGCGATCAAACGTGCTTCATCGGCTGAAAACCGCACCGGCTGGGCGCGGCCATCAAACACGGCAAAATCATTGCCGGCGCCATGCATCTTTAAAAACCGCATGAGTCGCGGCCTTACGTCACCGCCGAAAAACTGGTGGGTTTCAGAAACGAATTCGAGATACTCGCCAAAATCGGCCCCCCGGCCTCACTGGCGGTGCGTTCCGCCTGCCATTGCGGGTCAGCCTGAAACGCGCCCCATTTGCGGTCCCGCTCGGCCAAAGACTCCCAGGCCAGCATATAATATAAATCATGGTTGCTGGGGCCGATATCCACGGTCCAGAACCCCGCCTGCACGATCCCGTGCTTTTCCCACAGCGGCAAGGTTGCCGTCT
Organism: Acidocella sp.; assembly: GCA_031291755.1. Classification (GTDB taxonomy): domain Bacteria; phylum Pseudomonadota; class Alphaproteobacteria; order Acetobacterales; family Acetobacteraceae; genus Acidocella. Next base: position 7,633 of record JARLIK010000015.1, on the reverse strand, counting down.
CAAAGCGCTTCAACAACAGTGGCAGTTTGCCCGGCAAGCAATGGTAAATACGTAACTCATAGATCATCGCGGTCCACCTTGAATTCAGATATGGCGATTTATGCACCTATTTACGCATCCTCCCAACCCCGCCTGCGTAATGGCCGCCCCGCTCGCGGCTACATCTATCAATTAATTAAGGTTCTCCGGCTTGATCCTGCGGGTTTGCATGGCCTTATGATTACCCTGGGGCGGGTAAGTAGTTTCCGAAGCTACCTAAGCAATGAACCGTGACTTAAAGCCTGTGTTTACGACCAAAGCGGCACGCACGTGGCGCCATACAATTGCCACCACAGAAGGATTATACCGCTATGCGTAACAAACCCGCACTCAGCAACCGGTTTATGCCATTGTTGGCAGCCTTGATATTGCCTTCTGGCCTGCTATTGGCTTCCCACCAAGCCCAGGCGCAAACCCCCTCGCCTCTGGCCGAATGGCAATATTCCTCCGGTATCCAGTTGCAACGGCTGTTCGAGCCCAGCATCCCCACCTGGCAGGTGGAACTCGGCCTGGGTTCGCAGTTTGCCCCAGTAGCTGACGGCATCACCCGCTATCAGGTGCAGCCCGGCCCGGTCATTGATGTGCGCTATAAGGATGAGTTTTTCCTCTCCACCGGCGAGGGCCTGGGCGTTAACCTGCTGAGCTTCCGCCATATCGATATGGGCGCTGCCATCACCTACGACCTTGGCCGCTCACCGCACGCCGACGGCAAGGCGCTTGACGGCCTGGGCACCATCCACCCCGCCCCAGAGGTAAAATTTTTCGCCACCTACGCACTGGCCGAAGCCTTTCCGCTGACCCTGCGGCTGGATGTGCGCCGCCAGATTGGCGCCACCAACGGCTGGGTAGGCGATTTTGGCGCCTATCTGCCGATGCCCGGCAGCAGTGCCAAATTTGCCTGGTTTGCGGGCCCCACCATCACCGCCGGCGATGGCCGCTACATGCAGGGCTATTTCGGGGTGTCGCAGGCGCAGGCCATCAGCACCAATTACCGGCTGTATAAAGCCGCGCCCGGCCTGAAATCCGCCGGCTTTGGCTTGTCTGCCGCCTGGTTCCTCACCCCGCATTGGGTGATCGACATGAGCGCTGCTTATGAACGCCTACTGGGCAGTGCCGCTAACAGCCCGATCACCGAATCTAAAAACGACGGCGTGGTGTCGCTATCGGGGTTGTATAAGTTCTAGACAACCACCGGGCTTGCCGCGCCATCCATCGTCACCGTGACGCCGGTAACGTAACTGGCGCGGTCGGAGGCCAGATACACCACCGTATCGGCCACCTCCTCGGGGGTGGCCATCCGGCCCAGCGGGATTTTGGCGATGCTTTGGGCACGCGCTTCCTCAACGCTGACTCCAGCCAGTTTGGCGGTGGAGATCATCCCCTCCGCCACCCGGCCGGTTTCGGTCAGGCCGGGATTCACGCCTGCCACCCGAATACCTTGTGGCGCATAAGCCGTCGCCAATCCTGCCGTGGCCAGCATCAACGCTGCGTTGGCAGCGCCCCCGGCGATATGCACCGGCGAGGCCACTTTGCCGCCGTTACCGATGACATTTACAATCACGCCACGCCCACGCGCCGCCATCAATTTCACCACCGGGTCGATAACATTGATGTAGGAAAAATACTTCGCCTCCATCGCCGCCCGCCACGCCGCCGGGGTTAAATCCTCCGGCGCCGTGCGCTTGGCCGCCCCGGCACTGTTCACCAGCACATCGATGGGACCGAGCTTGGCCTCCACCTGCGCCACCATCGCCGCCGCCGCTACATTTTCGGTCAAATCCGCCGTTACCCCGATGGCACCTGGCAATTGCGCCAACGCGGCTTGGATATTCGCCGCATCGCGCGAACAAATCGCAACCCGCGCCCCTTCAGCGAGAAACAGCTTGGCGCAGGCCAAGCCGATGCCTTTCGAACCGCCGGTAATCAGGATGATTTTGTTGATCAGGTTAAGTTGCATGAATTTTCCTTAAAGAATTGCGGAAGATACAAGCCGGATAAGTGAGCGTAACGTTACACATCCATTTACTTGGTCAAACCTTCCGCAGCAAAAACAGCCCCTGCTCGCCAAAGAAATTCGCCAGCGATGCAAACTTCCGCCATGGCGCTTTTTTGCCATCCTCATCCGCCGCCAGCCACTGCTCAACTTTATACCCATCGGCTTCACACAACGCGAAAAAATCCCGGATGGTGCAGGGGTGGATATTCGGCGTCTCGTACCACATCCGGTGCCAGGCCCGCGTCATCGGCATTTTGCCGCCGAATAATAATTGCAGCCGCAGGCTCCAATGGCCGAAGTTCGGAAAGCTCACAATCGCGAACGTGCTGATCCGCAGCATCTGACGCAGCACCTCACGGGGCTTTTCCACCGCCTGCAAGGTGCGCGACAGAATCACATAATCAAAGGCAGCATCAGGGTAATTCGCCAGATCACTATCGGCGTCGCCCTGCATCACCGGCAGTCCGTGCGTCACCGCCCGCGTCACTTCGGCCATGTCGATTTCAATGCCACGCGCATCGCATTGCTTGGTGCGGAACAGATGGTCGATCAGCGTGCCATCACCGCAGCCAATATCCAGCACCCGCGAGTTGGGCGCCACCATCCCGGCGATCAGCGCCAAATCCACCCGCATGTTTTTTGCGACAAAGCGCACCGGCTGGGTAAAATTCATGAGCCCAGCCCTGCGTGTTCAGCGCAACCCGCCAAAAACCCGCTCAAGGTGCGATGAAAATCCGGCTCGTCGAGCAAAAACGCATCATGACCTTTATCAGACATAATCTCCACAAAACTCACGTTCGCCGCCACATGGTTCAGCGCCTTGGCAATGGCGCGTGACTGCGCGGTGGGGAACAGCCAGTCCGATGAAAAACTCACCAGCAAAAACCGTGTGCGCGTGCCGGTAAAGGCGGCTGCCAAACTGCCGTCATGGTCAGCCGCCAGGTCAAATAAATCCATCGCGCGGGTAATGGTTAAATACGAATTCGCATCAAAGCGCCGCACAAAGCTGGAACCCTGATGCTCCAGGTAGCTCTCCACCTCGAAGCGGTCGCCGATCAATAGATCCGATGCGCCCTGCAATTTACGGCCAAATTTGCGCGTCAACGCGGCTTCCGAAACATAGGTGATATGCGCGGTCATCCGCGCCACCGCCAAGCCCCGCGCCGGGGTGACACCCTCAGCCCAATAGCGCCCGCCATGGAAGGAGGGGTCAGCCGCAATGGCTTGGCGGCCAATTTCATGGAACGCGATATTCTGCGCGGAATGATACGCGGCCGCCGCCACCGGCACCGCGGCAAACACCTGCTCTGGGTACAAGGCGGCCCAGGCCAGCGCCTGCATCCCGCCCATCGAGCCGCCGATCACGGCAAATAGCTTCTCAATCCCTAAATGGTCCACCAGCCGCTTTTGCGCCCGCACCATGTCGGCAATGGTCACCGGCGGAAAATCCACGCCCCAAGGTTCGCCGGGGCGCTCATCATGCGGGCTGCGCGGCCCGGTTGAGCCCATGCAGCCGCCCAGCACATTGGCGCAAATGACAAAATACCGCTCGGTATCAACTGGCCGCCCCGGCCCCACCACGGCACCCCACCAGCCGGGCTTGCCGGTCACCGGCTGCGTTTCGGCCACATATTGGTCGCCGGTCAGCGCATGGCAGATGAGAATCGCGTTGCTACGGGCGGCGTTCAGCGTGCCGTAGGTGCGGTACGCCACGGTCAGCCGGTTCAGGTGCCGCCCGCAATCCAGCGTCAGCCCGTCATCGAAACTGACAGACTGGTGCGGCGTCTCAGAGAAATTCGGGCCTTGATCCATGGTTTTTCGCATATGCGCCGCCGCCCCCCGCCATGCAATCCCTTCGATACCGCATGGCTCCTCACGGCTTTGCAGCACCATCACGAAGCTGTATCACTCGCCGCATTATGAGCACTGACAGCACCACCGCCCCGGAAACACTGGCCAAATTGCGGGCCGAACTCGATTCGCTCGACGATGAACTGCACGCGCTGCTGATGCGCCGCGCCGGAATCATTGAGCGCGTGGCCAGCGATGGCGGCAAGCGCGGCGTGAAAATCCGCCCCGGCCGGGAAGCCAGCATGGTGCGCCGCCTGCTCGGCCAGCATCAGGGCTCGCTGCCGCCGCAATCCATTCTACGCATCTGGCGGGAGATTTTCGCCGCCGCCCTGATCATCGAGGGCGGCCAGACGGTGGCGGTATGCAGCACCAGCGAGACCTGTGAAATTCCAGCTTTGGCGCGCGAGCATTTCGGCCCCCTCACACCGATGCGCCGCCACCGCAACCCGTCGCAAACCCTGGCCGACATCGAATCCGGCACCGCCCAGGTGGCCGTGCTGCCACCGCCCAGCGACGAACCGGATGGCATCTGGTGGACCTCCCTGATGGGCCGCGGCCCGACCCAACTATCGGTCATCGCCAAGCTGCCGTTCTGGACCCAGCGTGCCGAGGGTACTCCGGTGGGGGTTGCCTACGCCGTCGCTGCCATCCAGCCCGACGCCAGCGGCAATGACCACGGGCTGATCGCGCTGGAAGTGCCCGCCGATACCTCTCGCGCCCGAATCACCGCCAGTGTCACCGCCGCCGGATTTACCGTGTTGAATATTCTGGCCAAGCGCGACGCTGGCGACCGGGCGCTGGCGCTGGTTGAGGTGGGAGGGTTGGTGGATGACACCGACCCGCGGCTCGCCCAAATCAGCGGCCTCGATGCGCCCGCCCTCTCAATCGGCGGCTTCGCCATGCCTCTGGAATAAGCCGCATGACCTTGCCAAAAGCGCGAGCGGAAATTTTCACGGTGGCCCCGTATGTCGGCGGCGAGTCCAAGCTGCCGGGCGTTAACCGCGTCATCAAGCTCTCCTCGAACGAGGGCGCCTTCGGCCCGCCGCCGGTGGCCATCGCCGCCATGCAGGAGGCGGCTGCCGCGATGCACCGCTACCCGGACGGCGGCATGCACGCGCTGCGCGCTGCCTTGGGGAAGAAATTCGGCCTTGATCCGGCACAGATCGTCTGCGGCAACGGCTCGGATGACCTGCTCACTTTGCTCATCCAATCCTACGGCGGGCACGGCACCGAGCTGATCATGAGCGAGCACGGCTTCTCGATCTATGAGATCGCCGGGAAGATCGCCGGCTGCGTGGTGCGCAAAGCCCGCGAGCGCGACCTCACCACCGATGTTGACGCCATGCTGGCGCTGGTCAGCCCCGCCACCCGCATGGTGTTTATCGCCAACCCCAACAACCCCACCGGCACGCTGATCCCCGAGAGCGAGATGCGCCGCCTGCGGGATAATCTGCCGCCGGACGTGCTGCTGGTGATCGACGCCGCCTACGCCGAATACGTCACCCGCCCTGATTACGACCCTGGCATCGCCTTGGTGAATGCCGGTGATAATTGTGTGATGACCCGCACATTTTCGAAAATTTTCGGCCTCGGCGGGGCGCGGCTCGGCTGGGCCTATGCGCCGCCCGCGATTGTGGATGTGCTGAACCGGGTGCGCGGGCCGTTCAATGTCAGCGCCATGGTAGCCGCCGCCGCCATCGCCGCCCTGGCCGATGAACATTGGCTCATTGACGGCGCGGCCCACAACACCGCCGAGCGTGCCCGCCTCGCCGCCCGCCTCACCGCCGCCGGCATCAAGGTGATCCCCAGCGAGGCGAATTTCCTGCTGCTGGATTTTGTAACCCCCGAACGCGCGATGGCGGCGGATGCGCATCTGCGCCGCCACGGCATCATCGTGCGCTATGTAAAATCCTATAACCTCCCCGCCTGCCTGCGCGTCACCATCGGCACCACTGAGGAATGTGATTTATTGGCCGAAGCGCTGATCGAATTCCAAAATGGCTGAACCCATCTTCCAGCGCCTCGCCCTCATCGGCACCGGCCTGATCGGCGGCTCGATCGCCAGGGCTTCACGCGAATTCGGCGGCATCGCCAAAACCGTGGTGGCCAACACCCGCAGCCAGAAATCCCTTGACCGTGTCAAGGAACTCGGTTTCGCCGATGTGTGCGAACTCGACCCCGCCAAGGCCGCCGCAGACGCTGACTGCGTGATATTATGCTCACCGGTCGGCACATACGCCGCCCTGGCTGAACAGATCGCCCCCGCTTTGATGCCAGGCGCCATCCTCTCGGATGTCGGCTCGACCAAGCAATCCGTCATCCGCGACATCGGCCCGTTTGTGCCCGAGCATGTGCATTTCGTCCCCAGCCACCCGATGGCCGGCACCGAATTCTCCGGGCCAGACTCTGGCTTTGCCGATTTATTCAAAGGCCGCTGGTGCATCCTCACCCCGCCACCCGGCACCGATGAGACCGCCATCACCCGGCTTGATACCATCTGGCAGCGCATGGGCGCACTGACCGCCCGCATGGACGCCGCCCACCATGACCGTGTCGCCGCCATCGTCAGCCATTTGCCGCATTTGATCGCCTTCACCATCTGCGGCACCGCCGACGACCTGGCCGACGAGACGCGCCAGGAAGTGCTGAAATTCGCCGCCTCGGGCTTTCGCGACTTCACCCGCATCGCCGCCTCCGACCCCACCATGTGGTGCGATATTTTCCTCAACAACAAAGACGCCGTGCTGGAAATGCTGGCGCGATTCTCAGAGGACGCCCAAGCGATGGCCCGCGCCATCCGCTGGGGGGATACCGCCTATATTGAAGATAAAATCGTACGGAGCCGGAAGATTCGGCAGAGTTTGATTGAGTTGAAGCAGGCTTAAAAGGTATTTGAGAAAGTAATTTCTCCAAAACTTTGCCATAACGAGTTTTATCTGAAATAAATATAGATCGCTTGCTGCAAATCTGAACTCCGGTCCAGCTTTCAATATATGGTGAACAAAGACTCCAGCTTTATCGGGATTATTAAGGCATTTACTGTTCATTGGCTTGAGGCCATGAACGGTGCTGCAAGCGTTCCTTTAGCCATAGCTGCTGTGTTCGTAACGGGCACGATGGAAAAAATATTGTTGGCAATGGTTTCGGTATTTTGTATTGTTATCGCATCATACTTGGTTTGGAAAAAGAACGCGACGGCTACAATAAAGTTGCCAAAGAATTTAACGAGCTTCTTGGTGGTACAAAACCAAAACTTTCGATTTCCTTTGATGAAAATGATGAATTTATCGGCAGTTATCATCCGGATCGAAAGCCTTGGTTAATGATACCGGTCGGCATAAAAAATGAAGGCGGGATATTTCTAAACGATTGTCGCGTTCGAGTTCGGTATGATCCTCCTAGATTTTTTAGGCGTAGCGACGGCGTTGTATTTGGCGACCAACTTTCTTGCCGTCCGTTCTCGCTTTTACCAGACGATGGAAAGTTAATTGAGATTTTAGCCTTCGATGATCCAAAATTTCAGCCTTGCACGAATTATCTGAATATCATTACTTTTATTGAACAAGATCAAGGCTGGAACCAGCAAAATTCGGCCACACCTATTTTATTGCCTGGCACACACAGAATCACTGTTGAGGCTTTTTCTGCCAATACTAGGAGATCGTCGATAGATTTGATTCTAATCCACCAAGGAGACACTTGGATTGTCAAAAATGTAACATGACAATGTGACCCCGCATTTTCACT
>JARLIK010000014.1 GCA_031291755.1 Acidocella sp. | reverse complement strand
CCATGATGTGCCGGTGCCGCATTTCGGGCTGATAATGGAAATGGGGCAGTGGGAGGCGCTGGCCGCTAAGCTGCAGGCGGCGGGTGTGCGGTTTGTGATTGAGCCTTACGTGCGCTTCAAAGGCCAGGTGGGCGAACAGGCCACGATGTTCTTCCTCGACCCCTCCGGTAACGCGCTGGAGTTTAAGGCGTTTGGGGACGATGCGGAGATTTTTCGGAAGTAGGTTTTTCGGCGGACTTTTCGCTTCACCGTCATGGCCGGGCTTGACCCGGCCCTCCCGTCACGCCCACCCCCCATCGTCATTCTCGCGCAGGCGAGAATCCTCTTGCATCACCTTGAACCAGAAACAAGAAGATACTCGCCTTCGCGAGTATGACGGCGTGGGTAGGATGGGTAAGCGCAGCGCCACCCATCAGTGTTGTGCCGAAAGAAAGTCGATGGGTAGCGCTCCGCTTGCCCATCGTACGCTTGCTGTTCTCGCCCCTCTTTCATCGTCCTCGCTCCCTTCGTCATACCCGCGCAGGCGGGAATCCCAAGCCACACCGCCCGTCATTATTGCGACGAAAGAAAACCAATGGGTTACGCTTGCTTGGCTAGCCGATCGCTTGCCTGCCTGTATGATCAATGCATAATTGTTGCGCACTAGGAGAGCACTCAAATGTCGCGGGGATTTTCGTCATCGTTTTTAAAAGCGGCCAGGGCGGCTGCTCGCGTCCAAGCGGCTCAGATACGTGAACAAGAACGCCAGCGTAAGGCTAACGCGATTCGCGCCAAACAAGATTATGCTTCTAGTCGCCAACAACAGGTTGATCAGGAAAATCAAAATCTAGCCGATAAAATTACTGAGTTAGAGTCGATTTTAAAAACGGGCTTAGCAAGACAACCGGCGGTTAAATTGAATACCCTATATCGACGTGTAGATCAGAGGGAACTTCCAGATACACTTAAATATATTACGCAACCAGACCAGTCCGCCTTCGTTCCTCAGCCATTGTCATTTTTTGCAAATCTAATGCCTGGTAGCAGAAAAAAACATGAACTCGCGGTGGCCTCGGGACAAACAGCTTATTCTGCAGCGATGGAAGACTTTGAGGCATTGAAAATTCAGCGTGAAAATGCTCTGAAAGAACTGGAAAAATCGGTACAAGAACACAATCAAGAAATTAATAGATTGCAGGCTGATCTTGACGCGGGCGATCCTATAGCCGTAAAAATCTATTCGGAATTGGTGCTTGCCCAATCTCCATATCCGAACGCCTTTTCACAAGAGGTGCGAGTCGGCTTCATATCTGAATCACAACAACTTGTTTTAGACCTTCGTGTTCCTCTGATGAAGGATATTGTTCCCGATGCTGAACGGGTTAAATACGTAAAAGCCCAAGATGCGATAATTAGCACGAAGAAGACCGAAAAAACCCAACAAGCGCTGTATTCAAGCGTCATTGCACAAAGTACATTGCGTACTATCTATGAACTTTTTAAGGCAGATGCCAGATGTCATATCCAAATTATTACTCTGAATACATATGTTATAGCGACCGACCCTAGTACGGGGAATGTTGTTAAACCTTATATTTTATCTATCAGGGTTGTCCGAGATGAATTCACTGGCCTGCAGTTAGAGGCTGTCGATCCGATAGCTTGCCTTAAACGACTTAAGGCGTCTGTTTCGAGAAGTGCGTCAGAATTAATACCAGTAAAGCCGATAATGGACATTAATATGGCCGACCCGCGCTTCATTAATGAACAAGACGTCCTTTCGACGCTTGATACGCGCCCAAATCTTATGTCTTTATCTCCGGGTGAATTTGAGTCGTTGATAACTAATCTCTTTCAAGCCATGGGCCTGGATACGAAATTGACGCAGGCATCTCGGGACGGAGGAGTGGACTGTGTTGCGTTTGATCCTCGTCCGGTGCTTGGGGGAAAAGTAATAGTTCAGGCAAAACGCTATAAAAATACCGTTGGAGTGAGTGCAGTTCGTGATTTATTCGGGACCGTCCATAATGAAGGTGCTAGTAAAGGTATTTTGGTAACCACCAGTGGGTTCGGTAAAGCCGCTTACAGTTTTGCCAACGAAAAGCCGATAGAGCTAATTACGGGTAGTAATCTTCTTTATCTGCTTCGGGAACACGCTGGAGTCGAAGCTAAGATTGAACCACCTGATGATTGGATTGATCCGCTGTTGGATATTGGTGGTTAGCTAGCGTAAGGCCAGTAAGAGCAGTGTAATCCGCCGTTTTTGGTTCGGCTACGAGTTTGTCGGTTTTACTCATGAAGCTGGCGGAATGCGCTTCGCTTTTCCGCCCTACGTGGGCATAAAAAAAGCCGGGGTTTCCCCCGGCTTTTTCATTACGCGAAACTGAGAGAGACCTACCCACCCCGGTTATCCACCAGATCCGTCACCACGCCCGGGTCAGCCAGGGTGGAGGTATCGCCCAAGCTGTCTGTCTCATTGGCGGCGATTTTGCGCAGAATGCGGCGCATGATTTTGCCAGACCGAGTCTTCGGCAAGCCAGGTGCCCACTGGATCACATCCGGGGCGGCGATGGGGCCGATTTCCTTGCGCACCCAGGCCACCAGCTCCTTGCGAAGCTCCTCGCTCGGGCTCGCATCGGCGATCAAGGTGACATAGGCATAAATGCCCTGGCCCTTGATGTCGTGCGGGTAGCCCACCACGGCGGCTTCGGCCACCAGAGTGTGCGCCACGAGTGCGGATTCAACTTCCGCCGTGCCCATGCGGTGACCCGACACGTTGATCACGTCATCGACGCGGCCGGTGATCCAGTAATAACCATCGGTATCGCGCCGCGCACCGTCGCCGGTGAAGTACAGGCCCTTGAAGGTGGAGAAGTAGGTTTGCGCGAAGCGGGCATGGTCGCCGTAGATCGAGCGCATCTGGCCTGGCCAGCTATCGGAGATGCAGAGGTTGCCCTCGGTGGCGCCGTGCAGTTCGTGGCCCTCGGCATCAACCAGCATCGGCTTCACGCCCGGCAGCGGCAGGGTGGCTGAACCCGGCTTCTGGGCAATCGCGCCGACCAGCGGGGAGATGAGAATACCGCCGGTTTCGGTCTGCCACCAGGTATCCACAATCGGGCAGCGCTCATCGCCCACCACGCGGTAGTACCAATTCCAGGCTTCCGGGTTGATCGGCTCACCGACCGAGCCCAGCACGCGCAGTGATTTGCGCGAGGTTTTCTTCACCGGGCCTTCGCCGTCGCGCATCAGCGCACGAATGGCGGTCGGGGCGGTGTAGAAAATATTCACCTGGTGCTTATCAATCACCTGCCAGAAGCGCGAGGTGTCCGGATAGTTGGGGATGCCCTCGAACATCAGCGTGGTGGCGCCGTTGGCGAGCGGGCCGTACACGATATAGGTGTGGCCGGTGACCCAGCCCACATCCGCTGTGCACCAGTAAACCTCGCCGGGGTGATAATCGAATACGTATTGATGGGTGAAGCTGGCCCACACCATGTAGCCGCCGGTGGTGTGCAGCACACCCTTCGGCTTGCCGGTGGAGCCGGAGGTGTAGAGGATAAACAGCGGGTCCTCGGCGTTCATTTCGGCGGGCGTGTGGATGGGCGAGGCTTTGGCGGTGACATCCTCGTACCACACGTCGCGGCCGGCCTGCATGTTCACATCGCCGCCGGTGGCTTTCACCACAATCACATTGCGGACTGACGGGCAGCCCTTCAGCGCGGCGTCGGCATTGACTTTCAGCGCCACTTTACGGCCACCGCGGCGGCCTTCATCGGCGGTGATGAGGGCGACGGAATTGCAATCCTCGATGCGGTTGGCGAGACTGTCGGGTGAGAAGCCGCCGAACACCACGGAGTGAATGGCGCCGATGCGGGCGCAGGCTAGCAGGGCGACGGCAGCTTCGACGATCATCGGCAAATAAATGGTAACAACATCGCCCTTTTTGATGCCGAGGTCCGTCATGGCGTTGGCCAGGCGGCAAACCTTCTCGTGCAACTGGCGGTAGGTAACTTTTTGCGAGGTGTTGGGGTCATCGCCTTCCCAGATGATCGCCACCTGGTCGCCGCGCTCGGCTAAATGCCGGTCCAGGCAGTTGGCGGAAGCGTTCAGCGTTCCGTCTTCGAACCATTTGATCGAGACGTCGCCGGTGTAGGAGGTGTTTTTGATCTTGGTGGGGGCTTTCATCCAGGTAATGCGCTTGCATTCCTCGGCCCAGAAAGCGTCCGGCTGGGTCGCGGCCCGTTCGTACATATCCTTGTACTGGGCAGCGTTTATCAGCGCATGCGCAGCAATATCGGGCTTAATCGCAACAATATCAGCGTCAGACATAGTTTGGCTCCTCGTGTGTTATTAATCTTGAGGCGGTTATGGCGCGAAATTACCGAAACAGGAAGAGCAGGGGTGCTGCAATAAACCGGCTGAGTGATTATGCCGCATAGCGTAATAAAAACCGCCTGATTGAGGCGGGCAGCGGGGGTTTTAAGGTTATCGTTGACATTCCGATGCGTTTCTGCGTCACTTTAGGGGCAATCGATTTTGGCTTGACTTGGCTCGCAATCCTGGTGACGGGACGCACACAAGACCTCCCAATCACCGGTTGTCCCTCTAAACGTGCGGCGGGCGCGCGGTGGGTATCATAAGGAGCGACGACTAAGAATGGCTACCGGGACAGTAAAATGGTTTAACACCACAAAAGGCTATGGGTTCATCGTGCCGGCGGATGGCGGCAAGGATGTATTTGTTCATATCACAGCGGTGCAATCGGCTGGGTTGCGCGGGCTGAACGAAGGCCAAAAGGTCACGTTCGACATCGCGATGGAGCGGGGCAAGGCAGCGGCGATTAATCTGAAAGCCGTCTGAACAAGCTATTACCTCAGGTTGTCTAACCCAGCGGGGCCAAATGGCCCCGTTTTTTTTTGGCCGATTATGCTATCATGCTTTCTTGCACGATGGGTGCGAACCGGTTAGTATAACGTTAACGTTAACTAATTACGTAATCGGCACAGTCAGCTATGATAGCCGAGCCGGAGGACGAGCATGGATGGCATAAGCCCGCGGACTGCCGCCGCAGAGTTTCAGTTCACCCCAATGCCAGCCTATGAAATGCTGGACCATGCGGTGCAGCGCTTTGGCAGCCGGCCGGCCATCGATTTTCTGGGCAAGCGCTATAATTGGGCAGAAATTGGCGGGCTGGCGAACCGCGCGGCGGCGGGTTTGCAGAAAATCGGCGTTGGGCGCGGGGTGAAGGTTGGGCTGTGCCTGCCCAATACGCCATACTTTGTGGTGATGTATTTTGCCATTTTAAAGGCTGGCGGGACGGTGGTGAATTTCAATCCGCTGTACACCGAGCGCGAGATCGAGAACCAGGCACGCGATGCCGGGGTGGAAATTATCGTCTCGCTCGATCTGAAACTGATCCAGGATAAAATCGGCAAACTGGCGGCCGATGGCTTATTCAAGCGGGTGATTATGTGCTCGATGGCGGGCGCCCTGCCGCCGCTGAAGGGGCTACTGTTTAGGCTGTTCAAAGGCAAGGAGCTGGCAGCGATACCGGACCATGCGCCGTACATGCGCTACGAGGCGCTGCTGGCGGTGGCCGCCAAGCCGGCGCCGGTGGTGATCGACCCGTTGAACGATATAGCCACCCTGCAATTTACCGGCGGCACCACTGGTTTTCCAAAGGCGGCGATGCTGACGCATGCCAATATCACCGCCAATGTTCAGCAAATTCTCGCCTCAGGGCCGGATTTGCTGATGGGGGAGGAGCGGATTCTCGGCGTGCTGCCGCTGTTTCATGTGTTTGCCATGACCGGCGTGATGAACCTTGGCGTGACCATCGGGGCCGAGCTCTTGCTGCTGCCACGGCTGGATATGAAGCAACTGATGCAGGTGATCCACCACCGCCGTCCCACCGTGATGCCGGGCGTGCCGACCTTATACACCGCCATCACCAACGCCGCCCAAGGCAAGAAGGGTGCGCCGGACCAGGACCTCAGCTTCATCAAATTCTGCATTTCCGGGGGTGCGCCGATTGCCATTGAGGCAGCCGACCGGTTCGAGCGGATTTCCAGGTGCAGCGTGCTGGAAGGCTATGGCCTTTCCGAAACCTCGCCGGTGGTGACTGCAACCCCGGTCGGCGGCGTGCGGCGCGGTTCGGTGGGGATTGCGATGCCGGGCACGGTGGTTGAGATACGCGACCCCGAGCACCCAGCAACCATATTGCCGCAGGGTGAGCGCGGCGAGATTTGCGTGCGCGGGCCGCAAGTGATGAAGGGTTATTATAACCGCCCGGCTGACACCGATGCGGTGTTTGTGGATGGTGCGCTGCGCACCGGTGATATTGGGTATCTGGATGCCGATGGGTATTTATTCATCGTCGACAGGATCAAGGATTTGATTTTGTGCGGCGGCTATAATGTGTATCCGCGCGTTATCGAGGAGGCCGCCTATCTGCACCCCGCCGTGCAGGATGCGATCGCGGTGGCGGTGCCGGATGCCTACCGCGGCCAGGCACCCAAGCTGTTCGTCACCTTGCGGCCGGATACCAGCGCCACCGTGGCTGAAATCAAGGCGTTTCTGGTCCAGCATTTGAACAAGATTGAGCTGCCGAGGGAGGTTGAAATCCGTGACACCCTGCCGAGGACGATGGTGGGTAAGCTTTCCAAAAAGGAGCTGGTGGCGGAGGAGTTGGTAAAAGCCTCAGAAAAACCACCCGGCGAATGATTTTTTGCGTAGGGGGGGTGACAAATGACGAGGGATAACCTATACGTTATAGTCAGCCTCTTTGCGTCAATAAACGGAAGCGTCCATGCTGGCCTCGATAATGCAACCTAACCCGGACAAGGAGCGAGGCGAGACGATGAGTGCAAATGTGGAGACGATGAGCGATCAGGAAGCGGCGGCGGATTCAGTAGCGCTGTATTCTGTCAGCCAGTTGGCGCGGCAGTTGGGTGTTACCGCCCGGACCATCAGGTTTTATGAGGACAAAGACCTGATCTCACCGCAGCGGGCCGGTACCACGCGGGTTTACACCCACCGGGACCGCGCCAGATTGATGCTGATTTTACGCGGCAAGCGGTTGGGCTTTTCGCTGCGCGAGATCAAGGAGTTTTTGGACCTGTACGATGTGGACCCGGCGCACCATGTGCAACTGCGCCAGCTATTGGCGGCAGTGCGCAAGCGGCTGGCGAAATTGTCGGAACAGCGCGCGGCGATTGATGAGAGTCTATCTGAGTTGACCGAAATAGAGCGCCAGTCACTGGCGATTCTGGCCAGCCGGAAAACATAATTTTTTAGGGAAATTGGAGAGATAAATGACCAATGTTGTGATCGCGGGCTATGCCCGTTCAGCTTTTGTGCCAGCTAAAAAAGGCAGCTTTGCAAGGGTTCGCCCGGATGAGCTGGCGGCTGAGGTGGTGCGGGCCTTGATCACACGGACTGGTGTGAAGCCGGAGGATATTGAAGATGTCATCACCGGCTGTGCGTTTCCGGAAGCCGAGCAGGGCTTCAATGTGGCGCGGCTGATCAGCCTGCTGGCGGATTTGCCGATCTCAGCAGCGGGGCAGACGGTGAATCGCTTCTGCGGTTCGTCGATGTCGTCCATTCATATCGCGGCAGGTGCCATTCAAATGAATGCCGGCGAAGTGTTCGTGTGTGTCGGCATTGAAAGCATGAGCCGGATTCCGATGGGTGGTTATAACCCGATGCCGTCGCCAACACTTTATGCAAAATTCCCGGCGGCTTACATCAGCATGGGTGACACCGCTGAGAATGTGGCGACGCGCTGGCAGATTACCCGCGCTGCGCAGGAAGCGTTTGCGGTGCAGAGCCACCAGAAGGCTGCTGCCGCGCAGAAGGCGGGCCGTCTGGCTGATGAAATCGTTCCGGTATCAAACGGTAAAATGATGGTGGCGCAGGATGAATGTATCCGGGCTGATACTTCGGCGGAGGCTTTGGCCGGGTTGAAGCCGGCGTTCAGCCAGAACGGCACGGTGACGGCGGGAACCTCGTCGCCGCTGACCGATGGCGCCTCGGCGGTGCTGGTGTGTTCAGAGGATTACGCGGTGAAGCATGGCTTGCCGATGCTGGCGCGAATCAAATCCATTGCGGTGGCGGGTTGTGCGCCCGATATCATGGGCATCGGGCCGGTGGCGGCATCGCGCAAGGCGATGGCGCGGGCCGGGATTACCGCGAAGGACCTGAGTGTGGTGGAGTTGAACGAGGCGTTTGCCAGTCAGGCGATGGCTTGCATGAAGGACCTCGAGATCGACCCGGCGATTGTGAATTTTGATGGCGGGGCCATCGCTCTTGGCCATCCGCTTGGGGCGACCGGGGCGCGTATCACCGGCAAGGCGGCGGCGGTGTTGAAACGCGAAGGCGGCAAATATGCGCTGGCGACGCAGTGCATCGGTGGCGGACAGGGTATCGCGACGGTGCTGGAGGCGATCTGATGGCGATTAAATCTGTCGCCGTTATTGGCGCCGGGGTGATGGGGGCAAGCATCGCTGCCCATGTTGCCAACGCCGGATGCAAGGTACTGCTGCTGGATATCGTGAGGCCAGGCGAGGCCAATCGCAACGCGATTGCAGAAGCTGCCATTGAACGGCTGAAGAAAATGGACCCGGCCCCCTTGATGGGCAGCCGTGCGGTGCGTTTGATAACGCCCGGCAATACCGAGGATGATCTGGGCAAACTTGCTGAGGTGGACTGGATCGTTGAGGCGGTGATCGAGCGGCTTGATGTCAAGCAGGATTTATACCGTAAGCTGGATGCGGTGCGTAAAGCCGGTTCAGTGGTATCATCGAACACCTCGACGATTCCGCTGAAGGAATTAACGGCAGGGTTGCCGGATAGCATTGTGCAGGATTTCTGCATCACGCATTTCTTCAACCCGCCGCGCTATATGCGGTTGCTGGAAGTTGTGGGCGGCCCCAGGACCAAGCCGGAAGCGCTGGCGGCGATTTCCAAATTTGCCGATGTGGCGCTGGGTAAATCGGTGGTAATGTGCAACGACACGCCGGGCTTCATTGCCAACCGGATTGGCACTTACTGGATTCAATCGGCGATGGTGCTGGCGCTGGAGCACGGGTTGGAGATTGAGGAAGCCGATGTGATTATGGGCAAGCCGCTGGGCTTTCCTTCCACCGGTATTTTTGGCCTGATGGATTTGGTGGGCATTGATTTAGGCCCGCATGTGAATGCCTCGCTGGCAAGGCTGCTGCCGGCATCGGATGCGTTTCATACGATGAACCGCGATACCGCGATGATCTCGACGATGATCGCGCAAGGCTATACCGGCAACAAAGGCAAGGGCGGGTTTTACCGCTCGGCGCGCGGGGCTGATGGCAAGCGCGAAAAATCGGCGTTGATTCTGAGCAAGGCGGCGGCCGGCACGCTGGAATGGCGTCCGGCGGTGAAACCGGAAATTGCTGAAGTTAAAGAGGTGCGCAAGGATTTAAAGAAGCTGCTGGGCGCTGATACCAAGGCCGGCAAATATGCCTGGGGCGTGGTGGGCCGGGTGCTGGCCTATACGGCCTCACTGGTGCCGGAGATTGCCACCGACATCGCTGACATCGATGAGGCGATGCGGCTTGGCTATACCTGGAAGTTTGGCCCGTTTGAGCTGATGGATATGCTGGGCGCCGCTTGGGTGGCGAAAAACCTGGCGAAGCTGGACATCGCGGTGCCGCCGCTGCTGGCCAAAATTGGTGATGGCAAATTCTACACTGACGCCGGGCAATATACGCTGGAGGGCAATTACAAACCTATCCGCCGCCCGGACGGTGTTATTTTGCTCGATGATTTCAAGCGCGGTAAAAAGCCGGTGCTGGGCAATAAAAACGCCAGCGTGTGGGATATAGGCGACGGCGTGCTGTGCTTTGAGATGCATGCCGAAGTGCGTGGCGTGATGCGCAACATGATCGATGCGGATATCATCGGTTTGATCGAGAAAACCACGGCGCTGGTGGCCAAAAGCTACAAAGCGCTGGTGTTCTATGATGACGTACTGCGCGAGCAGCCGCAGAAAACCAATTTCTCGCAGGGTGCCAATATCGGGATGGTGCAGCTGGCGGCCAATATCCGCATGTGGGGCAGCATCGAGAAAGGCATCAAGCAGGGGCAGGCGGCTTATTTGGGGCTGCGCTATGCGCCGTTCCCGGTGGTGGCCGCCCCGGTTGGGTTAGCCCTTGGTGGCGGCTGTGAATTGCTGCTGCATTCTGACCATGTGCAGGCCTATGCCGAGAGTTATATCGGGCTGGTGGAAGTGGGCGTGGGCCTTATTCCCGGTTGGGGTGGCTGTGCCACCATGCTGACCCGCTGGCAGCACGCCAAGGAGATGCCGAGAGGCCCGATGCCGGCGGTGGGCAAGGTGTTTGAGATGATCTCAACCGCCACGGTTTCAAAATCCGCGGCTGAGGCCAAGGAGTTGATGTTCCTGAAACCCTCTGATGGCATCACGATGAATCGCTACCGGCTGCTGGCCGATGCGAAGGCCAAGGCGCTGGAACTGGCGGCGAATTATGCGCCGCCGGAGGCCAAGCCCTTGCAACTGCCGGGCGCTTCGGGCCGGGTTGGGTTGAAGATGGCGGTGGAGGGTTTCCATAAGCGCGGCATCGCCACTGACCATGATGTGACGGTATCGGACCAGCTTGCGATGGTACTGAGCGGCGGCCCGGCCGATATTGTTGATGTGCTGGTTGAAAAAGATGTGATGGATCTGGAACGGCAGGCGTTCATGGCGCTGATTCGTACCAAGGAATCGCTGGCGCGGATCAAGTCGATTGTTGATACTGGCCGTCCGCTTCGTAATTAGTTTTCAATGTCGAGGAGTTTGCTATGCCAATCTATAAGGCACCACTTGAAGATATGCGATTTGTTTTGCATGAGCTCTATGACAGCAAAACCATCGCCGAACTGCCGGGCTGCGAAGATTTCACGCCGGAGTTGATGGATAGCGTGCTGGAGGAAGCGGCAAAATTCACCCAAGAGGTTTTGTTCCCGCTTAACCAGGTAGGCGACCTTGAAGGCTGTACCTATGAAAATGGTGTGGTGCGCACGCCCACCGGCTTCAAGGAGGCTTATAAGGGCTTTTGTGAAGGCGGCTGGACCGCGATGGGTTCCTCACCGGAATTTGGCGGCCAGGGCATGCCGGTGGCACCGGCAATGCTGGTTGAGGAAATGCTATGCTCGTCCAATGTGGCGTTCGGGTTGTACCCTGGCCTGACGCATGGCGCGTATCTGTCGATTTATCATCACGGCAGCGAGGAACAAAAACAAACCTATCTGCCGAATATGGTTTCCGGCAAATGGTCCGGCACCATGTGCCTGACCGAGGCGCATTGCGGGACCGATTTGGGCATGCTGCGCACCAAGGCGGTGCCAAATGCCGATGGGTCCTACAGCATCACCGGCGCCAAGATTTTCATCTCGGCTGGTGAGCATGATCTGACCGAGAATATCATCCACCTGGTGCTGGCGCGGTTGCCGGATGCGCCTTCCGGCGTGAAGGGGATATCATTGTTCGTGGTGCCGAAATTCATGGTGAAGGATGATGGCTCGCTCGGGCAGCGCAACGGAGTGCAGTGCACCTCTATCGAGCATAAAATGGGCATCAAGGGGTCGGCTACCTGCTCGCTGGCGTTTGAAGATGCCAAGGGCTGGATGATTGGTGAGCCCAACAAGGGAATGCGGGCGATGTTCACCATGATGAACACCGAGCGGCTTTCGGTAGGCATCCAAGGTCTGGGCGTGGCGGAAGTGGCGTATCAGAACGCGGCGAATTATGCGCGCGAGAGAATTCAGGGGCGCTCGCTCACGGGCGTGAAGAATCCCGGCAAGCCGGCGGACCCGATCATCGTGCATCCGGATGTGCGGCGCATGCTGCTGACTATGCGGGCCTATATTGAAGGTTGCCGGGCACTTTCGGGTTGGGTCGCGCGTGAGATTGATATTCTGCAGCGCTCAACCAGTGAAGATGCCAAGTTGATCTCTGATGATTTCACCGCCTTGCTGACCCCGGTGGTGAAGGCATTCTTTACTGACCTCGGTTTCGAGATCACTTCGAGCGCGCTGCAATGCTATGGTGGGCATGGCTACGTCCGTGATCACGGCATGGAGCAGTATGTGCGCGATGCACGGATTTCGATGATCTATGAAGGCGCCAACGGCGTGCAGGCGCTCGACCTCGTGGGCCGTAAATTGCCGCAGGACGGCGGGCGGTTGCTCACCCGCTTCCTCGACCCGGTGCTGGAATTCATTGACGCCAATGGCGATGCGGAAATGGCGCCGTTCATTGAACCGTTACAGACTGCGCTTGAGCATTTGCAGATCGCCACCGGTTATATCATGGAAGCTGGCATGTCCAATCATGATGAGATCGGTGCGGCCTCGGTGGATTATCTGCGGTTGTTCGGGCTGGTGGCACTTGGCTTTATGTGGGCCCGGATGGCGAAGATTGCGCTGCCGAAGGCGGCAGGCAGTGAATTTTACACTGCCAAGATCGGTACTGCGAAATTCTATATGCAGCGGCTGCTGCCGCAAACCGGCGCGTTGCTGTCGGCGATTCAGTCTGGTTCCGAGACCATGATGGAATTTGCCGCCGAGGCGTTCTAATAAAAAAGGCCAGGGCAAATCCCTGGCCTTTTTTACGGCCTCGTCTCGAAATCGATCCGCGGGTCGATGACGGTATAGAAAAAATCGCCGATGATCTGCATGATCAGGCCGGTGAGGGTGTAGATATAGAGCGTGCCGAACATCACCGGATAGTCGCGCTGCAGAACCGCCTGATAACCCAATAGCCCAAGCCCGTTCAGGGAGAATACAATCTCGACCAATAAGGCCGAGGTGAATAATATCGAGATGAAGGCCGCAGGGAATCCGGCGATCACCAGCAGCATGGCGTTGCGGAACACATGGCCGTACAGCACCTGCGTCTCAGAAGCGCCCTTGGCGCGGGCGGTGAGGACATAGAGCTTGCGGATTTCTTCCAGGAAGGAGTTTTTTGTCAGCATGGTGAGCGAGGCAAAGCCGCCGATGGTCATGGCAATGGTGGGCAGCACCAGATGCCAGGCGTAATCCGCAATCCGGCCCGGTAGGGAATAGGTTGCCGCATCGGGCGAACTGAGGCCGCGCAGTGGAAAAATCGGGACCATGCCGCCGCTGCCGAATAGCACCACCAGGAAAATCGCCAGCAAAAACCCCGGGATGGCATAGCCGATGAGAATCACCAGCGAGCTGGTGAGGTCGAAGCGTGAGCCATCCAGTACGGCTTTGCGAATCCCAAGCGGGATGGAGACCATATAGACGATCAGGGTTGACCAGAACCCAAGTGAGAGCGAGACCGGCAGACGTTGCCATACCAGCGCCAGCACCGACTGGCCTTGGAAAAAGCTCTGGCCCAGATTGAAGGTTAAATAACCGCGCAGCATGATGACGAAGCGCGTCAGCGGTGGTTTGTCGAAGCCGAATTGTTTTTTTAAACTGGCTTCCATCACCGGGTCCATGCCCTGCGCCCCCCGGTACACGCTTTTATTGGCGGCCACGTCGCCGGTTTGCAGCGTCTGCTGTTTCACTTTCGCCATGGCGGTTTCCACTGGCCCGCCGGGGGCAAACTGCACCACCGCGAAGTTGATGGCGATGATGCCGAATAATGTTGGGATAATCAGGAGAATGCGTTTGCCGAGATAGCGGATCATGGGGCCCACCAGAGGTCAAAATCCACGCCATCCTGCAGCGGCGCCGGCTGTTTGACCACCCTGGTCCAATAAGCCACCCGCATGGTGGTCGAATTCCAGGCCGGGATCAGATACCAGCCGTTCAGCAGCAGCCTATCAAGCGCGTGGATGGCGGTGATTTTTTGGGTGATGGTGGCGGCTTCATTCTGTGCTTTGATCATCGCGTCAATGGCGGGTGAGCAGATGCCCATCAAATTATTGCTGCCCGGCGTGTTGGCGGCGGCACAGCCCCAGTAATTGCTTTGCTCGGAGCCCGGGTAGTCGCTTTCGGGGAACTGCGCGATGGTCATGTCGTAGTCGAAACGCTGAATCCGGCGCTCATAGGTGGCGGGGTCAATGGTGCGGACCACGGCGTTGATGCCCAGCAGTTTCAAATCGGCGGCGTAGGAGATCACAATGCGCTCGAACAACTGGTCATCCAGCAGAATCTCGAAACTCATCTGCTGGCCTTGCGCATTTACCAATTTGCCGTCCACCACATGCCAGCCGGCCTGGTTCAGCAGCGCCATCGCCTGTTCGAGCTGCGGCAGATTATAGCCGCTGCCATCGGTTACCGGCAGCGCAAACGGCGTGGTGAAAACGGCCGGCGGAATTTGGTTTTTATAAGGCGCCAGCAGCTTCAATTCATCGGGTGAGGGCAGCCCTGAGGAGGCCAGGAAGGATTGCGAGAAATAGCTGTTGTAGCGCACGTAGGAACCATAAAACAGCACGCGGTTCATCCATTGAAAATCAAACGCCAGCGTCAGCGCGTGACGAACCAGCGGGTTGGCGAACGCGGGCCGCCGGGTGTTCATCGCCCAGCCATCGATGCCGGCGGGCAGGCTGACAGGCACCCGCACCAGCATCACTTTGCCATCGGTCACACCAGGGAAATGATAGCCCGATGCCCATTGTTTGGCGCTGGATTCGATGCGGGCGTCGATCTGTCCGGCTTTGAAGGCTTGCAGGGCCACCGAATCATTCTGGAAAAACACTTCGCGGTAGGTGTCGAAATTATCAAACCCCTTGTCGGCGGGCAGGTTTTCCGCCCACCAATGTTTGACGCGGGTATAGGTGATGGAATTGCCGAAGCTGACCTGCGCGACCTGGTACGGCCCCGAGCCGATCGGCGCGGTCAGCAAAGGCGCTGAAAAATCCTTGCCTTTCCAGAAATGCTCGGGCAGCACGTACAGCCCGGCCAGATCGTTTGGCATGTCACGCCCGGTGCCGGGTTTTAGGGTGAACACCACGGTCTCGTTATCGGGGGCGGCTACCGAAGCCACACCCGCATAATAGCTGGCGTAGAAGGGTGAACCCTGGGTGATCAAGGTGTTGAAGGTCCATACTACGTCGCTCGCCAGCACTTTGGTGCCGTCCGAGAAGCGGGCATTGGGGTTGAGGTGGAAGGTGACGGTCAGGCCATCGGGGCTGATCTCGACACTTTGCGCGAGGTCAGCATAAACCGTGACGGAATCAGCGTCGGATTGTTTGAATAGGGTTTGCCATACCCGGTAGATGCTATCGGGCGCGGTGCCACGCAGGATAAAGGGGTTGAGATTGTCGAAATCGCCGACTGCCGAGAGGGTGATGCTGCCCCCTTTCGGCGCATCAGGGTTGGCGTAGGGCAGATGCGTGAAGCCCACCGGCGGCTGCGGGGCGGTGGAGAGGGTGATGAGATCGTCGCGTGCCAGGGCGGGCTGCGCCGAGCTAAATAGCAACGCTATTAATAAAATTTTATAAAACAGCGAGGGCCGCCGCGTGCAAAGCCGGGTTGGCGGCGGCCAGAACGCTGCCATCACAGCCCAGGCGCAATTTTTCGCCGGACCAGTCGGTGACCACGCCGCCGGCGGCTTCGATCACCGGCGCCAGCGCCGCCCAGTCCCAAGGCTTTAATCCACATTCGGCGACGATATCCACCTGCCCGATGGCCAGCAACCCGTAGGCGTAGGCATCGCCGCCCCAATAGGTACGGCGGCAATGGGCCTGCAGGCGGGCGAAGCGGGCGGCACCGTCACCCACGAACATTTCGGGCGCGGTGGAGGACAGCTCGGCCTCATTCAGCGCGGTCACGGTGCGCGTCCCGATGCAGCCGCCTAGCGGGTTGCGCAAGCTGGCTGGCACGTCGCGCCCGCCGATCCAGCGCTCGCCGGTGATGGGCTGGTCAATCAGCCCGAGGATTGGCACGCCGTCCTCCAGCAGCCCGAGCAGGGTGCAGAAGCTGGGCCGGCCGGTGATGAAGGCGCGGGTGCCGTCGATTGGGTCCACCACCCACACATAGCGGGCAGTGCCGGACGTGGCGGGAAACTCCTCGCCCATGAAGCCATAGGTGGGGAAGGCGGCAGTGAGGTGTTGGCGGATGATGGTTTCGGCCAGCTTGTCAGCGAGCGTCACCGGGCTGGCATCGCTCTTTAAGTCCGCCGTGATGCCGGTGCGGAAATATGGGCGGATCGCCGCTCCGGCTGCATCGAGCGCAGCCTCGGCGGCTTTTACCCACGCTGTCATTTTAAGTGCCGGGCAGCTTGATCGGGCTGTCGGAGTTCTTGTTCAGATAGGCGATCACGTCGGCCCGGGTCTGGTCATTCTTGATGCCGGGGTAGCCCATCATGGTGCCGTTGGCGAAGCTGCTGGGTGAGAGCAGCCAGTCGCTCATGGTATCGGCGGTCCAGGTGCCGTTGGCCTTGGCCTTCACGGCGTCGGAGTAGTTGAAGCCGGCGGTGGCGAACATTTTGGCTCCCACAACGCCGTATAGGTTCGGCCCAACGCCGTTGGCGCCGCCCTTGTTGAGCGTATGGCAGGCCGAGCATTGCTGCTGGAAGAAATCCTGACCCTTTGAGAGATCAGCCTTGGCGAACATGGTGTCGATGCTGGGGGCAGCGGCCGGGGCCGGAGCACCGCCGGGGGCAGCGGCAGCAGCGGCTGGGGCAGCGGCGCTGGCGGCTTTCACCTCGTCAGGGGTGGGCAGCGGCAGCGGGCTGGCCGAGAGGGTGCGCAAATACGCCACCACATCGGCGCGGGTTTGGGTGTTTTTGATGCCCGGATAGCCCATGGCGGTGCCCGGCGCGAAGGCGCTGGGGTCATACAGCCAACTGGCCATGCTGGCGTAATCCCAGTTGCCTTTGGCCTTGGCTTTCACCGCCGCCGAATAGGTAAAGCCGGAGCCGGCGAACATCGGCCCGCCCACCACGCCATACAGGTTTGGCCCCACGCCGGCGGCACCGCCGGAGGTGAGTGTATGGCAGGCAGCGCATTGCTGCTGCACGAAGGCGGCGCCCTTCGGCACGTCGGCGGTGGCGAGCAGCGGGATGATGGTCTCCGGTCCGGCGGCCACGGCCATAGCGGCGGCGGGGGCGGCGGTTTGCGGAGCGGTGATGGCAATCGCCGGGGTTTTTGGCGATTCGTCCGGGACCAGGACATGGGCGATTCGGTTGGCGCCCCAGAAAATAATGCCCGCCGTTAGAATACCTGCTGCTATTTTGTTGATTAACAGACTGTCTTTACCTGATTTACTCATGGACCCCTATGCCTCACCGCGTTTGCGCTCTTTCCTATAGCGATTTAGGCAGGCTCGACAAGAACAGCTTCTCATTATCATAAGATAACCAAGTGAACCCGATTATACTGATCCCCGCCCGCCTGGGCTCGACCCGCCTGCCAGGCAAACCGTTGGCCGATATCTGCGGTCTGCCGATGATCGTGCATGTGCTGAACCGCGCCCGTGAGGCCGGGCTGGGGCCGGTGGCGGTGGCCTGCGCGGAATCTGAGATCGCCGAGGCGGTGCATGCGCACGGCGGTACGGCCATCCTCACCGACCCGGCGCTGCCCTCGGGGTCGGATAGGATTTTCGCCGCTCTGAAGAAGCTCGACCCGTATGGGCAGCATGACGTTATTATTAATTTACAGGGCGATCTGCCGGGCATCGACCCGAGCTTCCTCACCGCTGTTTGCCAGCCGTTGCAGAACCCGGTGTATGACATCGCTACCCTGGTGGCACCGGTCACCAGTGCGGCTGAGGCGGATGCGCCCTCGGTGGTGAAATGCGCCTGTGCGTTTGCGCCGGATGAGGAAGTGGCAACGGCGCTGTATTTTTCGCGCAGTAAAATTCCGTCGGGCGAGGGCGTGCTGTGGCATCATATCGGAGTGTACGCCTACCGGCGTTCGAGCCTGGCGACGTTTGTGACCTTGCCGGAATCGCCGCTGGAGCGGCGTGAGAAGTTGGAGCAGTTACGCGCCCTGGAAGCCGGGATGCGGATTGGCGTGGTGCGCGTTGCCCATGCGCCGTTTGGGGTGGATACAAAGGCTGACCTTGAACACGCCCGTAAAATTTTGGGACTAAAAAATGACTGAGATGAAAATTGCCTTCCAGGGTCAGCCTGGCGCGTATTCCGACCTCGCCTGCCGGTTGGCGTACCCCGATATGCAAACCCTGCCGTGTGATACGTTTGAGGCGGCGATCGAGGCGGTGCGGGAAGGCCGCGCCGCGCTGGGTATGCTGCCGACTGAGAATTCGCTGGCTGGGCGGGTGCCCGATATTCATGCGTTGCTGCCGGAAAGCGGGCTCTCGATCATCGCCGAGACGTTTTTGCGGGTGGAGCATTGCCTGCTGGGCCTGCCGGGGACGCGGATTGAGGATGTGCGGCGCGTGCATTCGCATCCCGTCGCGCTCGGGCAAATCCGCGCCCTGGTGCGTGAGTTGGGCGCGCAGGCGGTGATTGAGGATGATACCGCCGGTTCGGCCCGGATTGTGGCGGCGCTGAATAACAAGGCCGATGCGGCGGTGGCGTCTTCGCTGGCGGCGGAGATTTATGGGCTGGAGATATTGCGCCGTAACGTGGAAGACGCCGCCCATAACACCACGCGGTTTTATGTCACCGCCACCACGCCGAAGTTGCAGCCGCCTGAAACCCCGAATCTGATGACCAGTTTTGTGTTCAAGGTGCGCAACGTGCCAGCGGCGCTTTATAAGGCGCTGGGCGGGTTTGCCACCAATGGCGTGAATATGACCAAGCTGGAAAGCTACATGGTGGGCGGGAATTTCACCGCCACGCAGTTTTTGGCGGAGGTGGATGGGCACCCTGAATCGCCGAATTTGCGGCTGGCGCTGGAGGAGTTGGCGTTTTTCTCCTCCGAGATCAAAATTCTGGGGGTTTATCCGGCGGCGCCGTTCCGGCTGGCGCAGCGGCAAACGCAACCAAAGCACGATAAAACTTAACTAATAATCAACTTCCGCGGGCTATGTCTCATGGTGTGACCAGTGAGACATTTACCGGACAAGGCTTAATCCACCCAGACTGGCTGGTTGCCGGTGAATGGTCGGGTGGGGTTGTGCCGGTGGCGGGCGTTTCCGCGCTGGTGAACGCGGCGGATGTGTTGATCGACCCGCTGACCAATTTATCGGCCAATATCACCTTGCAAGGCGGCGCTGAGCTAATCGGCAATGGGGCGGGCTTTGCCTTCACCCCGCAGGCGCTGCTGCAGGCCGATGATAATAACGCGCTGTTCGCCAACGGCGCCATTGTGAATGAGGGCGTCATTTCAGTGGCCGGGCCGGGTGCCACGCTGACCGTGGTGGTGCAGGCCGGCAGCGAGATTGCCAGCCAGTATGGGTTGAGCGTGGCGAGCTTCGAGAATGCCGGGACGGTGCTGGTGCAGAACGCCGCGACGCTGGATATTTCCGGCACCCAGTTCAGCAACATTGGCACCGTGATTGTTGATGGCGCGGCGTTGAATGTGCTGGGCGGCTGGGTGGATGGCGGGCAGGGGGCATTTACCCCCGGCGGCACCATCGAACTGGGCCAGGGCGCGATGGCGAGCTTTAATGAAGGCATTACTGGCCAGACTTTTTTATTTTCCGGATCCGCAACGCTGACCTTGGGCGATCCGCTCGATGTGTCGGGCGTGGCAATTGCGGGGTTTGGCGACCGCGATGTGATCCTCACCAATTCACTGGCGCAGGCAGAGAGTTTGCTGGCAGGCGGATTGCTGTTCACCACCGCCCTGCCGCCGAACGAGACCTTGCAGGTGCAGGCCATCGGCCTGGGCGCGGAAATTACTCTGGCTTCAAGTGCGCACGCCATTACGCTCGATGATAATGCGCCCTGCTTCGCCCGTGGCACCGGGATTTTAACGCCGCACGGCTATGTGCCGGTGGAACAGTTGCGGCCGGGGGATCAGGTGTTGACGCATCGTGGTGCGCTGGCGCCGGTGCAATGGGTGGGCTGGCGCACCATTGATCTGGCCGCGCATCGCCGCCCTGAGGCGGTGCGGCCGGTGCGGATTTGTAAGGATGCTCTGGGGGAAGGTTTGCCGGCGCGTGACATTGTGCTTTCTCCCGACCATGCGCTGCTGCTGCATGGGCAGTTGGTGCCGGTAAAACTGCTGACCAACGGCGCCACCATCAAACGTGAAACTTCCAGCCTGGCGGTGACGTATTTTCATATCGAACTGGCCAGGCACGATATTATTCTCGCCGAGCATCTAGCGGTGGAGACCTACTTGGATACCGGCAACCGCAGCATGTTTGCCACCAGCCAGGGTCAGCCGCACGCAGCACCAGTGTTTGGCCGGGGCAAACAATGGGATGCGCAGGCCTACGCGGATTTATGCCTCTCCGGGCCGGTGCTGCGAGAGATCCGCCGGGAGATTTTCAGCCGCGCCACCGCGTTGGGGTTTCAGCGCCGGCAGGACACCAGGCTGCATCTGGTCGAGACCGCTAACGGCGAGCCAGTGCCGATGACGATACGCTGTGCTGTGAGTGCGCCGGGGTTCCGGTTGCCGGTAGGGCACGCGGGACGGTTTGTTATTCAGTCAGGGCAGTTTATTCCGGCTGAACTGTCGGATGGCGCGGTGCTGGATGATGATTGGCGCTGCCTGGGTGTTGCCATCGGGCGGGTGAAATTGGGTTTTGCCGTGCGGCCGATTGAAGCGCTGGCGGTCTCGGGGGTGCATCCGCGCGGGGCGGGAGATAGCGCGGTGTGGACTGATGGCAATGCGGTGATTGCGGTGCCGCTCGAGGCCCGATTCATCGGCCTGAGTGTGCAGGGATTTCCCGTCGGCTGGGTGCGCAGCGCTTAAGCGTGACCGGCGCCGCTTGAGAGCATCGCGGGATTGATGCGCAGTTTTGCCAGTGCCCGCTGCCATTTGCTGGCGTGGTCGGTGTCGAACAGTAAATTTTCATCGGCGGGGGCGTTCAGCCAGGCGTTTTGTTTTATTTCCTCGTCCAACTGCCCCGGCCCCCAGCCGGCGTAGCCGAGCGCCATCAGGCAACGTTCCGGGCCGCCGCCAAGGGCGACGGCTTGCAGAATATCCAGGCTGGCTGTGAGCATGTGGGTGCCGTCCACGTCAAGGCTGCTCTCGGTGGTCCAGTCCGGCGAGTGCAGCACAAAGCCGCGGTTGTTATCGACCGGGCCGCCGGTGCACAGGCGGATCTCGCGCGAGGGCGGCGTGGGCTCGATCTCAAGCTGGCGCAGCAAATCGGCGAATTTTGGGGCTTTTAAGGGCTGGTTGAGGATAATCCCCATCGCGCCGTCAGGCGAATGGGCGCACAAAAAAATCACGCTCTGGTTGAAGCGCGTGTCGCTCATTTGCGGCATCGCGATGAGAATTTGCCCGGTGAGTGAGGGTGAAAGCGGAATCATGAGATAAATTTGGCGTTACTGTTGAAATCGCGCAAGGGGCTCGATGCAGGTTCTCTTTCCGTCCGCCAAGCCTTCGGCTACGAAGATGGCAGTGCAATGAACGGCTGAGGAGCATCCGATGATCAAAGTTGGCGATAAAATCCCCGAAATGAAGCTGATGACCGCCACCGCGGAAGGCCCGCGCGAGGTTGATACGGCGGATATTTTCGGCACCGGGAAGGTGGTGATGTTCGCCGTGCCGGGGGCGTTTACCCCCACCTGCAGCGCCAAGCATCTGCCGGGTTTTGTGTCCCACATGGAGGCGCTGAAGGCCAAGGGCGTCGATAAAGTGGTGTGCATGGCGGTGAATGATGCGTTTGTGATGGGCGCCTGGGCGAAGGACCAGAAGGTTGGTGATGCGATCATCATGCTGGCCGATGGCTCGGCGGCGTTCACCAAGGCACTGGGCTTGCAGCTTGACCTGGTGGCGCGCGGGCTTGGGATTCGCAGCCAGCGTTTTGCGCTGGTGACGCAGGATGGCGTGGTGACGCATCTGGCGGTGGAGGAAGCCGGCGGGTTTGATGTCAGCCGCGCTGAGGCTGTGCTCGAAGCCCTGTGAGTTCTACCCTTACCGTCGTCGTCCCCTGTTATAATGAACGCGCCAATATTGCCCCGATGGTGGCAGCTTTGCAGGCGGCCCTGGCGGGCATCGCCTGGGAAGTGGTGTTCGTTGACGATAACAGCCCGGACGGCACGGCGGATGAGGCGCGAAGGTTAGCGCAGTCTGACAGCCGGGTGCGCTGCATCCGCAGGGTCGGGCGGCGGGGATTATCCTCGGCGGTGATCGAGGGGGCGTTGTCGTCCTCGGCGGATTATGTGGCGGTGATCGACGGCGACATGCAGCATGATGAGACGCGCTTGCCGCTGATGCTGGAAGCCCTGCAGGGTGGGGCCGAACTGGCGATCGGCAGCCGTCATGTGGCGGGCGGCGATAATGCCGGGCTGTCATCGCCGTTCCGCGAGAAACTCTCCAACCTCGGCATCGCCGTGGCCAAAAAACTCACGGGTGCTGAGGTGAATGACCCGATGAGCGGGTTTTTTATGCTGCGGCGGGATTTGTTTGAATCACTCGCCGGGCGGTTGAATGGGCAGGGGTTTAAAATTCTGCTGGATTTGGTGCTGGCGTCGCCCGCCCGGCTGAAGATTGTGGAAATTCCTTACAAGTTCCGGCCACGCACGGCGGGCGAGAGCAAGCTCGATGCGCTGGTGATGCTGCAGTTCGCCGGGCTGCTGGTCGATAAAGCGCTGCGCGGCACAGTGCCGTTGCGGTTTATCAGTTTCGCCCTGGTGGGGGCGTTTGGCGTGCTGATCAACATCGCGGTGCTGGAGGCGGCGCGGTCGGTGGGTGTGGGCTTCGGGCTGGCGCAGACCATCGGTACGTTTGTGGCGATGATTGCGAATTTTGAGTTGAACAATCAGCTTACCTACCGCACCCAGCGGCTCAAAGGGCCAAAAGTCTGGCGCGGGCTGTTGTTGTTCGTGCTGGTGTGCAGCCTGGGCGCGATTGCGAACATCGGCATCGCCAATGCGCTGTATGCGCAGGATGCCAGTTCAATATTGGCCGGTGCCGCCGGGGCGGCGGTGGGCGTGGTGTGGAACTACGCTGTTTCGGCCACGCTGGTATGGCGCGCCAGGTGAAATCGGCTGCGTCGCCCTGGTTGCTGGCGCTGGCTTCATTGACGGCGTTGCGACTGTTGATGGCCGCGTTGCTGCCGCTGTCACCTGACGAGGCATATTACTGGGTCTGGTCGGTGCATTTGCAGCCTGGCTATTTTGATCATCCGCCGATGGTGGCGTTGTGGATTCGCGCCGGTACTGAATTGCTGGGGACTAACGCTCTGGGGGTGCGGCTGCTGGGGCCGCTGGCGGCGGCGGCGGGGTCGGTATTGCTGTGGGATGCCGGTGAGCGGATGTTTCCGAACCGCCATGTTGGGCTGACAGCCGCCGCTTTGTTCAATGCCACTTTGGTCGCTGGTGTTGGATCGGTGCTGATGACTCCCGACACGCCGCTGATATTTTTCTGGACCACCTGCATCGCCGCCACCGCCCGCTGGCTGGCCAGCCGCGATGACCGTTGGTGGCTCGCGATTGGAGTGATGGCGGGGGCGGCGCTGCTCTCCAAATACACCGGCTTGTTGCTGATTGCGGCGATTGGGCTGTGGCTGGTCACCTCGCGCACCCGCCGGTTGGCGCTGTTGTCGCCCTGGCCGTGGCTGGGGCTGGCGCTGGCGGGGGCGGTGTTTGCGCCGGATGTTTATTGGAACGCCACGCACCACTGGGTGAGCTATTTCAAGCAAGGTGGGCGGGTGACGGTGTTTGATGCCGGGCGGTCGGCGCAGTATCTGGCGGAATTGGTGATTGGTCAGTTCGGGTTGGCAACGCCGGTGATTTTTGGTCTGGCGGCGCTGGGTCTGTGGCGGCTGCGGCGGGTGGGCGATGATGCCGCCAGCCTGCTGCTGTGGCTTACCCTGCTGCCGGGCGCGGTGTTTGTTGAGCATGTGCTCTCAGGCCGGGTGGAGCCGAATTGGCCGGCGATCATGATGATGCCGGCTTGTCTGGCGGCTGCCACGCTGGCGCCGCTGAGCTTGCAAAAATGGCTGCGCCCGGCGCTGGGGGTTGGCTTTGCCTGCACCCTGGCAGTTTACGCGCAGGCGCTGGCAGCCCCTTTCCCGATCCCGGCGGCGCGTGACCCGGCGGCGTTGCAGCTTTCCGGCTGGCCGGAATTTTTTGCGCCGTTCGGGTCGCCAAAACCGGCTTTCATCACTTCGGAGGATTACACCACGCTTTCGGAACTGGCCTGGACCGGGCCGCCAGGGGTTCCTATCATTGCCGCTGGCACGCGATGGCATGATTTATCTCTGCCGGTGGTGAGTGGCACGGGCAGCGGCTTGTCGGTGTCGCGCCATCTCAACGGCGCTTGCGTGATGCCGCTGGGCATAAGCAGCCGCAAGCGTGGCGATGATCCGGCGATGAGCTACTATGTTTGTGTTGTGAATACTCCCCCTGATGCTGTGAGATTACCGTACCGATGACCCTGCCGATCCCCCCGACTCCCGCCGATGTGCATGCCGCCCGGATGCGGATTTCGCCGCATATTGTCCGCACGCCGATGCTGCGCAATGCCGCGTTGGATGCGCTGACAGGCGGCAGTATTTTGCTCAAGCCGGAGGTTTTGCAGCGCACCGGCAGTTTTAAATTGCGCGGCGCCACCAATGCGCTGCTGCGCTTGACTCGTAAGCAACTTAAGTGCGGCGTGGTGGCTTACTCGTCAGGCAATCATGCGCAGGCGATTGCCTGTGCGGCGCAGCGTTTCGGCACCCGCGCGACCATCGTGATGCCGAGCGATGCGCCGGAGATTAAGCGCCAGCATACTGAATTCTGGGGTGCTAAAATTGTCCCGTATGACCGCGCCACCGAAGACCGCGAGGCGATTGCCGCCCGGATTTGCGCACAGACGGGTGCGGCGCTGATTCCGCCGTATGAATATCCTGATGTGATCGCCGGGCAGGGCACGCTGGCGCTGGAACTGGCCGAGGATGCGGCAGCGGCGGGCCTCACAATGGATGCGATGATTGTGTGCACCGGCGGTGGCGGGCTGGTGGCGGGTTGTGCGTTAGCACTCTCGGATGTATCGCCGCGCACCAAGGTCTATGCGGCTGAGCCTGCCGAGTGGGATGATACGGCGCGCTCGCTGGCAGTAGGGCAGCGGGTGGCCAATGACCTGCAGGGTTCGAAATTCTGCGACGCGCTGCTGACCCCCATCCCCGGCGAATTAACTTTCAGCATCAATGCACGGCTGCTGAGCGGCGGGCTGACCGCCACCGATGAGGCGGTGCGGGTCGCCATGCAGTTTACCCGTCAGCATCTCAAGCTGGTGGTGGAGCCGGGCGGCGCGGTGGCGTTGGCGGCGCTGCTGAGCCGCTATAATGCCAACGGCCAGGTTGTTGGGGTGGTTTTGTCGGGCGGCAATGTGGATTGAGCCAGCAGGTCAGGCGCGCATGGCCTCCGGTTCATACTGGCCAAGTGCCCAGGCCAGGCGCTTGAAGGCGGTTTCATTGTCATGGCGCGGGATGGTGAAAATCGGGATGCGCGGCACGAATTTCGCCATCGCATAGGCGGTCTCGTCGGGCGGCACTGGTGAGTTCAGGCTCTCGCTCAACACGATCGCGCTGACATTCACCTGCCGCGCCTGCAGCGCCTCAACCGCGGTGAGCGTGTGGCTGATGGTGCCAAGATAGGTGCCGGCCACCAGAATGGCGGGAATTTCGAGGGCGGAGATCCAGTCGCGCACCGTGTAGAAACTATCGAGCGGTACCATCGCGCCGCCGACACCCTCGATCAGCATCAGCCCTGGTGCGGCCTCAGCGGCGATGCGGCAGAAGGTGAGGATCGAGCGCAGGCTGACGCTGCGGTTTTCGCGGATGGCGGCCATGTCGGGTGCCAGAGGGGCGGCAAAGCGCCATGGTGAGATGGCGGCGATGGTCTGCTCATTAACCGGTTTGCCCATGGCGGTCAGCAGTTGTCCGGCGTCGCTGGCCTCTGGATTGTAATCATTGTAGCCGCTCATGATCGGTTTGATGCCCATGGCATCCTGCCCGGCCTTCCGGGCAGCGCGGATGATGCCTGCCGTGATGTAGGTTTTGCCAATATCGGTACCGGTGGCGGTCACGAAATACGGTTTCATGCTGTCATCGTTATCGCCAATGGGTGCTTATCCGCAAGGTTTTGTCTGGGCTTTTCAGGCGGGCGGCATGGGTTTACGGTCATGTTTAGAAAATTTGGGGGATTGTTAATGCCGGAAGCCATGATTGAGAGCTCAAATAACAGCAAGCCGCGCTGGAGCCGCGAGGCTGTGGCGGCGCTGCTGGCACTGCCGTTTCCTGAGTTGATGTTCCGCGCGATGGAGGTGCATCGGGCACATTTCAACCCGGCGGCGGTGCAAATTTCCACGTTGCTCTCGATTAAAACCGGGGGTTGTCCGGAGGATTGCGGCTATTGCCCGCAGGCGGCTTCGTATGAAACCGGCACCCCGGCCTCCAAGCTGATGGCGGTGGAAACTGTGCTGGCGGAGGCGCGGGCGGCCAAGGAAAAAGGTGCGCAGCGGTTTTGCATGGGAGCGGCCTGGCGCTCACCCAAAGACCATGACCTTGATAATGTTTGTACCATGATCGAGGGCGTGAAATCGCTCGGGCTGGAAACCTGCGTGACGTTGGGGATGCTGACCGCGCCGCAGACCGCCAAGCTGAAGGATGCCGGTCTGGATTATTATAATCATAATTTGGATACCTCGCCCGAGTATTACGGCAAGGTGATCACCACCCGCACTTATCAGGACCGGCTGGATACGTTGGCCAACGTGCGTGATGCCGGCATCAATGTTTGTTGCGGCGGCATTGTGGGCATGGGCGAAGATGAAAGCGACCGCGCCGAGTTGATCGCGACGCTGGCGAGTTTGCCCACGCCGCCGGAATCGGTGCCGATCAATGCGCTGGTGGCGGTTGAGGGTACGCCGCTGGGTAATTCCGCGCCGATTGATGCGATTGATTTTGTCCGCACCATCGCGGTGGCGCGCATTACCATGCCGGCCAGCTATGTGCGGCTCTCGGCGGGGCGCGAGGCGATGAGCGACGAGGCCCAGGCGCTTTGCTTTTTGGCAGGTGCCAACTCGATTTTTCACGGCGACAAATTGCTGACGACCAAGAACGCTACGGTCAGCCATGATGAGGCATTGTTCGGGAAACTAGGCTTGCGCCCGCTCGGCGCGTGAGATGAATTGGCTGCAAACCGGCTGGCGGCATGTGTGGCTGCCGTATGCGCAGATGCAGACCGCGCCGCTGCCGCTGCCGGTGGTACGCACCCAAGGCTCGGAGATTCATCTGGCCGATGGCCGGGTGCTGATTGACGGCATTGCCTCCTGGTGGACCGCTTGCCACGGCTATAATCATCCGCATGTTGCGCAGGCGGTGGCTGCGCAGTTGCAAACCATGCCGCATGTGATGTTCGGCGGGCTGGCGCATGAGCCGGCGTATCAATTGGCGACGCGGCTGGCGGCGCTGCTACCGGAGCCGCTAAACCGGGTATTTTTTACGGATTCAGGTTCGGTGGCGGTAGAGGTAGCCATTAAAATTGCCGTGCAGTCGCGCCTTAATAAAGGCGAGCGCGGGCGGACCAAAATTCTTGCCTTCACGGGCGGGTATCATGGTGACACGCTAGGCACGATGGCGATTTGTGACCCCGAGGAGGGGATGCACAGCATGTTCAGCGGGCTACTGCCGGAGCATCCGGTAATTGGCTTGCCGCGTGATGCAGCCAGCATCGTTGCCTTTGATGATTTTCTCGAAGCGCACGCCAAAACACTGGCGGCGATTATCGTTGAGCCGCTGGTGCAAGGGGCTGGCGGCATGGTGTTGCACCCTCCCGGAGTGCTGCGGCATTTGCGCAAGGCGGCTGACCATTACGGGTTAACACTGATATTTGATGAGATTTTCACCGGCTTTGGCCGCACCGGCACCATGTTTGCGTTTGAGCAAGCGGGGGTGGTGCCGGATATCATCACGCTCTCCAAAGCATTGACCGGTGGTACATTGCCATTGGCGGTGACGATTGCTTCGGATGAATTATTTGCTGCATTTCTCTCGGACTCTGCCAATACCGCGCTGATGCATGGGCCGACCTATATGGCCAATGCGATGGGCTGTGCGGCGGCCAATGCCTCGCTGGATTTGTTTCAGACAGAACCACGGTTGCAGCAGGCAGCCGCGATTTCAGCACAGTTAGCGGCTGAACTGGAACCCTGCCGGGTATTACCCGGCGTTAAGGATGTGCGGGTACTAGGTGCGATTGGAGTGGTGGAACTGGCCGCCATTGCCAACCCGGCGGCGCTGCGCCTCAAGCTGGTGGAACAAGGTGTTTGGATACGCCCGTTTCGTAACATCGTATATCTCACCCCGGCGCTTACGATAACGCCGGGCGAACTTAGCTGCCTGACCGGGGCGATTTATAAGGTGCTTGGCGCCCGTTAACGGGAGTGGGCACCATCTCGGATTATGTTATGTTGACGGTATAATCCTAGCGGGAGACCCTTATTATGCAGCCGCCGCCGATCATCAAGAAACTGCCGCTTGATAAAATCAAGACACTTAACGACCAGATCGCCATCCGCTCCAACGCGATTTTCGCCACCATGGGGTTTTTCTGGTTTTGTTTAATTTTCTCATTATTGCCGCTGAAGTGGCCGGATACCATGCCGTTCGTGCAATATGCCAGCTCTGGTGTGTTGCAGTTGATCGCGCTGCCGTTGCTGGGTGTCGGTACGATTTTGGCGGCGAAATCCTCTGACCAGCTCGCCAAGGAGCAGCATGACGCGGTGTTGGAGACGATGAATAATATGCGGGTACTGATGGAGGAAATCCATCAACTGCACATCGAACTTACCGCGAAGGTGGAAAAGTCGCTGGCGGATGATGACACGGATTAACCCCCCCTTTTTGTCATTCCCGCCTTCGCGGGAATGACATGAGAAAGCCTTACCCGGCCTTGGCTTCGCGGCGGCGTTGGGTGAGGATGAACTCGGTATAGCCGTTGGGCTGGGTCAGGCCCTTGAAGATCAAGTCGCATGCGGCTTTGAAAGCGATACCGTCATAGCCAGGCGCCATCGGGGTGTAGGCGGCATCACCGGCGTTTTGCTTATCCACCACCAGCGCCATGCGCTTCAAGGTTTCCATCACTTGTGCCTCAGTGGTGATGCCATGCAGCAGCCAGTTGGCGATGTGCTGGGAGGAAATTCGCAGCGTGGCGCGGTCTTCCATCAATTCCACATTGTGAATATCCGGCACTTTCGAGCAGCCAACGCCCTGGTCGATCCAGCGCACCACATAGCCCAGCAGGCTCTGGCAGTTGTTGTCCAACTCCTGCTGCACATCAGCCGGAATCCAGTTTGGCCGGTCCGCCAGCGGCGGGGTCAGCAGCTCGGCAAGCTTTGCCGGTGCGCGGTCTTTTAATTCCATCTGCCGGGCAGCGACATCAACCGCGTGGTAGTGCGTGGCATGCAAAGTGGCGGCGGTGGGTGAAGGCACCCAGGCGGTATTGGCGCCGGCGCGCGGATGGGCGATTTTCTGCTCCAGCATGGCGGCCATATCATCGGGGGCGGCCCACATGCCCTTGCCGATCTGCGCCTTGCCTTGCAGGCCGCACTCCAGGCCGTAATCCACATTGCGGTCCTCGTACGCCTTGATCCAGGCGCTGTTTTTAATCTCGGCCTTGCGCACCATCGGGCCCGCCACCATCGAGGTGTGGATTTCATCGCCGGTGCGATCCAGGAAGCCGGTGTTGATGAACACCACACGGTTTTTGGCAGCCTCGATGCAGGCTTTGAGGTTGGCGCTGGTGCGGCGTTCTTCATCCATGATGCCCATTTTCATGGTGTTGGCGGGCAGGCCGAGGAGTTTTTCCACCGCGCCGAATAGTTCGTTGGCAAACGCCACTTCTTCCGGGCCGTGCAGTTTGGGTTTGACGATGTAGATGGAACCCTTGCGGGAATTTTTCATCCCACCCGTGGACTTCAAATCATGCATCGCGATCAGCGAAGTGAACACGGCGTCGAGCACGGTTTCCGGAACTTGCTTGCCGTCAGCGGTTAAAATCGCATCCGACAGCATATGGTGACCGACATTGCGCACCAGCATCAGTGAGCGCCCAGCTACG
The DNA here is from genome assembly GCA_031291755.1 of Acidocella sp. Lineage (GTDB taxonomy): Bacteria > Pseudomonadota > Alphaproteobacteria > Acetobacterales > Acetobacteraceae > Acidocella. The sequence continues at coordinate 100,931 of JARLIK010000014.1, read as the reverse complement.
GTGAGCGTGCCGCCGTTCGGGGCGGTGTAAACGCGGTCGGCGTTCAGCTTGCGCTCGAAGGTCTTGCCGCCCTTCTGCACCGGGGCGGAGAGGGTGCCGTTCATCAGCCCCAGCCAGTTGCGGTACACTTCCACCTTGTCCTCGGCATCCACGGCGGCCACGCTGTCCTCGCAGTCCATGATGGTGCTGATGGCGGATTCCAGAATGATATCGGCCACACCCGCCGCATCGTCCTTGCCGGTGGCGCTGGCCGGGTTGATGACGATCTCAGCATGCAGATTATGATTTTTCAGCAAAATGGCGGTGGGCTGGGTGGGCTCGCCGGTGTAGCCGGCGAATTTCGCGGCATCCTTCAGGCCGGTTTCGCCGCTCGGCAGGGTCACGGCCAGATGGCCGTTTTTCACTCGGTAGGCGGTGGCATCGGCATGGCTGCCGGTGGCCAGCGCAAAATTGGCATCCAGAAAGGCACGGCCACGGGCGACGACTTTGGTGCCGCGAATTTTGTTGTAGCCAGTGCCACGAGCCGCGCCATCGGCGTCCGAGATCGCATCGGTGCCGTAAAGCGCGTCATACAAGCTGCCCCAGCGGGCATTGGCGGCGTTCAGCGCGTAGCGGGCGTTGCTTACCGGCACCACCAGTTGCGGCCCGGCGATGAGAGCAATTTCGTCGTCCACCCGGTCAGTTGCCACTGCCACGTCGGCAGGTACCGGCACCAGATAGCCGATGCTGGTGAGGAATGCCTGATATTCGGCCTGCTCCAGCGCCTTGCCCTTATGTTCCTTGTACCAGGCGTCGATCTGCGCCTGGATGGCATCGCGCTTGGCCATCAGGGCGGCGTTGCGCGGGGCGAATTCGGTCAGCAATTTGGCCAGGCCCTCCCAGAAGGCGGCGGCTTCGAGCCCGGTGCCGGGCAGGGCCTCATTGACGATGAAATCATGCAGCACCGTGGCGATGTTCAAAGTGGCGTGCGTGGTCCGAGCTTCGGTCATGGGGATCTCCGTGGAATTTTGACGTCTAGTGCGGAATCACGCCCAGGATGGCAAGGGGGTACAGGGCAGGGCTGCCACCAATAATTTAAGCAGAAACATGCCGCTCCCAGCCAGTGTGGCGAACATAGCCGGTTTCGTCGAGGATCACCGCATGATATCCAAGGTCGCGATACAGCGTGCTGACCATGGGTTCTCCTAAATCGCCGTGGTGATTCAAAATATGAGAAAATGGCCCCACTCGTTCATAGTCAGATTTCCGCCGCAAGCCTGGGTTCCATGAAAATCCATGCCATGTTCCTGAATAATCGAAACTCAAAACGCCAAAATTTTTATCCGGTGATTTAAAAGATAAAGGGTGGCCATTTGTATCGTCCCATGCGCGCAGCCAAACACACACGCAGGCTTCATCGCCTTTTAAAACGATCAGACTTTTTTCAATGAATCCTGGTTTATAAAACTCCCAGTCATCTTCGCAATGAAAAATATAAGGCGTTTTTACATGGGAATAGGCGATATCAATGGCATATAATTGACCTTTTCGTTCGCCGAGACAAATCAACCTCGCGCCGTACCGGGCACAAATATCAGCCGGGTCAGCATCGCCATCTTCAACAACCAAAATCTCTCTCACACCCTCATAGGTATTATAATGCACCAGCGATTTCAGTGTCTTTTCAAGAAGATCGTGTCGGTTGCATGATGTAATCACGATGGTCGTATCCGCGCCGGGGCCTTGCTCCGCGGGTACGACATTATCAGCATAAACTTCAACCTGATCCAGATGCAGGCAAATGTTTTCGCCGAGAGCTGTAATCCGCACATAGCGTCCCCAGGCGGGTGTTTGGCCTTCCCATATATAAGGCGTTGTATTTAAGTTACCTACGGTTATGCCATCGTCCTTGCGCGAAATTTCCGCCCAGATATCACCATCAATTGAAACGGCAAGACTGAAATCTTTAAAGCGTGATGCCGTCTCATCAGTTGTATTGAAAATTTTAATCCGCCTGATGGTGGCGGTATTTTCTAAATCAACTTGCCACCAGGGATTTGTCTCGAACCCAGTATGGAATTTTCTGAAGCCATCTATCTTGCCGTTCACAGCGCCGCTCGCGTCGCGCTCCACGGCCGGCGCGAACGACCATTCGCAAACAGAACTTTGTGTGGCTGGCTTGCCCCGGCTGAACGGCCAACCTGTCGTCTGCGGAACGATATTTGTACCCCATGCGGTTAGTTCGATATTTTTCCAGAATGACGCCAGGCTGATATCAGAAACTCTTGATATGCTGGCAAGGTAGTTTTCAAACTGATCGCCCTCGGCCAATCGCTGCCACATAGATTGGCCACCAAATGCTCCAAGCAAACCACGCGCGGAGCGCTCCCAGAATGCCTGCTCAGAGCGGAACGCGTAATGGTGGACCATTGCTGTTGCCAAAAGTCGGTCGTGACGGTCGGTATGGTTGATGAAGGTGGTCGCCTGCTCAGGGAAATTCTGATAATAAGTCTGCATATCTTCGCCAAGCACGTTGACCTCTTTAACCGAGGTGGCCACTTTGCCAACAAGTGCATGCCAGAACCCATGTCCATCAAATAGGTCAAAAAGCCGATCGCCGGTGAAGGCGGATGCTCGAGCCACGTATTTTGTCAGCGGATGCAGCGCCGCATCTCGTCTCGTAAAATTTTCCAACACGCTGCCGTTTGGCGGGGTTTTGTGCCCGTTAGGCCCGAAGAAAATCCAGTTAAACAATACGCAGTCAACAGATGGGTCGAACTGGTCCATGAACTGTGCGATGGTTTGCCCCAGTGGCAGGCGCAAAAACTCATCAATGTCGAAAAAGCTTACCCATTCCGTCTTGTCCAGGCTGGTTTTCAAAAAATGCCCGTACATTTGCACCTGTTGGCCTTGGTGCGGGTGGTAGCGAAAGGTTACGAACGGTTGCGGCCCCAGCGTGAAGGGCAGCACCTCGCGGTATAGCTCGGTGGGGTCGTCGTCATTGCAGTAGAGAAAAACATGATCGAACCCGATCATTCGGTAATAGGTCAGCCATTCTGTTATATATCGCGTCTCCCAGCGGGCGCAGGCGACGATTGAGAAGCGGTACTGGGGCGTCATGGCTGCCTTAAATCTCTGTTAGATATGGGGCTCAACAGGCGCATGGTCTCAATATATCCTGAATTGTCGGCATTTCGCTTATGGTTGCGTGAATCGGCCCGGCTCAACAACCCCCTTGCACCGGGGGGTTATTTGGGTCATCACAATCCACAGGTGTTTGAACCTGCGCGTTTCCGGCCAAATTTGGCCAAAACAGCCGCACAAACCCTGCCAATTACTTAAACGGACAGGTTCGACAAATCTGTCCAACGAAATACAAGGACCGATGACCGCTCGCCTTACTGAATTCTCTTTTATCAGCTTTGGCATGGCGTGGCTCCGGTCCCTCCAACCCCATCTTTCACTTAATTTTTGCCGCCAGGCTGCCGCGTTGAACCGCGCAGAGCCGGGGCCGGCATCTCGGAGCTTATCTTTCAATGACCAAAAAAATATTAATCGACGCCAGCCACGCGGAAGAAACCCGCGTTGTGGTGCTGGATGGCAACCGGCTTGAGGATTTCGATGTTGAAACCGCAACCCGTAAGCAGATCAAAGGCAACATCTATCTAGCCAAGGTTATTCGGGTCGAACCCAGCCTGCAGGCGGCGTTCGTTGAGTATGGCGGCAATCGCCATGGCTTCCTGGCGTTTGGCGAAATCCATCCGGATTATTACCAGATACCCCTGGCCGACCGGCAGCGCCTGCTGGCGATGCAGGCCGAGGATGATGACGATGAGGCCGAAGCTGAAGCCGAAGCCGAGGTGCTGAGCGACCCGGCACCAGAGGCTGAACCGGCCCTTGAAAGCCCGGCGGAGGGTTCTGCCGAAGCAGCGGATTTTACCCCGGATTCCAACGCCGCGCAGGCGCTGGAAATCAAGCCGATCGCCATCATCGCCGCGGCTCCACCGGAGTTTGACGAGGCGGACGCCTATGTGGCCGAGATTGTTGAACCAGCGTTCCAGGAAGCTGCGGCAGAGGCGCCTGTTACCGGGCAACCCGCAGGGGAAGCCTCTGAAGACATGGCGGCTGAGGCTGCCAGCGATGCTCCGGCTGATGCCCCGGTTGAGGGTGAGAGCGACGGCAACGGCGCTGAGCAGAATTTTGAGGATGCCCCGGAAGCGCCCGCTCCGGAAAGCCTGGGCGGTGACGGCGATGACGCCGCCGAAGCCCGCGAGCGCCGTCAGCGCCAGCGTTTCCTGCGCAATTATAAAATCCAGGATGTGATCCATCGCCGCCAGATCATGCTGATCCAGGTGGTGAAGGAAGAGCGCGGCAATAAGGGGGCAGCACTTACCACTTACCTCTCGCTGGCTGGCCGGTTCTCGGTGTTGATGCCCAATTCACCCTCCGGTGGCGGGGTTTCGCGTAAAATTACTTCAGTGGCGGACCGCCGCCGCTTGAAGGAAGCGATGGCGGAGCTGGACGTGCCGCCCGGCATGGGGCTGATTGTCCGCACCGCCGGTGCCAACCGCCCGAAACCCGAGATCAAGCGCGATTGCGAATATTTACTGCGGTTGTGGGATGATATCCGCGAGCGCACCTTTGAATCCTCCGCCCCGGCGCTGATTTATGAGGAAGCCTCGCTGATCAAGCGCACCATCCGCGATGTCTATACCCGCGATGTTGATGATGTGCTGGTGGATGGCGAGGAAGGCTTCCGCGCGGCGCGTGACTTCATGCGGATGCTGATGCCTGCGAACGCCAAAAAAGTGCAGCTTTGGACCGAAGGCCAGCCACTATTCGCCAAGCATCAGGTGGAAGCGCAGTTGGATGCGATGCTGAACCCGACCGTGCAGTTGCGCTCGGGCGGCTATATCGTGATCAATCAGACTGAGGCGTTGGTTGCCATCGACGTAAACTCCGGCCGCTCCACCCGTGAGCGCTCGATCGAGGACACCGCGCTGCGCACCAACCTGGAAGCCGCCGAGGAAGTGGCGCGGCAGGTGCGGATGCGGGATTTGGCCGGGCTGATCGTGATCGATTTCATCGACATGGAGAGCCGCAAGAATAACGCCGCCGTTGAGCGGAAAATGAAGGATTCGCTGAAGAACGACCGGGCTCGGATTCAGGTGGGCAACATCAGCCATTTTGGTCTGATGGAGATGAGCCGCCAGCGCCTACGGCCTTCGCTGGCTGAGGCCTCGCTGATCACCTGCCCGCATTGCGCCGGCATGGGCCATATCCGCAGTCCGGAAAGTGCGGCGCTGCATATTTTGCGTGCCATCGAGGATGAGGGTGCGAAGTTCCGTGCTGCCGAGATCATGGTGGTGCTGCCGACCGAGATTGGGCTGTATCTGTTTAACCATAAGCGCGACCGGCTCTCCGCCATTGAGGCCCGTTATGCCATGCGGGTGCTGTTCTCGACCGACGCCAGCCTGACCGGCTCGAACTTCCGGATCGAGAAGCTGAAGGCGCAGACCGCGCCGATGCCAGCTCCGGCCGCCTATCATGCGACCCCGGCGATCACCAACCGCACCCCGCAGCCGGATATCGTCGAGCCTGATGATGAGGCCGAGGATGAGGCTGAGACCGAGACCGCTGCGACGGCAACGGGTGCCGCCGAGACGGCCGAGGAAGGTGAGCGCAAACGCCGCCGCCGCCGCCGCCGTGGCAAGCGCCGTTTTGAGCCGGGCAGCGAGTCGGGCCAGAATGCCGCCGGTGAAACCAATGATGAGGCGGACGATGCTGAATCTGGTGAGCCGGGTGATGACCAGCCAAGCGAGATTGATCTGGTAATGGCGGCCGAACTTGGTGACGAGCCGGATTTAGCTGGTGAAGCTGAAGCCGCTGATGGCTTGGGAGAACCGGCCCGCCGCCGCCGCTCACGCGGGGGCCGCCGCCGTAAGCCCGCCTCTGAGGGTGATGCTGCACCAGTGGAGGCACCGGCCTATGCGCCGCCAGCCTATGTGCCGGAGCCGGTTTACGCCGACGTTGCGGATATTTTCGAGGCGGCGGAACGCGCCGAAGAGGAAGCCGCCCGAATTCGTGCTGCAGCCCGCATGGCGCTGCAGCCCGAAATGGCGATGACTGGTGTGCCGATAAGCGAGGCGCAAGCGCTTCCGGCCGCCATGATGGCTACTGAAGCTCTGGAAGCCGCGGTTCAGGAAGCCGAGCCAGCAGCAGCAACGCCGCCCGCGCCGGTGGTGCAGCCGACCATCATCGACGCCGACGCGCCGGTTGCGGATAAGAAGCGGGGCTGGTGGCGGCGCTAAGCCGCCATAAGCAAAATATGCCAGTGGCGGCGCTAAGCCGCCTCGCCGTGACAGGTGAAGGTGGCGTCTTACCCGATTAGACTTGAAAAACCACCCGAAAAAGCGAAATATGTGGCGTGGCATCTAGCCACTCAAAAAAGGAATTCAGTCTCCATGGCTTTCAATCCTGACGGCAACTCCTACCGCACCGCCCAGGCCGGTTACCGCGCTGACACCGGCTCGGCGCTGCTCGACCAAGGTCTGCGCAGCTACATGCTGCGGGTGTATAACTGGATGGCCTCCGGCCTCCTGCTCACCGGCATCATTGCGCTGCTAATTTCTCACACCTCCGCCATGAACGCCTTCTACCCGCTGGTGCAAGCCGCCGATGGCAGCATGGTGTACCGCCCCACATTGCTGGCCTACGCCGCGATTTTTTCGCCGATGGTCTTTGTGATGGTGCTGAGCTTCGGTGTGAATAAACTCTCCACCCAGACCGCGCAGATTTTATTCTGGGCGTTTTGCGCGGCGATGGGCGCCAGCCTGACGAATATCTTCATTGTCTATACCCAAACCTCCATCGCCTCGGTGTTCTTTGTCACCGCCGGAACCTTCGCCGGCACCAGCCTGTTTGGGTACGTGACCAAAACCGATTTGACCAAGTTCGGCAGCTTCCTGATCATGGGGCTGATCGGCATCATTATCGCCATGCTGGTGAATTTGTTCCTGCACTCGGCAGCGATCCAGTTTGCCGTGAGCATCCTGGGCGTGCTGATCTTCACGGGCCTCACCGCCTACGACACCCAGCGGATCAAAACCAGCTACCTGCAATATGGCGGCGCCTACGGCATGGACATGGCCGGCAAACGCAGCGTGTATGACGCGCTCACGCTGTACCTGAATTTCATCAACCTGTTCCTATTTCTGCTGCAACTCTTCGGCCAGCGTAACAGCCGGTAAGGGGAAGTAAGGCCAGGGGCTCTGCCCCTGGACCCCGCTAAGGGCACGGCCCTTAGAATCCTTAAAGTTTAAAAAAAGGGACCGCCCATTGGTGTTTCAACACCAGCGAGCGGCCCCTTTTCTTAAACTTAACTACGAGTTTCCAAAGGTTGAGCCTTTGGTGGGGGTTTCAGGGGCAACGCTCCTTGACCTCATTTGCCCTTACTCGGATTTTAGATGTGCGATCAGGCGTTCGATGGCGGTGGCTTTGTCGATTTTTTCCAAAGCACCGTATTCGGCGGCCAGGCGGTCGAGGGCTGATTCGTAGATTTGGCGTTCGGAGAATGACTGGTCGGGCTGGCCGGCGTTGCGGTGCAGATCGCGCACCACTTCGGCGATGGCTTGCGGGTCGCCGGAGTTGATTTTGGCTTCGTATTCCTGGGCGCGGCGTGACCACATGGTGCGTTTGATGCGGGCGCGGCCTTTGAGGGTGGCAAGCACGTCGGAGAATTGTTTGGCGGAGGCGAGTTTACGCAACCCGGCCGTGCGGGCCTTGTTGGTGGGCACCCGTAGCTTCATGCGGTTTTCATCGAAGGTGATGTGGATGAGTTCGAGTGTATGGCCGGCGATTTCCTCAGTGGCGATGCGTTCTACTTTGCCGACGCCGTGGGTGGGGTAAACCACATAGTCGCCATCGACGAAGATTTCGGCTTTGGCCATGGCGCGGGGCGGGGCCATCGGGCGCATTGGGCCGGAGATGACGCCGGAATGTGAGGCCGGTGGCGGCGGCGGCGCGGGCGGGACCATGGCCGGGATTGGGGCCGGGGCCGGACGCGGCGCTTCGGCCTTGGGGGCGGGTTCAGCGGCTGGCTTGGCAACCGGCTTGGGGGCTGCGGTTTCGGCGGCTTTCGCCGGTTTCACGGCCGGTTTCGCGGCGGGTTTGGCCTCGGGTTTGGGAGCGGCTTTTGGCGCTGGCTTGGCGGTGGCTTTCACGGCGGGCTTTTCAGCAGGTTTCGCGGCGGCTTTGGCCGGCGTGGCCGCGGCAGGCTTCACTACGGCAGGTTTGACCGCGGCTTTGGGTTCGGGCTTCGGCTTAACTTGAGTGGGCAATGGTTTTACTGCTTTTGGTTCAGGTTTAGGGGGCGTTTTGGCGGCGGCCTTGGCGGGCGCTGCCTTAGCGGGCGCGGGCTTAACAGGTGCGGGCTTAACAGGTGCGGGTTTGGTGGCTTTTACTTTGGCGGGCGGGGTCGCTTTGGCTGCAGGCTTTACCGCAGCGGCAGCGGCCGACTTTTTTCCAACCTTCTCTGACTTGCTCATCTCGCTCCCCGATACAACCACCGGGGGCATTCACCCGGTTCACGGGAATGCCATGTATCACAAAAACCGGGTTACGTCACGCCAGCCGCGAGAAAACCTATGGCTGGCCGGGTTCGAGCGACAGCATCGCCTCTTTGCCGGGTTTGTCTTTCCACTCGTCGGCATCATCGGGCGGGGTGCCCTTGCGGGTGATGTTCGGCCAGGATTTGGCCAAATCGCGGTTGCGCTCGATCCAGGCGGTGGCGCGGTTGTCGCTATCGGGCAAAATCGCCTCGGCCGGGCATTCGGGTTCGCACACGCCACAGTCAATGCATTCATCGGGGTGAATGACCAGCATGTTTTCGCCAACGTAGAAGCAGTCCACCGGGCAGACTTCCACACAATCCATGAACTTACACTTGATGCAATTTTCGGTGACCACGTAGGTCATTAGCCACTCCTGAAGGTCGAAACTTGGAGCCGGATATGCGCGTGGATGTGAATTTACGCAAGGGTTAGGCTAGCTCTTCGTAAAGTAATCGGGCGGCGGCAGCGGGGCCGCGGCGGGTGCTCAAGGCCAGTACCCGCACCACCACCACGCCGGCGGGAAGCGGTAAGGTGATGACATCGTTGGGGCGCAATTTGGCGTGCGGTTTGACGGTGGGCTGGCGGTTGATGCGCACCGCGCCGGTCTCAATGAGTTCGCCCGCGACCGCCCGGCTTTTGCAGAAGCGGGCGAAGAATAAAAACTTATCCAGCCGCTGCCAGGCTTTATCCTCGTCCTGCGGCATCAGGAGGCGTTGCGCCTTAAAGCGGCGAGCGCTGCAAACGGGCTATCGGGTAACGGCTCCGGCGGCGGCGGCGGCGCGGCAGCTTTCACCGCTACATGTTTGCGCCGTGCCAGCAATGGCGGGGTAGGAGGGCCAAAGAATTTTGGCCCCAGGGTGGCGGCGGGAATAATCCGCAGGCCCAGCACGTTCAGCACGGTTGGCAGGTGCTCCGGCTTCAGCGACATGCGCGACGCCAGATTGGCTGGCAGCACCACCGGTTGCTTGCGGATGAGGTAGTGTAATTCGCCGCCGAGCTTTTCGGCGATGTCCAGGCGCAACATGACGGGACCAGCCGGCAGCCAGCCCATCATGAAAGCAAAGTCCGGGTTGCTGGAGGCGGGGATGGAGACCAGCCCTGCGGGTGGCAGGCGGGGTGTTTCCACGCCGTTCCACAGCGCCCAGAGCAAGGCCCGCATGGCGGCGGCGCTGGGTTTTAATAGGGCGGGCATAAACAAGGCGAAGCGTCCGGCTACGATGCCCAGCGGCTTGAGGGCGGCTTTTTCGGCTGGGGTGCCGATTTCACCCGGCAGTACGCCCAGCGCTTCGCCAAGCCGGTGCACCACGCCGCGCAGGGTTGGCGGTGGCGCTGCCATCACGGCGGCCAGCGGTGCCAGTTTAGTGTCCACACTGGCGGCCATGTAGGCGGCCAGCCGGATGCGCAGGCGCTCACGCGCGGCACCGTCGATAAACTCGCTGGGCAGAATTTCCACCGCCGGGCGCATGATGCCGGCCCCTTTGCGCAGCCGGGCGATCTCAGCACCTTCCCAGACGATGCGCTGGGTGGGTGAGATGCTGAATTCGGTATCGGGGGCCAGTTCCGCGCGCAGAATCCGGCGCGGCATTTCCTGCGCCAAGGCGCGTCTGGCCGCCCGCAGCACCAGTTTTTTCTCCTGGCCCTGGGTGGAAGGGTCAGGGTGGAAGTTGAAGCCGTCGATCCGGCCAACTTCATGGCCTTCCACCAGCACCACGCCACGGGCTGATACCACTGAGAGTAGGTCTTCCGTCTCTTTCGCCTCCAGCCGCCTGGTTAAATGTGCCGCCCGTTTATCGACAAACCGTGCCATCAGTTTTTCGTGCAGCGTGTCCGAGATTTTATCCTCGATCTCGCGGGCACGGTTTTGCCAGGGGGTGGCATCTTTCATCCAATCCGCCCGCGCGGTGATATAGGCCCAAACGCGCACGTCGGCCAGACGCTGCATCAGGGTGTCGATATCACCCTCGGTTTTATCCAGCCCCTCGAACTGGCTGGCGATCCAATCCACCGGCAGGGTTTTGTCGTGGCGCAGGTGCAGGAACACGCGGGCGCAGAGTTTGGCGTGCCAGTCATTGGCGAGTTTGCGGAAATCCGGGATCTGGCAGGCGTCCCACAGCATGCGGGTGGCAATGCGGCCGTGCGCGGCTTTGCGGATGTCGGGGTCCATCGAGAGGGTGGCCAGGGTCATGGCGTCGGTGGCGTCCTGGCCGCGCACCAAACCAGCGACTGGCGGGGGCTGCATCAGGCTGGCCAACAGGGCGTCGGTGGAGGTGAAATCCAGCGCCGAATTGCGCCAGCAGAGCTGTTCCAGCGGCTCGAAGGCGTGGCTTTCCACGGCATTGACCAGCTCATCGGCCAGCGGCGGGCAGTTCGCTGTCACGCCAAAGGTGCCGTCGCGCATGCCGCGCCCGGCGCGTCCGGCGATCTGAGCGATTTCCGGGGCTTGCAGCAGGCGGGGGCGGTGGCCGTCAAACTTGGAGAGACCCGCGAAGGCGACATGGTCGACATCCATGTTCAACCCCATGCCGATGGCGTCCGTCGCCACCAGGAAATCGACTTCCTTGGCCTGATACAGCGCCACCTGGGCGTTGCGGGTGCGGGGTGATAGCCGGCCCATCACCACCGCGCAGCCGCCGCGCCGCCGCCGCACCGCTTCGGCGATGGCGTAAACCTCGGTGCTGGAAAACGCCACGATGGCCGAGCGCGGCGGCAGGCGGGAGAGTTTGGCGGGGCCTGCGTAGGTGAGGTCGGAGAGCCGGGGGCGGGTTTCGATCTCGGCATCCGGGATCAGCCGTTTGAGCAGGCGGCGGATGGTCTCAGCACCCAGGAACATGGTCTCCACCAGCCCGCGGGCGTGCAGCAGGCGGTCAGTGAAGATATGGCCGCGGTCAGGGTCGGCACAGAGCTGGATTTCATCGACCGCCAGGAATTCCACCCGGCGGTCAAGCGGCATGGCTTCCACCGTGCAGGAGAAATATTTGGCGCCGGGGGGGACGATTTTTTCCTCGCCGGTGATGAGGGCGACGTTTTTAACACCTTTGCGCAGCACCATGCGGTCGTAATTTTCCCGCGCCAGCAGCCGCAGCGGGAAGCCGATGATGCCCGAGGAATGGCCAAGCATCCGCTCAATGGCGAGGTGGGTTTTGCCGGTATTGGTGGGGCCAAGCACCGCCTTAACCCGCGGGGAGAATCCGGACATGGCATCAAGTGTTGGGGCGAATGCCATCGATTGCAAGCGCCAATTCTTGAACATTTGCTTCACCGCGCCTAACTCACGGGCGCTTGCAGGGAGATTATTAAATGACCGAGACAAATACCGTTGAGACCGCCGCCCCCGAGACCCGGAATTTTGGTGCCGAGGTGGGGCGTTTGCTCGATCTGGTGGTGCATTCGCTGTATTCGGACCGCGAGATTTTTCTGCGCGAACTGGTGGCGAATGCGGCCGATGCGACTGACCGCCGCCGGTTTATGGCGCTGTCTGATGAAACCCTGGCGCTGCCGGAAAATCCGGCGATTAAAATCTCGGTTGATAAACTGGCGCAAACCATCACCATTGCTGATTCCGGCACCGGCATGAGCAAGGATGAGCTGGCCGAGCATCTGGGCACCATTGCCCGCTCGGGCACTTCGGCCTTCACCGCCACGCTGGCCAATACCAAGCCGGAGGACCGGCCTAATCTGATCGGGCAGTTCGGTGTGGGGTTCTACTCCGCCTTCATGGTGGCCGATGAGGTGGAGGTGATTTCGCGCAAGGTGGACAGTTTGCACGCCTGGGAATGGAAATCCGCCGGGCGCGGCCAATACACGTTGATGCCCGCCAGCCGCGAGGAGGCCGGGACCACGATTATTCTGCACATCAAACCCGATGCCGAGGATTTTCTGGAGCCGATGCGCATTGAGCATGTGATCCGCAAATGGGCGGACCATATCGCGATTCCCATTGAGCTGGAGCGGGACGGCAAGTTTGCCGCCATTACCGAAGGGGCCGCGCTGTGGCGCAAGCCGAAGGCTGATATTTCCAAGCAGGATTACACCGAATTTTATCGCCACCTCGGCCATATGTTCGACGAGCCCTGGGCGACGATCCATTGGCGGGCCGAGGGCACGCTGGAATTTTCGGCGCTGCTGTTCATCCCGTCCTCGAAGCCGTTCATGGCGGTGGAGGAGAACCGCGATTCCAAGGTGCGGCTGCATGTGAAGCGGATGTTCATCACTGATGACGCGAAGTTGCTGCCCTCGTGGCTGAGCTTCGTGGTGGGGATTGTGGATACCGAGGATTTGCCGCTGAATGTGAGCCGCGAAATTCTGCAATCGACGCCGGTTTTGGATAAAATCCGCAAAGCTCTGGTGAACCGGGTGCTCTCTGAACTTAAAACCAAGGCCAAGGACGCTGCTGAGTTCAAACCGTTCCAGGAGAATTTCGGGGTTATCCTGAAGGAAGGCATCTACGAGGATACCGGCCACGCGGCTGAAATTGCCGGGTTGCTGCGCTTTGTCTCGACCAAAGAGGAGGCCACGACCCTGGATGAGTATATCGCCCGGATGCCGGAAGGGCAGGAGGCGATTTATTATCTGGCCGGCGCCGATGCGGCGGCGCTGAAGACTTCGCCGCAATTGGAGGGCTTTGCCGCCAAGGGCTATGAGGTGTTGCTGCTGGCCGATGCGATCGATGCATTCTGGCCGGCCCGATTGGAGAGCTACAAAGAAAAGAAGCTGCAGAGCGCCAGCCAGGCCAGCGGCTTGTTTGAGGCGGCGGAACCGGCTGAGGATGTCGCCGCTTTGTGCGCCGCGCTGGCGGCGGCGCTGGGCAGCAAGGTCTCGGCGGTGGTGGCTTCTTCCCGGTTGTCGGGTAGCCCGGCGATGCTGGTGGCCGATAAAACCGGGCCGGATTTGGCCATGCAGCGGCTGATGCGCCGGGCGGGCCGGCCAGTTTATGGCCCGGCACCGCGGCTGGAGATCAACCCGGCGCATGGCTGGATCAAGGCGCTCGCGAGCCAGCCGGAGCCGGGCAAACAGGCGGATTTGCTGTTGGATTTGGCCAAATTGCAAGAGGGCGAGGTGCCGGAAAATCCGGCGGAATTCGTGAAACTCGTCGCGGAGTCACTCTCAAAAGCCTGAAACTGCAGGAAACCTGACAGGCTTAAAATGCGTTTGCCCATTGCCTTGGCACCCTGTTCTAGGCCAAGGTCCGGTTGCAATTTTATGACGATCAAGGGTTTTGCATGTCTGAAATTTACGGCACCGCGGCTGAAACACTCAATGTCGGTTCCTTAAGCTCGCGTGCCAACGGGCCGAAGCGCCCGCTGGATGCCGATGCGGTGCGTACCGCGTACCGGCGCTGGGCAGGGTTGTATGATTTCGGTTTTGGCCTGATTTCCGGCCATGCCCGCCGCTCTGCGGTGGCTGCGGTGAACGCAGCCTCCGGGCCGAAAGTGCTGGAAGTGGGCGTGGGGACCGGCCTGGCCCTGCCGCTTTACGCGGCGGACAAGCGTGTCACCGGGATTGATTTGTCGACCAATATGCTGCGTCTGGCCCGTGAGCGGGTGGCGGAGATGAACCTGCGCAATATTGAAGCCCTGCTGGAGATGGACGCGCAGGCTACCAGCTTTGAGACCGGCCAGTTCGATATTGCGGTGGCGATGTTCGTGGCCAGCGTGGTGCCTAACCCGCAGGCGCTGGTGGCGGAGCTGAAGCGGGTGGTTCGCCCGGGTGGCACAATTTTATTTGTGAATCATTTTGCGGCTGAGCGCGGCCCGGTCTGGTGGGTGGAACGCGCCATGGCGCCGGCCTCCTCGCTGCTCGGCTGGCACCCGGACTTCCATTTGAACCATATGTTCGCGGAAACCGACCTTAAATCTGCCACCATCCGGCCGATGCGCCCGATGAGCTTATTCAGGCTGATACAGTTAAAAAACTGAGGTAACTGAGTAATCAATTAAAAGTCTCCGGTTGGTTTGTCTTGATCTTCTTTGGTTGGCCTTATATCAGGAGGGCTTAACCGGGTCGGCTAAACGGAACGGGCAGGTACTCAGGATAATGCGGATGAATCGGGTTTTGGGTTGGGTCTTTGGGGTTGTGCTGCTGGTTGGCTTAGGCGGCCACGCGGCCTTGGCGCAGTCCGCCGACCCGACAGCCGCTGCGGATGCTTATGTGAATGCGCCGCATGATTGGCAGATGTGGCTGCCGGTGCCGGGCAGCCCGATGGAAGAGCATATCGACTGGCTGATGAAGTACGTGCTGTGGATCATGACCGGCATCGTGGGATTTGTCGGCTTATTGATGGCCTTTGTTTTGTTGCGCTTCAATTCAGCGAAAAATAAAACCCCTGCGCATTTCACCCATAATACGCTGGTCGAGGTGATTTGGATCGTCATCCCGACGCTGCTGCTGGCGGTGATCATCGTGCCGTCGATCAGCTTGATCTATTATGAAGCTGACGACTCCAACCCCTACATGACCATCACGGTGACCGGTCATCAATGGTACTGGGAGTATAAATACGACGCGGTGCCGGGGCTGGACTATACCAGCTACATGATCCCCGACGACAAATTGCAGCCGGGCGAGATCCGCCGGCTTTCGGTTGACCACCCGATTGTGGTGCCGGTTGGCAAGAAAATTAAGTTTGAGATCACCAGCGCCGATGTTTTGCACGGGTTTTATCTGCCGTCGCTGGGCGTGCAGCGCTACGCGGTGCCTGGCACCATGCTGACAAGCTGGACGATCATTCCGAAAATCGGCACCTATTATGGTGAATGCAACCAGATTTGCGGCGTCAATCACGATGCCATGCCGATCGAGATCAAGGCGGTCTCGATGGATGACTATCTGGCCTGGATCAAGGTGGCGCAGGCCAATTACGTGATGAACAGCTACACGCCGCGTCCGTTATCTTCGCCGTTACCGGTGAATGAGTTTGCCGACCTAGCTATTGCCAAATGATCATTTTATTTTTGCTAAGGAGCGCTAATTGATGTCCTCCACGACACACGACGAGCACGCCCACGATGGTCATGCGCAAGGCGCGCATGGTGACCACGGCCACGCCAAGCCGGGGTTTGTCCGCCGCTGGTTGATGAGCACCAACCACAAGGATATCGGCACGCTGTATATCACGTCAGCGGTTATTGGTGGATGTGTCGGTGGCATTCTCTCTATGCTGATGCGCGCCCAGTTGATGTATCCGCATAATCATATCATCAGCAGCGGCACCGAATGGAACGCCATCATTACCGCGCACGGCTTGATCATGATCTTCTGGATGGTGATGCCTGCGTTGATCGGTGGTTTTGGTAACTGGTTCGTGCCGATGATGATCGGCGCGCCTGATATGGCCTTCCCGCGCCTGAACAACATGAGTTTCTGGTTCCTGGTGATGGGCTTCATTTTCGTGATGCTCGGCCTGTTGATCGGCGACGGCACTGGGGCTGGCTGGACGATCTATCCGCCGCTCGATAACGCGCGTTATTCGCCCGGCATCGCCACCGATTTTTCATTGTTCTCGCTGCATCTGGCTGGTATTTCCTCGCTGCTGGGCGCGATCAACTTCATCGCCACCATTTTGAACATGCGTGCCCCTGGCATGACCATGCATAAAATGCCGCTGTTCGTGTGGGCGATTCTGGTCACCGCGTTCCTGCTGCTGCTCGCCATTCCGGTATTGGCTGGTGCTGTCACCATGCTGATCATGGACCGCAACTTTGGCACCTCGTTCTTCGAGCCGGCCGGCGGCGGTGATCCGGTGCTGTTCCAGCATCTGTTCTGGTTCTTCGGGCATCCGGAAGTTTACATCATGATTTTGCCGGCCTTCGGTATCATCAGCCATGTAGTCTCCACCTTCTCCAAGAAGCCGATCTTTGGCTACCTCGGCATGGCCTACGCCATGGTGATCATCGGGTTCGTGGGCTTTGTGGTGTGGGCGCACCACATGTTCATCTCCGGTATTTCAACCGACAGCCGGGTGTATTTTGAAGTGGCCACATTGGTGATTGCGGTGCCGACCGGCATTAAAATCTTCTCGTGGATTGCCACCATGTGGGGCGGCTCGATCGAGTTCAAAACCCCGATGCTGTGGGCGATTGGCTTTATTTTCCTGTTCGTCATCGGCGGCGCGACCGGCGTGGTGCTGGCCAATGCGGGTCTCGATCAGGAATTGCACAACGACTACTTTCTGATTGCGCATTTCCATTATGTGCTCTCGCTTGGCGCAGTGTTCGCGATTTTTGCCGGGTTCTATTACTGGATCGGCAAAATGTCTGGCCACCCCTATCCGGAATTCTGGGGCAAGGTGCATTTCTGGACCACCTTCATCGGTGTGAACCTGACCTTCTTCCCGCAGCATTTTCTGGGCCTGGCCGGCATGCCGCGCCGCTATCCGGATTATCCTGATGCTTTCGCCGGGTGGAACTTTGTGTCCTCGGTCGGCGCGATGATCTCGGGTGCATCGACCGCGGTGTTCTTCTATATTCTCTATCGGATCTTCACCTCGAAAGAGAAGCTGGCGGATAATTACTGGGGCGAGGGCGCAACAACTCTGGAGTGGGCCGTGCCCTCACCGGCGCCGCACCACACGTTCGAGGACGTGCCGGTCATCCAGTAAGGTCTGGCTGGTTAATCACCAAAGGCGTTATGCCCGCGCGAGCGGGCATGATGTTTTATGAATAAGGGTTTGAGCGGGATCATGAGTGAGTCGGTTTTCGTTAATTCAACCGAGCTAGGCGCCGAGGCGCGCGACTGGATCGCGCTGCTGAAACCGCGGGTGCTGACCCTGGTTGTGTTTACCGGTGCTATCGGCCTGATCATCGCGCCGGTGCATCTGAATCCGATTCTCGCGATGACCGCGATTTTGTGCATCACCATTGCCGCCGGTGCCGCCGGTGCCATCAATATGTGGTACGACCGCGATATCGATGCGATCATGAAACGCACCGCCTCGCGCCCGATCCCGGCTGGGCGGATCGCATCGGGGGCGGCGCTGGCCTATGGTATCGTGCTCTCGGTATTCTCGGTGCTGCTGATGGCGCTGGCCACCAATCTGGTGGCGGCGTTTGTGCTGGCGTTTTCGATTGCGTTTTACGTGTTTGTTTACACCATGTGGCTGAAGCGCCGCACGCCGCAGAACATCGTCATCGGCGGCGCGGCGGGCGCGTTTCCGGCGGTGATCGGCTGGACCGCGGCCACTGGCTCGGTGAGTTTGCTGCCGGTGCTGCTGTTCCTGATTGCGTTTGTCTGGACCCCGCCGCATTTCTGGTCGCTCTCACTCTATGCCTCTGGTGATTACCAGCGCGCCGGGGTGCCGATGCTGCCGGTGGTGAAGGGTGCCCGCTACACCCGCTGGAATGTGTTCATCTATACCCTCATTCTGGTGCCGTTGACGCTGACGCCGGTAGTGTTCGGCCTGCTGGGCTGGATTTACGGTGTCTCGGCCGCCGTGCTGGGGGTTGCGTTCATCTATCATGCGTGGCGCGTGCTGACCGACCGCCAGGATGAAAAAGGCGTCAGCCTGACCAAAGACGCACCGGCCAAGGCCGCGTTCCGTTTTTCGATTTTGTACCTGTTCCTGCTGTTTGGCGCTTGCGCCTTTGACCGGTTGCTATGATCGACAGCCGGAACTGGACCCCTGAAATGCTGGCGGAGTTCAAGCGCCGCCGCCGGGGACGGAATTATTTGCTGCTGGCCGTTTTGGGCGGGTTCTGTCTGCTGATCTATGCGATTGCGCTGGTAAAGCTACACGAATATGGGCAGATGTGGTAATCGGGAAACCAAGGGATGAGAGAGAGACGATGAGCGCAGAAGTTCACACAGCCAGTAGCCAGATCAAATCGACGGTTCCGCATCCGTATCATCTGGTTGACCCCAGCATCTGGCCGGTATTTGGCGCCATGTCCGCTATGTGCGTGGCGGGCGGCATTATTTTTGCCGCGCATTTTGGCAATTACATTCTGCTGGCGATTGGGCTGATGGGCGCGATGAGCACCATGTATGTGTGGTGGCGCGATGTGGTGCGGGAATCTGCGGTTCCTGGCCTGCATAAAATGATCACCCAGATTGGCCTGCGCTACGGCATGGCCTTGTTCATTACCTCGGAAGTGATGTTCTTCGTCTCGTTCTTCTGGAACTATTTCAATTATTTCTTCTACCCGGACAAAATGGGCTACGCGATGGCGCCGGTCTGGCCGCCGATGGGAATCACCACCATCGACCCGTTTGCGATTCCGCTGTTCAATACCATGGTTCTGCTGCTGTCGGGCACCACTGTCACCTGGGCGCATCATTGCCTGCTGGAAGGCGACAACAAGGGCACCGTGCAGGGGCTGGCTGTCACCGTGCTGCTGGGCTTGGCGTTCCTTTGCGGGCAGGCTTGGGAATATACCCATTCGCCGTTCAATTTTTACCATGGCGGCGTGTTCCCCTCGGCGTTCTTTATCGCCACCGGGTTCCATGGCTTCCACGTGATCATCGGTACCGGCTTTTTGATCGTGTGTTTGATCCGCGCCATGCGCCATCAATTCACCCCGCAGCGGCACTTCGGCTTTGAAGCCGCCGCCTGGTACTGGCATTTTGTGGACGTGGTGTGGCTGTTTCTGTTCGTGTGCATCTACTACCTGGGCCGCAGCGCGATTGTTGCCGGCTGAATACCGAAAGGGCCGCGTGAGCGGCCCTTTTTATGTGTCATGAATAAATACCGCCGCCTGAAAAACCCCGGCATCGCCGCCTTCATTCTATTCTGGATCCTCATCGCGCTGGGGGTCTGGCAGTCGCAGCGGCTGGTGTGGAAGGAAGGTATTCTGGCGCAGATTCACGCCGCCGAGATCGCCCCGCCGATTCCCATGCCGGCGCAGCCAACGCGCTTTGAGAAGGTGAGCATTCAGGGCCACTGGATCGCGGGGAAGGCGGTTTTATATAGCGACGAGGTGCATGACAGCCCGAATGGCCCGATTGAGGGCGGTGAGCTGGTGATGCCGTTCCAGCCGGATAGCGGGCCGGTGGTGCTGGTGGACCTGGGCTGGGTGCCGCAGAAACGCCCTGAGGCCATGGCCATGCCGGCTGGCGAGGCGCAGGCGGTGGGGTATATCCATCAATCTGATACCGGCGGCTTGTTTGCCGGGACCGATGATGTGGCGCACGGGCTGTATTATACGCTGAATACCGCGAAAATTGGCGCCGACATGGGCCTTACCAATGTGGCACCGTTCGCGCTGGTGGCGATGGGGCCGCTGCCGCCGCCGGGTTCGCCGTTGCCGGAACCGGCGCAGAGTTTGCCGCGCCCGCCGAATAATCATTACCAGTATGAACTCACCTGGTTTGGCTTCGCCCTGGTGCTGGTGTTTGAATTTTTCTTCTACGCTCGCAAGAGGTTGCGCGAACCATGACTGCATATGAGCGCCTGAGGGCGGCCTTTGGCCGGATTGCCACCTTGAATGAGGCGGCGGCGGTGCTGGGCTGGGATGCCTCGGCGATGATGCCGGATGGCGGGGCGGAGGCCCGGGGCGAACAGGTGGCGGTGCTGGCGGGGCTGGCGCATGAGCTGCTGACAGCCCCGCAGGTGGCAGAGGATTTTGCCGCCGCCACAGCGCCCGCCGCGCCTTGGGAGGCGGCTAATTTTGCCCTGATGCAGGAGGCGCATAAGCGTGCCACGGCGCTGCCGCAGGATTTGGTGGAGGCGGTGTCGCGCGCCAATTCGCATTGTGAAACAATCTGGCGCACCGCCCGCCAGACATCCGATTTTGCGCTGGTGCAAGCACCGCTGACCGAGGTGGTGAATTTGGCCCGAGAGTCAGCTGAAATTCTGGGCGCGGCACTGGGGGTTTCACCCTACGATGCTTTGCTGGCCAGTTTTCAGCGTGGGGTGACTGCCGCGGATGTGACGCCGGTGTTTGCTGAGTATGCGGCGTTTTTGCAAACCGCTTTGCCGGCGGCTGAAGCCCGCCAGCTTGCCAACCCGGCCCCCGCGATGCCGCCAGGGCCCTACCCCGAGGCAATGCAGGAAACGCTATGCCAGCATCTCTCAGAAGCGGCGGGGCTGGATTATACCCATGCGCGGCTGGACCGCTCAGCCCACCCGTTTTGCGGCGGCACGCCCACCGATGTGCGGATTACCAACCGTTATGACGAAGCCGATGTGTGCGCCGCCCTGATGGGAGCGCTGCATGAAACCGGCCATGGAATTTACGAGCAGAATTTACCCGCCGCCTACCGCCGCCAGCCGGTGGGCGAGGCGGCTGGCAGTGCGGTGCATGAAAGCCAGTCGCTCATCATTGAGATGCAGGCGGTGCGCACGGATGCGTATTTATCGTATCTGGCGCCGGTGTTGAGCCGCACATTTGCGCGGGACATTTCCGCGGCGGCGCTGAAATCGCGGTTGCGGCATGTGGAGCGCAGTTTCATCCGGGTGGAAGCTGATGAGATGACCTACCCGGCGCATGTGCTGCTGCGCTTTAGGCTGGAGCAGGCGCTGATGGCGGGCGATTTGGCGGTGGCGGATTTGCCGGGCGCCTGGAATGAGGGGTTTCACGCTCTGCTGGGCATTACGCCGCCTGATGACAGGCGCGGTTGCCTGCAGGATATTCATTGGCATTGCGGCTTGTTCGGCTACTTCCCCACCTACACGCTGGGCGCGATGGCCGCCGCACAATTGATGGCCGCGGCACGGCGGGCGATTCCGGGGCTGGATGCGGCGTTTGGCAAAGGTGATTTATCGCCGTTGAGATTTTGGTTGAATGAGAATGTGCATCATTATGGGGCCAGTTTGGGCTTTAATGAATTGTTATGCCACGCGACTGGTGAGGCGCTGAACCCCAAGGCGTTTGAGGCGCATTTGACGGCGCGGTATTTGGGGTGAGGGTGGGGGGTGCATGGCTTACAATCAAACAACCCCCCGTCATTCCCGCGAAAGCGGGAACCTTCTCAAATTGGGAGGTTCCCGCTTTCGCGGGAATGACTAGAAGGAAGGGCGGCGTCTCACACTTTTTTGGTCTGCTTTCGACCCTGTGTCGTCAGCATTGCAGATTTTGCTGAGTTGGCTAACCTTGGGTCATGGCCATTCCCGATTATCAATCCCTTATGCTCGCCGTGCTGACCTCAGCATCGTCGGGGGAAGTTAGAATATCTGATGTCGTTGAAATTCTGGCAGATCAGTTGGGTTTGTCATCCGAAGATCGTGCGATACTGCTTCCGTCGGGTAAACAGACATTATTCGCTAATCGGGTTCATTGGGCCAAGACATACTTAGGTAAAGCTGGACTCATTGAGCTCACTCGCCGGGGACATTTCAAAATCACGTCACGGGGACAAAAAGTTCTGAATCAAAGCCCAAGGCAATAAATAATGGCTATTTGAAGCAATTCGAAGAATTCAGGAATTTTGTAGAGAAATCCGATACGGATGGGAATATCGTCAATAGCACTGCTAAAAGTAATGATATTTCGGTTGATAAACATGAAGCCACACCAGACGAAATTATGCGGGCCGCCCATCACAAAATTAATGCTTCCTTAGCGCAGGAGCTTTTGGAACGCATACTTGCGGCACCACCAGATTTTTTTGAAAGGCTTATTGTAAATTTGTTGTTGGGCATGGGTTTTGGCGGCTCGGTAGCTGAAGCTGGCCGGGCTTTGGGCCGCAGTGGCGATGATGGCGTTGACGGCGTTATTGATCAGGATGCGTTGGGGCTAGACCGTGTTTATATTCAAGCAAAGCGTTATGCGATCGGAAATAATATTGGTTCGGGTGCAATTAGGGATTTTTTTGGTAGTCTGGACCGCCATAAAGCATCAAAAGGTCTTTTCGTAACGACATCAATGTTTTCTTCATCAGCACGGGAAACTGCAGAATTTTTGAGTAAAAGAATTGTGCTTGTTGATGGTGATCAACTGACGAAGCTGATGATCCGCCATAACGTTGGTTGCCGGATCGAGGAAACGATTTATTTCAAAAAAATTGATGAAGAGTTTTTTGAATAACGTCTGACCCCAAGAAGAATGGCGGATTACGCGTTGCTCATCCGCCCTACAATGCCTAGGAAGCGTAGGGTGGGTTAGCGCAGCGTGACCCATCATCGGCGTGGTGGGCAACATAGGGTGGAACGGTATCAAGCCAATGACAAAGCGCTCCTTTCAGCGGTGGGTTACGCTACGCTAACCCACCCTACAATCAATAGCCTGGCAAATTCTGCTTCCGGGACGCTGGGTTAGCGTAGCGTATCCCACCATCGCAACACCAAAGCCCTACCCCAGCTTAATAACCACAATCCCCAGCATAATGGTTGCGGCGGCTATTGTGCGGCTTAGGCCGGCGCGTTCTTTTAGGACCAGGACCGAAATGATGGTGCCGAAGATGATGGCGGATTCTCGTAATGCGGCCACCATGGCGATGGGGGCGCGGGTCATGGCGAATAGAATTAAAATATAGGCGGCCAGGGTGCAGGCGCCGCCGAGTAACCCCAATGGCCAGCGGGCGCGAAAATGCGGCAGTACCCGGCCGCGGCGGTATTTCAGCGCCCAGGCCAAAATCAGTGGTCCGGTCAGCACATACATCCACATGGTGTAGGCAACCGGCTGGCCGGAGAGCCGTACGCCGGTGCCGTCCACCAATGTGTAGCAAACGATCACCCCGGCATTGAGCAGGGCCAGTATGGTGGAACTGGCGGAGACATTGCCGCGCCACCGCGCCGCCACCAGCAGGCTGAGGATGCTGCCGGAAATCAGCAAAACCCCGGCCCATTCGCTGGCCGAGAGCGCCTCGCCCAGCAGCGGGACGCTGAGCAATGCCACGATCAACGGTGGGGCGCCGCGCATGATGGGGTAGGCGTGGCTCATATCCCCGAGGCGGTACACCGCGCCGACCATCGCGAAATACACCACATGGCTCAGCACCGAGGTAGCCACGTACGGCAGGCTCGCCAGCGCCGGTAGTGGTAAAAACACCAAAGTTACCGCCGAGATTAGCGCCGCACTGGCGGTGACCAGCACGATGTCGAGAAACTTGTCCGGGCTGGATTTCACCACCGCATTCCAGCAGGCGTGCAGCAAGGCTGCCAGCAGCACCAGCAGAATCATGCTGGTGGGCACTTATAATCGTCCGTGGAAGGCTGTGGTCATGCAATGCCTGGATATGGGTGCAGGCCAGTGTTCCAGATTTATCCGCCGCCGTCAGCCAGGGGCGGCGGAGGGCAGCCGCGTATAAAAAAACTGGCTCACCCCGCGCGGGATGAGCCAGTGATTTATGAGACGGCAAGGACGTCAGACTGAAGAATGCGGCTCAAGCGTGCGGGCTTTGAAATGCGTCTCGGCGTCCTGCGCGAAGTGGGTTGTTGGGTCCAGCAATATGGCAGCCGAGCGCACATGCTGGGCTTCCGGCAGGCGGCCTGGTGGTAGCGTGCCTTTGTCCCGCAGCGCCTTGGCGGCGCGGATGAGTTTCAGCCGTGCCATGATGATGCCGTTGTCGCAGGTGGTGAGGTTCTCCTTGGTGCGGTCCACCACCGGCCCCATGCTCTCCTGCAACGAGCCATCCTGGATGGCGATGCCCTCGATGCCGCTATAGGTCAGCCCAGCGCGTTGGGCGTCGCGGTCCATCAGGTAGTCATTGTCCTTGTTGGCAACCGGGCGGTAGGTGCCGGGGATGGTTTTGGCGTGTACGCCCTTGCCGTCCTTCATCGCGGCAATTTCGGCGGGGTAGAGCTTGCGTTCTGGTTTGTAATCGTAAGACCAGGCGGTGCAGTTTTCATCGTCATTGGGAATCCAGAAATGCCCATGCACCGGGTGGTCGCCGCGCGGGGCGACCATGGTGAAGCTCGGCATTACCCAGGGTGTGATGCGCCAGTAGTATTTGTCATGGGCGGCATTGCGGCGGGCGCCGATGTAAAGCCCGTTGGCGTGGTCCACCACTTCAAAGAACACCTTGTAGTCCAACTGGTGCTCGTTGCCGGCGGCCCCTTTGAAGAGCGGGTCGCGGTTGAGGTCACCGCTATGCAGGAAGGAGACGTGCGAGCTGTCGATGCCGCCTTCCATGGCTTGCAAATAATTGCACTCCTGCAACCGCTTGGAGATGAACGCATGGCCCTCCGGCACCATGGCGAACTCCCATTCCGGCAGGGGCGGCTGGTCTTCTAGCGGGCCCATATAGGTCCAATAGACGCCGCCGCGCAGCACCAGCGGGTAGTTTTTGAGTTTGATTTTGGCGCGAAAGCCGCTCTCCTCGGGCTCCGAGGGGACATCAATGCATTGGCCATCCACGCCGAACTTCCAGCCGTGGTAGGGGCAGCGCACGCCGCACTCTTCCACCCGGCCAAACCATAATGAAGCCCCGCGGTGCGGGCAAAATTCATCAATCAGGCCGGTTTTGCCTTGCGTGTCGCGGATCGCCACCAGCCGCTCGGAGAGCAGTTTCACCCGCACCGGTGCGCAATCATTCTCCGGCAGCTCTTCAGCCAGCAGGGCCGGTATCCAGTAGCGGCGGAATAATTCACCCATCGGCGTGCCGGGGCCGGTTTGCGTCACGAATTCATTTTGTTCCTTGGAGAGCATGGTATTTCCCTTGTGGTTTATGGTGTCAGAAATTCGTTCGTTTGACGAACTTTTGTTATAATATTCTTAAAAACATCGGCTGCCTTGATTTAAATCAAATCCGGCTGAGCCGCTTGGCGGGGTTCGTTAAGCGGCTGTTGATTATTTTGCGGCAGGGATAGCACATTCCGTAATGATTGAGGACGCCGATGCGCTTTACAATTTCCCGCTCCATCTTGCTGTTTGGTGTTGTAACCTGCCTGGGGGTTTTGAGCATTGTGGGGATCAGCAGTCTGGCGCTGCGCAACCTGGAAATCACCGGGCCGTTGTATGAGCATATCGCGGCAGGCAAGGATTTGCTGGGGGATATTCTGCCGCCGCCGGAATATGTGATCGAGGCGTATCTCGACGCCAATTTGGCGGCTCAGAATCCAGCGGATGTGGCGGATTATAAAAAATCACTGGCGGATTTGCAGGCGCAATATAACGACCGAAAAACCTATTGGCAGAGCGCGGATTTACCCGAGGATTTGCGGGTGGAATTGACTCAGACGTCGGATGCCGACGTGCAGCAATTCTGGCAGCAGTTGAATGACGTGGTGCTGCCGGCGATCGCGCAGAATAATCAGCCGGCGATTGCGCAATCCATGAGCAAATTAGGCGAGATTTATCGGGCGCACCGGGCGTTGATCAACGATATTGTGGCGAAGGCGACGGCGGCGGATGACGCCAATGAGGCGCAGGCAGCGGCGCAGTTGCAGTTTTATAATATTCTAATGATGAGTGTACTGGGCGTGGTGATTTTCATTGTGTTGGCGGGCCTGTTTTTGGTGCGGCGTAAAGTCGTGGCGCCGATCAAAACGCTGGCGGCCTATATGGGGACGCTGGCGCAGGGGCATCTGGAGTTGGCGGTGCCGTTCATGGCGCGGCACGATGAGATTGGCGAAATGGCGCTGGCGACGTCATCGTTCCGGGATTCGATCCTTGGCCATCAGCGGATGCGCGAGGAGCAGGAGGTGGAACGGGCGAGTGCTGAATATGAGCGCAAGCGTAACGAGGCGGCGCGTGAGGATGCCATGAAGCAGCTTGATGCCGTGGTGAATGCCATGACGACCGGGCTGGATAAGGTGACCAAAGGTGAGTTGACGTTCCGCCTGCAGGAATGGTTTCCGGCCGACTATAAAAAACTGCGGATGGATTTTAATCAGGCGATCGACCAGTTGATGCAGACCATGCGGGCGGTGGTGCGCAGCACGCAAGCTGTGACCGCAAGTGCCAATGAACTGACCCATGCGTCGGATGATCTGTCGCGCCGGACCGAGCAGCAGGCGGCAACTTTGGAACAAACGGCAGCGGCGCTCGATGAAATCACCGCGACCGTGCGGCGCACCGCGGCCTCGGCGGATGAGGCCAATGAGATTGTGGGTAAAGCCAAAAGCGATACCGAGCACTCAAGCGTAACCGTGAAGGCCACGGTTGAGGCGATGGGGGGAATTGAATCCTCGTCGCGCCAGATTGAAAATATTATTGGGGTGATCGACGAGATTGCGTTTCAGACCAATTTGCTGGCGCTGAATGCCGGGGTGGAGGCGGCGCGCGCTGGTGATGCGGGGCGCGGTTTCGCGGTGGTGGCAACCGAAGTGCGGGCGCTGGCGCAACGCTCGGCGGATGCCGCCAAGGAGATCAAGCAGCTGATTTCTACCTCCGGCGAGCAGGTGGAAATTGGCGTGAAACTGGTGGGTGATACCGGCAAGGCATTGACGCGGATGGTGGGGCAGGTGGCGCAGATCAGCCGGATTGTCAGTGAAATTGCGGCGGCGGCGAAGGAGCAATCGAGCGCGCTGGGGCAGGTGAATACCGCCATCAACCAGATGGACCAGGTGACACAGCAGAATGCCGCGATGGTCGAGCAATCCACCGCCGCTTCACATGGGCTGGCGGCGGAGGCGCGGGATTTGGCCAACATCATCGCGCAGTTCAAAACCGAAGACGGGGTTGAGGCCAGGCCAAGGACGATGCTGGCGGCGGAATAAGCCGCGCGGTTCGCTTTTTTCTCGGGCGCAGATTATCTGGACGCAAATTGGTGGCGTTTGGGGACTGTGCATGAAGGTTTTGGTGACGGGGCATCGCGGGTACATTGGTGCGGTGATGGTGCCGATGCTGTTGCAGGCAGGGCATGAGGTGCTGGGGCTGGATGCCGATTACTACGCCGGCTGCACCTATGCGGCGGCGGGCGCGTTGGCCGATGTGCCGGACCTGACCAAGGATGTGCGGGATGTGACCGCGGCGGATTTGGCCGGGGTGGAGGCGGTGGTGCATTTGGCCGCATTGTCCAACGACCCGGTGAGCGATTTGAACCCGGCGGTGACCTACGCAATCAACCATGAGGGCTCGGTGCATCTGGCGCGGGTGGCCAAGCAGGCTGGGGTGGGGCGGTATTTGCTGGCATCCTCATGCAGCAATTATGGCGCGGCCGGTGAAGGCATGGTGGATGAGACCGGGGCGCTGAACCCGGTGACGGCCTATGGGCAGTCGAAAGTATGGGCCGAGCGGGATATTGCAGAACTGGCGGATGATGCGTTTTGTCCGGTGTTTTTGCGCCCCGCTACAGCTTATGGGGTTTCGCCCCGGTTGCGGTTGGATATTGTGCTGAATAATCTGGTGGCCTGCGCGGTGACGACGGGGCTGATTGTTTTGCAGTCCGATGGCACGCCGTGGCGGCCGATTGTGCATATCCGTGATATTTCGGCGGCATTTATCGCAGCATTGGCGGCCGATGCGGCGGTGGTGCGAGGGCAGGCATTCAATGTCGGGCGGACCAGCCAGAATTATAGAGTGTTGGAAATCGCTGAGGCGGTGGCGGCCACTGTGCCGGGCTGCCAGCTGCAAATCGCCGAGGGCGCCGGGCCGGATAAGCGGTCATACCGGGTGAATTTCGATAAAATCGCCAAGGCGCTGCCGGGGTTTCAGCCGGAATGGGATGTAAAGCGGGGGGCGGAGGAGTTGTATCAATCATTCATGGCGGCGGGGCTCAGCGCCGATGACTTCAACGGGATTCGTTACAAACGCACTGGCACCGTGAAGGCGCTGCTGGCGGCGGGTAAGCTGGATGCGGATTTGCGGATGGTGGCTGTTACAGCGCCCTGAAGAAGCTCTCGAAACTCTCCAGCATATAGGCAATATGTTCGGCACCGAGTGCCGGGTATACCCCGACCCAGAAGGAATTGGTCATCACCAAATCAGCATTCGGGGTGGCGCCTGAAACGCGGAAATTGCGGCCTGCCATGTAGGGCTGGTGGATGAGATTGCCGCCGAACAAATAGCGGGTGGCGATGCGGGCTTTGTGCAAATGCGCCACCAGCGCATCGCGGCTGAAGGGCGCTGCGGGGCGCACCGTGAGCGGGAAGCCGAACCAGGAAGGGTCGGCGTTCGGGGTGGCTTCGGGCAAAATTAAATGCTCGGCAAAGCGGGCGAGGCCCTGCTGCAGGGCGGCGAAATTATGTTTGCGGGCGGCGATGAAACCTTCGAGACGGTCTAGTTGCGCAACCCCGATGGCGGCTTGCATGTCGGTCATTTTGAGGTTGTAGCCGAGGTGGCTGTAGGTGAATTTATGATCGTACCCAAATGGTAATCCGCCCAGTTGCCAGCCGAAACGTTTTTTGCAGGTGTTATCAAATCCCGGCGCGCAATAACAATCACGCCCCCAGTCGCGGATTGATTCGGTGGCGCGTTTCAGCAGGCTATCACGCATGAATACAGCACCGCCCTCGCCGGTGGTGATGTGGTGGGCCGGGTAGAAGCTTAAGGTGGCGATGTCGCCGAAATTGCCGACCTTGGTGCCGTTATAGGTAGCGCCCAAGGCGTCACAGCAATCTTCCATCACCTTCAAATTATGTTTTGCGGCGACTGCCATGACCGCACCCAGGTCAAACGGGTTGCCCAAAGTGTGCGCCAGCGCGATGGCGCGGGTGCGGGGCGTAATGGCGGCCTCGATCAGTTCAGCCTGGATATTGTAGGTGGGGAATTGCACATCCACGAACACCGGCACCAGATTATTCTGCAAAATCGGGTTAATGGTGGTGGGAAAGCCGGTGGCGCAGGTGATGACCTCGTCGCCAGGCGCCAGGGGGTTTTCCAGAAGATGGCTGGTCAGGGCCGAGATAGCCAGCAGATTGGCCGACGAGCCGGAATTGGTGGTGAGCACATAGCGCCCGCCGGTGACCTGGGCCAGCCTCGCCTCAAATTCGTCATTGAAGCGCCCGGTGGTGAGCCAGAACTCCAAGGCGGAATCGACCAATGAAACCATCTCCGCCGCGCCATACACCTTGCCGTTGACCGGCACTGGCGAACTGGCCGGGTTGAATGGCTTGGGGGCGTGGGCGAGATGCGCATAACGCTCCACCAGCCGGAAGATCTCGGCCTTTACCAGGGCGGCTTCGTTGGTGGTATCGGGGGCGTCGTTCATCGGGTGGGCTCCGGAGCGGGGCCCATGCATACTATGGCCAGCCGCGCGGGTTCAAGTTTGGGCTGCTGCCGGGCGGTAAAACCGTGCCAACTGGGGCAGGGCGGCGGCGGCCAAAATGGCGGCGAACTGGATCATGATCCACCAGAACAGCAATTCGCGAAACAGCCAGAAAATGAATTTCGGAAAGTTGAGCGCCGGAAAACTGACGAACAGGCCGAGAAAGGCAAACAGGACGCCATTCAGGAACGGCTGCCAGACGGTAAAAACAACGCCGATGATGAGCAGCGCCAAGTGTGCCTGGGCCACCGGCGGGCTGGTCTTGGCGATCAGCCACAGGGCGGGCAGCGTGAAGATCAAAAATATCTCGCGGTAGTTGCCGCTTTGGGCGGTAAAAAAGCAGCCTATGATGATGGCCCCACCAACCGTGAACAGGGTCATGGCAGGGTTTTGAATGGCCGGCACATTGTGGCGGTAGTGCCGGATTGAGGTGATGAAAATGATCAGCGCGATGAGACGCAGAACCGTGAATACGCCAAAGTCGAACCAGGTGAAGTCGTAATGAAAGACCCGCATGCCACCAAAAAAATCACCGGGGGCACGCAAGACGCGGATGCCATATGGAATATTGGCGGAGCCGAATTGGCCGTCAAACGGCCAGCCGATGGGGATGATGGATATGGCGCTGATGGTTTGTGATTTGAAGGCGAAGAAGCCCAGCAGCAAAGTGATGAGGCAGCCCGCTGCCGTGAGGAGGAACACCCTCCGGCGCTCGCGGATGATGCTGACCAGCGCAAACACAGGGTAGAATTTCGCCAGCGCGAGCAGCACGATCAGCGCATAGCCGGCGACGCGCAGGAGTGGCTTTTTGCCCAGCAGGTAGCAGGCCAGCACGCTGAAGGCGAAGATGGTGACATCGAGATTAGCGCGCTCCAAGGCATATAATGTGGCTGGTGATACGATGACGATGAGCCGGAACGCAGATTCCGTTTCGCTTTTTGCTGGTGGCAGCAGGCTGAGGCTGGCAATCAACAAAAAGTCAGTGAGCAACGCGGCTGGGGTGGTGTCAGCCCCGCTGAGGGGCAGGTGAACCAGCCAGAGCAGAAACGGCGAATAGTTAAAATATCCGCCGCCCATGCACGCGTTGGCAACATAGACATTAACCCCCTGTTGCCAGCAAGCTTCCGCTTGCAGAATCGCCTGCATATCGACGAAGGGGGTGTAATCAGCGGAATGGTCGGTCCATTGCTGGAATTGGTAGTAGAGTTCGAGATTGGCATGGCGCAGCAGGGCCAGGGCTGCGAAGCCCAGGACTAAGATAAGGCTCGGGCCGAAGCGGAAGGCGAATTGGCGGAGACGAGTGGTCATGTTTGCATGATGGCCGGGCTGGTTCGATAACTCAAATGCGGGTTTGGTTGGGCGGGGAGAGACCTGATGGACGATTTATTTGTGACGCTCAAGGCCGAGTTGGCGGCGTTGATGCAAAGCCGCAGTCCGGCGTTTTTGCGGCAGCAGTTGGCGCGGGGCGCTTATGTTTATGGCGCAGGCGGTTATGGACGGCGGATTTTGCACTTGCTGCGAGCGCAAGGGATTGCGTGCTATGGCATTATTGACCGGAAGTTTAGTGAGGCAGGGCAATTTTTTGAAGGGGTTCCAGCCTCTCATCCAGATATGTTCAAGATGGGCGATGTGACAAAGGCTGTTTTGGTGGTGGGTATTCACAACCCGGCCCCCGGCTTTGAAAGTATTTTCAAATTTGCGGGCGCTCATGATTTTTCAGATATATTATTTAATGCTGATCTGCCTGATGCGCTTGGCCCACAGGCCGATAATTATTGGTTGACCAATCGGCAGTTTATATTGGATCATTTTGATCGGTTCGTTAGTGCTGCAAAGCTTTTGACGGAAGACAAAAGTGTGGCATTGCTTGCGGCTTTGCTGCGGTACCGCTGTACGGGTCAGGTATCCTCGGGGCTTAAAATTGATTTGAACACGCAGTATTATCCACCGGGCATGCTGAAATTTGGGCCGCAAATGACATTTGTGGACGGCGGAGCTTTCGATGGCGGCACTTACAAATTTTTGATGAAACAAAAACTTGATATTGCACGCTGGGTGGCATTTGAGCCGGACCCAAAGAATTTTGAAGCATTGGTGGCGGCTGCGCGGGAAGAGGCGTTCGATACGATATTGTTCCCTTGTGGCTTGGCCGACAAGTTTCAGCTTTTGGGCTTTCGGCCCGACCAGGGAACGTCATCGCATCTGGAAGCCGGAGGAACGATAACGATTCCCTGTGTTGCATTAGATGACGTGTTGCGGGGCGCTAAGGTTGATTATATCAAGATGGATATTGAAGGGGCTGAACCGGCGGCATTACATGGGATGGCAAAGACCATTACAAAGTACCAGCCCGCATTGGCGGTGAGTGCGTATCATTTACCGAAGCATCTATATCTTGTCGTGGAAATGCTGGCGGAGATGGCGCCTTATGCTGATTTACATATCAGGCAGCATGGCGAGAATGCTTTTGATACGGTGGTATATGCGGTGCCGAGGCGGGGTTGAATTGCTAAAATCGGGGATGGTTCAAAACCCCACCCGCTCCTTCTCAATCACATACGGCCGCTTCTGCACATGGGTGTGAATCGCGCCGACATATTCGCCGATGATGCCGAGTGAGACCAGTTGCACGGAGCCGAGGAAGAACAGCCCGATGACCAGCGGCGCGATACCGGCGTTGAACTGGCTCCAGAAAATTAGCTTGTAGGCGAGATAGCCGAGACCGGAGAGTAGTGAGAGGCAGGCGGTGATGAAGCCGAGCGCTGTCACCAACCGCAGCGGCACTTTTGAGAGATTGATGATGCCGAGCATCGCCATGTCGTACAGCGCATAGAAATTATTACTGGTGATGCCGCGCCGGCGCACCGGCTGGTCGTACGGCATAAAATACATCGGCAGGCCGATCTCGGCCACCATGCCGCGAAAATACGGGTACGGGTCATCGAAGGCGCGCACCGCTTCCACCACTTTGCGGTCATACAGGCCAAAGCCGGTAAAATTTTGAATCGTGGTGATCGAGGAGAGTTTTTCCACCAGCGCGTAATAGGCTTTGCGCAGCCAGAACATCATCGGGTCTTCTTCCGAGGAGCGCTTGGTGCAAACCACCATCGCGTAGCCTTCCTGCCATTTTTCGATCATGGCGGGGATCATCTCCGGCGGGTCTTGCAAATCGGCGACAATGCTGATGACGGCTTCGCCTTTGGCGGTGAGCAGGGCGTGCATCGGCGAGCGGATATGGCCGAAATTGCGGGCATTGACGATCAGCTTCACATGGCTGTCGGCGGCGGCGATGCGCTTGAGGATGGCGGCGGTATCATCGGTGGAGGCATTGTCGATGAAAATATGCTCGTAGGTGAAACCGGCAAGCTTTTGCATGGTGGCGGCCACGCGGGCGTGCAGTTCCTCAACATTCAGGGCTTCATTGTAGCAGGGCGTGATGATGCTGACATAGGGCATGGGTCAGAGGGTTGCCTTCGTTGCGCTGTGGGTTTGAGTGTGCCGGGTGAGCCAGCGCGAGGCAAGCCAGAAGTACGCCGGATTGATGATCAGCGCCGCCATCAACGGTGGCACGGCGAGAATGCCGATGACGCCGAATTTTGGCGCGGCGAGATATTTCAGGCCGAAGCTGAGCGCGGCGGCGATCGCGAGGATGATGATCTGCGGGCGCAATTGCGAAACCGCGTTCAGCAGCAGGCCGGGCATCTGCGGCAGGCTGGTCAAAATAATCCAGGCCGCCATCATCCACAGCAAGGCAGGGGTGAAATGGAAATCTTGTTGCAGCCACCAGCGCAACAGCGGTGCCCCCGCCACGATCAGGCAGCCGGACCCGGTAATGGCTAAAGCGGCGGTGCCGAGCGTGCCGTTGCGCAGGGTTTGCTTCAGCCAATGATGATCCTGGGCGGCGACAGCGTCGGCAAAGCCCGGCCAGAACGGCGTGGTGATGGTGCCCAGCATGCCGGTGGCGGTGGTGCAAACCCGCAAGCTGATCGCCATCTGGGCGGAGGCGATCGGGCCGAGCCAGGCCAGGGCAAGAATATTGTCAAACGCATAGGCGCAGAAGGCGGCGACGGTGATGGCAAACATCTGGCTGCCTTGCGCCAGCACGGTGCGCAGCGCCGCCGCCCGCAGCCGCCGGTATGGGCGGGCAGCAGGGTGGCCCAGCAGCGCATGCGCCAGCGCGGCGGTGTTGCTGATCAGCAGCCCCGCGTAGGTGGCGGCGGTCATGAGTGTCACGCCGGCATGGGCGGCGGCGGCGATAAGCAGCAATGCTGTGGTCAGCCCGATTTGCACGATTTGCCAGACGTTGCCGATGTAGCCTTTTTGCAGGCCAAGCCAGATGGCGCTGCCGATGCCGAGCGGAATATTCAGCGCAATCGCACCGGCGGCGATGATGAAGGGGGCGGCGCCGGTGGCGGGCGCATGGATGGCGAGTGCCAGCAGTCCGGCGATGATGAGCAGCAGGGCCATCGTCGTGCCGCCATACAGGGCAGCGGTAATATAGTCGCGCGACAGGCTGGTGTCGCCCCGCCCCAGGCTTTGCGGGATCAGTGTAAGCAGCGCACTGCCGAGTCCGAAATCAAGCAACGTGGAAAGCCAGGCGAGCGAGCTTGCCGCCGCCCAGATGCCAAAGCCCGCTACGCCGAGGCTGTGCAGTACCAGCGGCAGGGTGATGAGGGTGGAGAGCAACTGCACCACGCGCTGCGCCAGCCCGGCGCTAGAGGTGAACAGGATTTTGCGGTTGCGGCTGGACCTCATGATCCAGCTTTGACGTTATTGCAGCCGGTTTGTGAAGATGGTGCGTGGTTATAGGCGGCGGCGGCCCATGGCGGCGTGGTAGATCACCAGCACCACCACCGAGCCGATGACGGCGACGAACAGGCTGTAGAGGTTCAGGCCGGTGACCGAATGGGCACCCAACGCGCTGAAAATCTCGCCGCCGACCAGCGCGCCGACAATGCCGAGCACCATGTCCAGCAGCGGGCCTTTGCCGCCGTTATCGACGATATGGCTGCCGATCCAGCCGGCGATGATGCCAAGTATAATCCAACCGAAGAGTGACATGACCAGGGTTCCTTTGAAGCTGCCGCATTTTGGCACGTCTGACCGCGCCGCGAAAAGGCCTGGATGTGTTACATGTTCAGATCAGGTGAGGCGGTTTTGTGCAGGCGTTTGGCCTCCACCATCTGCCAGGCCAGCAGCACCGGCACCGCGATAACGAAATCGCGTGCCCGGCGCATCAGTGAGAGCGACAGCGCGATATCGGGCGGGATGCCGAAGATGCCCGCCAGCAGCGTGTAGGCGCCCTCCTGGATACCCACCCGGCCGGGCACAAAAAAGGCTAGCGCCATGATGGCGTGCAGCATGGCCTCGATGGCGATGGCATCGGTGAAGGATAGCGGCACGCCGAGCGCGTGGAACCCGATGAACGAGGCGGTGGCGGTGCCGAACCAGCAGATTAAATGGAAAAACGCCGACCAGGCCAAGCGGTCATGCCTGGCATAGATGTTATCCAGCGATTGCTGCAGCCGGTCCATGTGCATCATGGCACCTTCGCCGGCGGCACCGGCGAGCCGGGCAGCGATGGCGCGGAAGATTTTGCCGCCGCCGCGCTGCACTAAAATCAACCCCACCGCCATCACCACCGCGACGCACAGCCCGATGGCGACCGGCACCAGCAGGTTGCTCGAGGGCACCAGATGCGCCAGCGCCAGCAGGCCGATGCCGATGAACACCAGCTCGGCCAGGAACTCGGTGGTGACATCGCCGATGGTGGAGGCGATGGCGTCCGGCACCGTCACCCCGGCGAGCGTGATGACGCGCGCCCCCAGCACATAGCCGCCTACTTGGCTGAAGGGCAGGAACTCGCCGGTGGCGTCACGTACCAGCCGGCCCCAGATGAGCAGCGGGAAGCTGCCGCGGCTGCGGCTGCGCAGCAGCATCCGCCAGCACAAAGCCAGCCCCAGCACGATGCCAAGCTGGGCGCCGATATAGGCGGCAAAGCCGGATAGTTTCACTGAGGTGAGAGCACGAAGAACATCATCGGCGCCGAAATAGATGACAAGGCCGGTGACGATGGCGAGTCCGGCCAGGGCAAAGATGGCCGGAACCAGGCGGGCGGATTTTTTCAACTAAATAACCAACTCAGGCAGGGCGTTTTTTGGGGCGGATGAAATGCCGGGCGAAGCGTGCCAGCTTGGGCATGGTGGTGGGGCGCAGCAGGCGGGGGTCATATCCGGACATGCGCTTTTTATCCTCCTCAAGGCAAATATCGATGAGGGTAGCGGGGTCCATCTCGTCGGCCAGAGCCTTTGAGCCGTTGATGGTGAAATTGGCGTCGCCGCTCTGCAGGCCATCCACATCCTTGGCGATGCCCATGCGCTCATACGCCAGAAACACCCAGACAGCCGCGGTTTTGAGGGCGAAATACGGTCGCCGCCAGAGCGGCATTTTGGCCTTGTGCCAGGCGATCCAGTTGGTGAAAAATAGAATATGGCGGCCTTCCTCCTGCACCACCGGCTCGAAGGTTTCCACCAGCTCGGGCGGGAAATAGCCGGAGCGCCGCGCCATCTCGAACAGCCCGTAGGCGAAGAAGCTGTCGACGCATTCGGAATAGCCGGTGACCATGAAACCCCACTCGGCATCGCGTGGCGGCTGGTAAGTCCCGTCGGGTTTGAGCGGGATGTCATAGGCGGCGACCAGCCGGGAGAGCACATCCTTATGGCGGGCTTCTTCGGAGGCCATGTGCAGCAGCGCGGCCTTCAAAGCGGGGTCGCGGATGGTGGCGGCGAAGGCTTCGATGCGCATGCTGGCCTTGATCTCGGTCTGTACCGCAATGTCCCAGATGGGCAGCGAGGTGATGCGGGCCAGGGCTTCCGGCTCCAGCTTCGGCCAGTTCAGCACGGCGGGCTTGTAGGGGTTGTAGGTCGCGATCAGCAGTTGGGTGAGCATGGCGTAGTGCTGCTCATCGCCTGGGCGGATGCTGCCGGTTTGCGGGAAATTCCAGTGCCGGGCGTTGAAGTCGGCGGTAGCGATGATGTCGTCCATGAGAAATTTCTATACCCCCTGCCTGCGCGTGTTGCACCTGAGCCTGCAATGGGTTCTACACCCAGTGGCCCCGCTTCCGTATATAAGGGGGCAAATATTGCTGTGAACTGCGGAGTTTGGCTTGGCCTCATCTGATATTTGTCTGGTCACCGGGGCCACCGGCTTTGTTGGCGCGGCCGTGGCGCGGGCGCTGCAGGCGGCTGGGTATCGTTTGCGGTTGACCACGCGGGCAGGCAGCGACACGCGGAATCTGGCCGGGCTGGCGGCTGAGATTGTAACAGCCGACCTCGCACAGCCAGAAAGCTTGGCCCCGGCGGTGCAGGGCTGCCGTTATGTGTTTCATGTGGCGGCGGATTACCGGCTGTGGGTGCCCAACCCGGCCACTATGCGCAAGGTGAATATCGACGGCAGCGTGGCGCTGCTCAAGGCAGCGCAGGCGGCGGGGGTGGAGCGGGTGGTTTACACCAGCTCGGTGGCGGCGCTGGGGCTGGGCAAGCATGGCGCGGTGGCCGATGAGACCACGCCGGTTGATGAAGCGAACCTGATCGGCGCCTATAAGCGCAGCAAATATGATGCCGAGCAGGCGGTGCGGGCGCTGGCGGCGGCGGGGCAGGATATCGTGATCGTGAACCCTTCCACCCCGGTTGGGCCGGGTGATGTGAAACCCACCCCCACCGGCCAGATGGTGCTGGATGCCGCCCGCGGCAAAATGCCCGCCTATGTGAATACCGGGCTGAATCTGGTGCATGTGGATGACGTGGCGGCGGGGCACCTGCTGGCGTTGACGCACGGTAAATCAGGCGAGGGCTATATTCTGGGTGGTGAGGATTTGATGCTGCGTGATTTGCTGGCGCTGATTGCCACCCAGACCGGGCGCAGGCCGCCCACGCTGGCATTGCCGATTACGCCGCTGATGCCGGTGGCCTGGGTGATGGAGCGCATTGCCGGGCTGACCGGTAAAACCCCGCTGATGACGCCGGAGATTTTACAGATGGCCCGTAAGCAGATGTTTTTCTCATCAGCCAAGGCGATGCGGGAGCTGGGCTACGCGCCGCGCCCGGCAGCGGCGGCGGTGACGGACGCGCTGGCCTGGTTCGGGGCGCAAGGGATGCTGGCATGATCGCGTTTTTAGCCCTGTGCGTGTGGGTCTATCTGGTGTTCGGGCATGGGCGGTTTTGGGAATCATTGCCAGAATTACCGCCCGCTCTGCCGGCTGAATTGCTGGCTGTGGATATTATTGTGCCGGCCCGCGATGAGGCCGCAACGATCGCGCCGGTGATCGCCTCGCTGCTGGCGCAGGATTACGCAGGCGCGTTGCGGGTGATTTTGGTGGATGACCATTCCACCGACGGCACGGCGGCGCTGGCGGGTTCGGATGCCAAACTGACGATTGTGACGGCGGCGCCAAAGCCCGCTGGATGGTCAGGTAAATTATGGGCGCTGGCCCAAGGGATTGAGCGTTCAACCGCGCCGGTATTGCTGTTTGCCGATGCTGATATTGTGCATGACCCCAGGCATGTATCGGCTTTGGTGGCGCGGCTGGTCAGCCCATTTGGCGGCGCGCGCGTTGATATGGTCTCCGAGATGGTGCGGCTGAATTGCGAGAGCCTGGCCGAGCAGGCTTTGGTGCCGGCGTTCGTGTATTTTTTCCAGATGCTGTACCCGTTCGCCAAGGTGAACGACCCGCTGAGCGCCACCGCGGCAGCGGCGGGCGGCACGGTGCTGATCAGGCGTGAGGCGCTGGTGCGGATTGGGGGGATCAATGCGATTAAAGCGGCGCTGATCGATGACGTGGCGCTGGCCAAGGCGGTTAAGCAGGGCGGGCCGATTTATCTGGGGCACTCAGGGTTGGCGGCCTCGATCCGGCCTTATCCAAAATTTAATGACATTTTCAAAATGGTAAGCCGCACTGCTTTTACCCAGTTGCGTTATTCCGCCTGGGTGCTGGCGGGAACTTTGCTGGGGCTGACCTTGGTTTGGTTGGTGCCGGCCTTGGCGGTGCTATTTGGGCATGGATGGAATTTCATCTTCGGGCTGGCGGCCTATGCGCTGGCGGGGGTGAGCTATCTGCCGACGCTGAATCGCTATGGGCAGAGCCGATTCTGGGCCTTGACGCTGCCCGCGATTGCGCTGTTTTACATGGTGGCAACTTTAAGTTCAGCGTTGGATTACTGGCGCGGTACGGGGGCGCGTTGGAAGAATCGCGATTATGGGACGAGTTTATGACCGCGAATGATAATGAGCTGGCGAGCGTGGCACCGGTGCCTGATGGCAATGTTGAGATCGCTTCCGGCAAGGGCAAGGGTGATGAGAATTTTCCGGTTGGCTCGTTGCTGATCCGTGAAGGCTTGCGCCGCCATGTGCATGCTTTTTACAATTTTGCTCGCAATGCCGACGATATTGCCGATCATCCTGGGTTGGGCGCGGACGACAAGGTGGCGCGGCTGGATGTGATGGAGGCGGTGCTGACCGGTGCCCGCGATGAAGGGGCGCCGAGTGCGCTGGCGCTGCGGGCCTCATTGCGCGAATGCGGGGTTCCGGCGATCCATGCGCGGGAGCTGCTGGTGGCGTTCCGCCAGGATGCCCGGAAAAACCGCTATGAGAGCTGGGCTGAATTGATGGATTATTGCCGCTACTCGGCAGCCCCGGTGGGGCGGCATGTGCTGGATTTACATGGCGAGAGCCGCGATACCTGGCCGGCCTCGGATGCGTTATGCGCCGCCTTGCAGGTGAATAATCATTTGCAGGACGTGGCACCTGATTTGCGCAACATGGACCGCTGCTACGTGCCGCAGGATTGGCTGGCGCAGCATGGCGCCAGTACCGATGATATCGCGCGCGAAAAATCGACGCCGGGGTTGCGGGCGGTGTTTGATGAGATGCTGGTGGAGACGGCGAAATTGAATGAAGCAGGGGCAGCGCTGCCGGGCTTGGTGAAAGCCAGACGGCTGCGGATGGAGACCGCTGTGATTGCGAAACTCGCCAGCCGGTTGACCGGAAAATTACAGACGCATGACCCGCTGGCGAAGCGGGTGAAGCTGACCGCGCCGGATTTTGCTTTTGCCACCTTGGCGGCAAGCCCGAGGTTGCTATGGAACTGATACCGGTCCTCAATAAAGCCGATGTCGAGGCGGTGACTGCGGTGGTGCGTAAATCCGCTACCTCGTTTTATTATGGCATGAAGGTGCTGCCGCCGGACCGGCGGGCGGCGATGTATGCCATTTATACATTTTGCCGACTGGTGGATGACGTGGCCGACGAGGATGCGCCCTTGGCCGCCAAACGTAAATTACTGCGCGGCTGGCGGCAGATCATCGCGGGTGTGTTTGCTGGGCGCAGCAATAATGCGCTGACCCGGATTCTGCGAGTGGCGGTATTGCAATATCGGCTGCGGGAGGCTGACTTTATTGCGATTATTGACGGTATGGAAATGGACGCCGGCCTACCGATTGTGGCGCCGCCGCTGCCGATTCTCGATTTATATTGCGACCGCGTGGCCTCGGCGGTGGGCCGGCTTTCGGTGCGGGTGTTCGGCGATGACAGCACCTCGGCGGAGGATACCGCCTACGCGCTCGGCCGGGCTTTGCAACTGACCAATATTCTGCGCGACGTGGTAGAAGATGCCACGCGCGGGCGGTTGTATTTGCCATACGAATATCTCAAGCAAGAGAACGTGCCAACCAACCCGGAAGGGGCGGTGCTGTCGCCCCGGCTGCCGCATGTGTGCCTGCGCGTCGCCAAGCTGGCAATGCGCTATTACAAAGAGGCCGAGACCTCGATGGCGCATTGCGACGCTAAAGCCATGAAGCCGGCGCGCATTATGCTGGCCAGCTACAAACCGCTACTGATGACGCTGCATAGCAGGGGCTATGATTATAGAAAAGGCAGAGTGTCGCTGCCGAAATGGCGGAAGTTGATGCTGGCGGCGCAGATTTATCTGCCATGAAGGTGACCGTCATCGGCGCCGGTGTGGCCGGTCTGGCGGCGGCCTGCACGCTGGTAGAGCGCGGTGTTGAGGTGGTGCTGCATGAGGCGGCCCCGGCGGCGGGCGGGCGGTGCCGCTCGTACTTTGATCCCGCGTTGAATTGCCGGATTGATAATGGCAATCATTTGTTGCTCTCAGGCAATCATGCGGTGATGGGGTTTTTAGAACGCATTGGCGCGGGCGATAGCCTGGCTGGGCCGATCGAACCGGTATTTGCGTTTGTTGATGTGAAAACCAAGGTGCATTGGAAGCTGCGGTTGAACCAAGGGCGCTTGCCGTGGTGGGTGTTTTCACCCGCGCGCCGGGTGCCGGGGACCAGGGCCAGTGATTATCTGGCCTTGTTGAAATTGCGCCGCGCCGGGGTGGATGATCTGGTGGCGCCCTTGCTGGCGGGTGCTGGTGAATTATACCGCAATTTGCTGGAACCGTTGGCGATTGCCGCGCTGAATACGCCGCCGGATGTAGCCTCCGCCGCGCCATTGCGGGCGGTGGTGGCGGAGACGCTTGAGCGTGGTGGGGCGGCGTCGATTCCACGGTTTCCGAAACTGGGGTTGTCAGAGAGTTTCATCGACCCCGCATTGGCCTGGCTGACGGCGCGTGGTGCCGAAGTGCGGCTGGGCAGCCGGGTGAGTGAGATTGTGCCGGGCGAAAAAACCATTCTGGCGGTGCCGCCCTGGGTCGCGGTGGAATTGCTGCCGGGATTGGTTGTGCCTGCTGAGCATCAGGCGATTTTGAATCTGCATTTCAAATGCCGCATCGACCCTGGTGAGACCGGGTTCTGGGGGTTGATCGGCGGCGTGGCGGAGTGGGTGTTTGCCAAAGGCGAGATATTATCAGTGACCGTTTCAGCCGCGAATAAATATGCCGAGATGGATAATGCCACTTTGGCAGCCTTGGTGTGGGCGGATTTACGCGCGGCCTTTGGGCTGGCGCAGGAGATTCCTGAGCACCGGGTGGTGCGCGAAAAACGCGCGACCTTTGCGGCCACACCGGCGCAGTTGAAATTACGGCCCGGCACGCGCACGGCGGATAAACATATCATGCTGGCGGGGGATTGGACCGATACCGGGCTGCCCGCCACCATTGAGGGAGCGATCCGCTCGGGGAATGCCGCGGCGTTGGCACTGTTGGAGCAAAATGCATGAGGGATGCGATTTTGGATACCGCCATCGCGCGGGCAAGCAGCGCCTTGCAGGGCGAGCAGCGGGCCGATGGGCATTTTGTTTATGAGCTGGAGGCGGATGCCACCATCCCGGCGGAATATGTGCTGCTGGAGCATTATCTGGACCGCATCGAGCCGGAGCTGGAAGATAAAATTGGGGTTTATTTAAGGGGCATCCAGGGGGATTACGAAACCAACCAAGGCGGCTGGCCGTTGTTTCATGGTGGCAAGTTTGATATGTCAGCCAGCGTGAAAGCCTATTTTGCGCTGAAATGCATCGGCGATGATGTGAATGCGCCGCATATGGTGAAAGCCCGTGAGGTGATTCTGGCGCATGGCGGGGCGGCGCGGACCAATGTGTTTACCCGCATCCAATTGGCCTTGTTTGGCGCGGTGCCGTGGGAAGCCTGCCCGGTAATGCCGGTGGAACTGGTTTTAATGCCGGATTGGTTTCCCATCACCATGCGTAAGGTTTCCTACTGGTCGCGCACTGTGATGACGCCGCTTTTGGTGCTGATGGCGAACAAGCCGCTGGCCCGCAACCCGCGCAATATCCGCATTGATGAATTATTTGTGGTGCCACCAGAGCAGGTGACGGATTGGATTCGCGGGCCGTATAAATCGCCCTGGGGGCATTTTTTCAAATATCTCGATGTGGTGCTGCGGCGGGTGGAATGTTTTTTCCCGAAATCCCCGCGTGCCCGCGCCATTGAAAAGGCGCAAGCCTTTATCAAGGAACGTTTGAACGGCGATGATGGGCTGGGTGCGATTTATCCGGCCATGGCGAACACCGTGATGATGTATGACATGCTGGGTTACGCGCCTGAGCACCCGGATTTTGCCATCGCCTGGGCCTCGGTGCGCAAGCTGCTGGTGGTGAAGGATGACCGTGCCTATTGCCAGCCGTGCTTCTCGCCGGTGTGGGATACCGGCCTTGCCGGCCACGCGCTGGCGGAAGCGGGAGCGCCGATTGGCGCGGCGTGTGACTGGCTGCTGGAGCGGCAGGTGCTCGATGTGGTGGGTGACTGGGCCACCAACACCCCCGGCACGCGCCCTGGCGGCTGGGCCTTCCAATATAACAACCCGCATTACCCGGATGTGGATGATACCGCGGTGGTGGGCATGCTGCTGCATCGCGCCGGGGATGCGAAATATGCGCAAGCTATTTCGCGGGCACGCGAATGGATCCTCGGTATGCAATCCACCAACGGGGCCTGGGGCGCGTTTGATATCAATAACGACCGCCAGTATCTCAACCATATTCCGTTTGCCGACCATGGTGCGTTGCTGGACCCGCCGACCGAGGATGTGACCGCACGCTGCATTTCGTTTTTGGCGCAGTTGGGAAATGCTGAGGATAAGGCAGCAATTTCGCGCGGGGTGGCGTATTTGCGCAAAACCCAGATGCCGGATGGCTCGTGGTTTGGCCGTTGGGGGACGAATTATATTTACGGCACCTGGTCAGTGCTGTGCGCGCTGAATGCCGCTGGCGTGGCGCCGGATGATGTGATGGTGAAACGCGCGGTGGGG
Organism: Acidocella sp.; assembly: GCA_031291755.1. GTDB lineage: Bacteria > Pseudomonadota > Alphaproteobacteria > Acetobacterales > Acetobacteraceae > Acidocella. Next base: position 57,598 of record JARLIK010000014.1, on the reverse strand, counting down.
TGGCTGGTGAATAAGCAGCGCGCGGATGGCGGCTGGGGCGAGGATTGCGAAAGCTACGGTGACGCGCCGGCGGGTGAGTTCCATGGCTATGCCGCACAAAGCCTGCCTTCGCAAAGTGCCTGGGCAGTGCTGGGGTTAATGGCAGCGGGGCAGGTGGAGCATCCGGCGGTGGCGCGAGGGGTGGCGTATTTGCAGAGCGTGCAGGGTGCCGATGGCAGTTGGGCGGAAGCGCCCTATAACGCGGTGGGCTTCCCGCGGGTGTTTTATTTGAAGTACCACGGCTATCCACGGTTCTTCCCGCTGCTGGCGCTGAGCCGCTACAAGGGGCTGCTGCAGAGTAATGAGCGGGTGGTGGGGTACGGGTTTTAGCCATGGGAATGGTGGGTAACGCTTCGCTCACCCACCCTACCTGATTACGGTTGTGGCCGCCAAAAAACGGCCCGGAGGTTTCCCTCCGGGCCGCTTTGTTTGGCAATGAACCTGCTTAGAACTGGTTCATCGTGTTATGGGCGCCACCGGCTTTCAGGGCGGCTTCGCCGGCGAAATATTCCTTGTGGTCGTCACCGATGTCAGAGCCTGACATGTTCTGGTGCTTCACACAGGCGATACCCTGGCGGATTTCCTGGCGCTGCACGTTCAACACATAACCCAGCATGCCAGCCGCACCGAAATATTCGCGGGAGAGATTATCGGTGGAGAGGGCGGCTGTGTGGTAGGTCGGCAGGGTGATCAGGTGATGGAAGATGCCCGAGCGTTTGGCAGCATCAGCCTGGAAGGTGCGGATGCGGTTGTCAGCTTCGATCGCAAGGTCGGTGCCGTCATAATCAACGCTCATCAGCTTGGCGCGATCATAGGCGGAAACGTCCTTACCGTCGGTCTTCCAGGCATCGTACACCTGCTGGCGGAAATTCAGAGTCCAGTTGAAGGACGGTGAATTATTGTAAGCCAGCTTGGCATTCGGCACCACGGCGCGGATACGGTCCATCATCGCGGCGATCTGTTCCACATGCGGCTTCTCGGTTTCGATCCAGAGCAGGTCTGCACCGTTTTGAAGTGAAGTGATGGAGTCCAGCACGCAACGGTCCTCGCCGGTGCCGGCGCGGAACTGGAACAGGTTGGAGGGCAGACGCTTCGGACGCAGCAGCTTGCCGTTGCGGTTCAGCACCACGTCGCCGTTGCGGGCACTCTCCGGGGTGATTTCTTCGCAATCGAGGAACGAATTATACTGGTCGCCCAAATCACCTGGGGTGTGGCTGACCGCGATCTGTTTGGTCAGGCCGGCGCCGAGCGAGTCGGTACGGGTCACCACGATGCCGTTTTCCACGCCCAGTTCCATGAAGGCGTAGCGGCAGGCACGCACTTTGGCGAGGAAATCCTCGTGCGGCACGGTCACTTTACCGTCCTGATGGCCGCATTGCTTTTCGTCGGACACCTGGTTTTCAATCTGCAAGGCGCAAGCACCGGCCTCGATCATTTTCTTCGCCAGCAGATAGGTGGCTTCGGCATTGCCGAACCCGGCGTCGATGTCGGCGATGATGGGGACGATGTGGGTCTCGTAATTATCCACCTTGGCCTGCAGCTCGGCTTCGCGGGCTTTGTCACCAGCGGCGCGGGCGGTATCAATCTCGCGGAACAGCATGCCCAGCTCGCGGGCATCGGCCTGCCGCAGGAAGGTGTAAATTTCCTGAATCAAGGCGGGCACTGAGGTTTTCTCATGCATCGATTGATCCGGCAGCGGGCCAAACTCGGAGCGCAGCGCCGCGACCATCCAGCCGGAGAGATAGATATATTTGCCCTTGGTGGTGCCGAAATGCTTCTTCACCGAGATCATCTGCTGCTGCGCGATGAAGCCGTGCCAAGCGCCGAGCGACTGGGTGTAGTTGGCCGAATTGGCGTCATAGGCGGCCATGTCGTTGCGCATGATGGTGGCGGTGAAGCGGGCAACATCCAGCCCGGTCTGCAAACGGTTTTGCAGGCGCATGCGCACCACGGCCTCGGCGGAAATCCCGTCCCAGGTGCCGTTTTTGCTGGTGATGAGCTGCTGCACCTGGGCGACCTGCGCCTGGTACGAGCCAGCATTGGAGCTGTTGGTAGCGGTGGGCATGGAGCCCGAGAGACCTTCGGGGGCGTAGTTCGCGGTGTTCATATGCAGGGACTTTCGAAGTGAGAACGCTGGAATAGCGGATTGTGTGTAATCTGCTGCACCCGCGAAGGGCAGAGTAAAAATCACACGAAAACTCGAAAGCAGTGGCCGGATTTTCTGTAAAGATTTTCTAAATGTAAAATAAGTAAAACTTCAAGCCAGATATGCGGCCAAAACATGGGAAATTTTACAAGCTGAGTAAATCAGCCGTTATCGGCGGGGAAATTGGCGGCCAGATGGCAATCAGCGAGGGTACGGCCGGCATAGGGGGTCCAGGTCTGGGTCTGGCCGAGCAAAGGCACCACCAAATAGCCATGCAATTCCAGATGGTTAGCGGAATCCAGCTTGATGTTGGCCTGATAGACATTGCCATTGCGCGGGTCGAGCACCGAGCCTTTCCACACCGTGCGGCCATTGGCATCGGTGCTGGGGGCGGTGTTGATGATGGTCTCGCCACATTGCGGCTGGCCTTTCCAGTTACTTGGCATGGGGTCGCCGGGGTGGGCCAGCGCGATACCGACAATTTGCCCGCAGAGATTATCGCCACAGGGGGCAATCTGCACCACCGCCTGACCATTGGCGGTAATCCAGCGGCCAATCGGGGCCTGGTTGGGCGTTGCAGCGGTGGCGGCCACGAGCGGGGCCAGCAGCAAAACTAGGGCGGTCAGCAGGCGGGTGGTCAAGGCAAGTCCTCTCAAAATTTACGCGATATTCAGATGAGACTCCGATGGCGGTAACAGAAGTTGCGCGTCGCACATAGGATTTATGCGCCTGGGTGGGTTGAATTGGGCGGGCTGTGGCAAATCGCGCACGGTTAGGTCAGGAAATCCTTGATCGCCTGGGCGGTGTCAGCCAGCCCGGCGCGGATGATGGGGGCGGCGGGCGGGAAGGCGGTGAACAGCCGGGCCGGGGCTTGGCGGTCGAGCAGCACAAACACCCCACGGTCATCGGCGCGGCGGATCAGGCGGCCAAAGGCCTGCCGCAGGCGCAGCCGCACGATGGCGTCGTCATAGTCCTTGGGGGTGCCGTTGCTGAGGTGGGTGCGCCGGGCCTTGTGCAGAATATCCGGGCGCGGCCAGGGGGTGCGCTCAAACACCACCAGCCGGAGCGCGTTGCCGGGAATATCCACGCCGTCACGCATCGCATCGGTGCCGAGCAGGCAGGAATGTTCCTCGGCCCGGAAAATATCCACCAAGGTGGCGTTATCCATGGCGTCCACATGCTGGGCGTAGAGCGGGATGCCGGCGGCCTCCAGCGGGGCGGCGATTTTGGCGTGTACGGCGCGCAGGCGGGATATGGCCGTAAAAAGGCCGAGGCCGCCGCCGTTGGATGCCTCAAAACAGGCGCGAAAGGCCCCGGCAAGCTGGCCGGTGTCCTGGGTGTTCACGTCATTCACCACAAAAATCCGGGTGTTGGCGGCGTAATCGAATGGCGAATCAAATGCCGCGCGGATGGCGGGGGTGGCCAGATGGCTGGCACCGGTGCGAGCTTCGGCGCGGGCCCAGGCGGTCTCGTTATCCACCCCGTCGCGCAGGGTGGCGCTGGTGATGAGCATTCCGTGCGCCGGGGCGGCGATGGTTTCGATGAAGGCCTCGGTGGGGTCCAGCAGGTGGGTCAGCAGCGCCACGTCACGGTCCTGGCTCTCGGCGCGGTCCAGCCGCAGGAAATGGATTTTCGCCGGGCGGTTGCCGGGGCTGGGGGCGGCGGTGGGGAGGGAGTCCAGGATGCGCTTCCAGGCGGCCAGCGGGTCGATGGCGCGGCGCTTGAGCGAGCGGGCCGCGCCTTCGAGGCGCTGACGGGTGGGTTCATCCAGGGTTTCAGCCTCGGTTTCCAGCCGCTCCAGCAGCCGTTCGCGCAAACTGGCCAGCGGCCCGCGCAGCCGCTCCAGGGCGGTGGCCAGCTTGCGGGCGGACTCCAGAATTTCATCCTCAATCGGGTATAGCTCCACCTCAACCGGCATGGCGCTGCTCAGCTCGGCATCCTGGGCGCGGGCGCGGGCCTGCAGGCGCAGCGATTGCAGGAATAATTCGGATGGGTTGCTGCCTGTATGCTGCAGCCCCTCCAGCCCGCCGGTCAGGCGCGTGCTCCAGCCGGGTGCGGGCAGGATTCTGGCGGCCAGCAGCGCGGCGTCGAGATGGCGGAGCAGGGTTTCATCGGCGGCGATCAAATCCTCCAGCCGTTGCGCCAGCGCCTTGGCACGCGAGCGGGCCCCTTCGGCCCCCAGCAGCCAGCGCCGCAGCTCGGCCATCTGGGTGCCGGAAAGCTCGATGGCGAAGGCGGAATCGGCGGCGTCGAAAATATGGTGGCCTTCATCGAACACGTAGCGTGAGGGCACATAGTCATCGTCGAGACCGCCCCACACCGCCTGCGCCATCACCAGCGCATGGTTGGCGATGACCAGATCCGCCATCCGTGCCTTGCGCACCACATGCTCGATGGTGCAGCGGGTATAATGCTCGCAGGCGGCATGGATGCATTCGCCGCGGCGGTCAGCGATGCTGGCCAGGAACGCATGGCCAAACAGTTCGGCGAACCAGCCGGGCAGGTCGCCGCCCATCAGGTCGCCATCAGAGCTGGCCATCGCCCAGCGGGCGATCAGCCCGAGCGGGATGATGCCGCGCTGGCTCTCCACCGCGTCCTGGTAATTCAGCAGGCAGAGGTAGTTTTCGCGGCCTTTGCGCAGCACCACGCGAGGCCGCCCGCCTTCCAGCGGGCCGAGCCGGGCGGCCTCGGATTCGATCTGGCGCTGCAAATGCCGGGTGAAGGTGGAGACCCACACGGCGCCCTGGTTGCGCTCCGCCCACAGGCTGGCGGGGGCGAGGTAGCCCAGGGTTTTGCCGGTGCCGGTGCCGGCCTCGGCGATGATCAACTGCGGCTGGCCCTCGGCGGTGCGGGGTGCAAAGGCGGCGGTGGCGGCGGCGGCATAGTCGGCCTGGGCGGGGCGTTGCTCGGCGCTATCGCCAAGCAGCGTGGCGAGCCGGGCGCGGGCTTCTGATTGGCTCACCGGAAAGGCCGATGGCGCCGGGCGCGGTGCTTCGGGCTCCCAGCGCGGCAGGCGTTTGCCGAGCCGCAAGGCCATGGAATCAGGCCGGGAGGCCGGGGCGTTGAGGGCCGCCAGCACATAGGGTGCCCAGCCCCAGCCGGCCTGGCCCATGGTGGCAGCCAGGCCTGGTGCATCGCGGTTGGCTGGTACATCGCGCCCAAGGCTGAGCTTCGCCAGCAGTGCCTCGGCATAGCTGGCCAGGGCGGCGGCGGCGGTTGGCAGGCTGGTGGGCACCGGCAGGTCGAGATAGCGGGCAAACCCAGCGGCGGTGGGGGCCAGCGACTGCGCCGGGCAGACGAAGGCGAAAAGCTCCAGCAGGTCGAGCACCGGGATTGCTGGATTGCCCAGGCGCTTCAGTGTCGCCGGGCCATGGATGACCAGCGGCGCCGCGCCACCAAGCTGCTTGGCAACCCGGCCTGGGGTGAGGTTGCAGAGTTCGCCTTGTGCCGAGCGCAATACCGCGTGGCCGTGACCGGCGGCGATGGCGGGAAGGGACGGCAAGAAATCCATCCGCTCTTCGTATAGACGGCGCGGAAATTTCGCCATAGACCCAAGCCCATTATGAGTGAACAGACATCAAACCAATTAAGCTGGCCTTTCCGTGAAGCTGAACGTGTGGCGGCGCGGCTGAAGGAAAAAGGCAAAACCTCCGCTTTGTTCGAGACCGGCTACGGCCCGTCCGGCCTGCCGCATATCGGCACCTTTGGTGAGGTGGCGCGCACCAGTTGGGTGCGGCGTGCGTTCACCGAACTGACCGGGCTGCCATCGCGCCTGCTGGCGTTCTCCGATGACATGGATGCGCTGCGCAAGGTGCCTGATAACGTGCCGAATAAGGACATGCTGCGGGCGTTTCTCGGCAAGCCGCTGACGCAAGTGCCGGACCCGTTTGGCACCCATTCAAGTTTTGGCGCGCATAACAACGCACGGCTCCGGGCGTTTTTAGATTCCTTTGGTTTTGACTATGAGTTTGCTTCCTCAAGTGAGTATTACCTTGGCGGCAAATTCGATAATGCGCTGCTGCATGTGTTGGCGCGGCATGATGAGATTGTAGAGATCATCCGCCCCACATTAGGGCCGGAGCGCCGGGCCACCTATTCGCCGATATTGCCGATCCATCCGCGCACCGGCATCGTGATGCAGGTGCCGATCGAGAGTGCCGATGTGGCGGCGGGCACGGTGACCTGGACCGACCCCGAGACTGGGATTCGCTTTGAAACCGAAGTGACCGGCGGCTCGGCCAAGCTGCAATGGAAAGCCGACTGGGCAATGCGCTGGTATGCGCTGGATGTCGATTATGAAATGTCCGGCAAGGATTTGATTGATTCGGTGAAATTGTCATCTGCGATCGTGCGCGCCCTTGGGGTGGAGCCGCCGGTTTGCTTAACTTACGAATTGTTTTTGGATGAGAACGGCCAGAAGATTTCCAAGAGCAAGGGCAACGGGCTTTCGGTGGAGCAATGGCTGACCTATGCGCCGCCGGAATCGCTGGCGCAATTCATGTATCACGCGCCGCAGCGGGCAAAAAAATTATTCTTTGATGTGATACCCCGCGCGGCGGATGATTATATCAACGGGGTGGTGGGCGCGCGTGAGGCAGCGGACCCGCATGCCAGCCCGGCGTGGCATATTCATGGCGGCGAAATTCCGGTGGATGCCGGCTCGCCCATCGGTTTTACCATGCTCCTGAATTTGGCCTCGGTAATCAATGCGGATAGTCCGGAAATGCTGTGGGGGTTCATCCGGGCCTATCTGCCGGAGGCGGATGCCGAAAAATATCCGTTCCTCTCGCAACTGATCAATTACGCGATTGCCTATAACCGCGATTTCATTGCGCCCAACAAGAAGTTCCGCAACGCCACCGCGCTGGAGCGGGTGGGGCTGGAGGATTTGAAGGCACGGTTGGCGGCGGGATTTGCTGAGTATCCGGGCGAGACGCCGGCCGAGAAAATTCAAAATCTGGTTTACGCCGTCGGCAAGGAGCATAAATTCACGCCGCTGAAAGCCTGGTTTGATTGCCTGTACCAGGTGCTGCTGGGCCAGATGGAAGGGCCGCGCTTTGGCGGGTTCATCGCACTGTACGGCATCGAACGGACAATCGCCTTGATCGAAACCGCGCTGGCCCGCGAGGCCCAAGCCGCCTGATGCAGCGTGCCCGGCATCGGCTGTTAAAATATCTGCCGCCGGTGCTGGGGCTGCTGGTGCTGGGTGGCGTGCTGGTGGGGCTGCACGGGGCACTGAAGCGGTTGAGCTTTGCCGACGTGCTGGCGGCGCTGACCAACACGCCCAGGTTGCAGGTATATCATGCGCTCGGGCTGCTCGGCGTGTCATTTTGCTTTATGCTGATTTATGATGTGCCGGGCATTATATTTGCCAAGCAGCGCGGCGATTTTCCGCCTTTGGCTTGGCGGCGGATTGGCCTCGCCTCGTTCTGCGCCTACGCGCTGAGCCATGTGGTGGGCGCCCCCGCACTTTCAGCGGCAGCAATCCGGCTGCGGCTGTATGCGCAATGGGGCGTGCCGCCATCCGGTATTGGCCGGATCATGACAATTTCAGGCACCAGCTTCATGGCCGGCGTATTTGTGCTGCTGGGGGCGGTCCTGCTCCTGCATCCCTGGGATCTGCCGCTGTTTGGCCATGCGGTGGCGCCCTGGGTGTTGCGGTCTGTCGGAATCATGTTGTGGGGATTAATTATTGTTTACATCTCGCTGGCCCACGGCACAAAACCCCTGACAATCCTTGGGATGAATATTCCACGCCCCGGTTTTATCGTGGCGGGCGCACAGGTGCTGTTATCCTGCCTCGATATCGGCACCGCCTGCGGGATTTTATACGTGGTATTACCAACCGTTCACGGTCTGAAATATGCGCATGTGCTGGCCTTCTATATGGCGGGTTTCGCCGGAGGCCTGCTAAGCGGACTGCCGGGTGGCGTGGGAGTGTTCGACTCACTTTTGCTGCTGGGCATGGCCGGCTACATGGACCCGGCGGCGGCGGTGGGCGCCATTTTACTGTTCCGGGTGCTGTATTACCTGACCCCGGCCGGCTTGGCGGGCGTTATTTTCGCGGCGCATGAGGTGTTTATAACGGCTGGGAAAAAACGTGCCGCTAGGCCGAAATAATTTCAAAAAGAACCAAAAATCAAAAAAAGCAGACGGTTTTTAAACTTTATATGAAGAAAAATTAATAAATCAGATTTGTGACGATCACGCGGCCACACATATCCTTCCTTCTTAACAATTTCCTTTCATGCTAAGGACTTGCAACGGACGAAACAAACATTCTTACAGGTGGAGAGAATTATGGACCTTATGAGAGCGGCGTTGCGGGATGGCCTTAAGGCTTTTCATATCGATCAGAGGGCTGTTACCGCGATTGAGTATGCACTGATCGCGGCATTGATCGCGGTGGTGATCATCGGCGCGGTTTCCACGCTCGGGACTAATGTGTCCACCACCTTTGCCACTGTCGGCAACGCCGTCTAGCGGCCTCTTCGGAGTTATAGCGGGCTGGCGCGGGGTTTCTCGCCGCGCCGGCGATGCATTCGGCCACCATAATGGACTTATGGGGGCGATTTGGCGTATTTCTACAAAAATTAACTTAGATTTTAATCGACATTACAGTTAGTTTAAGTTACAAGAGCCCCCATGCAACGTTTATACAGTCAGGCTGTGCTAAGGCTTTATGCGGTTGCGTCAAGCGAACGGGCGGTGACATCCATCGAATACGCCCTGATTGCGTCGCTGATCGCGGTTGTGATTGTCGCAGGGGTGACATCGGTAGGCACCTCGTTGAGCACTAAATTTTTAGCCATTGGCAACGCTATTTAACTCTTTTGATTTGTTAGGGCCGTATTAACGTTTATCGGCCATCATCTTTGCACGCGTGCAGATTCGGCAAATTGGGATTTCATTGAGATTTATGAATATTAGCCGCCTTTTGATGTTCGCCCGGATATATGTTTGTCAGTTTGCCGCTGACCGGCGTGGGGTTACCGCCGTCGAATATGTCATGATCGCCTCATTGGTGGCGATATTGGTGGTGGCGGGAGGGACGTTGATTGGCTTTAACGTCAGTTCCAAATTCACCGCCGTCTCGGGCGGGATTTAGCGGGCTCTTCAGTAAGGGCCTTACAAGCCAACGCCTGCCGCCGCCAAGTGCGATGCCAACCGGCCGCTGAGGAACAGGAAAAACATCCGAAAATCGCTGATCAGTGACCAGAACGGATGGCCAAAAGTCTCCGGGCGGTTGTGTTCCACGTAAAAATGCGCGCCCCAGGCGAAGCTGTAGCCGGCCACCGGGGCGAACACGAGCCACAGATAATCATCAGTATAAACAGCCAAGGCGATGATCGCTAACGCCGCGGCGCTACCGCAATAATGCAGCACGCGGGTGGCGGGCCTGGCGTGTGCCCGAAGGTAGCGAAGCCAGAATTCACCATAGGTCATGATGAATTCCGGGCCTGATCAGGCCGCTTCGCTGGACATCGGCGGCGGCGGTGGCGGCGGGGTAATGCCTTCTTTGGCCAGACGGTCATTGGCGGCGGCAATCGCGTCATTCAGGTCAGACTGCTTGCACAGGCCTAAAATCACCGGGTCGCGCGGCTTGATGTTGCTGGCATTCCAATGCGAACGATCACGGATTTTCTGGATGGTGTCCTTGGTGGTGCCCAGCAGCTTGATGATCTGGGCGTCGGTCAAATGCGGATAGCTGCGCAGCAGGAAGGCGATGGCATCCGGCCGGTCATTGCGTTTGGCCACCGGCGTATAGCGCCCGCCCTTGGCTTTTTTGGCGGCGACATCAGCCTGCGGCAGCAATTTGAGGTGCAGCTCCGGGTTGGCCTCGCAGCGGGCGATATCCTCGGCGGAGACCTGCTTATTGGCGACCGGGTCATAACCATTTATACCCTGCGCCACCTCGCCATCGGCGATCGCCTGGATTTCCAGCGGGTGCATCCCGCAAAATTCAGCGATCTGGGCGAAGGTGAGCGCGGTCTTGTCGATCAACCAAACGGCGGTGGCTTTGGGCATCAAGGGTAGAGACATGGGCAGAATACCTTACGAAGCTGCGGTGCAGCAGAAATTTTTGGAGCCTGACCAGACGGCCATGAGCGGATTTTTTTGTGCGACTGCACGTAATGCCGGGGTATGGTACTGCGGCGGGCCATCGGTCAAGATCGTTTCATGATAATTTCCGATGAAGAATTGCCGAAAAAGCCAAAAAACCTACTCATTCCTCCGCCACTAGATATGCTGGGTGTGGCGGAATTGCAGGAATATATTTTGGTGCTGCAGGCTGAAATTACCAGGGTTCAGGCCGTTATTGCCGCCAAAGACGCGCATAAGGCGGCGGCGGCGGCGTTTTTCAAAACGCCAGGCGCTTAAACTTCATCCATAAAGGCCGCGCATACCAGACCTTAGCGGCCAGGCGCATTATGTTTGGTAATACCAAGCCATTCGTGGTTTGGTGCAGTGCACCCGTGGCCGCTGTGGCCGCCTAGGAACATAATTTGGAAATCGCCATCGGCTACGAACTATTATACGAGTTCCCCCAGCCGACCCCGATGCTGCTGATGCTGAATGTGCATTATTCCCGGGCAGCGGACATCGTGGTGCCCGACACTATGACCACCTCACCCGCCGTGCCGATGGCCGCCTACCGGGATGGGTTCGGCAACTGGTGCACCCGCCTGGTGGCGCCCGCCGGGCAGTTTCGCATCGCCAGCGCTGGCACCGTGCATGATTCCGGCCTGCCCGACCCAGTGCCGTATAGCGCCTGGCAGCACCAGGTGCAGGATTTGCCGGAAGAATGTCTGGTTTACCTGCTCGGCAGCCGCTACTGCGAAACTGACGAGCTGACCACCATCGCCTGGCAGTTATTTGGCCACACTCAGCCCGGCTGGGCCCGCGTGCAAGCCGTGTGCGACTGGGTGCATAACCATATCATATTCAACTATGAAGACGCCCGCCCGACCAAAACCGCCCTGCAAGCCTATAACGAAGCCCGCGGCGTGTGCCGTGATTATGCCCATCTGGCCCTCACTTTCTGTCGCTGCCTGAATATTCCCGCACGCTATTGTACCGGCTACCTCTCCGACGTGGGTGAGGTCGGCCCCTTCACCCCCATGGACTTCGCCGGCTGGTTTGAAGCCTACCTCGGTAATGAATGGCACATGTTCGACCCCCGCAATAACAAACCCCGTAAAGGCCGCATCCTCATCGCCCAGGGCCGCGACGCCACCGACGTCGCCATCACCAACACCTTCGGCCCCAACCAACTTACCAGCTTCATCGTCTGGACCCACCAAGCGCCAGCTTGACAGCCAACCCGCCGGTACACTCTTATCCCGGCAGGCTTTTCGGTGTGATGAGTGAGGAAGGCCAGGGGCGCTGCCCCTGGACCCCGCCAAAGGCTCGCCTTTGGAAACCATTTTAGGACTTAAGAAAAGCGGGCGCTCGCAGGTGTTGAAACACCATGGGGCGCCCGCTTTTCTTAAGTCTAGGGTTCTAAGGGCCGTGCCCTTAGTGGGGGTTTCAGGGGGCAAAGCCCCCTGACCTTTGCTTACTTTATGGCACCGTAAAACCAGTATGGTAGGGGTACCGGCATGTTGCAGTCGAGTGAGGCGTTTGTTGGGAATGCGGCCAAGGGCATGGCGGATGCGGGGCTGCAGCGGGCGTTGGCGCGGGCGAAGCCGCAATTTGCCAAAAAGCGGCAGGCGGCGGTGGATAAACTGCCGGAGTTTGAAGCGCTGCGGGATGTGGCGGTGGGGATCAAGAACCATGCGATTGCCAATCTTGATTATTATTTAGGGGTGTATGCGGACGCGGTGGCGCGCTCCGGCGGGGTTGTGCATTGGTGCAGCACGGCTGAGGACGCGCGGGCGGCGGTGCTGCAGATTTGTAAGGATGCGGGGGCCAAAACCGTCACCAAGGGGAAGTCCATGGTGACCGAGGAAATCGGGCTCAATGATTATTTGGAGGCCAACGGCATTGCGCCGGTTGAGACCGATTTGGGCGAGTATATTTTGCAGTTACGCAATGAGCCGCCGAGCCATATCATTGGGCCGGCGTTTCATTTGAATCGTGAGCAGTGGGAGGAGAGTTTCCGCGCGCATCATAAGGAGCTTGCGCCGGAGCGGGTGTTTCATGAGCGGCGCGATATCCTCACTGAGGCGCGTGGGATTTTGCGGGAGAAATTTCTCAGCGCGGATGTGGGGATTACCGGGGCGAATTTTCTGATTGCTGAGACCGGGTCTTCGGTAATTGTAACCAATGAGGGCAATGGCGATTTAACCCAGACGCTGCCACGTGTGCATGTGGTGGTGACATCCATTGAAAAAGTGGTACCCAATGTTGAGGATTGTTTGGCATTGTTGCGGGTGCTGGCGCGTTCGGCGACGGGCCAGGATATGTCGGTTTACACAACATTTTCCACTGGCGGCCGGCGGGTGGGGGATTTGGATGGGCCGGAGGAATATCATGTGGTGCTGCTCGATAATGGGCGTTCCGGTATGGTGGGGACTGAGTTTCAGGACATGCTGCGGTGTATTCGTTGCGCAGCCTGCATGAATCATTGCCCGGTATATGGCGCGGTGGGTGGCCATGCTTATGGCGCGACGTATCCGGGGCCGATGGGGTCGGTGCTCAGCCCGATGCTGCAGGGGATCGAGGCGGCGCATCATTTGCCGAATGCCAGCACATTTTGTGGCAAGTGCGAAAGCGTGTGCCCGATGAAAATTCCGCTGCCGAATTTGATGCGTCATTGGCGTGAGCGTGAGTTTGAACGGCATTTGCAGCCGGTGTCGATGCGCTATGGCTTGGGTGTGTGGGCCTGGTTTGCCAAGCGGCCGATGATGTACCGTTTGGGCACGCGGGCGGCGGCGGTTGGGTTGGGGTGGCTGGGGCGCCAGCGCGGGTTTTTCAGCCGGTTGCCGCTGGCAGGCGGCTGGACGGCAGGGCGGGATTTCCCGGCCCCGGAAGGCGATACGTTTTTTGCGAAATATGCCGCTGCGTCGCGGAGCGCGCGAAATGATAACTCGGTGAGGAACAAATGAGCCGCGATGGAATCATAGGTGCGATTCAGCGTGGACTGAAACGCGGGCCGTTGCCGGCTGATCAACAGGCGATGCTGGCGGCGCGGACGGCGCTGCATCACCGGCACCTCATTCCGGCACGCGGGCAATTGGATTTAGCAGGGCGGGTGGCGCTGTTTGCGCTGTATGTGGAACGCGAATTCGGCACGGTGGCGCGGCTGCCAAATATCGAGGCAGTACCGGAGGCGATTACCTCGTATCTGGCAAACCAGAATATCGCGCCCTCGATTGTGGTGTCACCGCATCCTGACCTCGAGCAAATTCCATTTCGCGATAAGCCGATGCTGCAGGTGCGTTACGGCGTTGCCACGGCGCATGATGCGGTGAGTTTGCAGCAGGCGTTTGCCGGTGTGGCGGAAACCGGAACCTTGGTATTGCCCTCAGCCCCCACCCGCCCGGTGAAGAATAATTTATTGCCGGATACTGCGATTGTGGTGGTGCAGGCGAAGGATATTCTGGCCTGCTATGAGGATGCATTTGACAGGCTGCGCCATGAGGGCGCGATGCCGCGTAATGTGATGCTGGTCACCGGGCCCTCGCGCTCAGCGGATATCGAGCAGACATTGGAATTGGGCGCACACGGGCCGCGGCGTTTGCATGTTTTGATCATTGATGGCGAGAGCTAGAGGTTTATCAAAGTCGGATGTAAAATTATGGGCCGCGTTCACGCAGTCCATTCGCTTATTGCCGGGTAAAATGCGGCTGCCGGTGGAACCGGAGCCAGCGCCGGTGATCGAGCCGGTACCGCCAACGAGTGAGCCCCCGAAGCCGCGGTTGAAATTGGTGCCGCGTGACATTCAGGTGAATCATGTGCCTGGTGGCTTGGATAAATCGACCTGGAAGAGTTTCGCATCGGGCAAAATCAAGGTGGTGCGCCGGTTGGATTTGCACGGGCTGACAGCGACGCGGGCGCACAACGCGGTGACGCATTTTCTGGAGCGGGCTTACGGCGATGAGGTGCGCTGCGTTGAGATCATCACCGGCAAGGGTGAGGTGATTGCGCGGGAGTTGCCGCATTGGTTGAACCATCCGCATCTGCGCTTGCATATTCTGGCGGTGGCGCACCCGCATGCCGCCAATACCGGGTCAGTGCGGGTATTATTGCGCAGGGTGCGGCCATGACGCCGTTTGGAGAAAAACTGCGGGCGCTCAGGGCATCGCGCAACATATTGCAGCGCGACATGGCGCAAGCCTTGGCGGTTTCGCCAGCGTATCTATCGGCGTTGGAGCATGGGCGGCGGGGCGCACCGTCAGCCGGGTTGATTCATCAGATTTGTGATTATTTTGGTTTGATCTGGGATGAGGCCGATGAACTTAGGATATTAGCGAAACTATCGCGCCCGCGGGTGAAGGTGAATGCGGCGGGGCTGACCGCCGAGCAGACGGCGCTGGCGAATCGGCTGGCGAAAAGCCTGCGCGATTTGGACGCCGAGACAGTGTCTGCGATGGTAAGGATTCTCGATGAGGTGGCGCCGGTGCTCAAGCCGGTACGGCGTGTTCCCGCAAAAACCCGAGTAAGGGTAGCAGCGGCAAACCGAGGATCGTAAAAAAGTCTCCTGAAATATCCGAGAACAAATTAACGCCGGGGCCTTCAAGCTGATACGCGCCGACCATGTTGCAAATGCGGTTGCCGGATGCGGCAAGGTAAGCGTCGATCTCCTCGCCGTTGAGCTTGCGCATGGTCAGATTGGGGGTGGCGACATGGTGCCACAGTTGCTTGGTGCCGTGATGCACTGCAACAGCGGTAACAAGCCCGTGCGTTTTACCCGACAGGAAGCGCAAATGCGCGGCGGCCTCGGCGATATTTTTTGGCTTATCGAACCGGCGCTTCTCGCAAATCAGAATTTGGTCAGCGCCGATCACCGTCGCCCAGGGGCAAAGGGCAGCGATCTCGGCGGCCTTGGCGTTGGCAAGTTGCAAGGCCAGTTCAGCGGCGTTGGCGCTTGAGGCGGCCTTGATGGCGGCTTCGTCAACATCCGGCACGATCACCGAAAACTCCAGGCCGGCGTTGCGCAGCATGGTCTGACGGGTTTGAGAACCACTAGCTAAAATTAGTTTCATTAAACGGCTTCCAAAGAAAAAACATCTTGCATCTTTGACCTTAAATGTGAAGAGTCAAAGGCCCTCAACAAGAAAAGGGCAAAAAATATGCCTATCAGGAACCCCGTCGAATGGATGGTTGCGCAGTTAGAGGTTGGCGCAGCGCTTGGTACCGATACCGCCTCTGAATATTGGCCCGGCAAACGCGCCACGCGGCTACCGAAGGTCCGGCAGATCACCACCAGCGATATCAAGGCGGCCCTGGCGGCGGGTCTGCGTGACTTTGCCGATGCCCGCACCGATGTTATTTTCATGTGCATGATTTACCCGGTGATGGGGCTGGTGCTGGCCGGGGTGGCAGCCAAGGAATCACTGCTGCCGATGCTGTTTCCGGTGGCATCCGGCTTCGCGCTGGTTGGGCCGTTTTTCGCGCTTGGGCTGTATGAGATGAGCCGCCAGCGCGAGATTACCGGTCATATGAACTGGCTGGATGTGTTCAAGGTGCTGCGCTCTCCCGCCATCTGGTCGATCATGTCGATGGGTTTGCTGCTGATCGGGCTGTTCCTGCTGTGGCTGGCGGTGGCGCAGAGCATCTATGATCTCACCCTTGGTCCGCTGCCGCCCGCTTCGGTGGCGGCGTTTATCACCGCCGTGTTCACCACCAATGCCGGCTGGGCGATGATCGGGCTTGGCCTGGTGGCGGGGGCGTTGTTTGCGGTTGGCGTGCTGGCGATCAGCGTGGTCTCGTTCCCGCTGCTACTGGACCGGCCGACCAGCTTCATCCGCGCCATCAGCGTTTCACTGCTGGCGATGCGCCGCAACCCGCTGCCTTTGCTGCTTTGGGGGCTGGTGGTTTCGGTGGCGCTGTTTATCGGCTCGCTGCCGTTTTTCCTCGGGCTGGTGGTGGTGCTGCCGGTGCTGGGTCACGCCACCTGGCATTTATACCGCCGGCTGGTGGTGGCCTGATCCGGTAAGGCTTTCGCGGTAGCTGGCCGGTGCCATGCCGGTCCAGCGTTTGAAGGCGCGGGAGAAGGCGCTGAGTTCGGAATAGCCGAGCAGGGCGGCGATGTCGGTCAGTGGAATATGCGGTTGGGTAGCATAGGTGATGGCCAGCTCCTGCCGGATCATCTGGGTGAGGTTGGAAAAATCCATGCCCAGCATGGCGAGCCGGCGGTATAGTTTGGCCTGACTCAGCCCCAGTTGGGGGGCGATGCGGCCGATGCTGGCATCGCCTTCGGCCAGTCCGCGGCGGATCTGGCTGACCACCAGACCAATAAAATCGTCGGGCCGGGCGCGGCCGGCCAGTATTTGAACTTCACCATTCAGAGCCGGGAGCAGGCTGGGGTTGGCGTTCGGCATGGGGCGGCACAGAACATCGCGCCGAAACACGATGGCGTTGCTGGCCTGGGCGAAATACACCGGCGCGTTCAACAAATTCTGGTGCGCCAACGGCTCGGCGGCGCGCAGATGCTCGAAATGAATTTCCTCCGGCGCCCAGTTGGGGCCTAGCGCCCGGCGGAAGATATTATTGAATATACCGATAGAGAGTTCGGCATCGTGGCGGCGGTTGGCAATCCTGCCGTCACGGATTTGGTACTCCAGGTGCAATAGTGAGCCGTCGCTGCGTAACATAAGGTCTGAATGTTCCTGCACGGCGGCGAAATTTTTACAAAGGCTGGCGAGCGCCACGCCGAGGCAAGGCGAATTCAGCACCAGATGCCCAAGTGGCCCCATATCCTCCAGCCGGTAGTCGCGGCCAAAGCGTAGGCCGAAATCATCCACGCCGGTCTGGGCGGCGGCCTGTTCGAACAAATCACAATAGCGGTGCAAATCCAGCAGGGCGTCGGGGTTATCAACCTCATCAGGGACCAGACGGGCAGCGCCTAAAATCCGGTCAGCGTCGCCGCCGTGCTGGCTGATCATGCCCAACACTCCCGCTGCCGCCACCGCCGATACGCGAGGTAGGATGCCCATGGGCGAAGTGTTGAAGAAAATTAGTTTATCGTCAAGCAAAGATTTTGGGCATTATGGGCGTTTGCCGAATTAATCAGCAAAAACTGTGTAATAAATAGACTCTATCGGTCGAGCGTCGAATTTTGCGCAAAATATGACGTCAAATGTCAAGCTGCCTGCGCGGCGCCGGGTAATGCTGCCTCCCAATGATGCGCATGGTGAAGCGCGATGTGGAAAGGAGTTTGAAGATGGATGATCTGTTGCACGCGACCCCGGCTACCACCGGCATGAGCACGGCCTTGCGGCACCCGCTGGAACCGCTGAGTGCGAGCGAAATACGGGCGGTGATGGCCCTGATCCATGCCAGCCCGGATTTTGGCCCGAAATTCCTGTTCGAGACCATTGAGCTGAAGGACCCGCCGCGTTCGGCTCTGGCCGATTATGCCGCCGGTAAATCCACCCCGCGCGAAGCCCGCGCCAATGTATTCTTAGGCGATGCACCGGGGGTGTGGAAATTATGCGTCTCGCTGGCTGATGGCGCGATCACTGCCAAGGCTTTCTATGAGACCAAGCGGCCGATGATCCAGCTTGAGCAATTCATGCAGATCGAGGCGGTGGTGCAGGCGCACCCGGATTTTATCGCCGCCTGTGCCAAGCGTGGCATCACCGATATGAGCATGGTGTGTGTGGACCCTTGGTCAGCCGGTAATTTCGGCATTGCCGGCGAGGAAGGCGGCTATTTATCCCATACATTCTCCTGGCTGCGGCTGCGCAAGGATGAGAATTTCTATGCTCACCCGATCGAGGGGCTGAATGCCATCGTCGATATCAAGGCCGGCAAGGTGATCCGGGTGGATGATTACGGCATGACCCCGATCCCGATGACCGAGATAAACTATGAGGCGCAGTTCCGCACCGAATTCAGAAAACCCCTGAAGCCGCTTGATATTATTCAGCCGGAAGGAGCGAGTTTTGCGCTCAATGGCAACGCCATCACCTGGGATAAATGGTCGCTGGTGATCGGCTTCAATGCCCGTGAAGGGCTGACCTTGCATGACATTCGCTATGATAACCGCCCGATTGTGAACCGCGCCTCGCTGGCTGAAATGGTGGTGCCATACGGCGTGCCGGAGAACGGCCATTTCAGGAAAAATGTTTTTGATATTGGTGAGTATGGTTTGGGCAAGCTGACCAACTCACTCACGCTGGGTTGTGATTGTTTAGGGCATATCGCGTATCTGGATGTTGATTTGAACACCATGACCGGTGATATTTTTCATATCGATAAAGCCATTTGCATCCATGAAGAAGACAACGGCATTTTATGGAAGCATTGGGATTTCCGTACTGAGCGCACCGAGTTGCGGCGGGGCCGTAAGCTGGTGATCTCCTCGATCGCGACGGTGGGGAATTATGAATATGCGTCGTACTGGTATTTTGATCAGTCCGGCATGATCGAATTCCAGATGAAGGCGACTGGTATTATCAATACCTCCGCCTGCGAACCCGGCAAGCCGAGCAAATATGGCGTGGAAGTGGCTCCTGGATTGCAGGGCCATATTCATCAGCACGCTTTTTGTGCACGGCTGGAAATGGCGGTGGATGGTGGCAACAACAGTTTTGTGGAATGCAATAGTTTTGCTGAAGAAGACGATAAAAATCCTTATGGTAATGCGTTCTATCAGGTGGATACGGTGCTGAAGACCGAGTTGGAGGCTTGCCGCAAAGCCAACCCGGAGAGCCAGCGCTATTGGAAAATCATCAACCCCAATAAACTCAATCATGTCGGTAAGCCGGTGGGCTATAAAATTTATCCGCAAGATGTGCTGGCAACATTTCTCAAGCCGAATTCACCGTCGGGTATCCGCTCCAACTTTATGGAAAACCATGTGTGGGTCACCAAGTTTGACCCGGAGGAGCGCTACGCCGCCGGTGAATTCATGAATCACTCAGATGGGTCAGGAGGGCTGAAGGATTTTGTGGCGAAAGACCGCAGTATCGAAAATACTGATTTAGTGTTGTGGCATGTGTTTGGCGTACATCATCAGCCGCGGCCGGAAGATTTTCCGGTGCAGCCCTGCATCACAGCGGGCTTCAAATTGATGCCGGTCGGATTTTTTGATCAGAATCCAGGCAACGATGTGGCGCCGAGCGTCAATAAGGCCAGCAAACTGGCAAATGGTTCCTCATGCTGCGCGAAGTGACGCAAGCGGCATAGGACTTGCATTATAATTTCAAGATGAGATCATGATGCGCTGGGTGCAGGTTATGATCTGATGAGGCCGAAACAGGATTGAGAGGGAAAATTTATGGTTGCTGTAACAGATACTAAGCTGCAGACCGGGCAGTTAAACCACGGTGCACTGAGCCTGCCGGAGACCATCGGTCAGTCGATTGCGAATATCGCACCGACCCTGACGCCCGCGCTGAATATCTCGGTGGTTGCCGGGTTGGCTGGCGTTGGCTCGTGGCTCTCTTACCTGATTGCGACCGTCGGTTGCGTGTTTGTAGGGCTGTCGATCTCGTCACTCGCCAAGCGCCACCCGGAAGCCGGGTCTTATTTCGTTTATATCGGCCGCTCCTTCGGGCCAGTCGCAGGCGCCATGGCCGGTTGGACCATGATCCTGGCTTACCTGGCCACCGCCATGGCCGTGGTGTTCGGCTTCCCACTGTTCTTGAGCAATCTTCTCGGGGTTTTCAGCATTACCTTGTCGACGCCGGAGCTGGTTGTTTTCTCCCTCGTCTTTATCGCGCTCGTCACCTACGCGGCGTATAGCGATATCCAGTTGTCATCGCGTCTCGCCCTGATTTTGGAATCGATCTCGATCGGCATCATTGTCATCATTACCGCGATGGTTGTCGGTAAGCACGGTACCATCGTCGACCCTGTGCAGTTGAACATTTCCAAACTGCCGCTCGGTGGCGTGATGTCGGCCATGGCCTTCGCGGTGTTCAGCTTCGTGGGTTTCGAGAGTTCGGCGACTCTGGCGAAAGAATCCGGCAATCCGCAGCGTAACATCCCGCTCGCCGTGGTGGGTTCCGCTGCCGTGGCCGGTTTGTTCTTCACGGTCATCACCTACTTCATGGTGCTGGGCATGAATGACCACGCTGACGTCATCGGCAACAGCTCTTCGCCCTTCGCCGACATGACCAATGCCGCCAAAATGCCATGGGCCGCCGGTGTGGTGTATTTCTCCGCCATCATCAGCGCCTTCGCCTGCTGCCTTGCCTGCATTAACGCCGGCTCGCGCATGATGTACTCCATGGGCCGCTACCAGTTCCTGCATGGCTCCATGGGCATGGTGCATAAAACCCACAAAACCCCGCACATGGCCGTATTCCTGTGCGCTGCCATCACCGCCGTGTTCTTCCTGGCGCTGACCCCGCAAACCTTCCTCAACGCCTTCAACGAAACCGGCACCATCGCAACCTATGGCTTCGTGGTGGTGTATCTCGGCGTGGCGCTCTCGGCCTCCGTCGATTTGAAAAAGGCCGGAATTTTAAAGCCAGTCAATGTGCTGATCAGCATCGTTGGCGCACTGCTGATGCTGTTCGTGGTCTATAGCTCGGTCTATCCATGGCCGACCGCACCCGACCAATACCTGCCGGAAATCTTCATCGGCTACCTCGCCATCGGCCTGGTCTGGTTCCTGGTGCTGAAATCCAAATCCCCCACCGTCCTGGCCAGTATCGCCAACGATATGGAAGGGTAAGGAATGAAACCTTCCAGGACTGGCCTGGAAGGGAAGTAAGGCCAGGGAGCTCTGCTCCCTGGACCCTCGCTAAGGGCATAGCCCTTAGAACCATTAAGTTTAAGAAAAGGGGCGGCTCCGAGGTGCTTCAACACCAATGGGCCGCCCCTTTTCTTAAACTTCAAACCGTTTCCAAAGGCTCAGCCTTTGGTGGGGGTCGAGGGGGCAAAGCCCCCTCGCCTTAACTCCCTTTCAAGCCATCCCGGCAGCCTTCACCCTTACCCTGCCGATCGTGAGCGAGGCGGCCGCGGCGAGGATGGCAATGGCGCCGGCGATGACAAAGGCGGGGAGGTATTGGCCTTCGATTTGGCGGATGAGTCCGGCGCCCAGCGCGGCGGTGGCCGCACCGAGTTGGTGGCCAGCCGCGATCCATCCGAAGATGATGGGGGCGTCGCGGTCGCCGAAGAGCTGGTTGGTGAGTTTGAGAGTGGGCGGGACGGTGGCGATCCAGTCGAGGCCGTAGAGGATTGAGAAGAAACTCAGGCTCTCGAACGAGAAGTTGGAGTAGGGCAGGTAGATGAGGGATGCGCCACGGATGCCGTAATAGATGAACAGCAGTTTGCGGGAATCGTAGCGGTCGGTGAGCCAGCCCGAGGCGGTGGTGCCGATGATATCAAACGCCCCCATGGCGGCCAGCAGGGAGGAGCCACGCACCTGGCCGAGGCCGTGGTCAGCGCACAGGGCGATGAGATGGGTGCCGACCAGGCCGTTGGTGGTGAGGCCGCAGACGAAGAAGGTGCCGAACAGCAGCCAAAAGTTCCGGCTGCGGGCGGCGCGGAAGAGGGTGGCGAAGGCGTTTTTCAGGGCGTTCTGCGGCAGGGCCGCGGCGGCGGGTTTGGTGTTATAGGTGGTGCCATAGGGTACCAGCCCGGCATCGGCGGGGCGCTCGGGCAGCAAAATAAACACCAGCGGGATGAGCGCGGCGGCGGCGGCGGCGATCAGCAGCACCACCGGCTGCCAGCCGGCGCGGGTGGTGATGTAAGCGAACAACGGCAGGAAGATGAGAAAGCCCGTGGAGGTACTGGCGCTGAGTAGCCCCATGACCAGGCCGCGATGGGCCACAAACCAGCGGTTGACGATGGTGGCCCCCAAGGTCATGGCGACACAGCCGCTGGCGAGGCCGGAGAGCACCCCCCAGGTAAGCATCAACTGCCAGGGCGCGGTCATGAAATAGCTGGCCAGGGTGGCGGCGGACATCAGCGCCAGGGCGCCGATCAGTACCCGGCGGATACCAAGGCTGAGCATGAGTGCGGCGGCGAACGGGCCGGTGAGGCCGTACAGGAAAATGCCGATGGCGATGGCGAGCGAGATGACGCCGCGGCTCCAGCCGAGCGACTGCGTCCAGGGCACCAGCAGCACCCCGGGGGCGGCGCGCAGGCCGGCGGCGATGAGCAGGCAAATGAAGGTGACGGCGGCGACCACAAATGCGTAGCGCTGGCCGAAGGGCCGGCTTTTCAGAAGCATCTTACTTTCCCCTATTGCAGGCCGGAGGCGGCGAGCAATGTTTTGGTGTAGGCGGCGGCTGGGTTGTTGAACACGCTGCTGGCGGCGGCAAGTTCGACGATCTTGCCGGATTTCAGCACGATCACTCTATGCGCAAGGGCGCGGATAACGCGAAGGTCATGGCTGATGAACAGGTATGCAATATTGTGGCGGGCTTGCAGGCTGCGCAGCAGCGCCAGAATTTCCGCCTGCACGGTCACATCCAGGGCGGAGGTGGGTTCATCCAGCACCAGGATTTTGGGTTCCAGAATCAGGGCGCGGGCGATGGCGATGCGCTGGCGCTGGCCGCCGGAAAATTCATGCGGGTAGCGGTTCAGGCTATCGGCGGGCAGGCCGACATCGTTGAGAGTGGCGGCGACTTTTTCCCGGCGCTGGGCGGCGTTGAGGCCGGGCTGGTGGATGGTGAGGCCCTCGGCGATGATGTCCTCGATGGTGAGGCGCGGTGCTAGGCTGCCGTAGGGGTCCTGAAACACGATCTGGATTTGCGCCCGCATGGCGCGCAGTTTGGATTTGGGGAGGGTTGCGAGGTTGACGCCGCCGAGGCTGACATTGCCCTGGAAATTGATCAGCCGGAGCAGCGCCAGGCCGATGGTGGATTTACCCGAGCCGGATTCGCCCACCAGCCCGAGTGTTTCGCCTGCATGTAAGCTAAAGGATACATCATCGACAGCCGCCACCTCGCCCACCTTGCGCCGCAGGGCGCCGCGCAAAACCGGGAATTTCACGATGAGGTTTTGCGCGGTCAGAATCACCGGCGCGTTGGGCACGTCAGGTGGTGGCGCCATGTTACGCGCCGCCAGCAGGCGTTTGGTTTGTGGCTGGGTGGGGTTGGCAAAAATCTGATCGGTAGTGTTGCTCTCGATGGGGTTTCCAGCATCCAGCACCAGCACCCGCTGGGCGTAACGGCGCACTAACGAGAGGTTATGGGTGATCAGCAGCACCCCCAGCCCGCGGGCCTTTTGGGCCGCCGCAATGAGGTCAAGAATTTGTTTCTCTAACGTTACATCAAGCGCGGTGGTGGGTTCATCGGCAATAAGAAGCTTCGGGTCATTGGCGAGCGCGATGGCGATCATGATGCGCTGGCGCTGGCCGCCGGAGAGCAGATGCGGGTAGGAATCAGCGATGCGATCAGCATCAGGCAAGCCAACTTCCGCCAGCAGCGACTTCACTTTATCACGCAAGCTGGTTTTGGAAAATTTACCATGCAATGTCATGGCTTCGGCCACCTGCTTGCCGACCCGTTGCAACGGATTGAGGCTGGACAACGGCTCCTGAAAAATAATCCCAGCAGTGCCGCCGCGGATTTCATGAATCTGCGCACGGTTGGCGGTGGCGACGTTGATATTGTCCAGCATCACCACCCCGCCTGCACGGGTCACGCCAGGTGGCAGTAAATCCAGCACGCTGAGGGCCGATAGGGTTTTACCGGAGCCGGATTCGCCGACGATGGCAAGCGTCTCCCCGGCAGCCACGCTGAATGAAACATTATCGACGAGGGTTCTGGCCCCCGCTTTCAGCGTGAGGTTTGCAACGCTCAGCAGGCTCATTGGGTTTTGCGCGGGTCGAACGCATCACGCACCGCCTCGCCGATGAAAATCAGCAATATGAGAACACCGCCCAGCGTGGCAAAAGCGGTGAAGGCGAGCCACGGGGCCTGCAGATTATTCTTGGCCTCGGCCACCAGCTCACCCAATGAGGGTGAGCCTGGCGGCATGCCGAAGCCGAGGAAATCCAGGCTCGCCAGCACGGTGACTGAGTCCGAAAGAATAAACGGCAAAAACGTCAGCGTGGCGATCATCGCGTTTGGCAGCATGTGGCGCAGCATGATCCGCCAGTCCGGCACGCCCAGCGCCTTGGCGGCCCGCACATAATCAAGGTTGCGGGCACGCAAAAACTCGGCGCGCACCACCCCGGTGAGTGACATCCAGGAAAATAGCAGCAGGAACAGCAGCAACACCCAGAAGCTCGGTGCGATGATGCTGGCCAGGATGATGAGCAAAAACAACTGCGGCATGCCGGACCAGATTTCGATGAAGCGCTGGAACAACAAGTCCGTCAGCCCGCCGTAAAAACCCTGCACCGCACCTGCGATAATGCCGACAGCGGAGGCGACGATGGTGAGGCCGAAGCCGAATAATATCGACAGCCGCAAGCCGTAAATCACCCGGGCCAGCACGTCGCGCGAGACCTCATCGGTGCCCAGCCAGTTGCGCCATGAGGGCGGCGAGGGTGCCACCGGCCCGGCGTCCCATACGATGGTGTCGTAGCTATACGGAATCGGTGGCCACAGCGCCCAGCCATGCGCGTTGATAACGGCTTTGATGGTGGGGTTGGTGAAGTCCGCCTCGGTGGGCAAAAACTGCGTCCCGAAAGTCGTCTCGGGGATAAACTGCACGGCGGGCACATAGAAGCGTCCCTGGTAGTCCAGCAGCAGCGGCTTGTCGTTGGCGATGAAATTGGCGGCCATGCTGACCACGAACACCACGGCAAATATAGCAAGCGAGGCCCGGCCGCGCCGGTGTGCCGCAAATACCGCCAGCCTTCTTTGCCATAACGGCGATAAGCGCATACCAACCCCAGCCTGTTCGTGCCCAACTATAACTAACCTCAAGGATTTGCCTAATGCGACATTATGACGTGGCGGTGATCGGCGCCGGCGCGGCCGGGCTGTTTTGCGCGGCCACGGCGGCCAAGCGCGGCAAGCGCGTGCTGGTATTGGAGCATGGGGCGGAACCGGGGGCGAAAATCCTCATCTCCGGTGGTGGCCGGTGCAATTTCACCAATTTGGATGTGAAACCGCAGAATTTTATCTCAAACAACCCGCATTTTTGTAAGTCCGCGCTGGCCGGCTATTCCAACCATGACTTCATCGAACTGGTGCAGGCGCATGGCATCGCCTTTCATGAAAAGCGCCTGGGGCAGCTGTTCTGTGACCGATCGGCCAAGGATATCCTTAACATGCTGCTGGATTTATGCCGGGCCGGTGGGGTGGATTTGCGCCTCTCACACCAGATCACAGGGATCACCAAGCCTGATCAGTTCCACATCACCACCAACCAGGGGCCCTTTACCGCCGCATCCGTGGTGATGGCGACTGGCGGGCTCTCAATCCCCAAAATGGGTGCGACCGGCTTTACTTATGAGATAGCAAGGCAATTTGGCCTGGGGCTGACCGAGATTCGCGCCGGGCTGGTGCCGTTGCTGTTTGAGGGGCCGCAATGGGCCTGGATGCAGGGGTTAAGTGGCGTGGCGTTCGAGGCAGTCGCGGCATGCGGCAAAGCGGCGTTTGCCGAGGCGGCGTTGTTCACCCATCGCGGCCTCTCCGGCCCGGCGATTTTGCAAATTTCATCCTATTGGAAGCCAGGCGAGACCATCAGGCTGGACATGCTGCCGGGGCGCGATGCGTATGAGTTTCTGCTGGAGCGCAAAGTGGCGCGGCCAAGGGCTGAGTTGAAAACCATTTTGGGTGAGCTTCTGCCGGTGCGCCTGGCGCATAACCTGCTGCAGCCGCCGCTTGGCAACCACACCATCGGCGACATGCCGAACAAGGCGCTGAAGAACACCGCCGAGGCGATCAATGGGTTCGCGCTGCATCCTTCCGGCACGGAAGGCTACGCCAAGGCCGAGGTGACCATCGGCGGGGTGGACACCAGTGAGTTGTCGTCGAAAACCATGGAAGCCCGTAAAGTGCCGGGGCTGTATGTTATCGGCGAGGCCGTGGATGTGACCGGCTGGCTGGGCGGCTACAACTTCCAATGGGCCTGGTCGAGCGGATTCGCAGCCGGGCGGGCGGCTTAATGACAGCATTTCTAACGTTTATGGTCAAAAACGCAACCTTTAATAGAGCTGCTTACGATATGACACCGCGTTATAGTTGGCCTGAGGCGATAATTTCGAGCGCCCAACGGGTAAACATAAACGTCATGTTATGGTTACTAAGCCCCCATCATGGGGTTAAACCCACCCCTCCGTATGCGTGATACTACTAACGGCTTCAATAACATGCGGTACTGCGGTGATGTTGGCTAAATAACGTATTGACAGCCCGGCTAGGAAGGTCGCCAGGCCTCCCCGGTCAGCCTACTGGCCAGGGGCGGCGACCAGTGAAATTTGCCTGACGGCAAGCCATGTTGAGGGATGCTCCCCGTCTGTGAAATATTTGTTACGGCGGATAATCTTCCAATCCGCAGACATTTTAGAGAAAATCGTTTCTTGTAAATTCCTAGATGATCTTTTCAAAGCCGCCAAAGCGTGGCTTGGTCAGTATTATGGTGCGTTGCGCAACGATGTTGTGCTGCACAAATATTAAATTTGCCTGAATAACGGTTGGCGCGTCCGCTGCAATGCAGCAAGCGGCCGCCGAGCGCCCTGATCTTGCATCTGCGAACTCCATCTTATTGTCCTGATTTACCTGACCTTAATGGCTCCCGCCGGTCTAACAATGATGTTGGTTATTACGCATTACTAGTTATTACAGTCGTTGACGGACGGGCCCCAATTTGCTACGTGAGGGTGAATATTTGTTAATCACATTCGTCCACGGCCACTTAAAACCAAGGTACAACATGAATTTCTCAAAAATTCGACCCCTGAGCGTCGTCGCAACCTTTGGCGTGGTGCTTGCCACGTTTTGGCCATTAACCCCAGTTTTCGCCAACGGCTATGGCGAGGATCCGTCCTGGCAGTTCAAAACCACGGCGGATTTTGCCAACGAGGCGGCGGTCGAGACGTTGATCCAGCAGAAACAGCACCATATGTTCCAGCCGGCCACCACCAACTACACCACCAACAATAGCACCACCATCAATGGCCAGCAGAATTGCACGGCGCAGGCGGTCTCCACCGGTAACGCCGGCACCAACACCACCAGCGGTAATTCCGCCACCTCGGCTGGCGGGCTTTCCACCTCGACAGGTAACTCAACCAGCACAGCGGTGAATGGCAATGGCACCACTGCCGCCGGGACCGTTGGCAATACACCAGTCAACTCGGGGACCGTCACGTCCACATATAATGGCGGCACCACTTCCAACAGTGCGGGTGGCAACCTCACCGAGGCGTTGAACTCCACCCAGACCAACAATGCCGCGCAGACATCAAGCAACACCGGTACGGCTTGCTCTGGCAGCGTGTTCAACAGCGGTTCCAGCAGCGGTTCGGCCAACGGCACGAGCACCTCCGGCACCGTCAATTAATTTTTTC
Source organism: Acidocella sp. (assembly GCA_031291755.1). GTDB lineage: Bacteria > Pseudomonadota > Alphaproteobacteria > Acetobacterales > Acetobacteraceae > Acidocella. Next base: position 29,873 of record JARLIK010000014.1, on the reverse strand, counting down.
AGATTTATTTTTAGGTGACAGACTGATGATGATTGCTCGTCCCCGCATCTCGCCGCGCTTGAAGGCGAATATCCCAGCCGCACTGGCCTTGACCGTCGCGGTTTTGGGTGTCTCCGGCTGTACCCCCTTGCTTGGCGGGGCCACCACCGAATTTGACAAAGTGGCGCCCGGCGAAGCGCCTGTTGTTATTGGGCCGCCGGTTCGTGACAATTATACGCCGATGAACGCGCCGCTGGCCTGCTTGGCCAATGACATTCAAAAAGCCAATCAGCCTAAGCTGACCATCGCGGTGGATGATATCAAGGACTATACCGGTCAATATAATATCAATGAAGGTGACGCGATCACCCAGGGCGGCTCACTTATGGTGATGTCCGCTCTTGGTAAACTGGGCGGCACCGTGAATGTGGCTGACCGGTTTAACACCGACGTCGCGCAGATGGAGCTGAGCTTCATGAACCAGCGCGAGCTGGGTGATGGTCAGAACCATGTGGTTGGTACCGGCCCGGCAGCTAAAACCGTGCCGTGGATTCCGTATTATGGCGGTAGCATCCTGGGCTCGCAATATTACATCACCGGCGGCATCACCGAGCTGAACTATAATGTGCAGTCCGGCGGCGTGCAGTTCCAGGTGAACAACCTCGGGCCAGAGGACCGCGTCTATACTGAGGACGTGGGCATCGACCTGGAGCTGGTGGACAGCAAGAGCTTGCTGGTGGTGAAGACCGTCAGCCTGGTCAAGCAGTTGACCGGCTATGAAGTCGGCTTCAACATCTTCCAGTTCTTCGGCAGCAATCTTTACAACTTGAATATCGGCAACAAGAGCCAGGAACCTGAGCAGTTGGGCGTTCGCACCCTGCTTGAGGAAGGTGTGTTGCGTCTGGTGGCGAGTGCTGAAAATATCAGGCCCGAGCCTTGCCTAGCGCTGGCCACCGGCTGGATTCCCAAGAAGACCGCCGAGGAATATTTAAAGGAAGATCAAGCCGCCAATAACGCGCCGGTGGCCGCCGCGCCAATGGCTCCCGCACCGGTGGCCGCCGCGCCAATGGCTGCACCGGCCGCTCCGCCGCCTGTGGTGGAAGCCGCTGCGCCCCCAGCACCAGCTCCGGAACCGGCTCCCGCCGTGTCGAAGCCTGAAGAAGTCACGGCGCCGGCTGCCCCAGCGGCAACGCCGCCTGCGCCGCCTCCGGCCTCTTCGAACGTCACCACTGCGGTCGCGGCAGCGCCCTCAACCCTTAATTCCCAAACCTCCTCGGCGCCGATCCAAAACGGTTCGATGGAAGCGCCGAGCGGCCAAAGCACGGTGAAGTTTGACTATGGCGCGACTGATGTCACCGGTGGTGACATGGCAGCGCTTGACCAAGCGGCTGCGACCGCCCGCCAGCACCCTGTGCAGGTGGTTCTGACCGCGCCGGCGAACGAAAGCTGGGCGCCCACCAAGCGCTTGCAATTGCTGATGGCCCGCGTCGCATCGGTCAAAAAAGCTCTCTCTATTCGCGGTATTCTGAACGTGAACGTAGCCTGGACACCAGACCCCACAGCAGGGGCGGCGGTGATGGATGGCTCGGGATCGCAGAGAATCGCATTGCTGGTTGTCTCTCCGTAATTATCGCGTTTTCAACTCTTTCAGATCACATCTTCACAATATTCAAACATAAGGTGCAATTCCCATGAAACATACACCATCCACTCTGAATCGTAACGCCCGCCGCGCTACCGGCGTCAGCCTCATCGCCCTCACCGCTATGCTGGGCGCTGCCCCTGCAATGGCTGCTGTGATCAACCCGGCGGTTCCGTCGGTTACCGGCTTTGATGCGCTTGGCAGCGATCAGACCAACAGTGCGCAGGTCACCTCGTCGATCACCGGCACCCAGTTCATCAACGGCGTTGTTGCTACCGTCGGTGCGACCACGAACCCCAGCACGCTGACGGTTGACGCTAACACGCTGTCATCCCTGGCGCAGGGCAACATGGTGAACAACAGCGTCACCCCAACCGTGACCGGCAATGTGCAGGGCAACGCCGCTGCGGCTGGCACCGGCATCGGTGTTCTGTCGGCGCAGACCAACACCAACCCGAACGCTCTGGTGAATTCCACGGTGAGTGGCACCTTGCTGGAAGACCTGCTGACCAACGCGGTGAGCAGGACCTCGGTCGATAATTCGAGCAACAGCATCACCTCGGAAGTCCAAGGCAACCTCGCGCAGTCCGCTGTGAGCGGCGTGCTGCCAACCACCTATGGGACCCCGGTCGCCGGCATTTCCAACTCCGCGAGCACCGATAGCGCCAACATCATCGTCGGCACCAACCAGACCAACACCGACCTGGGCGTCGGCGTCGGTTCGCTGGCAGTTTCGTCGGGCAATACCATCGAAACCCTGGTGAACAGCAGCGCTGCCGGTGCCACCCAGCTTTTAGGGTTGGCTTCGACCCAGAACAACAACACTGAATCAGCCACCTTCCAGGGCAACCAAGCCTCCAACGACATCAACATTGCGTTGACCAGCGGTGCCAACACCGGTGAGCCGACTCTGAATGGCTCGCTCGGCGTCGTGAACCAGCAGGCCAACACCGGCATCGCCGGTGGCGGCGGCACTGGTGCGGAAGCCAACAGCTCGTCGATTTCCACCATCTTCAACGGTGGCGCCGGTTTGGCGCAGACCGAACTGACCGGCTCTACCACCCAGAACGGCAACAGCATCAGCGCTGCGGCGGCTGGCAATGCTGCCAACGCAGCCTTCACCGGCGGCACCGGCAACCTGATCTCGCTCGGCATCAACCTGACCGGCGCGACCGGTGCGGCCGCCCAGTTGAACAGCGTCACCACCGCCAGCACGGTGGCGGGCTCCAGCCTCAGCGCCGAAGCGGATTTGCTGCTCACCAACTTCCAGGGCAACACCACCGCGCCGGTGTTCAGCTCGGCGACTGGCAATAGCGTTTTTGCGCAGATCGAAGGTGCTTCCGGCGCTTCGATCGCGCTTGGCAATAACAGCATCACCTCCAGCACCGATGGCAACACCGCGACCAACGCGATCGACACCACCGCTGGCGCCACCATCAACAGCATCTCCGGTCTGGCCGCTCTGGCCAGCCTGCAGACCGCTGGCGGCACCTCCGGCACCACGGCGCTGACCTCTGGCAACAGCATCAGTGCGACTGTGGGCGACCTGCAGGTTGGTAACCCGCTCGGTGTAACCGGCAGCACCATCAGCCTAACCGGCAACAGCATCGGTGCCAGCGACGCCAACAACAATGTCAGCAATGGTATTGGCCTGACGGCCTCCAACATCAGCACTGGCGCCACCACGGACGCCACTCTGACATCGGTGACGGCAGGTACTTCCACGGCGGCTGGCGGCATCACCATCAACAACCAGCAATACAGCGCGCAATCGTCCTCCGCGACGACCAGCGGCAACACGGTTGAAGTGACGGCTGCGGGCAGCGCCACGGCACCAAACCTGGGCGTGAGCAACAACACACTCACGGTTGGTTCCACCAGCATCACCGCGACCGATAACAACAACAACGCCAGCAACGGCTTGACGCTCGATGGCACCACCGGCGTTACCGGCTCTGCCGGTCTGCTGAACGACCAAGCCAGCCTCGCTGGTGCTTCTGCCACAGTCAGCCGCAACACCGCAGAAGCGGCGGTTAACGGAACCGACGCGGCCACCTCGATCCTGGGTGACGCGGTGCTGGTCAGCGGCACCTTCTCCGCCGCTCAGGCGACCGACAATAATGCCTCCAACGCGCTGTCGGTTTCCGGCGACACGGTCAGCAATGTGACCGGTCAACCGGTTGGCTTGACTTCAAGCCTGACCGCTTACACCGCAACCGGCCAAGCGGATCTGGTGCTGAGCAATCTGCAGACTGACAACAGCGGCACGGCGACCACCGCGACCAACACCGGCACCACGGTTGAAGTGGTTGGCAACTCCGACACAGCCGGCAACACCACCAACGCTCCGGCGGTCGGCGGTGGCTCTTCTTTCACGGTTAGTGGTTTGGCCACGCCGTCGATCGAAGCTCTGGGATTTGGCAACAGCGCCAGCAACAGCGTGACGGTGAATGCTAACACCCTCTCTGACGCTGCCGGCCTCTTGAGCGCACAAAGCAATCTGGTCGGCACCAGTGCTGGGGTTACCGGCGCTACGGTTGAGGCGTTGATCAACACCACCGCCAACACCGGCGCCATCGGTGGCGTTGGCAGCCCGCTTTCGGTCACGGTTGGCACCGGCGCTGTCGGCGGCTCGGACGGCAATACGATCCGCGCCATTACCTCGAACAATGATGTCAGCAACAGCTTGAGCGTTGCGGCAACGGGCGCGACGCTGCATGACACCACCACCGCAGCGATCATCAACACCAACTCTGCTGATGTGCAGGTCGCTGGCACCACCGGGGTTGGCTCTGACTACAGCCTGCTGAACAACCAGCTCAGCTCCGGCCCATCCTCCGCGACGGTGAATAGCTCGACGGTTCAAGCCTTGATCGGCAACACCTCCAACCCGGCGGTGACCGATCTGCAGGCCAATGTTGACGGCAACAGCCAGGTGGCTGCGGCTTACGGCAACCAGGCGAGCAACGCGGGTAGCGTTTCGGCCACCAACCTCGTTACCAGCGGCACCTATAAAAACGCCGCTGACGTGACCAACGTGCAGACCACCAGCGGCGACGGTACGATCTCGGCTTCGGTGGATCAGTCCAGCGCAACCCAGCCGTCCTTCACCACCCAGGTGGATGGCACCGGTACGGTGACTGGCTCGCAACTGGCAACCTCGGCTAACAGCGTCGTCACGCTGGCTGAAGGCAACCAGGCCACCGCAACCGGCGGCAACACGCTGAACGTGGGTGGCGGTTCCATCACCGACGTTTCCGCCGCCAGCCTAGGCGGCCTGACGGTGAATGCGACCTCCGGCCTGGCCACAGCCCCGCTTGCTTTCGACGTGCAGAACGTCCAGATCGGCGGCGCGATTGTGAATGCCTCACAAGGCACTTCAGCCACCACCCCGGTCGGTGCGCTGACCAGCGTGGGCGGCAATGTCGTCGGCACCAACCTCTCCACCAATGGCAACCTCTTCTCGGCGACGGGGTATAACAACAATGCCGCCAGCGCCCTGACGTTTGGTGGCGCCACCCCGCCGACCTCGCTGGATACCTCGGGCGGTACGCAGAACTTCCAGTCGGCAACCGCGGCTGTGGGCACCACCCTTGGTGCGCCGGGCAGCACGGCGGGAACCACCACCACCACGGTTAACTTCATCGGCACCGTGGCTTACGTCGCCGGCGGCAATGAAGTGGAGCTGAACAGCAACGCGGCCATTTACAGCAATACCCCGGGTGATATTTACGTCCAGGGTCCGGTCACCTTTACGCTGCCGGCCTTCACGCCACTGGTTGATGCCACGGCTTATGCCGCCTTGTTCGGCACCGCGCCGACCACGATCGGTGGAACCCTAGCCGGCGGTTATACGGTTACGATAACGGCCGGTGGTGTTTACACCTCCTCCAGCGCCAACATCGCCGCGCTGAACGCTGCGATCGGCAATACCAATACGCTGATCTCGTCGGGCGCCGGCACTGGTAACATTACGGGTACTTTCTCCTTCCCGGTCACCACCACCACCAGCGCAGCGGCAGCCTCGCCTTATGCGATTGACAACGTGGGCGGCAGCATCACCAACAGCCAGTTGAACGTGAACGCGAACATGTTCAAGGCGGCTTCCACCGCTAACGCGGCAACCACCACCACCACCGTCAATGCCAATACCGTTGTCGGCGGCGCGGATGTGCCGGCTGGTACGGCGGCGGCGAGCGTGAGCGCGACGGTCACCTCGGCGCTGGCGGATTATGCCACCTCCAACAACCAGAGCTTCACGGCTCCGGTGACGGCGCAGTCCTACTCTGAAGCGGCGATCAACCCGCTGCTGGCTGACGTAGCGATCAGCGGTTCGGCGCTGTCGGTGAATGGTAACCAGGAAACCACTGCCGCCACCGGCAACAACGGTAACAGCAGCCTGACGATTGCGGCCAACAGCACCACGGCGACCGGCGCGGTTGTTTCCAACCAGAGCGGCAACAGCAATGTTGAAGCCAACTCCGGTACCGCATTCAACGGTAACGCTGTGGCACCGCTGCCCACCATCGGCCAGATCGTAACCAGCCAGGGCGCCATGACCGGTTCAACCCTGTCGATGAGCAGCAACACCAACGAGTCAACCGCCACGGTCAACACCGCGACCAACGCGCTGAACGTGACCTCGACCACGCTGGCGACTTCAGAAGGGGCACCGGCTAACGCTGTGGCAAATAACACGGGGGGCGATCCTAGCTACCCGACCGCGACGGCTGACTTCTCGCTGGCCAACGCGCAGACCGCTACTGGCGGTGTGGCGCAGGCGGGGGCGGTTTCGCAGGTGCAGAATACCGACACCACGGCAGCTACCACCACCGGCCTGCAGTCCAGCACGGCGACACTTGATGGCAACATCACCAGCGCCAGCGCCAACGGCAACGTGGCGACCGACACGCTGGCGCTTGCCGGCACCAACGTGGCGGCCACCAGCGCTCTGACGAGTTCGCAGTCGAACTTTGACACCGTTGAAACCGCTGCCAACAGCACCGTGCAGTTCAGCTTGAACGGCAATACTGTCGGCCCGGTTGCTGCGATCAACACCTCTACCGTGAATGTCAGCGGCAATGCGGTTGATGCTTCCAGCTACGGCAACAGCGCCAGCAACAGCAGCAGCGTGACGGCAACTGATGTCACGGATGGTACTGGTGCTACCGCACCGGTTACCGCTGCTAATGGCATTGTATCCGCGACCGCGACCGCGACCGCGACTTACGCGCTCAGCAATGTGCAGCAGGATGCCGGCAATTCGACGGCCAGCACGGTGGGCTTGTTCGGTGTCAATCTGACCCCGAATGACTCGGGCATCATCAACTCGACGCTGAATGTCACCGGCAACAGCGAACAGGCTCTGGCGCTGGGTAACGGCGGCGGTAACAGCCTCTCGCTCGACGTGACCAATGCCGGTGGTACCGGCACGGTGGCGCCGACCGGGGCACTGGTCTCTGAACAAGCGCTTTTCGCCAACGTTTCGGCCACTTCGACCGAAACCGCGGCAACCCAGGGTGCTGTGAGTGGTTCGACGCTTAATTTATCGGGCAACACCAACACGGCCGTTGCCCTGGGCAACGACGTTGCCAACACCCTCTCGGTGGTGGCAACCAACCTGCTGACGCAGAACACCGCGGCGGCGAACGGTGTTGCGACTGTAGCAACAACTGGTGGCCCTGCTGCGGCAGCGGCGAACTACTCGCTGACCAACGCGCAGCAGTCGTCGGGTGACGGCACCCAAATCTCCGCTGTCGCCACCACCACCATCCACAACTCCGACAGCGCTGCACTTACCACCACTGGTCTGTTGAACAGCACGGCAACGCTGACCGGCAATACCACGACGGCGCAAGGCTTTGGTAACTACGCTACCAACGCCCTCGACCTGACCGCCACCAACAACACCGCCACCGCGGCGCTGACCAACAGTCAGAGTAACGCTGATCCGGTGTCGGCTTCCGGGGTGTCGAACATCACCTACAGCCTGAACGGTGGCGTTGCTAACGCTGGTGCCGCGCAAAACGCGACCATCAGCGTGGGCGGCAACGCGATGAACGTGCTGGCGGAAGGCAACAACGCCACCAACGCTCTGAACGCCACCACTGCCGCCAACTACGGTGCGCAGACACTGGATGCCACGACTACGCCGACGGCAGCCGGCGCGACCTTCGCGGTGCTGAACTCGCAGAACAACACCGCCGCTGTGAGCGCCCTTGCTTCGGGCAGCAGCAACGCGGTGGCGCTGAACGGCGGCGGCGGCACGGGCCTGGTGTCCAACACCACGGTTTCAGTGTCGTATAACACGGTGAACGTTGCGGCTTACGGCAACATCGCAAACAACACCGTGACCGTAACGGCGCTGAACTCCGGCAACCCGACCGTTGCTCTGCAGAACACGCAGAACAACGCGGCGAGCGTCACTGCCTCATCGACCGGCATGGCCTTCTCTTCGCAGGTTGGTATTCCGGGCGCCAGCGCCTCAACCTTCAACGTCAACGGCAACGGCGTCTCCGTCAGCGCCGTCGGCAACAGCGCGGTCAACGTCATCAAATAAGACGTCGACTGGACTTAAGACGAAACGGGGGAGAGCCTTGGCTCTCCCCTTTTTCATGTGACAATGCTATGCGCCGGGTGCAGAAAACCGGCAGATCAAACCAGGAGTTAATTGAGAATGAAAACACCCTATTTCGCGGCGGCTTTGGTAATTGCAGCCGGTGTAATGTCGGTTGGTGCCCGTCCGGCAACGGCGGCCGATACCAAGCATTCGTTCGCTGTGCATGGCATTGGCGCGCTTTCATGCGCCGAGATGGCCAACGCCATGACGCAAGTGGACCCGCAGACCAAGGCCACCAGCGAAGCCGCTGTGCGCAGCACTTTGGCCTCCTGGATGCTGGGTTACGTCACCGCGCTGAACCGGATGGATCCAGCCACCTATGATGCTACCCCGGTACAGGATGACGTGCCGCTGGTGAACATGGTTGTTGGCGTCTGCTCAAAGAATCCGACCGCGCGGGTTGAGACGGTGGTTTCAGCCATCTTCACCTCGCTGGATAAGGCCAAGCTGCCGACGGAATCGCCGGAAGTGAAAGTCACTGTGGGTGCGCAATCCACGGTGCTGCGCCAAGCCACTTTGCTGTCGCTCGAGAAGGCGCTGGTGGCGCAGAAGCTGCTGAAGAGTGCCGATGCCGACGGTAAGTTTGATGATAATGTGAAAGCGGCGCTGGTGAAGTACCAAACCGCGCAGAAGCTGCCGCAAACCGGCCTGCCGGACGCTGACACTGTAATCCGCGCGCTGGTGGAAACACCGCAGAAGGGCTGATTGTTCTGCAAACGCAAAAACCCCGCCTCATCATGTGAGGCGGGTTTTTTGTGAAATACCCGTGCCGCTTTTCATGTATGCCGGCAAGGTCTAGCTCCTATTCAAAAAAAACAACCATCGGTGGTGGCCGGTTCGTTACGCGCACTGCACCCTAAAAAACCTAGCGATTTCATAAGTTTAATTGACAAATACCCTTCCAGGAGCAGGATATTCGGGGCGCTAGGCAGTTTGAATTAAATGTCCTAGTCATTGACCTATTCGGAGATCTTCCGTTCGCAGGGACTGAATACCGCCGTGAGACGGACGGTGCGGAACGGACAATGAGCGAGGTTTAGCGATGGTTGGACACATCCTTAGCAGGCGTCATCTACTCTCATCGGCCGCCCTAATCGCGGCATTATATAGTTCCAGCGCCTCTGCTGCCGCCATTTCCGGCCAATTGCCGTGGCAGCCTGATACCAATGCCATGCCGCCGCAGGTCAAGCCCGGCACATGGGCGTACTTCACACCTGACGAGGCGGCGGCGGTTGAGGCTTTGGCGGACCGGCTGATCCCGGCTGATGAGTTATCACCCGGCGGCAAGGACGTGGGGGTCGCGGCTTACATCGATGCTCAGCTTGCCGGCGATTTCGGCAAGGATACCGGGCTTTACATGCAGCCTCCGTTTGCCGACGGCCTGCCCGGCCAAGGCTTTCAAAGCGCCCTCACGCCCGCCGCGCGCTATCGCAAAAGCATCGCCGCGCTGAACGATTATTGCCGTAAGGCCTATTTAGGGAAGGTATTTGCGGACATCCCCGCCGCCGACCAGGATCAGATTATTTCCAAGATGGAAGCCGGCACACTCAGCCTCGGCGGCCCTAACAGCAAGGCGTTTTTCCAACTGGTGTGGCAAAATACCAAGGAAGGATTTTTTGCCGATCCGATCTATGGCGGCAATCGCGGTATGGCCGGCTGGAAGATGATCGGCTTCCCCGGTGCCCGTTACGATTACCGGGACTGGGTTGAAAAGCACAACCAGCCGTACCCGCTGCCACCTGTCGGCATGGCCGATCACCCGGACTGGAAATCTCACGTTTAAATAAATCGGAGGCCCGACATGGCGACTAAGCTCCCTCATAAAGACGTCGTAATCATCGGTCTGGGCTGGACCGGCTCGATCCTGGCTTATGAACTGACCGGCGCCGGGCTGGACGTGGTGGCCATCGAGCGCGGCCCATGGCGTGATACCGCGACGGATTTTCCACCCGCCACCGCGCCGGACGAATTGCGTTACGGCGTGCATCTCGACCTGTTCCAGCGCCCGGCGCAAAGCACCGTCACACTGCGCAACAAGACCAGCCAGACCGCCTTGCCGGTGCGGCAGTTCATCTCGTTTTTGCCAGGCAACGGTGTTGGCGGTGCTGGCGTGCATTGGAACGGCATGACCTACCGGTTTTCGGAATCGGATTATCAGGTGAAATCCCACGTCACCCAGCGTTACGGCAAATCCGCGATCCCGGATGATATGACGCTGCAGGATTACCCGATGACCTATGCCGAGCTTGAGCCGCATTTCGACAAGTTCGAAAAACTACTGGGCATTGGCGGCAAAGCGGGAAATCTGCGGGGCACGATTCAGAAGGGTGGTGATCCGTTTGAGGGGCCGCGCACTAACGAGTATCCGAACCCGCCCGACAAACAGCCGCTGGGGCCGACGCTGTTCGCGAAGGCTGCGGAAACGCTCGGCTACCATCCGTTCCCGGTGCCTTCGGCCAATATGTCGCAGAGCTATACCAACCCGCTTGGCGTCACACTGGGCCAGTGCAGTTTCTGCGGCTTCTGCGAGCGCTTCGGTTGCGGCAACTATGCCAAATCCAGCCCGCAAACCTGCGTGCTGCCGGCCTTGATGCCGCGCAAGAATTTCGAAGCGCGGACGCTGTGCAATGTCACACGCATCAACCTAGACAGCACCGGCAAAAAAGCCACAGGCGTTACCTATGTCGATCAGCACGGCGCGGAATTCACTCAGCCGGCGGATTTGGTGCTGGTGTGCTCCTTCTCGTTCAACGCCGTACATATGCTGCTCGTCTCCGGCATCGGCAAGCCTTACGACCCCACCACGGGCAAGGGCGTGGTCGGGCGCAACTATGCGTATCAGTGCACTTCCGGCGTGTTAGTGAAACTGGATAACACGCTGCTCAATCCGTTCATCTCAAGCGGCGTCGGCGGCATGGCGCTGAATGATTTCAACGGCGATAATTTTGATCATTCGGGGCTGGGTTTTATCGGCGGTGCCGTGCTGCAGGCAACCCAGACCGGCGGCCGGCCGATCACCCAGATCAACTCATTTGGCGATGACCCGAAATGGGGCGCCGGGTGGAAGAAATCGGTGAAGGAAAATTATCAGACCATTTACGCGCTCGGCACGCAGGGCAGCGTGTATCCGTACAAGGATTCCTATCTCGATCTCGATCCCACCTACAAGGATCCCTATGGTGTTCCGTTGTTGCGCATGACCTTTGACTGGCATCCCAACGAGCTGAAAATGTCGGCGTTCGTTACAGAAAAACTGGCTGATGTCGGCAAGGCCATGGGCGCATCGCGGCTCGCCGCTTCATCCCGCAAGGCGCCCTATTCGGTCACTGCGTATCAGACCACGCATAATACCGGCGGCGCCGTTACGGGTGACAATCCGCATACCAGCGTGGTGAATAAATTTGGCCAGAGCTGGGATGTGCATAACGTGTTCGTTTATGGCGCGGCTTTGTTCCCGCAGAATTCCGGCATGAACCCGACCGGCACGGTCGGCGCACTCACCTATTTTTCGGTTGACGCCATCAAGAGCCAATATTTGAAAAACCCCGGCCCGCTGGTTCCGGTTTAGGAGAATTGCAAATGGGTCAAGCAAAATCCGCAATGTCCATTGGTGTGAGTTTGGCGGCCGTAGCAATTGGCTTCGCTGCCATGGTCAATTACGCCGCCGCACAGAGCGCACAGCCAGAAGCCGGCGCGGCGGTGATCGCGCAGGGCAAAACACTCGTTGACTCGGGCGGTTGCGCCGGTTGCCACACCGCCGCGGGCGCTCCGGCATTTTCCGGTAACGTGCTGGGCACCTGGAATGCGCCGTCGTTGTTGAACGATCCGCATAACGGGCTTGGTACATGGACGGCGGATGATATCGCGGCATATCTGCGAACCGGCCACAACCGCTACGCCGATGCCTCCGGCCCGATGGCGGCGATCATTACCGGTTCCACGTCGAAGCTGAGTGCTGCGGATGCGGATGCGATCGGCGCTTATTTAAAGTCGCTGCCGGCGCCGGCGGCAGGCGCAACTGCGGCGGCGTTGCCCGCTACAGACCCCGCGATGGCCGCAGGGCAGCATATTTACACAGATGAATGTGCCGCTTGCCATACTGAGGCAGGCACCGGACTTGCCAACCTGTTCCCCTCGCTGGTGGCAAGCCCGGTGGTGGCGGCGGCGCAGCCGGTAACCTTGGTTCATGTGTTGTTGCATGGCGCCCAGAGCGTTGGCACCGCGCAGGCCACAGCCGCCGCGATGCCGGCATTCGGGGGCCAGATGTCTGACCAGCAGATTGCCGATGTGCTCACCTACATCCGCAACAGCTGGGGCAACGCTGCCCCGGCCGTCACAGCCGCCCAGGTTACGGCGGCACGGTAAGAACCGAACCCGGCGCTTTAAGAAAGCGTCTGCGGTTTTTAAAATGTGGAGATTTACACAACCTGGTGCCGACACCCGGGATTGAACCGGGGGCCTACTGATTACGAATCAGTTGCTCTACCGCTGAGCTATGTCGGCGCCGGGGTTGCGCGAGGTTGCTATATCGAAGCGGGGAGTAAGCTGCAAGCTAAGTGCTGGTGACTTTGGCGGGTAGCAGTATGGTTTGCAGCGCCGCCACCAATTCGTCCATCATCGCATCGGTATGTTTCGGCCCCGGCGTGAAGCGCAGGCGTTCGGTGCCTTGCGGGACCGTCGGGTAATTGATGGGGGTGGCGTACATGCCGTACTCGCGGATCAGGCGCAAACTTACTTCGGTGGCCTTGGCGGCGTTGCCGATGAACAAGGGCACGATATGGCTTTCGCTCGGCATCACCGGCAGCCCGGCGGCGGCAAATTTGGCCTTCAGCGTTTCGGCGCGGTTGAACAGCAGGGCACGACGCGCATGGTCCGCCCGCAGGCTGCGCACGCTGGCCAGGGCCGCCGCCACGGTGGGGGGCGGCAAAGCGGTGGTGAAGATAAACCCAGCGGCGACCGAGCGGATGTAATCCAGCACCTTGAAGTCGCCGGTGATGTAGCCGCCGTGGCAGCCATAGGCTTTGGCGAGGGTGCCCTCGATGATGGTAATGCGATGCGCAACGCCGTCGCGCTCGGAGACACCGCCGCCCTGCGCGCCGTACATGCCAACGGCATGCACTTCATCAAGGTAGGTAAGCGCGTTGTATTTATCGGCCAGGTCACAGATGGCGGCCATCGGCGCGATGTCGGCATCCATCGAATAGACGCTCTCAAACGCAATCAGTTTGGGGGCATCGGGCGGGGCGGCGGCGAGCAGGCGCTCTAAATCCGCCATGTCGTTGTGCTTGAACACATGCACGGTGGCTTCGCGGGCGTCCTTGATGCCGACGATCATGGAATTGTGGTTTTTGGCATCCGAGAACACATGCCAATCCGGCAATGACTTCAAAATCGCGCCCAAGGAGGCCTGGTTCGAGACATAGCCCGAGGTGAACAGCAGGGCGGCGTCCTTGCCATGCAAATCCGCCAGCTCTTCCTCCAGCGCCACATGCAGCGGCGAAGACCCGGCGATGTTGCGGGTGCCGCCGGCACCGGCGCCCATGCGGCGGGCAGCGTCCACCGAGGCTTCAATCACCATCGGGTCGGTGCCCATGCCGAGGTAGTCGTTGGTGGACCAGACCAGAATGTCGCGGGTGCGGCCTTCCATGGTGACCTGATAATACGGGAAACGATCGGCCAGTTTCTCGAGGGCGACAAACCGCCGGTAGCGGCCTTGCGCGGTGATCTCGGTCAGGGCTTCATCACATTTCGCCAAAAATTTATGCATGATGACCAAAAACTCTTCCGGAGGAGATTGGAGAAAGTAGTAGCAAAACGCCAAGCGGGGGCCAGTGTCAAATAGCGAATCTTGGTAACTTCTCTATGATCTAGATCATGCCGGATTTTTTTCATGAGTGGCGGATCGGCGGGCTGGTGGCCGGGGTCGATGAAGTTGGGCGTGGGCCGTTGGCTGGGCCGGTGGTGGCGGCGGCGGCGATTTTGCCGCCAGGTTTGCCGCAATGGCTGCTGGCGATGATCGATGATTCCAAAAAACTCAAACCGGCGCGGCGGGAGGTGGTGCTGGCGGCCTTATATGAGCACGGGGCCGAGATTGCGCTGGCGGCCGCCTCTGTGGGTGAAATCCACCGGCTGAACATATTGCAGGCGAGCTTTTTGGCGATGCGCCGGGCGATCGCGCGGCTACCCCGTACCCCCACGCATGTACTGGTGGATGGCAATAAGGCCCCCGGCGGTACCATTCCCTGCACCACCCTGGTCGGGGGCGATGGCATCAGCCTGTCGATCGCCGCCGCCTCGATCGCCGCCAAAGTGTTGCGCGATGGGCTGATGGTGCGGTTGGATACGCGCTACCCCGGCTATGGTTGGGCCCGTAACGCTGGCTATGCCGCCGCCACGCATCGGGCGGCGATTCTCAAGCTGGGCGCCACCCCGCACCACCGCATCGGGTTCGGGCCTTTGCTGCAAAGACTCAACTAAGTTGAATAAAGCATTAAAATTAAACCAAATGCACCGGCATAGGCGGTTGACGCGGCTACGATAGGTTCGTCACGTTACGGCATCTTTAATTTGAGGCTATACCTTGCCCGTGCACAGCTTCCGCGAATTGCCGCTGGACCAGATTCTGCTTGGTGATGCCGGGCAGATGCTGCGCATGCTGCCGGATGCCTCGGTGCACTGTGTGTTCGCGGACCCTCCCTATAATCTGCAATTGCGCGGTGAGTTGCGCCGCCCGGATGATAGTCTGGTCGACGGCGTGGACGAGGAGTGGGATCGCTTCACCGACTTTGCCGCTTATGATGCCTTTACGCGGGATTGGTTGGGCGAATGCCGCCGGGTGCTGCGCAAGGACGGTACGCTATGGGTGATCGGCAGCTACCATAACATCTTCCGCATCGGCAGCATTTTGCAGGATATGGGGTTCTGGATCCTCAATGATGTGATCTGGCGTAAATCCAACCCGATGCCGAACTTCCGGGGCCGGCGCTTCACCAACGCGCATGAGACCATGATCTGGGCGGCGCGGGGGCAGGAATCGCGCTATAAATTCAATTATCAGGCGATGAAGTCGCTGAACGACGATTTGCAGATGCGTAGCGACTGGACGATGCCGCTCTGCACCGGGCCGGAGCGGCTGCGCAACGCCCATGGGTTGAAGCTGCACCCCACCCAGAAGCCCGAAGCCTTGCTGCACCGGGTGATCATGGCGGCCACCTCACCGGGGGATGTTATTCTCGACCCGTTTCTGGGCACCGGCACCACCGCGGCGGTGGCCAAGCGGCTGCACCGGCATTTCATAGGCATCGAGCGGCACCCGGCCTATGTGGAAGCCGCCTGGGGCCGCTTGCAGGCCGAACACGCCGCGCCCGCGCATGTGATCACCGCCCCGCTGACCGGGCGCGAAACCCCGCGTATTCCGTTCGGCAGCTTCGTTGAAAACGGCACCTTGCCGGCAGGCACCAAACTCACTGACCGGCAGCGCAAAATAGCCGCCGAGGTGACGGCGGAGGGCATGTTGATCAGTGGCCCGCATCGCGGGTCAATCCATCAGGTCGGGGCGGCGGTGCAGAACGCGCCTTCGTGCAACGGCTGGACCTTCTGGCACTTCGAGCGCGACGGGAAACTGCTGGCGATCGATGTGCTGCGCAAGGAAAATCCCGCGCCTTAGCCCTTCCCCGTCTGCCCAAAACTTGCCACAATTAACCTATCATGCGCTTTCACGCCTCTTGCGCGGCCTATTTAGGGCCGGATGGATATGATTCGGTGCTGCTGCTGGGCGCATCGGGCAGTGGTAAATCTGATTTATTGCTCAGGCTGCTGCATGAAGGCTGGTTGATGGTGGCCGATGATCAGGTGATTATTGAGGATGGCATCGCCCGCGCCCCGGAAGCCTTGGCCGGAATTTTGGAGGTTCGCGGCCTCGGGTTGTTCAAACAGCCCTATCTCGCCCAAGCGCCGCTGCGGCTGGTGGTGCAGCTAGGGGTGCAGACCGCCCGCCTGCCGGAGCCGCAACGCCACGATATTTTAAACCTGCCGATGATCACGCTTGACCCCGCCCAACCCTCGGCCCCGGCCCGGCTGGGTTTGGCGTTGGCGGCGGCCTGCGGGCGGGCGGTGCAAATTGCCGGTGCCTTCGCCGCATGAGTGAGGCTTGCCGCAAACTGACCGTGGTGCTGGTCTCCGGGCTTTCGGGGGCGGGCAAAAACTCGGTGTTGCGGGCGCTGGAAGACCTAGGCTTCGAAACCATGGACAATCCGCCGCTGCCCTCGCTGGAAACGCTGATTGTGGGTGGTGAGCGCAATATCGCCATCGGGGTGGATGCGCGTTCGCGCGGGTTTGACGCGGCATTGGTGTTACAGACGCTGGAGCGCCTGCGGCTCAACCCGCATCTGGCCCCGCAACTGGTTTATGTCACCGCCGGGGATGAGTTTCTGCTGCGCCGCTATACCGAATCCCGCCGCCGGCACCCGCTGGCGCAAACCGGCCAGGTGGCGGAGGGCATCGCGCTGGAGCGCGACCTAACCGAGGCGCTACGGCGGGCGGCTGACCTGGTGATCGACACCTCAACCATGCCGCTGCACGGGCTGCGGACCTTGATCGAGCAGCGTTTCGGCGCGGAATCGCCGGGTATGGCGGTGTCCTTGGTGTCCTTTGCCTTTCCCGCTGGTCTGCCGCGTGAGGCGGACATGGTGTTTGATGCACGCTTTTTGCGCAATCCGCATTATGATGGCGCGTTATGCAAGCAGACGGGACTGAGCCAGAAGGTCGCCAGTTACATTGAAGCCGATCCTGGCTGTGCGCCATATTTTGCCCAAATATCACAGATGGTAGAATTTTTATTGCCGCGCTTCGTGCAGGAAGGAAAGAAATATGCAACGATCGCGATTGGTTGTACGGGTGGACAGCATCGCTCGGTTTACCTTGTGGAAAGGCTGGCGGCAAAGCTTAGCGCCGCTGGCTGGCGGGTGGCTGTAACCCATCGGGAACAGCCAAAATGGGACGAAACTATAGTTGGATAAACATTTGACGAGGACCACACTGAGCCGATGAGCGGACCAACAGAATGATCGGCATGGTGCTGGTAACGCATGGTGCGCTGGCGAATGCCTTGCGCGATGCGATGGAACATGTGGTGGGCAAGCAAACCGCGCTCGCCACGGTATGTATTGAATCGGACGCTGAAATCGAAGGCCAGCGCGCCGAGATCGCGGCCCGGATGGCGGAGGTGAACTCCGGCGACGGGGTGATCCTGCTCACCGATATGTTCGGCGGCACGCCGAGCAACCTGGCGATGTCGATGCTCAACCAGCCGGATGTGGAAGTCATCGGCGGGGTGAATTTGCCGATGCTGGTGAAGCTGGCGAAGGTGCGCGGCTCTCAGGGTTTGGCGGAATCGGTGCAATGCGCCGAGATGGCGGGACGCAAATACATTACCTCCGGCCATGAAATTCAGCAGGCGGCACTGGGGCAAAACGGCACCTGCCGCGCCGCTGAGTAGGGTGGATGATGAGCGATAACAGCGCCGTCATCACCCGCGATGTCGGCATTATCAACCGCCGCGGCCTGCATGCGCGCGCTGCCGCCAAGCTGGTGACATTGGCCGAACGGTTTTCCGCTGCTGTGGATGTGGCGAAGGATGGGCAGATGGTTTCCGCCCGCTCGATCATGGGCCTGATGATGCTCGGTGCTGCCCCTGGCAGCACAGTCACCCTCAGTGCCGAAGGCTTCGATGCCAAGGAAGCGCTGGATGCCATTGCCGCGTTGATCGAGGCCGGCTTCCATGAAACCGACTGAAACCCCGCCATCGCGCCGCCGCGAGATGCGGTTCTCCGGGCACCCGATTTCGCCCGGGATCGGCATTGGGCCGGTGTATGAGGCCGCCGAGCCGGTATTAAACTTCCAGCATAAAAAAATTGCCGCGGCTGATATCGCGGCGGAAACCGCGCGGCTGGAAGATGCGATCTCGCTGTCGCGCAAGCAGTTGATCAAGCTGAAAACCAAGCTGGCCAGCCTGCCCGAGCAGAGCCAGACTGAGATCGACCCGCTGATCGATGCGTATTTGCATATGCTGGGCAATTCGCGACTGATCCGTGGGGCGCGTTTGCGGGTGAGTGACTCATTGCTGGCGCCGGAAGCGGCGGTGATGGATGAGGCCGAAGCGCAGGCCGAGGCGATTTTGGCGCTGACCGGCTCGGACAAGGTCGGGCGGCAGCGCCGCGCCGAGGAGGTGCGGGAAATCTCCCGTCGGATTTTGCGTAACCTCACCCGCCTGCCGTTCCGCAACTTCACCGAACTCAAACCCGGCACGATTTTGGCCGCGGAATCATTGCGCCCGGCGGATGCCGCGTTGATTCAACCCACCAACTTCGCCGGGATCATCACCGCCGAAGGTGGTGCCGATGGCCATACGGCCGTGATGCTGCGGGCGCTGGGGCTGCCCGCCGTGCTGGGTGCGACCGGTGTGCTGGAAGCCGCCCGCCCGGGGATGCTGGCGATCATCGATGGTGAGGCGGGCGAGATTATTCTCAACCCCACCGCCCGCAGCTTGGCCACCGCTCAGTCAAGGCTGGCTGAACGGGCGCGTTCATTGCGCACGCTGGCACGGCTGCAAAAAGCCCCGGCTGAAACTACCGACCATGTGGCTGTGGAGTTGCAGGCGAACTTGGAATTGCCGTTTGAGATTCCGATGATCGCGGAATCCGGGGCGCACGGTATTGGTTTATTGCGCAGTGAGTTCATTTTCATGAACCGCGAAACCCTGCCCGATGAGGACACCCAGACGCAGATTTACCGCGACATCATCGAGGCGATGGGCGGCGACCCGGTGACTATCCGCGTGCTGGATTGGGGCTCCGACAAGGAGGTCGAGGCGCTGGCGGAATACACGCCCGATACCGCTGAGGCGAACCCGGCGCTGGGATTGCGCGGAATCCGTTTGTTGCTGCGCCACCCTGATTTGTTTGAAGCCCAACTGGCTGCCATTTTACGGGCGTCCGTTGCCGGGCCGGTGCGGATCATGCTGCCGATGGTAGGGTTTCGCTCTGAAATTATCGCCGCCTGGGAGATATACGACCGTGTCTGGCGGCGTCTGAAGCGCCGCAACGTGCGGATGGCGGAAACCCGCCCGCCACTCGGCATCATGATTGAAACACCCGCCGCTGCGCTCAGCGCCCGGCATCTGGCCAAGCACGCGGATTTTTTCGCCATCGGCACCAACGACCTCACCATGTATACCCTGGCGGCCGACCGTAGCCTGCCGGTGGGCAGTAAACTCTACGACCCGCTGGAGCCGACGATTTTGCGGTTGATATACGAGACCGTGGTGGCTGCCGTTGCCGCTAAAATTCCGGTTTCATTGTGCGGCGAGTTGGCCAGCCGCCCGGAGGCCACACCTTTGTTGTTTGGCCTCGGCATCAGGCAATTCTCGATGCACGGCAACGCCATTCCCCGCGTTAAAAAAGCCATTCGTGCTGTCAGCTCAAAATACTGCCTGCAACTGGCCGCCGCCGCATTGGAAGCGCCGGACGCCGAAACCGTACGGGCGCTGCTGGCGCAGGACTAAAATTACTGAGGAGGTTTTGGAATACACTTGCGCTGCCGGCCGGTGCCCCCGGCGGCGGCGCTGCCATTGCCACCGGTGACCTGCTTGATCTGCCCAGCTGGACAGGTGCCATCATCGACCAGAACGACTTGTCCAGAAGGCAGGGCGCCGGTCGGCGGCTCCTTCGTCAGATATTGTTGCGATCCGCCATCGGCATAGCCAAAATGGTATCCAAGCAGCAAAAAAACTGCAGCGAGAAACACTGATTTTAACATTTTGACCTCCGGTTTTTTTGGCACTTTATACTGCTGTAAAGCCGTTATCCACCAGTAATTCCGTACCGTTAATGAAGCTGGCGTCATCGGAGGCGAGGAACAAAGCGGCTTGTGCAACCTCCTCAGGCTTGCACATGCGGCCTTGCTGGATGGCGATGCCTTCTGGCGAGGCGTCGATGCCCAGCGCCTGCAGTTGTTTCACCTCGTTCAGACCGTGCGGGGTGGCGATAAAGCCCGGCGAGACAGCGTTGCAGCGAATGTTTTGATCGCGGAACTCCACCGCGATGGAGCGGGCGAACATCAGGCAGGCGGCTTTGGAGGTGTTATAGATCACCTCCATCGGCGTGGCGGCGGAGGCGGAGATTGAAGCGGTACACACAATCGCGCCACCGCCCTGGGCCAGCATACCCGGCAGCACTTCCTTGGTGACCAAAAACATCGATTTCACATTCACCGCCATCAGCCAGTCCCAATCGGTTTCAGTGCAGTCCAGGAAGGGTTTGATGATGATGGTGCCGGCATGATTGAACAGCACAGTGGCGGGGCCATTGGCGGCGGCGAGTTTGGCGACGGCGGCGCTGACCTGCGCGGCATCCGCCACATCAGCCTGCGCGAAGGGGATGTTGAGTTCGGCAGCCAGCGCGGCGCCGAGTTCGGCGTTGCGGTCGATGAAGCCGACCTTCGCGCCTTCAGCTAAAAACAACCTGACAGCGGCGGCCCCGCAACCGCTGGCGCCACCGGTGATGATGGCGGTTTTCCCTGCAAGCCTCTGCCCCATGTTTCTTCTCCGTTGAAAATAATAATCACAGAGAAGCGCGGATTAAGGGCTAGGGCAAGCGGCGCAAACGCGCAATCGCGGCTTTTACCTCGTAGCCGCAGGCCGCCAGCGCAGCCGCGGCGGTCTCCTCTGAAACCCCGGCTATGGCGGCGGTGATACGCGCGGCGCGGCGGCGCAGTTTCTCATTGGTGGCGCGCACGTCGATCATGTAGGGGCCGTGGGTTTTGCCGAGTTTGATCATCACGGTGGAGGATAAAATATTCAGCGCGATCTTCTGGGTGGTGCCGGCCGAGAGCCGCGTGGAACCGGCGATGATTTCCGGGCCGGAATTGATTTCAACCGCAATCTGCGCGGCGGCGGCGATCGGCGTGGCGGCGTTATTCACAATCGCGCCGGTCAGGCCGCCCAGCGTACTGGCGTGCTCGATGGCGGCCAGGGTGAACGGTGTGGCGCCCGAGGCGGCGATGCCGATCAGCGCGTCGGCGGCGGAAAAATTCTCAGCCGTCAGGGCATCAATGGCGGCTTTGCCATCATCCTCAGCCCCTTCCACGGCGCGTAAAAACGCCATGTCACCGCCTGCAAGTAACGGGACGATGAGACCCTCCGGCACCCCAAAGGTGGGGCCGCATTCGACGGCATCGAGCAGCGCCAGGCGGCCGGAGGTGCCAGCCCCGGCGTAGAACAGCCGCCCGCCGGTTTGCAGTTTTTTGGCAACCGCGCTGGCCAGTTGCGCCAGCCTTGCGGCGGCAAAACCCAAGGCGGTTTGCGCGCTGCGCTCTTGCGCCAGAAAAATCCGGACGATCTCCAACGTGGGGCGGGATTCCAGCCCGGCGAGGCCGGTGCGCACGGTCTCGGTGCCGCGCGGCTGGTGTTTGCTGGGGGTGGCGGCACCGGCTTGCCAGACGCGCTGCACGGTAAAGGTCTCGTCCCACCAGACGATATCCGCCCGCTGCCCGGGCTTGATCGCCCCCCGGTCAGTCAGGCCCAGTGCGGCGGCCGGGCGGGCGGTGGCGGCGGCCAGGGCGGTTTCGGGGGCGATTCCGGCGGCGATCAGGCGGCGTATCCCCTCATCGAGGGTAATGCCGGCCCCTGCGATGGTACCGTCAGCGCGGCGGCCCAGGCCCTCAGCACCGAGATGGGCCAGCGCTCCGCCAAATTCACCCTGGGCACCAGCCTCCAGCCCGGCGATGAGGATCGAATCGGTAACGGCCACCGCCCGCGGGCAGGCGGCGAAGGCGAGGTTGAGGATGGCCGGGTCCACATGCAGCCCATCGGCGATCAGGCAGGGCCACAGGCGCTCATCGGTCAGCGCCACACCCGGCGCCCCCGGTTCGCGGTGGCCGAGCGGGGATTGTGCGTTGAACACATGGGTAACCAAGGTTGCCCCAGCCTCGGCGGCGGCCCGCATCTGGGCGGCGCTGGCGTCAGTATGGCCGAGCGAGACCGCCACCCCGGCGGCCACGAATTGCGCAATCGCGGCCAGAGCACCGGGCAGTTCCGGCGCCAGGGTGACCAGCCGCAAAGCCTGACAATCCAGCAAAGCCGCGGCATCCGGTGGCAGCAGCCAGTCGGCGCGATGGGCACCGCGTTTGGCGGCGGCGAGGAACGGGCCTTCAATATGCACGCCCAGAATCCCGCCATGCATGGCCATAGCAGCAGCTACGCGCCGGGCGGATTCGTGCAGTGTGGCCAGGGGCGCGGTGATGATGGTGGGCAGCACCGAGGTCACGCCGCGGGCAGCGAGTTTAGCGATCACATCATTCCACTGCGCGGGGCTGGCGCTGGCAAAATCCACACCGAATGCGCCGTTGTTATGAATGTCGATCAGCCCGGCTGAAAGAAACCCATGGCTGAGGGAAATGTCCACATGCGCTGGAATTTCCGCGAACACGCGGGTGATCACGCCATTTTCAAACGCTAGAGCGCCGGGGCCGGTGAAGGCACCATCAATAAAAAGCAATGGTGCGGAAATGATCATGGGACCCCGAAGCGGATGGTGCCGGATGCAGGATTTGAACCCGCGACCTTCGGTTTACAAAACCGCTGCACTACCCCTGTGCTAATCCGGCGACGCGGTGTCTTTAACATAACGCCACCGGACTTCCACCCCTTGATTAGGAACGCAAGGCCGGTCTATAGGCTGCCCTCCGGTTACGGGGCTATAGCTCAATTGGTAGAGCGCCTGCATGGCATGCAGGAGGTCAGCGGTTCGATTCCGCTTAGCTCCACCACCGGCCTTCCCATTTTAGCGTTGCAAGTCAGCCGTCATCGCTGGGCGTGGATGGCCGCTTGCGCGGCCACACCGGTTAAACGACCTCGACTTCCTTATGGATATTGCCCCTCACGGCGTGGCTGTAGGGGCATACGATGTCAGCCTTGTGGACCAGCTTGTGGGCGGTTTCATGGTCCATGCCAGGAATATGCACTTTCAGCGTGGCAGTGATGCCAAAGCCGGTGCCGTCATCGCGTGGGCCGATGCCGACGGTGGTGTGGACGGTGGCGTCTTCGGGGATTTTGATTTTTTCCTGGCCGGCGACAAATTTCAACGCGCCAAGAAAACAGGCTGAGTAGCCCACCGAGAATAATTGCTCGGGGTTGGTGCCGGGGCCGCCGTCGCCGCCCAGCTCCTTGGGGGTGCTGAAAATAACGTTGACCTTGTTGTCATCGGTAGCGCCGGCGCCGGTGCGGCCGCCGGTGGCGTGGCCATGGGCGTGGTAGAGAACTTTCATGTTACTTTCCCTTGTTGGTTGTTGCAGCCAAGAGAATGTAGCGGTGCCGCCCGCTGTTTCAACGAAACTTTAGGTGACTATTTCAACCCAGCGCAAAAATCGGCGATGCGGGCGCAGGCGGTGGCCAGCACGGCCTCGGAGGTGGCGGTGGAGATGCGGATATGGCCGGGGGCGCTGAAGGCGGCACCCTGCACCACGCCGACAAAGGCTTCGTTCAGCAAGGCCGTGGCAAAATCGGTATCGCAGGTCAGGCGCACCCCGGCTTTGGTGGTTTTGCCAAGGCAGCCGGTGATGGCGGGAAACACATAAAACGCGCCGTTCGGCACATGGCAGTCCAGCCCCGGAATTTGGTTGAGGGCGGCTACCACCAGGTCGCGCCTGGCTTGGTAGGCGGCGGCGCGGGGAGCCAGAAAATCCTGCGGGCCCGTGAGGGCCGCCACGGCGGCGGCCTGGCCGATGGATGACACGCCTGAGGTCGCGGTGGCCTGTACCACCGTGCAGGCTTTCATCAGCTCGCGCGGCCCGGCGCAAAAGCCGATCCGCCAGCCGGTCATGGCATAGGATTTGGAAACGCCGGTCATGGTGACGATGCGCGGCGCGAGGTCCGGCGCGATGGCGGCAAGGGTGGCGTAGGTGAAACCATCGAACAAGAGATGCTCATAAATATCATCGGACAGCACCCAGATATCCGGGTGGCGGCGCAGCACTTCAGCGATGGCGGCGAGGTCGGCCTCGGTGGCGGCAGCGCCGGTCGGGTTATTGGGGTAATTGAGCAGCAGTAATTTTGTGCGCGGTGTGATGGCGGCCTCAAAATCATCAGGCTGCATCACGAAATTATTTGATTGCCTGCACGCAACAAATACTGGCTTGCCGCCTGCGAACTGCACGGTCTGCTCATAACCGGCCCAGGCGGGGGCGGGGATGATGACCTCATCGCCATTGTTGATGGTGGCCATCACCACGTTGAAAATCGCCTGCTTGCCGCCGTTGGTGATGAGAATATCTTCAAGCGCGACATCGAGTTTTTGCTCGCTCGCGTATTTCGCCTGCACGGCTTTCTTCAGCGCCTCGGTGCCGCCCAGCGGCGGATATTTGGTTTCGCCGCGCTGGCCCGCTGCGAAAGCGGCTTCGATGATATGCGCAGGTGTTGGGAAATCCGGCTCGCCGAGCGAGAGCGAGATGACATCATGTCCGGCGGCCCTCAGCGCACGGGCGCGGGCGGCCATGGCAAAGGTGGCGGCAAGTTCGGTGCGGGCGGCGCGGGCGGAGAGGGCGGGCATGCGGCTTGTTTACGGGGCTGCCCGCACGGCGGCAATCGGCCGGGTTACGGCCGGATGCGGAGCTGTTCGATGCCAATCCGCCGCCGGCCGGATTTATGGGCGGTATGGCGGGTGTTGCCGGCGCGGGCGATGATATCGCTGGCTGATTGGCTGTCGGTGTCAATTGCTGAAATGCTGATGCCGACGGTGATGTTCATCCGGCCGGACGGGGTGGCAAACGGCTCCTCGGCAATGCAATTGCGCAGCCGGTCGCACATGATGGTGGCGTTGGCGAGGCTGATGGACGCCATGCAGATGCCGAAGGTGTTGCGGCCAATCCGGCCGATGCTGTCGATCCGCCGGATGTTATCGGCCAGCCGGTCGGCCACGCCGATCAGCAGGGCTTCGGCGGTGGCATCGCCGTATTCCGCGGCGATCTGTTCGAAATGCTCGATCTCGAAGCTGGCCAGATGGCAGGGCAGGGCGTTGGGGGCGGTCTTGCTGAGCATGTTGCTTTCGATCGCCGAACTCAGCCCCAGCAGGTTCGGGATTCCGGTCAATATGTCACGCTCAGTGGTGCGCCCGGCTATGTCAACCTGATGGCGGTTCAGCGTGACATCGCGTTGAATGGCGATAAAGGCAACGATCACGCCGGCGGGGTTGCGCAATGGTGTAATGCTGAGATCAAGCCAGTAGCGGGTGCCGAACTTGCCGAAATTCAGCACGGTTTCGCGCACATCCAGCCCAGCCTGCAAATTTTGCCGGATTTTTGCCAGCGTCACACGGCTGGTGGACGGGCCTTGCAGCATGCGTGGCGACTGGCCGATGGCGTCCTCAGGCGTATAGCCGGTGAGGCGGGTGAAGGCCGGGTTGACGTAGAGAATTCGCGGACCAGGGGGCGTCAGCGCGGCATCGGTGACGATCACGATATCATTGGTGGCTTCGACCACGTTTTTGAACGTGATGTTGGTCAGATCGATCATCGCGGTACCGGCCTTATGAGATTTTAAGGCAAATTAGGGTGAAAGCCATTTTTAGGAAAGAAAAATTCACAGGAATATTAATGTGAGTTTTAAAGTCCGCCCGCCGTGCGAGCAATAGGCGGCGCGCGGGTCAGCTATCCAAGTCGCGGTTGTTGCGCAGCTTTTTAATGCCCGAGCGAGTGCTTTTGGCCTCCAGGCGGCGGGTTTTCGAGGCTTTGGTGGGGCGGGTTGGCCTGCGGAAAATCGGCGCGATGGCGGCCTCGCGGATCATCTCAAACAGCCGTTCGCGGGCATCGGCGCGGTTGCGCAATTGGGTGCGGTGCTGGTTGGCGGTGATCACGATTTCGCCGTCGTTGGTGAGGCGCCGGCCGGCGATGGTGGCAAGGCGGGCTTTAACTGCCGGAGGCAGGCTGGTGCAGGCGGTGAGGTTGAAGCGCAGCTGTACCGCCGTGGCGACCTTGTTGACATTCTGACCGCCAGGGCCGGAGGCGGTGATGAAGCTCTCGGAGAGCTCGGACTCATCGATGCCGAGGCGGGGGGTGATCTGGATAAGCATGAACGGGCTTAGGCGCGGCGTTCAAGGCGGCGCAAGAAAATTCCCGCCTGAAGCGGGAATGACGATGGAACGGCGGGGCCGCGATTAAGCGGCTTTGGCGTCTTTTTTAGCGGCGGCTTTTTCAATCCGGCGCTTCAGGGCCAGGCCCTCGGTGGTGTGCTTGGCGTCCGACAGGCTCAGAATATAAGCGTCCAAACCGCCGTTATGCTCGATGGTGCGCATGGCGCGGGTCGAGAGGCGCAGCTTCACATTGCCCAGAACGTCAGACAGGAGGGTGGTTTCCTGCAGGTTCGGGAGGAACCGGCGGCGGGTTCTGTTGTTGGCATGGCTGACGTTATTGCCAGATTGCACAGTCTTCCCGGTTAGATCACAGCGGCGGGCCATCGAAAACATCCTACTAAATAACAAAGGCGGGCTGGCAGGGCCGGTCCGCATGGTGAGGCGGCCTTATGGGCAAAATGGCCTGAGAGGTCAAGCCTCGCCCCGTCGGCGGAGCCGACAAAAATCTAAAAAGCGGGGGAGGCGTTAAGCCTCTCCCGCATGATCCTTACCAGCCATGCCGCGCATTTCGCCGGATTCCACGCTCTCAATGGCGTTTTGCAGGATTTGGACGATCACGCCTTCGGGCAGGGTGCGCGACAGCACGCCCATAGCGCCGCCCAGCAGGGCCGAGGCAATGGCCATCGAGCTGATATTCTGGCCCATCATGTATTCGATGGCCTTATCCACCACCGAACCGGCGTGGGAGAGGTCTTTATCTTGTAGTTCTGGGGGTTCAGTCATCAGCCTATCCAATGTTCAGTCAGTATGTGGCCCTTGGCGGGTCAAATTGCAGGTTACAAATTATTCGGCGGGTTCTGGCACGCTCTGTTCAAGTTTTACAGGGTCGACTCCGGCAATTTGCGCGGCTTCGTCCAGCTCCACCTGGGCGGCCCACATGGCGGCATACACGCCATCGGCCTCCAGCAGGGCGCTATGGCTGCCGCGCTCCACAATCTCACCCTCGCGCAGCACCAAAATCTCATCGGCATCGGTGATGGTGGAAAGCCGGTGGGCGATGACGAGTGTGGTGCGGTGGGTGGCGATCGAGCGCAGGGCCACGCCGATTTCCTGCTCGGTGGCGGTATCGAGCGCACTGGTGGCTTCATCCAAAATCAGGATGCGCGGGTTTTTCAAAATGGTGCGGGCGATGGCGACGCGCTGTTTTTCACCGCCGGAAAGCTTTAAGCCGCGCTCGCCGACCTTGGTTTTATAGCCCTGCGGCAGCGAGACGATGAAATCATGAATTTGCGCGAGGCGCGCCGCCTGCTCGATTTCAACAACCGTAGCGCCGGGCTTGCCGTAGGCGATGTTGTAGAAAATCGTGTCGTTGAACAGCACGGTATCCTGCGGCACCACCCCGATGGCGGCACGCAGGCTATGCTGGGTGATATCCTTCACATTCACATCATCCACCAGCACGGCACCTTGGGTGGTATCATAGAAGCGGAACATCAACCGGCTGATGGTGGATTTGCCGGAGCCGGTGGGGCCCACCAGCGCGATCTTCTGGCCGGGGGCGGCGATGAAGGAAATGCCTTTGAGAATTTCGCGGTCCGGATTGTAGCTGAAATGCACGTCCTCGAAACGGATTTCCGCCGGCGGGCCTTGCGGCGCCAGCACCATGGCGCCCGGCTTGTCGGTGATCTCATGGTTGACGCGCAGCAGCGAGAACATCTGCTCCATGTCGATCAGCCCTTGATTCACCTGCAAATAAACAAAGCCGAGGAAGTTCAGCGGCACATAAAGCTGCATCAAATAGGTGTTCACCAGCACGAACTGCCCAACCGTCATGGTTTTATGCGCCACACCATAGGCCGCCATCAGCATCATCACCGCCAGTGCTGCTGAGATGATGATAGCCTGCCCGATGTTGAGCGCGTTCAGTGAAACCTGTGATTTGACCGAGGCGGCCTCATACCGCGCCAGGCTTTCATCGAAGCGGCGGGATTCGTGTTCCTCGTTGCCAAAATACTTCACGGTCTCGAAATTCAGCAGGCTGTCAATCGCTTTGGTCTGGGCTTCGTTGTCGGTCTCATTCATCTGGCGGCGGAATTTGGTGCGCCAGGCGGTGAAGGTGAAGGTGAACACCATGTAGAGCCCGACCGCCACGAAGGTGATCAGCGCGTACCAAAAGTTAAACAAATGCCACAGCACGCCGACGGTGAGCAAAAGCTCGATGATGGTCGGCAGCACGTTGAAGGTGGCGAGACGCAGCACATTCTGGATGCCGAGCGTGCCGCGTAGGATGATGTTGGACAGCCCGCCGGTCTGGCGGTCCAGATGGAAGCGCATGGAGAGGCCATGCAGATGCTCAAAGGTCTGGCGGGCCACCACGCGCGAGGCGCGCATCTGCACGGCGGCGAAAATCGCGTCACGCAATTCGCCGAAGGCCGCGGCGGCGATACGCACCCCGGCATAGGCCACGATGATGGCGGCGGGGACGATGATGATATCGCCGGCCGATTTATGGGCGAGCTGGTCAACCGCGTGCGAGTAGAGAATCGGCACATAGACGGTGGCGACCTTGGCCAGCACCATGGCGATGGTGGCCAGCACCAGCCGCACGCGCAGGGCCAATTCATGCTTTGGCCACAAATAGGGCAGCAACGAGATGATGGTGGCGAACGAGCCACGCGTGGATTTATTGGCGGCGGTGGTGGCTGCCATGTGGGGGTTGGCAGAATGGGCAGAGCGGGTCATGTGAGGGACATGGCATGTGACCCAAAAATTTCAAAGTTATTATCGCATATTCAGGCGTGCCGGAGCGCAACCCTGCCCGGCGGACGGCTCAAATTCTATATTGGCGACCACCACGCCGGGTATGTCTGGCCCGATTTTGCCCGCAGTTTGGCCGCTGTGAGTGCGGATATGGTGCTGACCGACCGGCTGGTTTTAGCTGCAGAGGCTGCTCCCCGGCTGAACGAGATCGCACTGGCCGCCGGGGCGCGGGTGCGGTTTGAGAATTTTGACGTGCGTGAAACCATCGGCGGCCCGGTGCTGGCGGTGCTTGATAGGGGGGCGCTGCCGAGCTTCGGGGTGATCGGGGTGGGGGCGCATTTGAATGGCTTGGTGCAGCGGCCAGATGGCTGGCACCTGTGGGTGGCTAAACGGGCAGCGAATAAAAAGCTCGACCCCGGTAAGCTGGATCATCTGGTGGCCGGCGGCGTGGCGGCGGGACACACGCCATTTGAGACATTGGTAAAGGAATCCGAGGAGGAAGCCGCACTCCCGGCAGCCTTGGCGGCACAAGCCCGGCAGGTAGGGTGCTTTGCCTATGACATGGAGCGCCCGGAGGGTCTGCGGCGCGATGTGATCTATGCCTATGATTTGCTGCTGCCGGAGGATTTTGTGCCGCAACCGGCGGATGGCGAGGTGGAGAGTTTTGCACTGTGGCCGTTGGCGGAGGTGTTCGAGCGGGTTAGCAGCAGCGATGATTTCAAATTCAATGTGAATCTGGTGCTGATCGATCTGT
>JARLIK010000001.1 GCA_031291755.1 Acidocella sp. | reverse complement strand
GTCGGCCCCATATGCGTCAAAATAGTCCGCTTAGGCCGCAGCACTTCAACCCAGCCCATTACCTGCGCCAAATTCGCGTGTGTGGGGTGCAGCGGGCCGTTGGTGAAGCAGTCGATCACCAGTACCTCCAGCCCTTGCAAAGCTGCTAACGCCGTCTCATCCAGCCGCACCACGTCGGTGCAATAGGCAAAGCCGCCCACCCGCAGCCCTAGTGTGGTGATGTACCCATGGTCCTGGCCGATCAACCGCACCGGCAACCCCAAAATCTCCACCACCTGCCCCGCCTCGATGGTTTGCATCGTCAGCACCGGCCGGTAAAACCCGCTGCCATTCCAAGGCTTGAACGCATAGTCAAAGCGTTTTTCAAGCTCGGCGAATACCGCCTGGGTGGCGTAGGTCGGCATCGGTGCGCCCAATAGCCGGTTGAGAATCCGTATTTCATCCAGCCCGGCCACATGGTCGGCATGGGCGTGGGTATAAAGCACCGCATCGATGCGCGGGATTTTGCAGTCCGTTAATTGCAGCCGCAAATCCGGCCCGGTATCCACCAGCAGCCGCTGGCCCGCGGGGCTTTCAATCACAATGCTGGGCCGGGTGCGGCGGTTACGCGGCTCGGTGGGGTCCAGAACGCCCCAGTCACCTGCCCCATCCGCCCCGCCAATCTGCGGCGAGCCGGCGGAGCCGCCGACCCCCAGCAGCGTGACCTTAAGCGCGTGCAAGCCGCGCCTTGGTATAGAGCTTGCGGAAGTTGGTGGTGGTCAGCGCCGCCATCGCCTCCGGTGCCATGCCCTTTACCTCGGCCAGCACCTTGGCGGTGTATTGTGTATGGCCAGGCTCGTTGCGCTTACCGCGAAATGGCACCGGCGCGAGGTATGGTGAGTCGGTTTCCACCAGCAGCCGCTCCAGCGGCACCATCGCCGCAATGTCCCGAATTTCCTGCGATTTCGGAAAGGTCAAAATCCCCGAGAACGAGATATACCCACCCATCTCGATCGCCGCTTCCGCCAGTGCCCGGGTCGAGGAAAAGCAATGCAGCAAAAAGCTAAAATCCCCGCCCCCTGCCCGTTCCTCGGCCAAAATCCTGGCAATATCATCATCGGCATCGCGGGCATGAATGGCGAGCGGCAACCCGGTGATCTGGGCAGCGCGGATATGGGCGCGGAAATTCTCGGCCTGGGTCTCCTTCGGCGCCTTGTCGTAGAAATAATCCAGGCCGGATTCCCCAATCCCGATCACCTTGGGGTGCTTGGTCATCTCAGCGATCGTCTCGGGCGATGGTACCGGCAGCTCATCCGCCGCATGGTTGGGGTGCACCCCAATGCAGCACCACACATTCGGGTCAGCCTCAGCCATCGCAATCGCCTGGCGGGACTGGCTGAGCGTCACCCCGATGGTGACCATTTCCGTCACCCCGGCCGCCTTGGCGCGGGCGATGATTTCTGGCCGTTCAGCCTCGGTGTAATAATCCAAATGGCAGTGAGAATCTATCAACATCAGTCTATTAAGCCGCTTTTTCAATGTAACGTGGGAAGATGCCAGCCGGTGGCGGCAAGGTGGCACCCTCTACCATCGGGGTTTCCAACGCCGCAATCCGCCGCTCATCAACGGCTACACCCAACTGGTCCAGCAGTACCGCCATGCTATCCGGCATGAAGGCTTGCAGCAAAATCCCCACCGTGCGGATCGCCTCCAGCAGCACCCGCAGCACCGTGTTCATGCGTGTCGTATCGGTCTTTTTCAGCGCCCAGGGGGCCTGATGGTCGATGTAGGCATTGGCGGCCCGCACCAGCTTCCACACATCCTCCAGCGCCTCATGGAACGCCAGCCGGTCCAGCGCGTCGCGCAGCTTGTCAGGCAGTACATCCGCCATGGCCAGCAGCGCATGGTCAGCCTCATGCAAAGCCCCGCGTGGCGGCACCACACTCCCGGCGTTTTTGGCAATGAAGGAGAGCGTGCGCTGGGCCAAATTGCCCAGATCATTCGCCAGTTCCACATTCAGCCGCATGATGAGGGACTTGCGCGAAAAATCCCCATCGCCGCCAAACGGCACTTCACGCAGCAGGAAAAACCGCACCGCATCGAGCCCAAACTCATCTACCAAAGGCCGCACGTCGATGAAGTTGCCGAGCGATTTGCTCATCTTCTCGCCCTCAACCGTCCACCAGCCGTGCGAGAATACCTTCTTCGGCAGCGGCAGCCCCGCCGCCATCAAAAACGCTGGCCAATACACCGCATGAAACCGGATGATCTCCTTGCCCACCAGATGCACATTCGCCGGCCAGTATTTCTGGAACCGCTCAGCGTTCACATCAGGGTAACCGCACGCCGTGATGTAATTCACCAGCGCATCCAGCCACACATACATCACATGCGCTGCATCGCCCGGCACCGGAATACCCCAGGAGAAGCTGGTGCGGCTGACTGATAAATCATTCAACCCGCCCTTCACGAACGAGAGAATTTCATTGCGCTTGGCGGTGGGCGCAATGAAGTCCGGATGCGCCTCATAATGCGCTAACAAACGATCCTGAAACGCACTGAGTTTAAAGAAATACGAAGGCTCAACCACCCATTCCACCGCCGCACCCGAGGCGATGGCAACGCGCGAGCCATCCGGTTTCACAATGGTTTCGTCCGCGTCATAGAACGCTTCATCGCGCACCGCGTACCAGCCCTCATACGCGCCCAGATAAATCGCCCCGGCCTCCACCAGTTTTTGCCAGATCGCCTGGCACGAGCGCTTATGCCGCGCTTCTGTGGTGCGGATGAAATCATCGTTCGAGATGTTCATCCGTTTCGCCATATCGGCAAAATCAGCCGCCACATTGTCGGTAAAGGTCTGCGGGTCAACGCCGGCCGCCCGTGCCGCGGATTCCACCTTCTGGCCATGCTCATCGGTGCCGGTGAGGAAAAACACGTCGTACCCATCCAGCCGCTTAAACCGCGCCAGCACATCAGCCGCGGTTGAGGTATAAGCGTGGCCCAGGTGCGGCGCGCCATTGACGTAATAAATCGGGGTGGTGATGTAAAATGGCTTGCTCATGATCCGTGCAGTTGGCTCAGTGCTACGATGATCGCGGCACGCTTATCTAAATTGAGGTTTTGCACGTCCCGTTCGAGCTTGCCAAATCCCTCCCACAAATCCACCGCCCGCCCCAAGCTCGGCTGGCTGGCCCGCGCCGCTTGGCGGGTGGCGCTGGCGAGACCGGTGCGCAGCAAATTCATAAAAACCTCATAGCCATCCTCACTACGCGCCACCGCATCCGCCATCGCCTGTGCCCGTGCCGGGGCCAAAGGGGCCGCCAGCGCCTCATCCACCAGCCCGGCCATCGCTACCCCATCCTCAGCGGCCAATGTCAGCGCGGTGCCGATGCTCCCCTCGCTCAACCGCGCCACCCGGGCGGCATCCACACTGCTCAACTCCGGGGCTTGCTCATGCAGCAATGCAACCACATCGCGCTCAGCCAGCGGGCCTAAATTCAGCGTCCGGCAACGGCTGCGGATGGTCGGCAGCAAGCGCCCCGGCGCGTGGGATACCAGCAGCAAAATCGCCCGTTGCGGCGGTTCCTCGAGCAATTTCAGCAGCGCGTTGGCGGCGTTGCGGTTCATCTCCTCGGCGCCATCCACAATCACCACCCGCCAACCGCCCTCACCCGGCGTCAGGCGCAGGAATTTCCCCACCCCCAGCACCGTATCGACCACAATCTCGCTCTGCATCTTCTTGCGCTTCTCATCAAAGCGCCGCTCGATGGTGAGTAAATCCGAATGGGTATTGGCCGCCACCCGCTTGAAGGCGGGGTGACCGGTAGGCACCGATAAATCGGCACTGGTAGCGCCAGCCAGCAGCCAGCGGGCAAACCGGTACGCCAAGGTGGCCTTACCAACGCCCACCTGCCCGCCAATCAACCAGGCATGATGCAGCCGACCCGACATCGCGGCGCTATGCAACGCCGCTACCGCCGCTGGATGACCAATAAACTCCGGATTTTCACGTGGCGCCGTCATAATCCCAGCCGTTTCGCAACTAGTGCCGCCACTTCGGCAAACACCGCATCAGCCTCTGCGTTGGCATCCACCAGCACGCAGCGCTCAGGCTCCGCCACCGCAATGGCATGAAACCCGGCGGCAATCCGCGCCATCACCTCAGGCCCCATCAGCTCATAGCGGTCCGCCACATTGCCCCGCGAGGCCAGCCGTTGTTTTGCTGTAAATTGAGACACTTCAAGAACAAATGTTAAGTCAGGCTTTAATCCCATAAGCCCGATCAGCGCCGCAATCGCGGCCCGATCAACCCCCAATCCATAGCCCTGATATGCCATGGTGGAATCATAAAACCGGTCGCAAATCACCACCGCCCCCCGCGCCAAGGCCGGGTTTATCACCCGCGCCACATGGTCGGCCCGGGCGGCAAAATGCAGCAGCGTATCGGCCAGCGGCGTTAACTGCGTCACCGGGTCCAGCAACAACCCCCGCACCGCCTCCGCCCCTGGCGTGCCACCCGGCTCGCGCGTCAGCACCACCTCACGTCCGCTCGTCTGCAAAGCCGCCGCCAGACGCCGCGCCACGGTGGATTTACCCGCCCCCTCGCCGCCCTCAAACGTGATAAAAACGCCTTTCAACGGACGATGATTTCAGGCCCCGCCACGCCGTCCTGCAACACCTGCTGCAAGGCAGCGTCAGCATCTGAGACGTTCTCATAGGGGCCGATGCGTATCGCATATAAAGTGCGGTCGCCGCCAAACACCGGCACGGTGCGGGCGGGCAAGCCACCCAGCTGGTTCATCACCCGGTGCGCGTCATAGGCCCGGCCAAACCCAGGTATCTGCACAAACAGCGGCCCCGGCTCTGGGGTCGTCACCGTCACCCGGCCTGATAATTGCCCAGGGTCAGCCGCGCTGGAGGCGGTGTCCTGCGGTGTCAGATTCTGCGTAACCCCACTGCCTGCCGCCCCCGGTGGCCCCAGGCTCTGCGCGGTGATTCCAGCCTCCGGCGCGGCGCTCATCTTCGGCCCCTGCCCCAAAGTGGCATCCAAAGCATCGGTCTGCTGGCTATTCAGCACCACCTCAACCTCCACCGGCCCGCTTGCCGGAAACCCCAGCAGGCTGGCCACCTTGGGTGTGACGGCCAGCACCCGGCCCGGGTCATCCGGCCCGCGCTCATTCACCCGCACATCCATGCTCTCACCATTTTCGAGGTTGGTCACGGTCACAATGGCCGGCAGTTGCAGCACCGGGCTGGCGGCGGCCAGCGCATCGGGGTCGTAAGTCTCGTTATTGGCGGTGTAGGGCGCGGTATGATCGGTAATGACCGTCGCCAGCCCGGTCACATCATAATTGGCAAATGCCCGCGGATAAAGCCATTCCCCCTGCGACTGATAACCATCCCCCACCACAAACTTCGGCGGCTCCGGCGATGGCGGCGGCGGCCGATGAACACACCCCGACAACACCACAAACAGCCCCACCATTATCCGGTTCAGCGTCATGACAACGCCATGCGGCCAAGTGCTCCCACCGCCAACGCGTAGAAATCCGACGGATTATAACGGCGGATCACGCTAAAATTCCGGAACACCAAAAACGCCTGCCCGCCAGCGCCGTCGGGCATCAGCAACGCCGCCGGAGTCTCATTACTCATCACCGGCGCCCCCGGCAGACGTTGCACTCCTCGGCTGGTCCAATACCCAATGGTGCGTTGATTCTGCCGGCCAGTCATCGCCGGGTTGATATTCGGCGGCACCAATACCGATTCGCTCGAAGGCTCATCCGGCCGCCAGCCGTCTTTCGCCAGATAATTCGCCATTGAGGCCAGCGTATCAGCATCGCTCGACCAAATATCCGGACGGCCATCGCCTGAAAACGCCACAGCGGTCGATAAATACACGCTCGGCATGAATTGCGGCTGCCCCATCGCCCCAGCATAGGAGCCGATGAGCTTATCCGCCGGTGCCTGCCCGCCCGCGATAATCTTCATCGCGGCAATTGCCTCACCGGCAAAATATGAGCTCTCACGGTCCCAGGCCAGCGTCACCAGCGCGTCGATCACGCCAAAATCGCCCTGAGTTCTGCCGTAATTAGTCTCAATCCCCCAAATGCCGAGTAACACGCCCGAGGCCACGCCAAACCGGCTGGTCACCGCCGCCAGCAAATTCGCCGCCTCAGCCGCCTTGGCCTGCCCCGCCGCCACGCGCGTCTGGTTCAGCACATGCGAGCTATAGGTTGCCCAGGTTTCAGTGAATTCAGGCTGGTGCTTGTCCAGCCGCAGCACATCGGCATTGGGCACCAACGTCCCGGTGGTTTGCGCAATGATATCCTGCGGAATGCCGGCTGCCGCCGCCCTGGCCTGCAAACCCGCCAGATAACTGGCAAAATCCCCGGCCCGTGCTGCCATCGGCAGCATCGAAGCCGCGATACCTGTCGCTAGAAATATCCGTCTATCCATGCCCCTATACTGCCACGCCGGGCCACCGCGCCGCAACCGCATTGCGGGTTATAACGCGGCCCCGCAGGCAGCGTCGGCGTCTAAAACCGCGCTGAAATGGTCACCGAACCATATTGGAACGCCGGTGCCGCGCCGTGGAATTCAGGGGTCGTGAAAATTTCGGTAGCGCTGATGCGCAGTCCAAACAGGATCACCGCCAACCCCACCTCGGCATCGCCTTGCGCGGGTATCAGCCCAACACCCCGGCTGGATTGGAAATCATTACCCTGCACCAGCATGTCATGCGCCACCAAGCGGCCCGAGACGCCGCCAAACACATACCACACAAATGGCTGGGTCGGCGTATAGGCCTCGGTTCCGCTCATCACCGGCCCGATCACCGACGGGCCAAAATCTGAATCCAGCCCGGAGCCAAGCCGCACGATGCTGCCAACCTGGCCATAAATTTCGGTATTGCCCACCTGTGCCGACGCCTGCGACAACATCTGCAGTGTCAACGCGCCCTGGTCGAAGTTCGCTAGATCGTAGCGCCAGGTCCGGCTGGCCATGAAATCCAGGGTCGGCTCGTTATGAAGTTGATAGCTCCAGCCTTTTGCAGAGGTATCCCCGATAAATTCGTGAAACCCGTTCTGCACGGGCTGGCCCAGCGCATCTGGGCCCACAACGCCAAGGCTGGCCTGCAACACGCTGCGGGTGCTGGCGGTATCCTGAATAATGCTGGTGTGCAGCGCCAGTTGCCCGGCATAGGGGCGATCATGCGGATTGGGGTCGTAGGCTTGTGTATCGACCGGCGTGTAAATCACCTGCTGCAGGTCAATTTCCAGCCGCTGCGACCCGCTACCAAATACCGCGTGTCCAAGGGCGGCAAGCGGCCCCGGCAGATCCCCCGTCGGTGTCACATATCCCAGGCTCTGCCCTGCGGTGTAATAACGGTCCGTTCCGGGTAACGAATAGGCATCGTTCTCGGTTTGTAACGTCAGAATACTTGTAGGGTCGTTCAGCGGGTCCGCCGCTTGCGCTGCCGGAATTTCACCCAGCAAAAGCATCGGGACCAAGGCCGCCACCGCGCCAATATAAGTTTTCATGCCGCCCTGTCCTTAATCGTAGGAGATAAGATTTATTAGCACCCGTTAATGTGGTGCGCCAACCTCGATATTAAAGACCAGCAACCTAGCCGCGTTTCGAGTGCCACTAAAGCCGGGGCGTACAGGCGGCGAGGTCGATCAGACGTTCCAAAACTTCCGGTTCCTGGGCCCCAGCAATCGCCTGATCGCCATCAATCAGGAAGCACGGCACGCCGTTGATACCCAGCCGGTGCGCATGCAAATTCTCCGCATGCACGAATTCGATACCCTCGCCGGAGGTCAGGAACTTACGAATCGCGATAGGGTCCAGCCCCTGGGCGGCGGCGATGGCGGTTAGAATATCAGTATTCCCGATATCCAGCCCCTCAATGAAATGCGCCCGAAAAATCAGATGCACCAGCGAGTTGGCAATCCCCAGTGGTGCGATATGGCGCACCAGCCGGTGTGCATCCACGCTGCTGGGGGTCCGACGGATATTACTGAAATTGAATACGATCCCCTCGGCGGCGGCAATTTCGGTAATCGAGGCGTACAGCCTTTTAGCGCGGTCCTCGGCGCCGAATTTGCGCACCATGTAATCGGTGCGCGACATGCCCTGCCGCGGCATATCCGGGTTCAGCAAAAATGGCCGCCAAGTCAGGTCGATCGACAAATCCGGCCGCCGTGCCAGCAAAAACGCCAGCCGCTGGATGCCAAGGTAGCACCAGGGGCAAACGAAATCGAACACCACCTCGATGGATAACCGCCCCGGACGATGTGAAAGTACGTTCATTGGGACAATATATAGCGGATTATCGGCGGTGCTGCGAGCCTATCCTTGCGCTGGTTTTACCACAGCGGCCAAGCGGCTTATAACGCCTTATACAATGGAGACTGCAATTGAAGCTCATCCCCTTGCTGGCTGGAATCCTGATGACCACCGGGTTTGGCGCCGCCGCCCTGGCCGGCCCGCAACCAAACCCGCCGCCGTCTGGCGTGGTGGTGCATTTATTTGGGCAGGATTCGGTGATGTCGAACGTGCTGCCGACCACGGCGGCCACCGCGCTGGGCGCCACCTCCAGTGCCGCGCCGGGGACTCCGGCGGCTGAGCCCACGTTGGGCGACATTGCGCATCAGATGTTCGTGGTGGGCGACCCCGAGCACCCGCCCAAACCGGCACCCGGTAAAACCCAGCTACCCCCGGCTAATTAACAGGCTAGCTATCCAGCCGCCCGCAGTTCAGCCGCCTTTTTCTCCAGCCGCTTGGCCATTTCATCCATGTGCCAGGCCTGCACTTCGTTGAAAGTGACATAGCCGCGCTTGGCAGTGTCAATTTCGGCAAAATGCTTCACCACCGGCTTCAACCCGGCAGCCGTGGCCTGCGCCAGCGTCAAATGCCCGTCATGGGTGGTGTTGGCCGCGTTAAACCGGTCGTGCATTTTTTGCTCCATCGCCATGTGGCCATGGCCCCACTGACCGGGCGCACCGGAAGGAGGGCTAGGCGGCGTACCGGTAGAACCTTGCATGGCGGGCGGCGGGTTGGGCGCGGACTGGGCCAGCGCCACCCCAGGGATAATCAAAGTAGCAAGCAACGGCAGTAAAACAAAACGGCGCATATAAACCTCCAATACTGAAGATTTACCATGCGCCGTGATTGTAACAGCCGGTTGCCCAGCAGGTAACGTTAATTAACGGGAGTAGAATTCCACCACCAGGTTCGGGTCCATCTGCACCGGGTAAGGTACATCGGCCAGTTTCGGCGCGCGCAGGAACTTGCCCTTCATGGCGCGATGATCAACTTCCATATATTCCGGAATATCGCGCTCGGTGCTCTGGGCAGCGTCCAAGACCACAGCAATCTGCTTGGATTTTTCGCGCACTTCGATCTCGTCGCCATCCTTCACCAGGAACGACGGGATATTCACCTTCTGGCCGTTCACGGTCACATGGCCGTGGCTGACAAACTGGCGGGCCGCGAACGGCGTTACCGCAAATTTCATGCGGTAGATCACGGCATCCAGGCGGCGCTCAAGAATCTCGATGAGGTTTTCCGAGGTGTCGCCCTTACGGCGCACGGCTTCCTCGTAATATTTGTAGAAGGATTTTTCGGAAATATTGCCGTAATAGCCCTTCAGCTTCTGCTTCGCCATCAACTGCACGCCGTAGTCTGACGGCTTCTTGCGGCGCTGGCCATGCTGGCCCGGCCCATATTCACGCTTGTTGACCGGCGACTTGGCGCGGCCCCACAAATTAGCGCCTAAACGGCGGTTAATCTTATACTTACTCTCAGTGCGCTTGGTCATGGCGCATACCCTTTCTTGTTAAAATTCCGCCAGTAGTCTCCCTTTGCTTTATAAAAAAACAAAAAGAGCGGGCGCAGGCGACCACCGCCTGTCCACGTTCCCGGCAACGAGAGGCGCAATTATGAGGCTTGGCCCTTTAAGTCAATGGCCCGCCTCACGGCGAGGGCGCTATCCATGATTGAATCACCGCCGCCAGCGCCAGTGTCAGGCCGTGGCGGGGCGGTGTGGCGAGATTCAGCTCGGCGCTGGCGCCCATCCAGACCCCCTCATCCGCCGCCGCCTGCTCATACCAGCCCTGCCCCAGCCTGGTCTGGCCAGGCAGCCTGGCCAGGCAAATGCCCAGTTGCCGCCGGTCCTCGGAATCCGGGTCGGTATCGGCGGGGGCGGCGCTGCGCGTTACCAAAGCCAGCTTGTGGGCGCTCCGGCTCATCGCAAAGGCGGCAATCCGCTGCCCGCGCCGCCAGCCAAGGCGCGGCAGCAGCGATTGCTGCCCGGCGATGCCCCGCAGCCCCGTGTCATAGGTCAGAGAAAACCCGGCCCGCAGCGCGATGTCATGCAAACTGCGACGGATTTTGGCCAGCGCCACGCCCTTGGTGATCAGCGGGGCGCATGCCATCCGGCCAGCGCCGCGCTCGCCAAGCTCATGGTAAAGCCCGCCGC
This sequence comes from Acidocella sp., assembly GCA_031291755.1. Classification (GTDB taxonomy): domain Bacteria; phylum Pseudomonadota; class Alphaproteobacteria; order Acetobacterales; family Acetobacteraceae; genus Acidocella. The sequence goes on along the minus strand of JARLIK010000001.1, from coordinate 131,623 downwards.
GATTGCCGGTATCCAGATAGCTCTCCGCCGCCATGCCATCCGCCAGCAGAATATCATGCCGGTCCAGCTCAATGTGATAATAGGTCACCGCCGCCTGCGCTGTTTCGGTAATGGTGGCGCCGTTCACCAGATGGCAGGCGGGCACCAAAACGCCCTGCAGATACACCGCATGCAAGGGCGAGAGATACACCGGCCGCGATGGCACGCCCGGCCCCAGCGCCCCGGCGGCAAAGCATACCGGGCTGGCCGCCGGCGTGCCACCCAGATCAAGCGTGCGCCAGCCAACCCAGCACACCCTCCGGCGCACGCCGTTCAGGGTGATGATCGGGTCATTGGGCTTGAAATCCTCCACCGGCTTGTAGCCGTTCGGGCTCAGCAGCCTGGTGCCGCGCGCAAAACAGGGCAGATCGCCGCCCAGCGTGATCAACGTGCCACCATGGCCATCGGTGAGCATTTGTACCCCCGGCTGGCCCGCCGCCACGCTCAAGGCAAAACCCCCCAGCGTCCCGGCGGTTACCGTGCCATTGGTAAAACTGACCAAAGATTCTGCGACACCGATCAGGTCAATCGCATCATGATCCAGCATATTAGCAACCGTGCCATTGAACTGCGCGAGGTCATTGATGGTCAGCTCAGCGCTGCCGCCGGTAAAATTGATCGTGCCGCCGCTGAACCCATGCACCACATCGAGCGCCGAGAACCCGGTGATCGCGATCATGCTGCCGTCGCTTAACGTGATGTTATCCGCCAGCAGCAAATTGCCGCTGGCCTGAATATCGCCGCCCAGCAGGCTGATGCTTCCCAGCCCGCCCGGCTGCCCTACCACGCCGCCACCGCTCAAGGTGGCGCCTGCCAGCAGCGAGACGAACGGGGCCAGCAAGGTGCCGCCCGCCAGCGCGATAGTACCCGCTGAGACCAGCGTACCGCCCAATGAGAGCGCTCCGGCCAGATCGATCAGCCCGCCGCTCTGGCTCAGCGATGCCGCTTGCACAACCGCCCCTGCCCCTACCAGCAGCGTGCCCGATTGTGCCACCGCGCCCGCCACCGCCAGCGTGCCGGTGCCGCCCAGGTTCAGCGCACCGGCCAATGTCAGGCTGGTGGCATTCAGCACCGCCTGATCGAGAATGCTTACATCGCCAAAATCGCTCAGTGTACCTGCGCTTACCAGCGCCCCGCCCGCGGCGCTCAGGGTTCCGAAGTTGCTGATATTCGCCGCCGCCAGGCTGCCGGTCACCACCACCGCCGCACCCGGGGATGAGAATAAGGTCCCGGTAATCTGCATCGCACCCGCAATGTCCATCCCACCGGTGGGGCCCAGCGTGAGATTGCCCTCGACCATGAAATTACTGGTCAGCACGCTCAGCGACCCTGCCCCCGCCGTATCGCCGATCGTAACATTCTGCCGCAGCGTGACATTCGCCCCGGCATCGAACAGCGCATTGCCGCCGCCATCGACCAGCAGCGCGGTGCCGGACAACCCATCGACCATCAGCACGCTGCCGAAATCCTTGGTACCGGTCACGACCACTTCCCCGGGGGCGGCCTGACCCTGGGTGGGCGTCATCACATCATCACGAAATAGCGAAACCTGCCCGGCATCACCGAAATATCCGGTCACCGTACCACCGGTATTATTCATCACCACCGGAACTCTGGAATTGAGCCCCGGCAACAAGGCGCTGTTACTGCTGATCGTGAGCGCATCAGCAACCGCCCCGGTGTTGGCCGTATAATTCAACGCGGCAAGATCAGCGTTCAGCGCCGTGGGGCTGGCCGCGAAAAGTGTTATCTGCGCCGCTGCCGTGCCGCCTGTTTCGCTCAACACCCCATTTGAGACCGCCAGCGTGAGCGAGATACTCTGGCCGCTCCAACTGCGAAGCAGCACATCAAAACCCGAGATCGGCTGCGCCACCCCCGGCTGCGCCATAATCGCCGCCGACGTCACGCTTAATCCGTTGATGAAAATATCCGCGCTGGCATCACGCAGGCTAACCTCTCCATCGCCTTGCGCATCCACGCCCACAAACAACGACGCCCCCACCGGATAGGCGGTGTTGATGGTGAAAAACTGCGTGACACCTTGCGCGTCCGTCCCGGCGGCGACAAAATTATTGGCGGTGATATCAAGCAGTGTCAGCCCGTTCAGCCCGGGGAATATCAGCCGGTCGCCCGGCGCAAAATTCAAAATCGTGCCTGAAAATACCGCCGGGCTGGTCATCACAATTACCCCGCCGGTCTGCGCCAGCGTGTCGGCATATGCGCCGGTGAATGTTGCGGCACCGCTATCATTCAGAAAATTCAAGACCGCTGACGATGCCACCGTCAGGGGGGTGGCGCTGAACACCCCGTACAGCGGGTCAACCGGCCCTAGCACCAGCACTCCGCCCGCGGCCACATCCAGCGTTGTGCCGCTGATTTCCCCGGCGGAAATCACGATGGTTTCACCGCCGCCTGTCAGAATTTCACCCGGCCCGCTGATCAATCCGGCCTCGCTGAAATTGCCGGCCATCAATTCACCCGAGCCGGTCAGCACCGCGCCGGCCGCCAGTGACAAGACCGGAACATAGTCCGTGCCGATTCCGGTTCCTGCCTCGAACGTGCCGGCAAAATCCAGCAGCGCCCCGCTGCCCAGCGATACCAGCCCCGCCACGCTGGCGCCGCCCGCCACCATTAGCGTCCCGGCCTCGCTGAATGACGCTGCCCCAAGCTGGCCAAAATCATACGAGGTTCCGCTCAGGGCAAGCTGATTATAAGGAATCTGCAAGGCCGCATCCGGGCTGATTATCACCGAACCAGCTCCAAATATGCCGCCGATATCACTGACGGTTTGGCTCACTTGCAGCGTGCTGCCCAGGCTGAGCGTGGTCACCCCTAATATTGCGGTATCCGCACCGCTATTGATGGCACTGACCGCTCCTTGCGCACCCGTGACATCAAGGGTGATGTTGCTGGATGTGACCGCGACTCCCAGCGGCCCGGGAACATCACGCGCCGTATATGACAGCCCGGTCACGGCGGCTGGCCCAGCCCATTGCAGCCCGGCTAGCAGCGTATTCACCGCCGCCAATTGGGCAGCGGTGAAATTCAATATTATCTGATTGGTCCCTACCCCGCTGGCCGTGATGCCACCCAGCATCGAGAGGCCGGGAAGCAGCAGCACGCCAGATGCCGCACTCAGCGTCACCGCCAAGCTCTCGCTGCCGCCCTGCCCAGCTGCCGCCAAGGCGCTGGCCGCCGGGTTGGCGAGCAGCAAACCGCTGATGGGGTCAACTGCATAGGACGCCAAGGTCAGGCTTGCAGGCGGCGCCACAAATGCTGCCCCCGCCGCCGGAATGACATTGACCGCCACATCCGTCGCGGCGCTCAGCAGCGCCGGGTCGCTCACGATGATTTGCAGCGTATCCGGCGCGGTCTCGCCATCCTGCAGGCTGGCCAGTGCGGCGTTCACCTGCACCAGGCTACCGGTGATGTTGAGCGTGCTGCCGGCACTGCTGACCGTGGCACCAGCAGCGGAACTGGCGCTCAGCCGGGCGGCGCTGTTCCCGGCAATAATAGTGACGCTGATGACATCGCCGGAAGGGTCCACCAGGCTCAGCGGCGCCGGATCCGTCGCGCTGGCCAGGCTGCCAAGCAGTGCCATCGTGGCGGGGGCAATGATGTCGATCCGGTTGGTCACTGGGCATAGTGTTTGTACAACCAAGTGCCGAACGTCAATTCGTTAATTCTACTTTAAGTTAAATCAAGCCGAATTGACCACCATCAAGTTTTTGTGCGGCCGTCCACCCGTGGTAACGCCCGTCAGCCTGTGCTCTGAAACATGGTATGAGAGTCATCATTGTCTGGTTTAAAAACGATCTCCGGCTGGCCGATAATCCGGCCTTGCACGCAGCCTTGCAATCGGCTGACCGCATCGTGCCGGTGTTTGTGCTGGATGATCATGTGCCCGACATCGAAAAACCGGGCGGGGCCAGTCGCTGGTGGCTGCATCATTCGCTCAGCGCGCTGGCTACCAGCTTGTATGAGCGCGGTGCGGAGTTGGTACTGCGCCGGGGTGAGGCCAGCCGCATCATTCCGGCCTTGGCCATGGAAACCGGGGCCAGTGCGGTGCATACCGCGCGCGCCCATGAACCGGCGATGCGGGCCGCTGACAGCCAAGTGGCAGCGGCGCTGCAAGCCAACAAGATCAAATTTCATCGCCATCTCTCCGCGGCGCTATTTGCCCCGGAGCGGATCACCACCAAAACCGGCGGCGTGTACGGGGTTTACACGCCATTTTCCCGTGCCTGTTTTGAAGTGGGCGTCTCGGAGGACGAACTGCCTGCCCCCGCCGAAATTCCGGGCGTGCGCAGTCTTGCCAGAGATGAATTATCAAGCTGGGCATTGCTGCCCTCCCAACCTGACTGGGCACGCGCATTCCCAGCCTCCTGGCAGCCCGGCGAAGCTGGCGCGCACCAGAAACTTGCCAGCTTCCTGAAAACCGCCGTCGGTGCCTATGGCGATGCCCGCAACTTGCCGGGTAGGCAAGGAACTTCGCGTCTGTCGCCGCATCTGCATTTTGGCGAAATCTCACCGCGGAGCATTTGGAATCGCGCCACCCGTGCCCAAGGCCAGGGTGTGCAGACGTACCTGAAGGAACTGCTCTGGCGCGAGTTTTCGATGTATTTGCTGTGGCACCACCCCAACCTCGCCAACACCCCCATGCGGGCCGAATTCGCCAGCTTCCCATGGGCTGATGACCCCGCCAGCTTGCGCGCCTGGCAGCGCGGCCAGACCGGCATTCCGATTGTTGACGCCGGAATGCGCGAACTTTGGCAGACTGGCTGGATGCATAACCGGGTGCGCATGATCGCCGCCTCGTTTCTGGTCAAGCATCTGTTAGTTCCCTGGCAGGCCGGCGAGGCGTGGTTCTGGGATACGCTGGTCGATGCCGACCAAGCTGCCAACGCCGCCTCCTGGCAATGGGTGGCCGGTTGCGGTGCCGACGCCGCGCCGTATTTCCGGATTTTCAATCCGGTATTGCAAGGACTTAAATTCGATTCCGATGGCGCTTATGTGCGCCGTTACATTCCCGAAATCGCGGCGCTGCCGGACCAATATATCCACGCCCCATGGGACGCACCGGAGAGTGTTCTCACAAGCGCGCGCGTGAAACTGGGTCTGACCTATCCAAAACCAATAATTACGCTTACCCAAGGTAGAGAACGCGCACTTACCGCCTACCGGCGGATTTCGAAATCAGGACAGGATGACTGAAGTAAAGCCTAAACTTGCCGTTATCGGCGCAGGCATTTCCGGCCTCTCAGCGGCCTGGCTGCTGCGTAATAAGTTCGATGTGACTCTCTACGAGGCGGAATCCCGCGCCGGCGGCCATGCGGATACGCAACTGGTAACATTAGACGGCGAAACTGTGCCGGTGGATACCGGCTTCATCGTGTTCAATAATGTCAATTATCCAAATCTCGTTGGTTTTTTCGAGGATCTTGGCGTTGCAACACATGCCAGCAACATGTCGTTCGGGGTTTCTAAGGATAACGGGGCGTTTGAATATGCGGGCGGCGAACTTAAACAACTATTTGCCCAACCTTCAAACTTACTGAAGCCGCGCTTCTGGCGATTGCTGCGCGATATTCTGCGATTCAATCGTGCCGCACCTGCTCTTCTGGAGACAAGCTCCGAGCTGAGCCTCGGCGATTACCTCACTCGCAACAATTATTCCGCCGCTTTCATTGAAGATTATATCCTGCCGATGGGCGCTGCCATCTGGTCTTCCTCGGTGGAGGGCATGAAGGCGTTTCCGGCTCGCAATTTCATCCGGTTCTTCGTCAATCACGGGCTATTGAAGTTCAAGGACCGGCCGCAGTGGCGCACTGTCACCGGCGGATCGAAAATTTATGTCGAGCGGGTTCTGCAGGACCTTGCCGATGTCAAACTTGATTCCGCGGTCCGGCAAGTCACCCGCACCGACGCTGGCGTGCTCGTTGAATCGCTGGCGGGGCTCGAGACTTTTGCGCATGTGGTGTTCGCCTGCCATGCCGATCAGGCGCTGGCGATGATCGCCAGGCCAGTGCCGGAGGAGATGCAGATTCTTGGTGCGATTAAATTCCAGAACAACATCGCCATTTTACATCAGGATAGCAAGCTCATGCCAAAGCGAAAACTGGCTTGGTCGTCCTGGAACTATCTCAGTTGCACCAAGGATGACCAAAGCCATGCCGTGTGTCTGACCTATTGGATGAACCTGCTGCAAGGCATGCAAACCAGGCTGCCTTTGCTGGTCAGCCTGAATCCTTTGGTTCCCATTGACCCCGCTAAAATCCTGCTGCGCAAAATCTATCGCCATCCGCAATTCAACGCCGCCGCCATGCAGGCGCAGGATGAACTGCCGAGACTGCAAGGTGCCGACCGGCTGTGGTTCGCGGGAGCCTGGACCTGCTGGGGCTTTCATGAGGATGGCATCGCCTCGGCGGTGCGGATCGCCAATGCTTTGGGGGTGCAGGCACCTTGGCAGAGTTCCTAACAGCATCGGCCACGCTCTATGCCGGCCGGGTGGCGCATATCCGCCACACGCCGTTCCGATACCGGTTTGATTACCGGATTTGGATGCTGGCGGTTGATCTCGACCGGATTGACGAGATTGCCGCCGCCAGTCGGGTTTTCAGTCATAATAAGCCCGGCTTGATCGCCATTGCCGACCGCGATCACGGCTTTCGTGATGGCCGCCCGCTGCGGGCTTTCGTTGAGGACGCTCTGGCGCAGCAAAATATGCAGGCCTTCAGCGCCCGGATCATATTCATTACCATACCACGCCTGCTCGGCTATGCCTTCAACCCAATTAGCTTTTATTATTGCTACGATGCTGAGGGTCGCCTTGGTGCGGTGCTGCATCAGGTCAAAAACACCTTTGGCGGCCAGGCCGGCTATCTGCTGCCCGTACATGGCGAGGGGGTGATCCGCCAGTCCGCACTCAAGCGCATGTATGTATCACCATTTTTTGATATGCGCGGCGGCTACCGCTTTGCCCTCTCCCCACCGGCCGAGAAGCTTACCGTGTCGATCCAATACGGCGAAGCCGAGCAAAAACGCATGACCGCCACGATGGTTTTGAACGCGCGGCCGTTCACAGATGCGTCAGTTCTGCGTTTGCTGGCCCAAATGCCGTTTGCGCCAATGAAAGTGATGATGGCGATTCATTGGCAGGCGCTAAAACTTTACCTGCGCGGTGCCAAGTTCCATCCGGTACCGCCAATCAATCGCGAAACGATCATCGCCGGAGAGGGTAAATGACTGAGACGACGACCGCCAATGCCATGACGAATTTCCCCGCCGCCAAACCACGGGACCGCCGGCTGCAACTGGCACTGCAATTTGCCCGCTTGCTCCGCGCCGGGAGGCTCAACTTGGTTTTGCCGGATGGCAGCACGCACCATTTCGAAGGTCCCGAGCCGGGCCCAACGGCAACCATGCTGCTGCGCGATCCTCGTATGATCACCAAGCTCGCCTTCGGTGGCTGCCTCGGCCTCTCAGAAGCCTACCTGGATGGCATGTGGGAAAGCCCCAACGTGACTGACGTATTGCGCCTCGGCACCGCCAATGAGCAGGCGTTTGACGCCATGCTGCGCGGTAAAAACTGGGCGCGGTTCGCTTCCTGGATGATGCATAAATTGCGCCCCAACACCCGCAAAGGTTCGCGTAAAAACATCGCCGAACATTACGATCTCGGCAACGATTTTTATGCGCATTGGCTGGATGGCTCGATGACCTATTCCGCCGCTTTGTTCAGCAAAGGCGAGAATGATCTGCAAGCCGCGCAAATTGAAAAATACCGCCGCCTGTGCCGTGCGCTCGATATCCAGCCCGGCATGAGTGTTCTGGAAATCGGCTGCGGCTGGGGCGGTTTTGCCGAAGTGGCCGCCGCCGAATTCGGCGCCGTTGTCACCGGCATCACACTCTCCACCGAACAGCTCGCCTTCGCGCAGGAGCGCATGCAGAAAACCGGGCTGGCTGAAAAAGTCACGCTGAAACTTGAAGACTACCGTGACACCCAAGGCCATTTTGACCGCATTGCCTCTATCGAAATGTTTGAAGCGGTGGGTGAGGAGTATTGGCCGGTGTATTTCCAGACGGTGCGTGACCGTCTGCACCCTGGCGGCCAGGCCGGTATCCAGGTCATTACCATCGCCGACCGGTTTTTTGCCGACTACTGCAAAACCGCCGATTTTATCCAACGCCATGTGTTTCCCGGCGGCATGCTGCCCTCGCCCACCCGGCTGCGAGAGGAAATCGCCGCCGCCGGTATGAGCCTGCATGATAGCTTCTGGTTTGGCCGCGACTACGCCGAAACCCTCAGCCGCTGGCAGGCCAGCTTCCAGGCGGCCTGGGACAAAATCACCGGGATTTCCTCACAATATGACGAGCGCTTCAAACGTCTTTGGGAGTTCTATTTGGGCTATTGCGAAGTTGGTTTTGAGGCTGGCTGGACCGATGTCGGCCAGATTATTCTGCATCGCGCGTGAGCCTGCCTGCTGCTGAGAAGCTGCGCTGGCAGACTCTGCTGGTCTATGCGGCCCCGGCGATGCCGCTCGGCATGCTGGGCCTGCCGCTGCTGGTGATTCTGCCGAATTTTTGGGCCGGGCCGATGGGCATGAACCTCGCTACTGTGGGTTTTGTGCTCACCCTGGTGCGCGTCATGGATACGGTGTTCGACCCCACCGTTGGCCGCCTCTCCGATATGAGCCGCTCATGCTTTGGCCGCCGAAAACCATTCATCGCCTTTGCAATTCCTATGGCCGTGGTGGGTGCGGTCGGGCTGTTTTTTCCGCCGCTGCACGCCGGCGTGGTGTGGCTCTTCATCTTCAATGCCCTGGTCACCTGGGGCTGGACCATGATCTCCCTTCCCTACTGGGCGTGGGGCGCTGAACTCTCCGATGAATATAAGGAGCGTCAGCGCATCACCAGTTTTCGTGAAGGCGGTACCATCATCGGGATTCTTATCTCGGCATTAGCGCCGGTGGTGCTGGGCATCACCAGCCCGGAAGGTGAGGCGCATCTGCTGGTTATCCTTACCATCGGCCTCGCCACCCCCTTCGTGCTGGCCGCCTTGATTATGGTGCCGGACCCGCTCCCCACCCAGCTTGGAAAACCGGCCGGTCTGGCGGCAGCCTTAAAGGTGGCGGCAGCCAACGCGCCGTTTCGCAAGCTCATTTTCGCCTGGCTGATCAATGGCCTCGCCAATGGCTTGCCGGCGGTGTTGTTCCTGATGATCTGCACCCAGTATCTCAACGCCCCCGCCGCCCAAGGGCCCTTATTGCTGGTCTATTTTGCCTCCGGCGTGCTGGCCGTGCCGCTCTGGCTCTGGCTGGCGGTGCGGATCGGCAAGCACCGCGCCTGGATCACCTCGCTGCTGGTCACCGCCTTCGCCTTTTCATTCGTCCCGCTGGTCCCACATATCGGCCTGTGGTTCTTTGGCCTGATCAGTGTGTTCACCGGCTCTGGCCTGGGGGCCGACTTTACCATTCCGCCCGCTATCCAGGCCGATGTAGTTGATTTGGATGAGTTGCAAAGCGGGGAGCGGCGTGCCGGATTATTCTTTGCCGCCTCCACAATGGCGCAAAAAGCTGGCAATGCTTTGGCGGTTGGCATCGCTTTCCCGCTCCTGCAACTGGTGGGTTTTACCACCCATGGCGCAAATGGCCCCTTTCAAAAAGCCGCGCTACTCATCATGTATTGTGGCGTGCCCAGCGCTTTGAAACTCATCTGTGCCTTAATCCTGCGCGGCTTCCCGCTTGGTGAGCCTGAGCAGCACCGACTGCGTACCGAAATTTTGTTAAGGCAGACCAGAGCCGCATGATCCCAGAAGGCCGTGGCTTGCGTATTATCGGCGATGTTCACGGCGATACCAAAGCTTTCGCCATCGCCGCCGATACCGATTTATTCGTCATTCAACTGGGTGACTTGGTTGATGACGGCCCCGACACGCCCGGCACGCTCGACATCATGTTCCGCCTGTTGGATGAAAAACGCGGTTTGTTTCTGCTCGGCAACCATGATTTCAAGCTCGCCCGCGCTTTACGCGGCGATTTCATCACCAAGTCCCCCAGCCTGCATCGCACCTTAGAGGCGTTGTCACCAACCCAGGCGGCGCGGGCGCAATCTGAAATCATGCAGGCGCCAGCCTGGCTGAAACACAAAAATCGGTTTTTCGTCCATGGCGGCTTTCACCCCGCCATGCTGGAAACACCGCCGCCAAACTTTCCCGAAGCCCGCCCTGACCCGCTGCTCGCCCGCGCCCTCTACGGCCAGACCACCGGCCGGGTCACCGGCGCTGGCCGGCCGGAACGTCTGATTGGCTGGGTGCACCACGTTCCCGCAGATGTGATTGTGTATTGCGGCCACGACCGTCGCAGTCTGGACGACCGGCCCTACATCAAGCGTGGCGCGCAAGGCGGCACCACGGTGTTTCTCGACACCGGTGCCGGCAAGGGGGGTCATCTCAGCTGGATCGATATTCCAGTTGAAAACACATAAGGGTTTTTAAAATGCGTTGGTTGAACCTTACCCTACCAGCACTTGCATTTTGTAGCTTAAGTGCCTGTGCCAGTATGCAGCCGCAGGATTTTTCTGGCGGCTCCCCCACGATGGCGCTGAATGATTATTTTCCTGGCCATTCCACTGCCTACGGCATTTTCATCGACCGTTTCGGCAATGTGCGAAACCAGTTCACTGTTGATTGCCATGGCAGCTGGGACGGTACCACCATGATTTTGCAGGAGCATTTTACTTATGTCGGCGGCGCCAACGGGCAACCCACCAGCCGTACTTGGCATTTCCATAAAACCGGCCCCAACAGTTGGGAAGGCACAGCGGGCGATGTCATCGGCGTTGCTACCGGCAAACAGGATGGCAATGCGTTTCATATGACCTACGTCACCGAGCTACATACTGGTTCCAGCACCCATCAGGTCTCGGTGAGCGACTGGATGTTCCGCGAAAGCCCGGGCGTGGTGATCAACCACACCACCATCAGCAAACTCGGAATTACGTTGGGCGACGTGCAGATTGCGTTCGTGCATCAGTAACTCAGGCGATGGCGAGTAGCCTGATCAGCCCGAGGCTGATTACTCCCAGCACGATCAGTGAAATCGTCACCGCCGCGGTCACCCGAACCCCGGCCTTTGCCACTGCCCGAAGATCAACGCCCAAACCAAGTGCAGCCATCGAGACCGTAGTAAGCACCGAGGCGATATGCTTAATCGGGCTGAGCGCCAGATGCGGGATCAAGTCTGCGGAACGCAACAGCAGCATGACGAGAAACCCGCCGATAAACCAAGGCACCATTTGTTGCAGCTTCAGCTTGCGCTTTACCACCACCGTCCCTGGTTCGTTCAGCTTGCTGGCGAATAGTGAGATCATCAGTACCACCGGCCCCAGCATCAGCACCCGCACCAGCTTGACCACCGTGCCGATCTGATTGCTGAGCGCACCGATCGGCAAGGTCGCCGCCAGCACCTGCGGCACCGCGTAAACGGTCAACCCCGCCAGCACGCCATATTGGGTCAGCGACATATGCAGCAGCGGCACCAAAAGCGGCAACACCAGCACCGTGATCACGCCCAATACCGCGGTAAAGGCAATCGAAGTGGCGATGTCATGGCCATCGGCGCCGATGACAGGTGCTACCGCCGCGATTGCCGAATTACCGCAGATCGAATTGCCGCACGCCACCAGCAGCGCCATTTTCCGGGGCAGTTTCAGCAACCGTCCAATCGTGTAGCTAATGACAATTGCCACCGCCACCACCACCGCGATGCTGATCAGCAATGGTACGCCCAAAGCCGCCACCGTTTTGGCGCTGACCGAGGCGCCGAGCATTACCACTGCCACTTCCAGCAAAGTTTTCGCGCTGAAATGAATTCCCGGACGCCACATCGCTCCAGGTTGCCAAGCGGTGCGGATAATCACGCCCAGCAAAATCGCCAGCACCAGCGCCTCTAGAAACGCCTCGCCCACCAGCCGTGCCTCAAGCATTTCAAGCAGTGTGGCAAGACCCGTGATCACCGCGCACAGGATTACCCCTGGCAATATACCAAGCTGCGATTTCATTGCGGTGACATCAGGAGCGCCTGGCGGTGGTGTACAATGCGATCTCCTGTAAATTGTCGAGCAGTGTGGATGCGGGAAAAATATCAAGCGCCCGGCTGGCGGCGCCGGCAAATTCACGCGCCTTATCAATGGTGCGCTCAATGGCGTTATGGCGGGCAATCAGCGCCAGGGCCGCCGTCAGATCGGCCTCGGTTTGCTCTCCGGCCCCTATCGTCCGCGCCCAGAACGCTTGCTCATCAGCGCCGCCCGCGCTGATCGCCGCCAGTACCGGATAGGTCAATTTACCCTCGCGGAAATCATCGCCGATGGTTTTTCCAAGCTCGGCCACGTTGGCATTATAATCGAGCGCGTCATCCACCAATTGGAACGCCATACCCAGATCCATCCCGTAGTTTGCCAGAGCAGCACACTCTGCCGGTGGCCGGTTTGCCAGCACGGCGCCAACCTCGCAAGCGGCGGCGAACAAGGCGGCGGTCTTGCCGCGGATGACCTCGAAATATTTATCCTCGGTGGTGGCAATGTCGTTCTGCGTGCTCAGTTGCAGCACTTCACCTTCGGCAATCGTGGCAGCGGCGGTCGAGAGAATCCGCAGCACCTCTAGCGAACCATCGGCCACCATCATCTGGAAAGCGCGGGCAAACAGGAAATCCCCCACCAGCACCGAGGCTTTGTTGCCGAACACCGCATTGGCACTGGCCAGCCCGCGCCGCAGCACGCTCTCATCCACCACGTCGTCATGCAACAGGGTCGCGGTGTGGATAAACTCCACGCAGGCCGCCAGTTGCACATGGCGTTCGCCCTCGTAGCCGCACAGCCGGGCCGCTGCCAAAGTGAGCAACGGCCGCAAACGCTTGCCCCCAGCCGCCACCAGATGTGCCGCCAGTTGTGGGATCAGGGCCACCGGCGAATCCATCCGGGCCACGATCGCCCGGTTGGTGGCCTGCAAATCCGCATCCAGTGACGCGGTTAACCGGGTCAGTGCATCAATCGTCAAAGGTGTCGTACCGTCCAAACCCGCATCCCAGCTTGCTATTCATCCCACTCTTGCCACCATATCGGTCCGGGCGAAACAGGGTCAAGCAGGAGGTTGCCACATGGAAATGGTCATTGCGTCAAACGAGCCGGTCCGCCTGAGCTTTTTAATGGCATTACTGCGCGATGCCGGGCTGCAACCGGTGCTGTATGATATGAATATGTCGGTGCTGGAAGGCAGCGCCGGGGCAATTCAACGCCGGATCATGGTGCCAAGCCAGCAGGCTGATCAGGCCCGGCGCGTGCTGCGAGAGGCAGGGGAGTTATGAGCCAGATCACCGAGGGTACGCTGCTTGGCGGTAAGGTCACCTACCGGCAATTCGCCTCCGGCCACCGCAGCGGGTTCGAGCCGGTGCTGCTGGCCGCCAGTGTCAACGCCAAACCGGGAGAGCTGGTGCTGGAAGCCGGCAGTGGCGCGGGTGCCGCTTTGCTATGCCTGGGCCACCGCGTTCCGGGCTTGAGCGGCACCGGCATCGAGATTGATCCAACTCTGGTCACTCTTGCCAATGAAAACTTCAAAATCAATGGATTAAACGGCATGGCTAGCCTCCAAGGTGATGCCGCTCGCCCGCCTTTCGGCGCTATTTTCCAGCACGCCATTGCCAACCCGCCCTGGTTCAACCCGGCCAGCACCAAATCTCCGGATGAGCAGCGCGCCCTGGCGCACCACAGCCAGCCGGGCCTGCTGGCCGCCTGGATCAATGGGCTGACAAATTGCCTGCATCCCAGGGGGCGGATTTATCTCATCCTGCCCGCCGCCTCGGTGAGCGATGCCATCATTGGCCTGAAAACCCATAAATACGGTGCCATCACACTATTTCCGCTGTGGCCGCGCGCTGGTCAGGCGGCAGGGCAGATTATTCTCACCGCCCGCCGGGGCAGCCGCGCCGCCGATCAATGTCTGCCTGGTCTGATTTTGCATGACGAAAACGGCATTACCACCGCGGCAAACGCCATCCTGCGTGACGGCACGGCAATTTCAATGGACTGAGCGCAACGACATATCGCGCATCACCGCGCCAATCCCCAGCGCCAGCAGCGCCGCCACCGCGCAGGCTCCAAAGGCCGCATGAAACCCCTGCGCCAGCAGCATCGTGCCGGCCAATGTGGCCCCCGCCGCCCCGCCGATCGCCCGGAACAGCAACATGCTGCCGGTTGCCACCCCAACATCGCGGCGCTCCGCCGCATTCTGAATCGCCACGGTGATATTGGGCTGCACCAGCCCGATGCCGCCGCCCAGCAGCACCATGTAAAAAATGCACAGGCCCAAATTCGTCGTGCGCCCCATGCTGGCCAGCAACAGCAATCCGGCAAGACACAAGCTCAGCGCCACCAAAATGGTCGGCTTGGTGCGCCCCAGCCATCGGGCCACATGCCCACCAGCGTAGGACATCACCACAAACGCCAGCAGAAAAGGCGTGGTAAACGCCCCCGAGGCCGCCGCATTGGTGCCCCGCACATACTGAAAATACAGCGGCAGTAAAAACGTACCGCCAAAGGTGCATAACGAGTTGGTAAACGACAGTGCCAAGCCACCCAGCACGATTTTATTGGCGAATATGTGCAGCGGCAGCATGGGCATGGCTGCCCGCCGCTCCTGCCAGATCACCAACCCGGTCAGCACCGCGCCACCCATCGCCAAGCCGCCGGCAACCGGCGAGGTCCAAGCAAAATCCCGCCCGCTTGAGGAGCACAGCACCAGCCAGGCGGTGATGCTCGCCATCAGCAGCCCTGCCCCCAGATAATCGATCTTCACCGGCCCCGGCGCATGCGGCGGCAATACCCGCAGCGCCCGCCCGCTGCTCACATAGGCCAGCACACCCAGCGGCAAATTTATCCAAAAAATCGCCCGCCAGGACAGTAAATCCGTCAGCGCGCCACCGGCAATCGGCCCCGCAATGCTGGCGATGCCCCACATGCCGCTCATATATATCTGGTAGCGCCCCCTCTCACGCGGCGGCACCACATCGGCAATCGCGGTCTGGGCGATGGTGATCAGCCCGGCACCGCCAATCCCCTGTACGGCGCGCATAAAAATCATCTGTGGCAGGTTTTGCGCGATCGCGCAGCCCATTGAGGCCAGCACGAACACGATAATCGCCGGTTGCAGCAACTTGCGGCGTCCAAAAATATCCGAGAGCTTGCCAAACACCGGCGTCGCCGCCGTGCCGGTGAGCAGATACGCCGCCACAATCCAGGCGAGATGCCCCTGGCCCTGCAAATCCACCGCCATTTTGGGCACCGCCGGCACCACGATGGTCTGGTCGAGAGCCGAGAGCAAAATCGCCAGCGCGACCCCGCGAATAACCGGCAAAATCTCCTGATGCGTGTAAATGCGAGTCTCGGTCATGGCTCCTGGCATAACAAGCCTGGCGCCGGCCTCAAACAACCAGCTTCACATCGCTGCAATCCTGCTGGGTCAGGCCTTCAGCGTATCAATCAGATCAATCATGAATTCGGTATCTTCCTGGGTTAAGGCCTCCCAACCCTGGAACCCCAGCGATTCCAGCACTGAGGCGCCGTTGCGCACGCTCACCATGTTCTGCAACTGCTCGCGCAGCTTCGGCACCAAAGCCGCCAACCGCGGTCCGGCAATCAGTACATGCTGAATATCGGAAATCTGGCTTGTCACCAGCGGGCGCAATTCCTTGCGGATGGCGTTGGAAAATTCATTCCAGGTATCTTTCGGGAAAAATCCGATATCCGCCGTATTGGTGATCAATGCCTTGGCGATCAGGATGTAATTATCCACCACCACCGGAACAATGTTGTCTTTCCCCAGATCAGCTGATTCCAGCATGATCATGCCAATCAGATTAATGTGCTCATCATTGGTATAGGCCACCCGCGTCTGCGGCTTGAGGTCTTCCACGCTCTGCGCCGGGCTGCCTACCGCCACCGCGATGATGCATTCATCCGTCACACCCTGCGCCCGCGCCACCGGGGTAAAATTCTTCTCGCGCACCAGCATCGTGGCATCCAGCGGGTTGGCGTAGATCAAATCCACCTTGTCGGCCCGGATCGCCGTCCGCTGCGTCTCGAAATCATTGTACATCTCGCAGTGAAAATGCATCTCCAGGCTGCGCTGCAACCAGGTGTTGAACACATACCAACCCACCAGCCGTGCGGGCTGAAATCCGGGCTGACCGTCATCTGATAAACCGTGCCGTCGTTCATTGGGTTGGCCCTTCCCAGCTTGAACCTTCACCTGCCTTTAGGGTCTGGTAGAGGGCGATTGAGGATTTAATTTTTTCCCGCGATGGCTTGCGCCGCACCGACGTGAAACCCACCATTTGGCCCTGCCGGATATTGGGAATCACCGTCGCATAGACCCAATAAAACCGGCCATCCTTGCGTAAATTCTTCACATAGCCATGCCAAATTTTGCCGGCTAAAACATCATCCCACAGGCCCTTGAAGGCCAGCGTCGGCATGTCCGGGTGCCGCAGGATCGAATGTGCCGCGCCGGTCAGCTCCTCCTTGCTGTAACCGGACATTTCCACGAACGATTGGTTGCAATGGGTGATGATCCCCTTGGTATCGGTGCGCGAGACGATCAGCCTTCCATCGGGAAACGGTACCTCTTCGTCAGTGACCAACAGATGCCGCGACCCCTCCTCGTACAACATCAGATCATAGCTGCGGTACGGCCCGGTTACATCCTGGGGCGACATCGGCTTGAGCATGCAGCAATCCTTTCGCGCTTAAATTTCAGATCGTCGCGAAAGAACCCGCTCAAACCAACCAGAGGCGGCGCGGCATCCAGCATGTTGAGATTCTGATCGAGACTCTACTTAACCCGAGTTCAGGGCGCTTCGCGGCAATCGCGCATTGAGTTAGATCAAAACACTATAGACTGGCGCCGCTCTCTGGAGTCGAGCCGGCATGCGGCGTTATTGCGTCATGGCACACAAGAACGTAATATGAACATTCATGTTGCGCTGCAGTGACAGCCCGTTAAGAATCGAGGCGGGAATCGTAGTTAATAAAAATTTTAAAGCATGATGTGGTATTCAATTGATAAAATCTCCCCAACATGTAGTGTGTAGCTCCAATGAATAATCGAGGTCGGCGATGAATATGATGTCCAAAAATGAAGCTGTGATGTTGGATGATACCATCCAGATGCCGGGCCGCTTCCAGGTTCAGGTTGACAGGTCACGTGATGCGCTGTTGACCGATTTCGGGCGCGCCACGCTCGATGACCGCTACTTATTGCCCGGCGAAGGCTATCAGGATTTATTCGCCCGCGTCGCCTCCTACTACGGCGACAACGCCGCTCATGCGCAGCGGATTTATGACTACATGAGCAAAATGTGGTTCATGCCCTCGACCCCGGTGCTCTCAAACGGCGGCACCGACCGCGGCCTCCCCATCTCCTGCTTTTTGAATGAAACCTCCGATAGCCTGGAAGGCATCGTCGGTCTTTGGAATGAAAATGTCTGGCTGGCCTCAAAGGGCGGCGGCATCGGCTCCTATTGGGGCAATTTGCGTTCGATTGGCGAAAAAGTCGGCCAGAATGGCAAAACCTCCGGCGTGGTGCCGTTCATCCGGGTGATGGACAGCCTTACCCTCGCCATCAGCCAAGGCTCGCTCCGCCGTGGCTCCGCCGCCGTTTATCTGCCGGTCTGGCACCCCGAAATCGAGGAGTTCATCGAAATCCGCCGCCCCACTGGCGGTGACCCTAACCGCAAGGCGCTGAATTTGCACCACGGCATCCTGCTCTCCGATGCCTTCATGCGCGCCGTCGAGACCGACTCCGAGTGGATGCTGACCTCGCCGAAGGACCGCGCTCATGTCCGCACCATCTCGGCCCGCGCCTTGTGGGTGCGCATCCTCACCGCCCGCATTGAAACCGGCGAGCCGTACCTGATTTTCTCCGACCATGTGAACAACGCCCGCCCCGAGCATCACAAGCTGGCCGGCCTGGAAGTGAAAACCTCCAACCTCTGCGCCGAAATCACCTTGCCGACCGGGCTGGACCAGCACGGCAAACAACGCACCGCCGTGTGCTGCCTGTCCTCGCTTAACCTCGAATACTGGTTTGAGTGGCACAAGAACGAGCAGTTCATCGAAGACGCCATGCGCTTCCTCGATAACGTGCTGCAGGACTTCATCGATAAAGCGCCGGACTCGATGGAAAAAGCCAAATACGCCGCAATGCGTGAGCGCTCGGTGGGCTTGGGCGTCATGGGTTACCATTCATTCCTGCAGGACCAGAATATTCCATTCGAAAGCGTTATGGCGAAGGTGTGGAATACCAAAATGTTCAAGCACATACGCGCCGGTGCTGATGCTGCGTCTAAGAAGCTGGCCGCTGAACGCGGCGCTTGCCCGGATGCTGCCGACTATGGCATCGACGAGCGTTTTTCATATAAAATCGCCATCGCCCCGACCGCCTCGATTTCGATTATCACCGGCAACACCTCGCCCGGCATCGAGCCAATTGCGGCCAATGTATTCCTGCAAAAAACCCTCTCCGGCAGCTTCTCGGTGCGCAACCGGCCCTTGCAAAAGCTGCTGGAAAAATATGGCCGCGACGATGAGGACACCTGGTCTTCAATCACCACCACCAAGGGCAGCGTCCAGCATCTGGATTTCCTCACCCAGCATGAGAAAGATGTTTATAAAACCGCGTTTGAACTCGATCAGCGCTGGATCATCGAACACGCCGCTGACCGCGCCCCGTTCATCTGCCAGAGCCAGTCGATCAACGTGTTCGTGCCGGCCAATGTGAATAAGCGCGATTTGCACCAAATCCATTATCAGGCCTGGAAGAAGGGCGTGAAATCGCTGTATTATTGCCGCTCGCTCTCGATCCAGCGCGCCGATACGGTCTCAGAAAAAGCCGTCCGCCCTGACGAATTTACCGGCATCACGCCCGTCAACGACGGCGCCGCCCCCCGGCCTCTTGCCGCCTCAGCCGATTACGAGGAATGCCTGGCCTGCCAGTAGGCCTGTCTCCATCGTCACTCCCGCGTAAGCGGGAGGCTTCTTTTCTCACGCCTTAAGGCTAAATTCATGAGTGCGCACACCACCCCCGACCAATATCCGGTGAGACTCGACCTCCTCACCGAGAACCCGGTTTACAAGCCGTTCCGCTATCCCTGGGCTTATGAGGCGTGGCTTACCCAGCAGCGCGTGCATTGGCTGCCCGAGGAAGTGCCGCTGGCTGATGATGTGAAGGATTGGCACAAAAACCTCACCGTGCCTGAGCGCAATTTGCTCACCCAAATCTTCCGCTTCTTCACCCAGGCGGATGTCGAAGTGAACAACTGTTACATGAAGCACTACAGCAACGTGTTCAAACCGACCGAAGTGCTGATGATGCTCTCGGCGTTTTCAAACATCGAGACCGTGCATATCGCGGCCTATTCGCATCTGCTCGATACCGTCGGCATGCCGGAAGTGGAATATACCGCCTTCCTTAAATACAAGGAAATGAAGGATAAGTACGACTATATGCATGCCTTCAGCATGGACAGTAAGCACAACATCGCCAAAACCCTGGCGGCGTTTGGCGCGTTCACCGAGGGGCTGCAATTATTCGCCTCCTTCGCCATTTTGCTGAATTTCCCTCGCTTCAATAAAATGAAAGGCATGGGCCAGATCATCACCTGGTCGGTGCGCGATGAATCGCTGCATTGCGAGTCGATCATCAAGCTATTCCGCACCTTCGTGCAGGAAAACCCGGAAATCTGGACCGAGGAACTACGCCGGGAACTCTATCTCACCTGTGCCACCATCGTTGACCATGAGGACGCCTTCATCGATCTCGCGTTTGAACTAGGTGCGGTGGAAGGTCTCACTGCCGAGGGGGTGAAGCGCTATATCCGCTACATCGCCGACCGCCGCTTGACCCAGCTTGGGCTGAACGTCCTGTTCCATGTCGATAAAAACCCCCTGCCCTGGCTCGATGAGATGCTGAACGCTGTGGAGCACGCCAATTTCTTTGAAAGCCGCTCAACCGAATACAGCAAGGCCTCAACAACCGGCACCTGGGAAGATGCTTTCGCGGATTTTGAGACTGTTGAACCCGCTAATATCCTGCCAGCCGAGTGATTGCGGCAATCCGGCCCGTCATCAGGCTCATGGCGGGGCCGGATTTTATGGAATTTATTGAAATTAGAAAACCCTAATGTGCCGCTTGGAGCCCAAAAATGCCCCTTACGTCGTTTTTTTAGAATGTTGTAACATGCGCTGGTTTCGCGGTATGGAATTAGCTGTGCAAATTTTTCGTGAGTGTTAGAGTCTCGCCGGCCAGTTTCGTGGGAGTCTGAAAATCGAAATGGAATGACATACGTGAGTGATACTGACGCTTCGGGCATTGAATTTTTAAGGCAGGGCGGTGGCCCTCCCCGTTATAGCAGACGCTTGTCCGATAAAATCCTCATCGCCTTCCATCACGCCTGCGATCAGGCTGACTATGAGATTGCCGAGCAATTGCTGTTTATCCTCGAAAACATGCTGACCCGGCGCGCCGTCTCGCCTGACACCAACCGCCGCAAGAGCATCGAGAGCCTGGTGGCGGCACATGAGCGCCTCTGGCATTTACGCCACCCGGAAAAGAATTTCGGCTGATTACTAGGGCGGCCTCACCATTTGGTGGAGCGCGCCACCAGCGCAAAATATAGCGGTGCCGGTAAAATTCGTAAAAATCTCAGTGGCCACGCCAACCCGCCAGGGAAGGCAATCAGGAACCGCCCGTTATCGAGTCCTTCCAAAATGGCCTTGGCGGCATCCGCCACTGCCATCAAAAACGGCATCGGAAACTTGTTTTTTTCGGTCAAGGGCGTTTTCACGAAACCCGGCAGAATGACCGATAACGCCACATTGGCGCGGTCGAGATCAAACTTCAGGCTTTGCGCCATCGCCAGCAATCCGGCTTTGGTGGTGCTGTAGGTCACCGCTCCCGGCAGACCGGCCAATCCCGCCAACGAACTCACAATGGCTATTTGCCCGCGTCGCGCCGCCAGCATGGCCGGCATCACCGCCGCCAGGCAGTTGGCGGTTCCCAGCAAATTCACGTCCACCTGCATTTTAAAGGTCGCCACATCAAAATCCGGCGCGGTATCGCGGATGTAGGTCCCGGCATTCAGCACCGCCCGCACAATCGCCCGGCCCGACTCGGCCTCAATTTTTTGTACAGCGGCCATTACACCGGTTTGGTCTGTCACATCCAAGGGTGCCACAATCATCTGGCCCGGATGTCCATCCGACAGGCTTTGCAAATCCGCCACCAGCCGCGCCGAGACCGCTACAATCCAGCCCTCTTTCGCCAGTTGCACCGCCAACTCCCGGCCTATACCGCTGGAAGCCCCGGTCACCCAGGCAATGCCATCCGCCGGTGTTGGTATTTTCATAAGCCGGTACCTCCTTGTTCGATGATGTGTCGTATGTCGGCGGCCCGTGCCTTCAATGCACTGACTTGGTAATAATATACTTGACTCAGTCTTGTGGAGTTTGCATTGCGGGTTTTGGGGTGGGCCGTTTCATGAAAATAACCGCTCGCCCATATCCCGGCCCCTCAACACCAGCGGGGGTGTCATGCTCTATGTCTTCCGCCTTCCCAAGCTTACTCGTCCATTTACCGTTAGGTAGTTGTCTGGCTGCGTGCGTCGGCTGATCTTGCTGCGGCCCTTTCGCGTATATGGCAACTTTCTCGAAGCCTTGTTCTACGGAATCATCCGAACAAACAACATAGCCATTGGTTCCATACGCCTCAATAAAAGCGTCTAAAGTCTCTTTGCGCGTTACATTGGGTGGCCAATATCCTCGGTTCATCGCGTCCGGCCACCACCACTTTGAATCAACGTCAGCTGCGTACGCGATGCAGTTGTACCTATTGTCGAGTGGACTTGTGTCTTTATGGTTTCCGGCAATTAAGTTGGGAAAATCAGTCGGGTCGACACTAGGACACATTATTTCGAGTGCCCCAGTCGAGCCAAGCGGTCGCCATTGCTACCATGTCGCCAGCATGTTCACTGCCCACTGGGTCAACGCCGGTGATAGCCTGAAGCGCCCAAAACCACATATCTGGTTGATTTCCCTCAGAACGCAACTGCGCCAAAAGCAGTGGTATTGCTGATTGTCCCATCCCGATTATTCTTTGGTATGCAGGCAGCATCGCCATCTCGGTAATCGACGACATCGCGAGGCTTTTCTTTTTCCATTCATCGACATTTTTTTTGAAAATCAATGGATTAATATCGACAAAGTCTTGCGTTACTGCGTGGGTAGCTTCCACACACGGTAGCGCCGACAAAGCCGGGCCAACTTGATAATAATCAGTTGATGGCAATGCATTTGCAACTTCAGTCGCAATCATTGCGCAGGTTCCTAACCACACAACGGCCGTAAACGCTCGTTGGCTAGGGCTTATTGGATACATGACCTTCCTTTGAAGGGATTGTACTGGAATAGCGTGTACCATCATTGGGTTTTCCGCTTATATTGTTGAGGAACGCTTAAAAACGTTATTTGGGGCGCGCCCTTTACAGCATAGACCGGGTTGCCGTCTTGGTCATACTGCCCGTCCGCTCTAATGAAGGATGCTATCATCATCTTCAGCCGGAGAACGGTGCCGTCATCAAGCGTAAATTCGCTCCAGCGCTCAGTTGATTCAACCGTCTGAACCTCCGCGCCCTCGACTTCCACCCCGTTCGGGAGGATCATTTTAGCTCGTTTAGCCGCTGAATCAGTCATTATTCCCACTCTCAGGCTTGTTTTTTAACGCATTTTCAGTCTCGTACTTTTTGCGTTCCGCGTCCACTTCTTCCGGAAGTGCATTGATGACGTGTCTCGCCAAGCGCCGGAACCGATCCATCGGTTTGTCTACTGTGGCACCCTCGGTACTGTCTTGCTTTTCATGTGGGGGCCGCGAAACGGACATCGCCCTTCAACTCCTTGTAGGTAAGCCCCTTACCGGAAACTGCACCGAGCACCTTGCGGAAGCGACCATTGTCGTTGTCCTTACGCTCGTTGAAGCGGAAGGTCTGCTCCTTCACATAGGCATCCAAATGGAACGGCTCAACCGACACGTAGGTGCCTTTTAGGGCACGTTTGAATAGGGACCAGAAATTCTCCATGCCGTTCGTGTGGACGTGATCGCGAACATACTCAACCGCATGGTCAACCACTTCGTGGATGTAATCAGAAGCCAGATCGGTATAGGAACGCAGAGCGTCGGTGTAGAGCGCGGCGCCGGGTTCCGCTACAGCCCGGACGGCAGCCTGGACGGTGGCCTTCTTACGGTTGATGACATGAGCCGCAACCGCCTTGCTGGGTTCGGCCTCGGTGCCACGTTTCAGCACACCCATAACAACCTGCTTGCCAGCAACGCCACTGCCAGGAATAGATTTGGCGCGACGGGCAGCGGACATGTTCTTGGCACGGCCGCCGATAAAGGTTTCGTCCGCTTCAAACTCGCCACCGCTCTTGATGAAAGCGCCGGTCTGCATGGCTAGCCGGATACGATGAAGCATGAACCACGCCGTCTTTTGCGTAACACCAATGGCGCGGGACAACTCGTAAGAGCTAATCGCGTTCTTGCAGTTCGCAATCTGCCAAATGGCCACAAACCACTTGTCGAGGGAAAGCGGGCTATCCTCGAAAATGGTACCAACCTTGGACGAAAACTGCTTCTTGGGGTGCTTTTCCTTGCATTCCCACATGCGGCGGGTAGCGATGAAGCGCACGTCCGTGCGGCCACAGGTCGGGCAATGAACGCCGGACGGCCAGCGAAGCCCTACCATGGTATTGTGCGTCACTTCCGGGTCGGCGAAGTGGCGAACGGCTTCAACGAGAGTTTGAGGTTCTGTGCTCATAAGGATTTTATACCCCAAGAGCACCTACTGAGTCAAGTATATTATTACCCACTGACTTTATTAGGTGCCATGTTCGCCAAACTCCGTACCGGCATCGCCATGCGAGGGTTCTGCGCAAAGCGTTCAGCGTGGCGTCCGATAAAATCCCAATAAAGCGCATTAAACGGGCAACCGTGTGCCCCGGTTGCATCGTTTACATCATAATGGCAGCTGCCGCAGTAATTGCTCATCTTGTTGATATAAGCCCCCGAGGCAGCATAAGGCTTCGAGCCCACAATGCCGCCATCAGCATGTAAAGCCATGCCGCGGGTATTTGGCAGTTCAACCCACTCATAAGCGTCGGCATACACCGCCAGGTACCACTCATCCACGCCATCCGGATGCAGCCCGGCGAGCAGTGCAAAATTGCCCGTAATCATCAAACGCTGGATATGATGTGCATAAGCATATCTCATGGTCTGGTTGATAGCTTCGCTCATACAACGCATTTTGGTGGCACCGGTCCAATAGAAATCCGGCAAGGGCGCAGTGGCTTTCAGGCTGTTCAAGCTGGCGTAATGCGGCATTCGCAACCAATAAATACCGCGCACAAATTCTCTCCAACCCAGAATTTGCCTGATAAATCCCTCAGCCGCATTCAACGGCACCCGCCCGGCCCGGAACGCCGTCTCAGTTTCTTGACATAATGCCAGCGGGTCCAACAACCCCAAGTTCAACGGTGCCGAAACCAGGCTATGAAACATCGTAGGCTCGCCGGCCGCCATCGCATCCTGCCAGTCACCAAACCCGCTCAAACGATGTTCGATAAAATCTTCAAACCCGGCCAGCGCCTCATGGCTGGTCACCGGATAGTCAAACGCTGCCAGACTGCCATAATGATGAGCGAATTTATCGCCGACCAGGGCAAGCACTTCTTGAGTCATGGCATCGGGCGGAAAGCGTTTTGGCCTAGGTGGCTTTACATTTTTCGGCAGTTTTTTGCGATTTTCGGAGTCATAATTCCAATTACCGCCCGCCGGTTCCGCGCCATCCATCAATATACCCGTAGCCTGGCGCATCTTACGATAAAAATACTCCATCCGCAGGCTGGATTTCCCGGCGGCCCAATCTTGAAAAAACACCTGGGACGCCAAAAACCGCTGATCATCACGAATTTCCACGGCCACGCCGGTTAGCGCTTCCCAGCCTTGCATGGCCTGCAAAACCCGCCACTCGCCAGGTGCCGTTGTCACCACCGCCTCCGGTCGTAACTCCTGCACCGCTCGCAATAATTCTCCATCCAATGTTTGGGTGTTCAGCGGATCATCCAGCTTGATATAGCGTAAGCGCACACCACGCACCTGCAGGGCAGCGGCAAAATGCCGCATGGCCGAAATCACCAAGGCAATTTTTTGTGGATGATGCGGCACATAGGTGCATTCACCCATCACCTCCGCCATCAGCACCACATCGCGCGATACATCTAGCCTGGCCAGGGCGGCGATATTAGTTGATAGCTGGTCACCTAAAATAACACGCAGTATCACGTGATAATTTTCTCGTAGGTCTCATCGCCGCTGTAATGAAACTCCAGACCTGACCAACTATTGCTCTGGTCGTACCAAACACTCAAATGCAGCTTACCTGTCAGATCAAATCGTTGCGCGACGATAAATCCGCCCTCGGCAGTGGGCATTTTGTTCCAGCCGGGCGAATTTACCGCCGCCGGATAGGTATGGGCGGTCTGGATATTGAGAATCGTGCCATCCATGAACCGCTTGTTCCAATAGGTCAGCGGCATCGTATTGGAGGGCACCTGATATGTGGGCATATTTTTGTCAGGATTATCGCGATTGGTGCCGGTTACCTCATAACCATCGGCGTTTTTCTGAGCATGCACGGTCAGTATGTTACCATTTTCGATGATCTTGCTCTCAAGGCTCTGGAATACCCCGCCGGACCATTTTTCAACCGCCTTTAAATTGTAACGAAATACCGGGATCATCGCCAGCTTCACCAGTAGCTGGATGTTGATTTCAACGCTCAGACCATCACCCGTCTGGGTAAAATACAAATGATGTTCGCCAATCGGCGTGCCGTTGCGTAACACCTTGAAGGCCATCTGGTTACCCGCCGGAATCGGCAGGGCAAAGGCGGCTGCGCTGAGTAGAAAACGCCGTCGATCCATCCCATCCCTCTCACATTCGAACTCAATCGGTAGATAGGGGCGACAGCACGATCATGCCATGGCACAATGTCGTTATGCATCAGCTAATTCTCCTCCGGCACGCTAAGGCCGCCCGCCCCAGCCTTGAATTCAGCGACCACGACCGCCCACTGACGCCGGAAGGCAAGCGCGCCGCCATTGCCATCGGGCAGGTGATGCGCAAGTCCGGCGTGGTGCCCGATGTAGTGTTGGTCTCCTCGGCCTTGCGCACCCAGGAAACACTGGAATCCCTAGAAGCCGCTTCGGTCTGGGACGAGCGGCCCAATATCGACACGCTGCCCGGCCTTTACATGGCCACGGCCCGCCAGATTCGCGATATTCTGCGGGATCTGCCGGAGACCATCCGCAGCGTGCTGGTCATTGGCCACAACCCAGGCATTCACGAGTCAGCCGTCAGCCTTGCCGGCCCCGCCAGTGCCAAACCTGAATTAAACCTGATAAATGAAGGCTATCCCACCGCCAGCCTCGCGGAATTCCTCATTACAACCCCGTGGCACAAGATCGCTCCGGGCACCGCCACCTTGCAACGTTTCATCCGTCCCGCCGATCTGCGTTAATTGCTGCAGGCGCGAAGGTTGCTTTTCGTCCTATAGGAGATTTAATAGGGCAATAATGCAGCCTTCCTCGTAGTCGTCCTCACCCCACAAATTATGCAGAGGTAAAATCCGCATGGCTCAAACGGCATCCAGCAAACAAGTCGGCAGCGCCACCCTGACGCTCGGCAACAAGACCGCCACGCTCCCGTTGCTTGGCGGCACCATGGGCCCAGCGGTTGCGGATATCCGCAAAATCCAGGGCGATCTGGGCATTTTCACCTTCGATCCCAGCTTCGGTGCCACCGCGTCCTGCGAAAGCTCAATCACCTACATTGATGGTGACGAGGGCATTCTGCTGTACCGCGGCTACCCGATCGAGCAACTGGCCGAGCACTCGACCTTCCTGGAAGTCGCTTATCTGCTGATGCGCGGCGACCTACCAGATACCGCGCAATTGGCGGAATTCACCAACGGCATCACCATGCACACCATGCTGCATGAGCAAATCCGCCGCTTTTGGGACGGTTTCCGGCGTGATGCTCACCCGATGGCCATGCTCTGCTCCGTCGTCGGCGCCATGTCGGCCTTCTATCCGGACAGCATCGACATCAACGATCCACGCCAGCGCGAGATCAGCGCCTTCCGCATGATCGCCAAAATCCCCACCATCACCGCCTGGGCACATAAATACAACGCCGGCCAGCCGTTCATGTATCCGCGCAACGACCTCAGCTACGCGGAAAACTTTCTGTATATGTTCCACGCGGTGCCGCCCCAGACCTATGTGCCGAATCCGATCATCACCCGCGCCATGGACCGTATCTTCATCCTGCATGCTGACCATGAGCAGAACGCCTCCACCTCAACCGTGCGTCTGGCTGGTTCCACCGGGGCCAACCCGTTCGCCTGCATCGCCGCCGGCATTGCCTCGCTCTGGGGCCCCGCGCACGGCGGTGCCAACGAAGCGGTGCTGAAAATGCTGGCCGAAATTGGCCATAAGGATAACATCCCGGCCTTCATCAAGCAGGTGAAAGACAAAAACTCCAACGTCAAGCTTATGGGCTTCGGCCATCGGGTTTATAAAAACTTCGACCCACGTGCCAAGATCATGCAGAAGACCTGCTACGAGGTTCTGGGTGAGCTTGGTATCAAGAACGATCCGATGCTCGACCTCGCCATCGAGCTTGAAAAAATCGCCCTCGAGGACCCGTATTTCGTCGAGCGCAAGCTCTATCCGAATGTTGATTTTTATTCAGGTATCATCCTGAAAGCCATTGGCTTCCCCACCACCATGTTCACCCCCATCTTTGCCCTGGCCCGCACCGTCGGCTGGGTCAGCCAATGGATGGAAATGATCGAAGACCCCCAACAGCGGATTGGCCGCCCAAGGCAAATTTACACCGGCGCCGTTACCCGCGATTATGTTCCGGTCGACAAGCGGGGTTGATGAAGCTAGCCAACTACGCTTTTTCAAGCTGTTATTCCCGCACCAGCGGGAATCTACCTGATCGCGCATGAACATCGTCGGGCCGCGGACCCCGCGCTCGTGGCTCGATTGGTTCGCCAATTCTCCAGCCCGCAACCTGATCTTTGGGTTGGCCTACATGCTGGTCATCGTCACCGGCGCCACTATCGCCTATATGCTGGATGGCTGGTCCTGGGGTGATGCGTTTTACTTCGTCATCATCACCGTATTTACGGTCGGCTACGGCGAGATTCACCCGATCGCGACACCAGACCTGCGCGCCATCACCATCACTACCATCATCCTCGGCTGTACTGGCATCATTTTCCTCACCGGTGCGCTGGTGCAGTTCATCACCATCGCCCAGATTCAGATTCTGCTAGGGACCAAGCGCATGAAAACGCAGATCGATAAAATGTCCGGCCATGTGATTATTTGCGGTTATGGCCGGATCGGCCAGATGCTGTCCGAGGAATTACGCGCCGGCGGCATGGAATTCGTGGTGCTGGAATTAAACGAACAGCGCTACAACGAATCAATGACGCACGGCAATCCAACGGTGCGCGGTGACGCCACTGATGAAAGCGTGCTTGAAGCCGTCGGAATCGCCCGTGCCCGCACCCTGGCCAGCGTGGTGCCAAACGATGCCGCCAACGTTTTCATTACCCTCTCTGCCCGCAATCTAAATAAAAATCTTGAAATCATCGCCCGCGGCGAAGTCGGCACCACCAAGTCCAAACTCTTGCAAGCCGGCGCCAATTCGGTGGTCGAACCGGCGCATATCGGCGCCGAGCGGATCGGCCAGCTCATCATGTACCCGCAAAGCTCGTCGTTTTCTGATAATTCCGAGCGCATGCGTACCTTGGGCGTTGGCTTGCGCACGCTCGGGCTGGAGTTGGAAGTTTTGGCGGTAGCGCCTGACAGCCCGCTCGCCGGGGCTTCAATCGAGGCCGCCGAGCACCAGGCCAGCGGCAGCCTGTTCGTCATCGCCATCAACCGCAAAAATGGCGAAACTCTCTCCCGTCCTGACCCCGCCACGGTTATTGAGGCTGGTGATGGTGTGGTGCTTATCACTCGCTCCGGGCGGAGTGGTCCAAAGATCAGCTAACTACAAAATCGCCCCTCGATTTTTCCGCAACGCAACATTACATAGTGCTCAACGCAAACTTCTAAAGGCTCCCTCTATGCCCTCTTTGTTCGACCCGTTGGCCCTGGGTGACATCACCCTGCCGAACCGTATCATCATGGCCCCCCTCACCCGCGCCCGTGCCGGGGTTGAGCGCATCCCCAACGCGCTGATGGCACAATATTACGCCGAACGCGCCACAGCTGGGTTGATTATCTCCGAAGCCACCTCGGTCACTCCGATGGGCGTCGGCTACGCTGATACCCCCGGCCTATGGTCGGCAGAACAGGTTGAAGGCTGGAAGCTGGTCACCAAGGCGGTGCACCAAGCCGGTGGCCGGATTTTTGCGCAACTCTGGCATGTGGGCCGTATCTCGGCGCCTTTGTTCCTGAATGGTGAGTTGCCGGTTTCCGCCAGCGCCATCGCTGCCAAAGGCCATGTCAGCCTGGTTCGCCCGCTGCAGGATTATGTGGTGCCCCGCCCGCTCGAAACCTCGGAAATCCCCGGCGTGGTGGAAGCCTACCGCAAAGCCGCGATGAACGCCCAGATGGCTGGGTTCGACGGCGTGGAAATCCACGGTGCCAACGGCTATTTGCTTGACCAATTCCTACAGGATGGCTCCAACCACCGCACCGACGATTACGGCGGCAGCATCGCCAACCGCGCGCGGCTGATGCTTGAAGTCACCGACGGTGTGCTGTCTGTGTGGGAAGCCGGGCTGGTGGGGATGCATCTGGCCCCGCGGATGGATTCCCACTCGATGGGCGATTCCGACCGCCTCGGCACCTTCTCCTACGTCGCCCGCGAATTGGGTGAACGCGGGATCGCGTTCATCTGTGCCCGCGAACATAAGGCGGAAGATTGGATCGGCCCGCAACTGAAGAAAATCTTTGGCGGCACCTACATCGCCAATGAAGGCTTTACCAAGGAAACCGCGCAGGCTGCGCTCGATGCCGGTGAGGCTGATGCCGTGGCTTGGGGCAAATTATTCATCGCCAACCCGGATTTGGTGGAACGCTTCAAAACCGATGCGCCGCTGAATGAACCCGTCCCGGCAACTTTCTATGCCCACGGCGCCACCGGCTATACCGACTACCCGGCCTTGCAAATGCAGGCCGCCTGACAACCAAAAAAGCCGGGGTATTATCCCCGGCTTTTTTAATCCCAAAACAGCCGGGCTTTTCGAAATGCCCGCCAGTTATCTTTCAGCGCACCGTCATCAGTAGCTGCCCCCCGGCCGCACCATCCCAAAACAATACCGGCAGCCCGTGAGTTCGCACCGCTAATCTGATGGACCATCCCAATCGCAACATTCAGGTCATTGAAGATGCCCAACTGGTCCTGCAATCGCGCGGCGGATTTTGAATAGGTTTTCACCTGCGTAGCGTTGTCGAACAACGGACCGAATAACTCCGCCACATAACGCAATTTCTTCAAACCAATCCGCAGCTCATGCCGTTGATGCGGCGAAAGCGCCACAATATGCTTGCCGCGTTTCAATAATTTATGATGCAGCCTCGTTAAATTCTGACTGCCAAATTCCTGTGCGGGCACCGTCAGGCGTGGTAACGCCTCACCCGGCAGCGCATTGCGCCAGCCTGACCTCGCCACAAACGCCTGGGCGGAAAGCACAAAGCGCGTGGTAGCCGGCGCCGCCAGCAACAGCCGCACCGCCTCATAAGCGGCCTCCCGGCGCTGTTCACAGTCCTCGATAATTTCCTCAAAACCCGCTTCATCGGGAAACGCAGCATGCGGGCCTTCGCGCACCAGTGCTATAAATACATCGAGGTTACGGGCTTCGCCTAACACCGCGGCAATCTGCTTGGCCTCTTCGCGCAGGCTGATAAATTCGGGGCATGGAAAGGCCCGATGAAACAGCCCCAGCATCGCCCGCAATCGCCGCAGCGCGACCCGCATCTGATGCACCGCGCCCACCGCATCGCCCGCTTCAAACGCCGGCCAATTAGCCGCAAATTGCGCGAGACAACTATTGATCGCCCGGCCAATCGCCTCATCCACCGTCGGCGTGCCATCCAGCGCGGCGTGGGAGCGCACCGGTTCCGGCCTGGTTCCGGCGGCCAGCATGATACCGCGATCAGACTTCGCGAGCATTCCCAACCGGACCGGAAATTGCTCAGCCAGCGCGACGCCCAGCCGGTATAAATCCGCCACCTCCCCGGATTTCAGTTCCAGTTCGATCTCGCGGACCGGCATCGTCACCTCGCCGGCTACGATCACGCCGGCGTCGAAGGCAATCTCGATGTTGCTGGTTTCGTTGCGGATTAAATGCGTCGCCCGGCGGATGTCCGTGGCATAAATCGCCGACAATTCCCGGCCCCCGGTGGCGTCGTGGATCATTCCGGCCATTTCGGCGCCAAACAGGGCGGGGTCGGGCAGAGATTGCGTCGTCATCACTTCAATTTCGCCGCGCTCGAAAATACCGCCGGGAAACCCGCCGCTCCATTTCAGCGTCATCATATGGCCGCGCGGCATACTGCGCATCCGCAGCACCATTTTATGGCGCTGCAAATCACCCTGTTCGGTATCAAAATACACGGTATGCAAGCGGCGGCTCGACGCCCGGCGTCCATTCAACCCGAGCAGCGGCCATTGCTGCACCGCCTTGAAGCCCGATTCGCCGACCAGAAACTTAAGCTCCACCTCCCGGCTAACCGGCTTGATCTGCGCTACAGCAGGACGAACGGCTGGGAGCGTGGCCTGAGACAAGTGCGTCCTAATGAATTGTTAAGCCCGGCACGTTACCGGACCTTGTTCATGTAGTGCAACAACCAATTACCAACTATGATTTAGGTCAATTTTCCGGCTTGAACGCTCTGAAAGTAAAACAAAAATAGCTGATACAAACGTCGCTATCGTACCAATGCCAAATAAAATTTCATAATTCTCCGTGGCATGGAACAGGCTGGAGAAGGCAGCCGCGCTCACTGCCTGCATCACCGCATAACTCATGGTGGCCAATCCCCAGTTGGCGGCCAGCCGGTTTGGTGCCACCAGCGAGGCAATCGCGCCGGAGGTCAGCAGCACCGCACCCAAGGCTATGGCCCCCACGCCGAACGCCGAAATTGCCAGCCCCAGCACGCTGCCAGTGAATAACGGTACCGCCACCGCAACCCCCATCACCAGATAAGCCACCACCAAGGTTTTCAAGAACCCCACCCGGTCAGCAATCCGCCCCAAAATCGGAGGCCCTAATGCTGCTGCCACACCCAGTACGGCTGATACATCCGCCCCCGCCGCCACGCCGCGATGCAGCCCAATGGCGACAAAACTAGCCAAAAACAGCATATGCGGTACAAACCCGAAGGCGCACAGCGCATAACCAATCATCAGCAGTGCCACCGGCTTGTTGAGAACCTGCCGTCCTACCGGCCGGGCCGCCGGGGTAATCACTCCAGGTGGCATCATCACCGCGACCGCCACCGTCGCCAGCAAGCTGAAGCCGCCCAGCAGCGCCCAGGTCATCGGCAGGCCAAATGCCAGGAACCGCGGAATCAATAGGCCAGACACCATCATCCCGGTGCCCATGCCCGCAAAGGTGATGCCGCCCACCTGGCCGCGTTTGGCGGGTGGCGCCCGGCCCACCACGGCGGCGGCCATCAGCACCATCAAGGCGCCGCCGGTGATACCGGTCAGCAACCGCCAGATTCCTGCATAATAAACCCCAAAATTCCATGCTGAGGCGATCAGGCTGAGCGCCGTCAGCCCCATCAGCGTGGTCACGGCGGCACGGGTGTAAATCGGCCGGTGCCAAGCCCGCATACCTGCCGCGCCGATTAAGTATCCCAGCAAATTGGTGGCCCCCAACCAGAAGGCCGCGGCGGCAGTGAACCAATGCGCCGCCACCAAGGCCGGGACCAGCGGCGAATAGCCGAACCGTGCGATGCCAATGCCAACCAGCATAGCCAGCAGCCCGCAACTGGCTGCCCGATACAGCAGGAAGGTATTTTCATCGCTCATTCGATGCTCATAGAGGACAGCCATGCTGCCAGGAAGTGCCGCAAAATCACTCCAGCCATGGCGTTGCACCGGGATGGTTGATATACACGCCTCTCCATTTACGAATCCCAAAGGACACACATGGCCCGCCGCCGGCAGCTCTACGAAGGCAAAGCAAAAATCCTGTTTGAAGGACCCGAGCCCGGCACGCTCGTGCAATATTTCAAGGATGACGCCACCGCCTTCAACGCCCAGAAAAAGGGCACCATCACCGGCAAAGGTGTGCTGAACAATCGCATCAGCGAATTCCTGATGATCAAGCTGGCCGAGATCAATATCCCGACCCATTTCATCCGCCGCCTCAACATGCGCGAGCAGTTGATCAAGGAGGTTGAGATCATTCCGGTCGAGGTGGTGGTGCGTAACATCGCCGCCGGTTCGCTCTCATCGCGCCTTGGCATCCCCGAAGGCACGCGCCTGCCGCGCAGCATCGTGGAATATTACTATAAAAACGACCAACTCGGTGATCCGATGGTGGCGGAGGAGCACATTACCGCGTTTGGCTGGGCCACCCCGCCGGATATGGATGACATTGTGCATCTCACGTTGCGCATCAACGATTTCCTCACCGGCCTGTTCCTCGGCGTCGGCATCACTTTGGTCGATTTCAAAATCGAATTTGGCCGCCTGTTTGAGAATGAAGACATGCGAATTGTGTTGGCCGATGAAATCAGCCCGGATAATTGCCGCCTGTGGGATTCCAAAACCAACGAGAAAATGGACAAGGACCGCTTCCGCCGCGACCTTGGCAAAATTGAGGAGGCCTATCAGGAGGTCGCGCGCCGCTTAGGGATTCTCCCCGAAGCTGGTACGCGCGACATGAAGGGCCCGGAGATGATGCAATGATCCGCTTTTCCGTCATGGCCGGGCTTGACCCGGCCATCCACGCCTTTCTTTCTTGTGGATCATAAAATGAAAGCCATTGTCACCATCATGCTGAAAGACGGCGTGCTCGACCCGCAGGGCAAAGCCATCGGCCATGCCCTGAGCAACCTCGGCTTCGGCCAGGTGGGGGATGTGCGGGCTGGCAAGATCATCGAAATCACCCTGACCGAGACTGACCCGGCGGCCGCCAAAGCTGGTGTCGAGGATATGGCCAAAACGCTGCTCGCCAATACCGTGATCGAGAGTTTCAAGGTCGAAATTGCGGGCTGAAACAGCCTCTCAACCATCCCGCCGCACCGCTTTACATCGACCTTGCGCGAAGGCAGATGAAGCTTAAACTTTCAAGGCATTTTCCATGCTCGCCACTGGCATTCTGATCTTCCCCGGCATCAACCGCGAGCGCGATATGGCGATGGCGGTTGAGCAGAGCTTTGGCAAAGCGCCGAGGATGATCTGGCACAAGGAAACCGACCTGACCGGGTTGGACCTCATCATCATCCCCGGCGGCTTCTCGTTTGGCGATTATCTGCGCTGTGGCGCGATGGCGGCGCATAGCCCGGTGATGCAAGGGGTGAAGGCCCACGCCGCGCGCGGCGGCTACGTGCTGGGCGTGTGCAACGGCTTCCAGATTCTCACCGAAGCCGGCCTATTGCCTGGTGCCCTGCTGCGCAATGCCGGCCTGCGCTTCCTCTCGATGGACACCATGCTACGGGTTGAACGTAACGACACCATCTTCACCGCGCACTACCAAAAAGGCCAGGTATTCCGCGCCCCACTGGCGCATGGCGACGGCAACTACACTGCTGACCCGGCGACTCTCGACCGGCTGGAAGGCGAAGGGCTGGTGGCGTTCCGCTATGCTGATGAAAACCGCAACGGCTCGGCCCGCGCTATCGCCGGAATTTACTCACCCAACCATCGCATCCTGGGCCTGATGCCGCACCCCGAGGACCTGGTTGACCCGCTAATGGGCGGCTCTGACGGCAAACCTCTTTTTGACTCACTGGCAGCCGCATGAAACCCGTCAATGAAGCGCTCGCGAAATCCTTCGGCCTGAACGCCGAGGAATATGCCAAAGTTCTCACCATCATGGGCCGCACGCCCAGCTTTACCGAGCTTGGCATCTTCTCGGTGATGTGGTCGGAGCATTGCTCGTATAAATCCTCCCGCGTCTGGCTGAAAACCCTGCCGACCAAAGCCCCCTGGGTCATCCATGGGCCGGGCGAAAATGCCGGGGTGATTGATATCGGCGAGGGGCTGGCCGCGATTTTTAAAATGGAATCGCATAACCACCCGAGCTTCATTGAACCCTACCAGGGTGCCGCCACCGGCGTCGGCGGCATTTTGCGCGATGTGTTCACCATGGGCGCCCGCCCGATCGCCAATCTCAACGCGCTGCGCTTTGGCGACCCAAAACTGCCGGTCACCAAACGGGTGGTTGATGGCGTGGTGCGCGGCATCGGCGGTTACGGCAATTGCGTGGGCGTGCCCACTGTCGGCGGCGAGGTGAATTTCCACCCGGCCTACAACGGCAACCCGCTGGTGAATGCCATGACCGTCGGCATTGCCGCCCAGGATAAAATCTTCCTCTCGGCAGCGGCGGGCATTGGTAATCCGGTGGTGTATGTCGGCTCCAAAACCGGCCGCGATGGCATCCATGGCGCCACCATGGCCAGCACCGAGTTCGACGCCAATTCCGCCGAAAAACGCCCCACCGTGCAGGTGGGCGACCCATTCACCGAAAAACTTCTGATTGAAGCCTGCCTGGAGCTGATGCAGACCGACGCGATTGTGGCGATCCAGGACATGGGCGCTGCCGGCCTCACCTCCTCCTCGGTGGAAATGGCCGGCAAAGGCGGCGTTGGCATCGAGCTGAACCTCGATACCGTGCCGCAGCGCGAAACCGGCATGTCGGCCTATGAGATGATGCTCTCCGAGAGCCAGGAACGCATGTTGCTGGTGCTGAAGCCCGAACGCTCGGAAATGGCCCGCGCCATCATCGAAAAATGGGACCTTGACTACGCCATCATCGGCAAAATCACTGACACCGGCCGCATCGTCATCACCCATAAAGGCGTGGTTGAAGCTGACATCGAACTGGCCCCGCTCTCCGATGAAGCCCCGCTCTACCACCGCCCCTATGCCAGCGCCGCCAAACCAGCCCCGCTTGGCGAAACCCACGACCCGGTTGGCTTTGAAGCCGCACTGCTGAAACTCATGGCCTGCCCGGACATCGCCTCGCGCCGCTGGATTTTCGACCAGTATGATTCCACCGTCGGTGGCCAAACCGTCAAACGGCCAGCCCAAGCCGACGCCGCCATCGTGCGGCTCGACGGCACCAACCGCGCTCTGGCCATCACCACCGACTGCACGCCCCGCTACTGCGCCGCTGATGCGCAGGCCGGTGGGGCGCAAGCCGTAGCGGAAGCCTGGCGCAACATCACCGCCACCGGTGCCCTACCGCTGGCCGTCACTGACAACATGAATTTCGGCAACCCCGAAAAACCCGAAATCATGGGCCAGTTCGTCGATGCCATCAAAGGCATGGCGGCGGCCTGTACCGCTCTCGATTTCCCGGTCGTCTCTGGCAATGTCTCGCTCTACAATGAGACCGAAGGCAAAGGCATCCTCCCCACCCCCGCCATCGGCGCGGTCGGCGTGATTGAAGATGCCTCGCTTGCCACCGGCCTTGCCATCGCCCCCGGCCAGCAACTCATCCTGATCGGCGACACCAAAGGCGCACTCGGCCAATCGCTCTGGCTGCGCGAAATCCTGGGCCGCGAGGATGGCGCGCCCCCGGAAGTGAATCTGCTGAACGAACGCGAAAATGGCGATTTCGTGCGCGAGCATATTCTAAGCGGTGCCGTGCAAGCCTGCCATGACCTCTCCGACGGCGGCCTCGCCATCGCCCTGGTGGAAATGGCGCTGGCGGGCGCCACCGGTCTCACCCTGCACCCCTCACCTGAGCATATCCCCGCCCACGCCTACTGGTTTGGTGAGGACCAGGCCCGCTATATCCTCGCCGTCGCCAACCCTACCCCTATTCTCACCGCCGCCCACGCCGCCGGCATTCCGGCCCGCCACATCGGCCATACTGGCGGCAACAGTTTGACACTAACCGGCGTCAACCCCATATCTCTGGCTACCCTGCGCGACGCCCATGAGGGGTTCTTCCCCAACTGGTTCGCGTGATTTTGCAAGGATAACCACTATGGCTATGCCCGCCTCCGAGATCGAAAAACTGATCAAAGCCGCCCTCCCGGACGCCCAGATCACCATCGAAGACTTGGCTGGCGATAATGACCATTTTGCGGCTACCGTCATCTCTGAAGCGTTTCGCGGAATGCCCCGCGTGCGCCAACACCAACTCGTTTACGCGGCGCTGCAAGGGCGCATGGGCGGCGAACTCCACGCACTCGCCCTGCAAACCTCAGCCCCCGAATAAGGACCTCGTATGGACAACCCCGTTTTCGCCGAAATCCAAGCCTATATCGACTCAAGCCCTGTCATGCTCTTCATGAAAGGCACCCCGATGTTCCCGCAATGCGGATTCTCAGCCCGGGTCATCCAAATCCTCAAACACGCCGACGTGCCCTACAAAACCGTCAACGTGCTGGAAAACCCGGAAATCCGCGATGGCATCAAGGAATTCTCAAGCTGGCCGACCATTCCGCAGCTCTACATTAAAGGCGAATTCATCGGCGGCTGTGATATCGTGACCGAAATGTACCAGTCCGGCGAGCTGCAAACCATGCTCACCGAAAAGGGCATCTCCCACAACGCTGCGGCTTGAGGGGGTTGAGGGAGTAAGGCCAGGGAGCGCTGCCCCTGGCCCGACTTCCATAAACCACGCAGGACCGCCTCGACATGAAGATTGCCTTTGTCACGGATGAGTTGCCGAGGCCTGGGTCAGCAGGGCATTTGGCGTTCAATGCGGCGGTGGTGGAGTGGCTGCGTGGCCAAGGGCATGAGGTGGTGATCATGCTGGTGCGGCCGCGTTTGCGCTGGCCGGTGGAACGGTTTGCAGGGTTTGCGGTGATTGGCCCTGGCGTGATGGCGCGGCGCGGATTGGTGGCTAGTGGGTCACCGCGTAACATTGCGGCGACTTTGGCGCAACGTGCTTTAGCGGCTTTGCCGGTGGGGCTGGCGGGTCGGATTCGCAAGCGTGGCCGGGCCGGACAGTATGGCGTGGTTGATGCGATTCTGGGTGCATTCATGACATCGGCACAGTCGGCATGGTGCCAGGCGCGACTTAAGGCGATGCAGCCGGACGCGATTTTGGTGGATACTATTTTCCGCGCCGCGGTGCTGGATGATTCTGGTTTGGCCGGCATCAAAACCCTGATTTTGGCACATGATGTGTTTCATCAGCGGCATCGGATTTTAACGAGCGCTGGTTATCAGGTTTATCCCGCCGAATTGTCGCGGGAGTTTGAAGCGCAAACGCTTGGTAAGGCGCAGGGCATCGTAGCGATTCAGCCGGAGGAAGCCGCGCAGTTCCGTGCGATGTGCCCGACAACCCCGGTATATGTGGCCTCGATGCCGGCGCTGCCCTGCCCGCGCCCGGCCAATATTTTACGCCAGCCCAACCGTCTGGTGTTTGTCGGTGGTGATGGGCTGCCCAACCTTGATGGACTGCGCTGGTTTTTTGATGAAGTCTGGCCGCATTTGTACAACGGCCGCCGTGATATCACGCTCGACCTCATCGGCGACTGCGCGAGCGTCTATGGCATCGTACCGGCGGGCGTTAACCGGGTGGGACGGGTTGTTGATCTTGGTCCGTATTTGCATCGGGCAAGCCTGGCGATCTCGCCATTGCGGGTGGGCACTGGTTTGAAAATCAAGCTGCTCGATTACGCCCGCCATGGGCTGACAACCATCGCCACCCCGTTGAGCTTGCAGGGGTTTGCCGCCGACCCTCGCGCTCCCTTCATCGCGGCGGCTGACTCACTCAGTTTTTATGCTGCGATCCTGCAATCTCTACAACGCCAGACCGACACTGCCGCGGAGTTAAACGCGCTATATTATGTCAAGAAATATTACGGAATTACAACAGCATTTGCAGAACTGACAGATGCGTTCCACAATGGCGTCACGTTAAACGTCGCGTAACCAGCCTGGACGTGTGTGTGACAATAAAATTCCACCGCGGGTTTTTGTTTTCCGCATCTTAACCATAGCCGGCGCATGATCGGCGCCATGTATCCGTTATATTCCCATGCCCGGCCACAACTCCGGCATTCTTGAACCGCAGTCCGTGGCTTTCCCGGACATAGCAGGCGATTCCGAAGCCCGTGAATTGCGTGCCCGCGCGGCGCGGCGCGATGTCAGCGAGCGCCGCCGGATTGCCGAACGGTTGCGCCAGGCTCTCACGCATGAGGGGTTTTTGCTGCATTACCAGCCCTATATGCATCTCAAAACCGGCCGGTTGGAGGGGGCGGAAGCGGTCATCCGGCTGAAACACCGCCGCCGGGGCTTGATCCTGCCGCATCATTTCATGCCGGTGGCCGAGCATTTTGAAGTTATTAACGATATTGGCGCCTGGATGCTGCACCGTGCCTGCGCTGATGCCGCGCACTGGCCGGCGCAGGCCAATGTTTCGGTCCGGCTGGCGCACCGGCAATTACGCAGTGGCCATCTGATCAAGCATCTCATCGAGGCGCTCACCCGAACCGGTCTCGCCTCTGAGCGGCTGGAGCTTTGCCTCAGCGAGGCGATGCTGATTGATGATGATCCTGACACGATTTTTACCATCAAGGCGCTGGCCAGCCTGGGTGCGCGGTTGGCCCTGAATGATTTCGGCACCGGCCATGCCAGCCTCGCCGCCCTCAAACGCCTGCCGCTCAGCACCCTTAAGCTCGACCGTCAGATGGTGCAGCGTTTGGGTCAGGATTATGGCGACAACGCCATTGTCCATGCCGCCATTGAGGCTGGTCACGCCATGGGATGCAGCGTGCTGGCTGACGGCGTGGAAAGTGAGGCGCAAAGCCGGCTGTTGCAGGAAATCGGCTGCGACGAAGCCCAGGGCCCCTACTTTGCCCAGCCCGTTCCCGCCGAGGATTTTTTGAAGCGCCTCTGACCTTGCGGTTTGGCCGGTTAGCCGCCACCTGCACGCCATGGGTCTTTCAAAAACAGCCGCTGTTATCGGCGCGGGCATGGCCGGGCTTACCGCGGCGGCGCATCTGGCCCAGGCGGGCTGGGGCGTCACATTGTTTGATAAAGGCCGCAAGCCGGGCGGGCGAATGGCCACCCGATCGCAGGACGGCTTCATGTTCAACCATGGCTGTCAGTTTGCCAGTGCGCATGATGCCGGGTTCCGCGCCGCGCTGATTGCCAATCACGCGGAAATCTGGCCCGCCACGGGTGATAAATTTAGTGGCAAGCCCAGCATAGCTTTATTGGCGGCCTCGCTCGCCGCAGGGTTGAATATCAAGCTTGGCACTCATGTCAGTTTTCTGGCGCGGCAGGATGCTGGCTGGCGGCTTTACCTGCATAATGCTGCCATCACCCCGCCCAGTCTGGTCGAGCCGCACGGCGAACTCTCCCCTGCGTTTGATGCCGTCATCCTGGCCATCCCAGCCCCGCAGGCCGCCGCCCTGCTGGCCGCCATTGATCATCCCTTCGCCGTTAAGCTTGCCAAGGTCCACCTGGCACCGTGCTGGGCGCTGATGCTAGGCTTTGCCGGTGCAGCACCAGGGCCGGACATTGTTAAACCCACCTCCGGGCCGCTTAGTTGGATCGCCCGCGAAAACAGCCGCCCAGGCGCCGCGCCAACGCCGGTCAGCTACACCACCCATGCTAGCGCCGCCTGGAGTGCCGCCCATCTGGAACACCCTGCCGATGAAGTCATCGCAACCCTGAGCGCGGCCTTTGTGCAGGCTACCAGGATTACCGCGCCCGCCACCTTTGCCAGCGTGCATCGCTGGCGCTACGCCCTGGCCGATGCGCCGCTGGGCGAAGACTGCCTATGGGACCCGCAGCAACAGCTTGGCCTGTGCGGAGACTGGTGTCTGGCCGGAAAACTCGAAGCCGCCTATCTCTCTGGCCGCTCTTTGGGCATAAGGCTGACCGCATGAGCCAAAACCCCACCAGCAACGATCCCGCCGAACAAGCCATCCTCGCCCTCGTCATGGCACGAGGCCCGGATAAATCTATCTGCCCTACCGAGGCTGCCCGTGCTCTGGCGGGCCATCCGCCCGATGAAAAATGGCGCGGCAGCCTCTCGCCCATCCGCCTTGCCGCCCAGCGCCTGGCTAAAGCCGGCAAAATCCAAATTCTACGCAAAGGCAAACCGATCGCGCCGGAAGACGCCCGCGGCGTGATCCGCCTGCGCCTCGCCCCTGCCAGCGATTAGCCAATGAATCTGCTGCCGTGGCTGTTAAGTTTCATCTTCCCGCTCTGCGGCACGCTGGGCGCTATCGGCATCACGCCGCCGGGTACTGTCGATTTCGGGCACCTGCACCTGCAAGGCCATTCTGAATATCTGGCGGCGCCAGCAGGGTTTTTACCGGCCCCAGGCATCACCAGCCCGGCTTACAACCTGCCCCCGGCGGCCTTGTTCGCTACCCTGCAGGCCGTCGCCCTTACCCTGCCCCGCACCTTCCCGCTGGATAGCCTGCCGCAAAACCTGCAAGCCGCGTATGTTATCCGCACCCCCGCAGCCAATTTCCCCGACATTCTGGAACTCGCGGTCGTTGCGGAACCGGACAATAAGTCCGGTGTGATTTTTTATTCCCACTCTATTTACGGCGAAAGCGATTACGGCAAAAACCGTGAACATATTCTGGCCTGGCTCGACGCCCTGAACGCGAAAGTATTGAAGTAATGCGCCAAACCATGACGAGTTTCATCACCGGTGTCCGCGAAGCCTGGAGCCTGGCCAAACCGTATTTTTGGTCCGAGGAACGCTGGGCGGCGCGCGGGTTATTTCTCGCCATCATTGCGCTGAATTTGTTAATGGTGGCGTTCAACGTCATCCTGACCTACTGGAACCGCGATTTTTTCGACGCGATCCAGAATATGGATTCCCACAGCGCCGTGCAGCTATTGTTCCTCTACCAAGCAGCGCCAGGGTCGCTGCCGATGCCGGGCCTGGTGGAAATCCTGGTCGTGTATGTCGTCATCGCGGTGTACGCTTTCTATCTTAACCAGATGCTGCAAATCCGCTGGCGCCAGTGGGCCACTAAGCATTACCTGGAAAATTGGCTGTCCGACAGGGCTTTTTATAATATCAGCCTGAGTTCGTCCGAGACCACGGGTATCGACAACCCCGACCAGCGTATCTCCGAGGATTTGCGTGACTTCACTACCAATTCGCTCTCGCTCAGCCTGGATTTCATCTCCAACCTTGTCACCTTGTTCAGCTTCGTTTTTATCCTGTACGCCATCTCCGGCTCGGTAAAATTGTTCGGCATCACCATCCCCGGCTACATGCTGTGGGTTGCGTTGATTTACTCTCTGGTAGGAACCGGTTTGACGCATCTGATCGGTCGTCAGTTGATCCGTCTGTCATTTACCCAGCAAAAGGTCGAAGCGGATTTCCGTTATAATCTCATCCGGGTGCGCGAGAACCCAGAAGCTATTGCGCTTTATCATGGCGAAGACGACGAGATGCTAAGCCTGACCGAACGTTTTGCCGCCATCCGCGGCAACTGGTGGAAAATCATGCGCCGGACCAAGGCGCTGAATTTTTTCACCGTCAGCTTTGGCCAGATTGCCGGATTCTTTCCGCTCATCGTGGCACTGCCGCGCTATTTCAGCGGCGCCATCAAGCTCGGCGGCTTGACGCAAATCCAGAATGTGTTCGGACAAGTGCAAGGCGCACTCTCATGGTTTGTCGGGGCTTATCCGAATTTGGTGACCTACCGCGCCACCGTCTCGCGTTTGTACGGTTTCCAGGAAGCTGTCACCGCCGCCCGGGCTGTTTCACGCAGTGGGCCGCAAGTTGCCAAGGAAGGTAAGTCTCTCACGTTCAAAAACCTCACCATCAGCCTGCCGGATGGTCGCAAGCTGGTTGACGACACCAATCTCACCCTGCCGCCGGGCGAGCCGATCTTACTCACCGGCCCTTCCGGCGCCGGCAAATCAACGTTGTT
Source organism: Acidocella sp. (assembly GCA_031291755.1). Classification (GTDB taxonomy): domain Bacteria; phylum Pseudomonadota; class Alphaproteobacteria; order Acetobacterales; family Acetobacteraceae; genus Acidocella. Next base: position 88,336 of record JARLIK010000001.1, on the reverse strand, counting down.
CCGCGCCATCGCGGGTATCTGGCCGTTCGGCGGCGGCATGGTCATCCGCCCCACCGGCAGCGCCTTGTTTCTGCCGCAGCGGCCGTATTTCCCGCTCGGCAGCCTGAAGCGCACGGTGGTCTACCCGGCGCTGGAATCCGATGTCAGCGACGCTACCGTGTGCAAGGCGCTCAATGATGTTGAGCTTCCCAATCTCGTCGGCCGGTTGAATGAGGTCGAACCCTGGGGACAAATTCTCTCCGGCGGCGAGCAGCAGCGCCTCGCCCTGGCGCGCGCGTTGATTGTCAAACCTTCTTGGCTGTTCCTCGATGAAGCCACATCCGCGCTCGATGCGCCGATGGCCGCCCGCCTGCACCGGCTGCTCACCAAGGAACTGCCCAACACCACCATTGTCGCGATTACGCACCGCGAGCTGGATATGGTCTCCAGCCGCCGCCTGTCACTTACACCCAATGCGCTGGCAAATATCAGTTAACACAGGTGTATTGGGTGGCACGGCGTCCCATATGAGGTTTAGCGCAACGAGCAGCGAAGGTCTCACCCATGAGCACCGCCGATTATAAATTCAGTGATGCCACCGCCATAGCCAGTTCCGTGAGCGATATCGCCAGCGTCCTGGCGCATGATTTCAACAATATTCTCACCGGGATTTTGGGAAACCTGGAGTTGCTGGAACGCCGCGCCAGCAAACAGGGCCTCACTGAATTCGACATCTATCTGGCCAATTCCCGCAGCGCTGCCAGCCGCGGGGTGGCTCTCACCCAGCGTCTGATCACCATCGCCGGACTGCAAATTCTCGAACCCACCACACTGCACACGCCAAGCTTCATTGCCAGCCTTGAAGCCCCACTCACCGCCATCCTGGGTGAGCAATTGCAGTTGCAAATTGATTGTCCTGCAACAACTCATAACCTGTATTGCGACGCCTTCAAACTCGAAGGTTCATTGGCCGATATTGCAAAATATGCAAGCAGTACCGCGCAAATTTCAACGCCGGTTGTCCTGATGGCAGCCAACCTCACCATCAAAAAAACCAGCAATCCAGCGCATGAAATCCCGCCCGGTCAATACGTTGCCATTTCGTTGCAATATAAATGCCAAAAACCCACTCATGACTCTAAGGCCGATCTAGAACTCGCCACGCTTCAAGGCTTCGCCAAACAATCCGGCGGTCAGGCCTTTCTCGACGCGCACCAGCCAGGGCGCATAACCATCAGTCTGATCCTGCCGGCGTCCCCTTCGAAGTAGCCTTCGGCGCCGTGATCGCTGTAATCCGCTGCAGAATTTCCTCCATAGACGCCGGTTTGACTAAATAGTCATCGCCACCCGCCTGCAGACCTTTCGTCCAATCCGAAATCTGGCCAAGCCCCGAGAGAAACAGTGCCGGCGTGCTGATACCATTGCCGCGCAAACTCTGCAGCATATCAGCGCCGTCCACCCCACCTGGTAATTGCCGGTCGATAATCAGCGCGTCAAAATGCTTGCTCTGCGCCAGCATAATGCCATCCCGGCCATTGGTGGCGAATTCCACCACATGGCCGGACTCCCGCAGCCCGGTGACCACAAATTTTGAGACATCGGCATCGTCTTCAATAACCAGAATATACAAGGCCAAGTCTCCTAAGTTGTGGATGCCAGCCTGGTGCCATCATAAAGTGCTCCAAACTTTTCCAGCAGAATTCAAGCGGTGATGAAGCCGCCGCCGAGGATGCGCGAACCATCATAAAATACCGCCGCCTGTCCGGGAGCAGCCAGTGCAGGCGTGTCCAGCAGCAGTTCGGCGCCGCAGCTCTCGGCCATGATCAACGCCGGCTGCGGTGTCTCGCGGGCGCGCAGTTTTACCTGAGCGCGCAAGCCTTCTGGCGGGATCTGGGCCAGCCAGTTCACATCGCGCAATGTCACCACCCGCGATGCCGCTGCCCGAGGTCCCACCACAATTCGGCGCGTCCCTGGTTCAATTTTCCGCACTACCAGAGCCTCACCCTGTGCATCAGCCGGCAACCCCAGGCGCTTGGCTTGGCCTACCGTGTAGCGGGCAATGCCCTGATGCGTGCCCAAAGCGCCACCATCTTCGCCGACAATCTCACCGGCTTCCAGCGCATCGGGCCGGAATTTGCCGACGATATCGGCGTAGGAGCCGCTTGGTACAAAACAGATATCCTGACTGTCCGGCTTAGCGGCCACCGCGAGGCCCATCCGCTCGGCGATCTCGCGCACCTGCGCCTTACTGGCGTAATCGCCCAGCGGAAACCGGCAAAATTCCAACTGTGCCCGGGTGGTGGCGAACAAAAACCAGCTCTGGTCACGGCTGGCGTCCACCGCCTGATGCAACTCGGCCCCGGTTGGGCCATCGACGCGCCGCACATAATGCCCGGTCGCCAGCGCATCGGCGCCCAAATCCCGCGCCATATCCAGCAAATCACCGAACTTCAAATGCTGGTTGCAAGAAATGCAGGGCACCGGCGTCTGCCCGCTGGCATAGCTATCAGCAAATTCCGCCATCACACTGGCGCGGAAGCGCTCTTCGGCATCCACCACGTAATGCGCAATGCCTAATTTATCGGCGACCCGCTTGGCGTCATGAATATCCTGCCCGGCGCAGCAGGCGCCCTTGCGGCCCACCGCCGCGCCATGGTCGTACAACTGCAACGTGACGCCGATCACCTCATGCCCGGCCTCGCGCATCAACCCGGCCACCACCGAGCTATCAACACCACCCGACATGGCGACGACGATTTTCATCCGGCGGCGTTCCGGGTGGCGCTCGGTAGTTTCACCACCAGCCCGTCCAGCGCCTCGCTCATCACAATCTGGCAGCCCAGGCGTGAGGTTTTTTCCAGCCCAAAGGCCAAATCAAGCATGTCTTCCTCGTCCTCTGTCGGCTTGGCGAGCTTACCAAACCAGGCCGCATCCACAATCACATGGCAGGTCGAGCAAGCCAGAGAGCCTTCGCACGCCCCTTCGATATCAACCCCATGCTTATGCGCCACTTCCAGCACCGACAGCCCGACCGGCGCATCCACCTCACGCGCCACGCCATTACGCTCGATAAAAACCATTTTAGGCATCGATAAAACCCTTAATTCGTAGATCGCGCCTCGGTAAGCGGAACCGCCACATGATGCAAGGCACGGCTGGCCATCACCTGATAAGCGTCTTTGAAAGCGGAGCAGTCTGCTTGGGTGGCGCTCCAGGGCAGCGAAACCCGGATCGCCTGTCCGGCCAGTGCGCCCATGCCCATCGCGAGCAGCACATGGCTGGCCGCCACCTTGCCGGAGGAACAGGCTGAACCCGCTGACACTGCCACCCCGGCCATATCGAGCGCGATTAACTGGGTATCCGCCCGCACGCCCGGCAAGGCCAGGCAAACGGTATTGGGCAGCCGCGCCGCATCGGCCCCCATCACCTGAGCGCCAAGATCTACGCAAAAAGCTTCAATATCATCACGATATTCGGCAATCCTCAGAGTTTCATACGGCTGATCCAGGGCCGCCGCCATTCCGGCGATCGCAGGCAACCCCGGCGTGCCGCCACGCCAGCCGCGCTCTTGCCCGCCACCTTTGAGGAGTGGTGCCACGCGCTCACCATGCGCACTCGAAAACACCAGTGCCCCAGCGCCCAGCGGCCCACCAGCCTTGTGGCCGGAGAGCGCGAACGAGGCCGCGCCCAGCCGCAACCAGTCTTCCCGGCAGCGCCCGGCCGCTTGCGCGGCGTCGACATGCAGCAGCGCCCCATGCGCCGCGCAGACCCAAGCGGCAGCGGCGATGTCGTGCAATACGCCGGTCTCATTATTGGCTGCCATCAGGCACACCAGCGCCCCTGGATGCGCCGCCAGCATCTGGTCCAGCACCAGCAAATCCACCAGTCCACTTGGCAGCACTGGGATCACCACCGCTTTCGGCGCCGCCGCCCGCACGGCATCATGCTCGGTGGCACCGATCAGTACGGTGCGGCCCCGGCCTAGCGCATGAATAGCCAGCGTGTTGGCCTCAGTGGCGCCTGATGTGAATACGATATCCTGCGCCCGTGCCGCAAAGCGTGCTGCCAGACTCTCGCGAGCCCCCTCCAGCACCCGCCGCGCCGCCCGTCCAGCCTGATGCACCGATGACGGATTGCCAATTACATCCAAAGCCGCCAGCGCCGCCGCCCGCGCCTCGGGCCGCAACGGCTCACTGGCGTTGGCATCCAGGTAAATCATGGCGTTTTAAAAAATACGCTCGCGCGCGGCCTTGGCGATCCGGTTTTCCAAATCGGTCAGCTCCGAGCGCAGTAAATCCACCTCGTGCAGCAGCGGATCGAGGCAGGGGTCGGACGGTATCCCGTACGGATCGAAGCAGGGTTTCTCGTGGCGCTCGACCGGCCGGGCCGGAATCCCCACGACTGTGGTGTCCGCCGGCACCGCCGCCACCACCACCGCATTGGCGCCAATGCGGGCATTATCGCCGATCAATATGGCACCCAGAACCTTCGCCCCAGCACCGATGATAACGTTATTGCCGATGGTCGGGTGCCGCTTGCCCTTGCTGGAGCTGGTGCCGCCCAGGGTAACCTGATGGTAAATATAGACATCATCCCCCACCTCGGCGGTCTCCCCGATCACCACCCCCATGCCATGATCGATGACAAACCGGCGGCCCAATTTAGCGCCGGGGTGGATTTCGATGCCGGTCAAAAACCGGCCAATGTGCGAGGTGAACCGTCCGGCCAGCCGCCAGCCATGCCGCCAGAAGAAATTCGCCACCGTATGAATACCCACCGCGTGCAGGCCCGGATAGCAAAGCAAAACCTCAAGGTTCGAGCGGGCGGCCGGGTCCCGTTCACGGTATGCCCGGACAGTCTCGGTTAAAAACATAAGGGCCATGCGACATTTCCGTAGGAAAACAGTGAATAACGCTCTATATAGACCAACCCCGGGGAAACCCAAACTGTAATCTACCCATGATCAGCCGTGACACCGGAAGCCCAGATGGCTCTCCGCGCCGCCGGTTTCAACCATGGCGAGATTACGCGCGTGACACGGATTTGATGAAAGACGAGTGATAGAATGCCTGAAGTGATGTTTGCCGGGCCGGAAGGCCGTCTCGAGGGTCGTTACCACCACGCCAAGGAACGCGGCGCCCCGTTAGCGCTGGTTTTGCACCCGCACCCGCTGCATGGCGGCACTATGAATAACCGCATCACCTATTCCATGTATCAGGTGTTTCAGCGCCTCGGCTTCTCGGTCATGCGCTTCAACTTCCGTGGCGTGGGCCGCAGCCAGAGCAAGTTTGACGGCGGCATGGGCGAAATCAATGACGCCGCGGCGGCGCTGGACTGGATGCAGGCCCTTAACCCGGGCCATGGCGGCCTGTGGATTGCCGGCTACTCGTTTGGTGCTTTCGTGGGCATGCAGCTTTTGATGCGCCGGCCGGAAGTTTCCGGCTGGGTGTCCGTCGCCCCGCCGGCGGCGCACTACGACTTCGGGTTCCTGGCCCCCTGCCCATGCAGCGGCCTGATGATCCATGGCGATTCCGATGAAATGGTGCCAGAAATTTCGGTGCGTAAACTGGTGGATAAGCTGAACCTGCAAAAGGGTGTGGCCATTGATTACCGGGTGTTTGAAGGCGCTGACCATGTGTTTGCCAACCATGCCGACAAAGTGACGGAAGCGGTGGAAGGCTATGTCAGCCAATCCCTCGCCCGCAAACAAATGGCCCTGGCCGCCGACTAACCCTTTGGATTATTCCCGCTGAAGCGGGAACTTTGTTAAAACGGCCCCACATCGCTGGGGCCGTTTTTTTGTTTTAGCACTTTGACTCACGTCAAGGGCATTCCGCCACGAGCAGCCCATACTTGCTCCATAAAATTTGGAGACAGAATATGATCGTAAACTGGCGCGACCTTATCACTAACATGAACGGCGGCGTGAAAACCCTGCGCCAGGGTTCTCCGGATGTCATGAAAAGCTTCTCGGAAATGGCTAAGGCCGCCCATAGCGGAGATGCGCTGGACCACAAAACCAAGGAGTTGATTGCTCTGGCCCTGGGTGTTGCCACGCGCTGCGAGCCTTGCATCGCCTATCATGCCGAAGCCGCTGCCAGGCTGGGTGCCACCCGCGCCGAGGTGCTCGAGACCATGGCGATGTCGATCTACATGGGGGCTGGCCCATCTGCCATGTACGCCGCCAAGGCGCTCGAAGCGTTTGATCAACTCTCCACTCCAGCAGCCTGAGGCCGCCATGAGTCATGTTTTACAAACCTTGGAGCCAAGACGCCGTCAATGCGGCTGCGGCAATCTTAACTTGGATGATCCTATCTTGGCCATCGTGTCGGCGGTGCCGCTTACCGCTGCCGAAACGGCTGATCTGACCGCGATGCGCGAGGAAGAGAAGGTCGCGCGTGACGTGTATTTACGCCTGTTCGACCGCTGGGGTCTGCGGCCGTTCGGCAATATCAGCGGGTCCGAGCAATCACATATGGATATGCTGCTGATCATGCTTAACCGCCACGGCCTGCCCGACCCGGTGCGCCGCCTCGATGTTGGAGAATTCAACAGCCCGCAGATGCAAAAGCTGCATGATGATCTGCTGGCCCGCGGCCTGCTGAGTGAGTCCGAGGCTGTGTGCACCGGGCTGCTGATCGAGGAACTGGATATTGTCGACCTCCGGCAAGCCACGGGACGCACCAGCCGGCCGGATTTGCGCTTGGTATATGGCCAGCTTGAACAAGGTTCGCGCAATCATCTGCGGGCGTTCCATCGCTGGCTGAGCGGTTTGGGCGGGCATTACGATCCTGTTCACCTCACCCGCGCCGAATTTGACACGATCGCCCAGGCTGAGCACGAAGCCTGCGGCTGATAAGTTAGAGTATTTTGCAAACCATGTATTGGTGGTGCTAACGCGGCACACTGTTTGCTTGTAACAATCCTGTCACAGGCTCCGGGATTTTCCGGGCCTGCCTGTCTTTGGTATCTGGGACGGGCAAGCTGTACAGGAGATGATGCTTCGTGGATGAAACAATCAGCCGCCGGTCGCTGTTAGCCGCCATTGAAAGCGACCCTTTATCCACCGACGAGTTGCAGATCATCGCCAAGAAGGTTTATGCCCAATATTCAGGCAATTTAAGCGGTGAGCTGGCTGATTATATACCCGAACTGGCCAAGGTTCCCGCCAACAAATTCGGCATCGCGCTAGGTCTGCCGAGTGGTCGTGTCGTCACCGTCGGCGACGCCCAGGTTCCTTTCACCATCCAATCCATCTCAAAAGCCTTCACCTACGCGCTGCTGCTGGACATGATCGGCGCGGATGAAACCGCCAAGGTGGTCGGCGTGCAGCCGAGCGGCGATCCGTTCAACACCATTTCACTGGATGGCCGCACCAACCGCCCGTTCAATCCGATGGTGAACACCGGCGCCATCGCGGTAGCGGGTAAGCTGCGCGAGTTGCTGGGTACAGACGCTCTCAGCAAAATCCTTGACCTGTTCAGCCAGGCGGCCGGACGCAAGCTCGATGTTGATGAAAATGTCTTTGAATCCGAGCGCGAAACTGGCCACCGCAACCGTGCCATCGGCCATTTACTGCGCGCCGCTGATGTTTACACCCTGCCGGTTGATGACGTTCTGGATGTTTATTTCAAACAATGCTCGATCCTGGTCACCGCTGCCGACCTTGCCGTGATGGGTGCCACCTTGGCTAATCTCGGCAACAACCCGATGACCGGCAAGCGTGTCTTTGGGCTGGAAGCGGTACGCCAGACATTATCCGTGATGTTCACCTGCGGCATGTACGACGGTGCCGGCGATTGGGCCTGTAAGGTGGGCCTGCCCGCTAAAAGCGGCGTCGGCGGCGGTATTTTGGCAGTCGTCAACCGCCAGATCGGCGTCGCGGTATTTTCGCCCCGCCTGGATGCCAACGGCAATTCGGTCCGCGGCCAACTCAGCTGCGCGAAGCTCGCCGATGACCTTGGGCTGCACGCGTTTGACGCCCTCAATCATGGTTCCAGTTTTTTACGCGGAATGCTGTAAAAACGCCGCGATCTCATTGATGGTCAACTCATCCATCAAAGCCGGGGCGTGCCCGGCATCGCCCACCACCAAGGCTTTGGCGCCGCTGGCCTGCATCTGCTCAAAGGTTTCAGACAGCAGCAAATCACTGCTGGCGCCCCGGATCGCTAATATCGGCGCTTTAATCATTCCCCAAAGCGGCCATAAATCCACGTCTGCCGGGGTAGAATCCCGGATCGGCTCGATGATGTTGGGGTCGTAATGCAACGCGTAGGCGCTGCCGCCCGCCGGATCGAGTACCGAGCGCGCCGAAATCCGTGCCAGATAATGCCATTGCGCATCGCTCAAATTGCCGAACGGCGCATGGATTAACCGCAAATGCGCCTCAAGGGCTGCCATCGAGGCGAAACTCTGTGGCGCGGCCGACATGTAATCGCGAATTCTGGCCAAGGCGGCTTTGGGGATATGCGGCCCGATATCGTTCAGCACCAAACTGGTGATTGGCGCATTGCCGGCAGCCGCGGTCATCATACCGCAAATGCCACCCAGCGACGTCCCCACCCATGCCACCGGCTTGTTGATGGCAGCCAGCAGATGCGCCAGCGCGGTCACATAGGTCGGCGGCTGGTACAGCGCTCCGCTCGGCAACCAATCGGACTTTCCTCGCCCGGGCAAATCCGGGCAGATCACATGAAAATGCTCGGCCAGCCTCATTGCCAGCGGGTCAAAATCCCGGCCATTGCGGGTCAGCCCGTGCACGCAGAGCACCGCCGGGGCGGCTGGATTGCCAAACTCAACATACGCCAGCCGGTAAAATGCAGTGCCGAGCAAATATTGAACCGAGCCTGCACGCGCCATGATGTTTACCCCTAAATAATATTTTTGGCCCGCAAATCACTAAGGGCCGCTTCATCAAATCCGAGCCAACTGGCCAGCACCTCATCAGTATGTTCGCCCAAAATCGGTGGCGGTAAACGGTAATCTGCCGGTGTCTCAGAAAGCCGTACCGGATTGGCAACCAATTTCATCGCAATACCGCTGCCATGCTGCATCTCAATTAAATTATTCCTGGCAATGACATGCGGATCGGCAAACACCTGTTCAAGGGTGTTAATCGGCCCGCAGCCAATTTTCAGCGCCTCAAGTTTTTCAATCCACGCCGCCGTAGTCATGGTTTTCATAATCGCGGCCAGCGTGTCGGTGACGAGTTGCCGGTTCATCACCCGCGCCGCGTTGGTGATAAAGCGCTCATCGGCCAGCAGCGCCTGCGCCCCAAAATGATTGCAGAATTTCGCAAAGGTCGGGTCATTACCAATCGACAGCACAATATACCCATCAGCCGTGGCGAACACCTGGTAGGGCACGATATTCGGATGATTGTTACCCAGCCGCACCGGCGAAACGCCGGTCGCCAGATAGTTCATCCCCTGGTTGGCCAGCCACGCCACATGCGTATCCAGCATCCCGATATCCACCTGCTGACCCAGCCCGGTGCGTTCCTTATGGCGCAGCGCCGCCAGCACGCCGATGCAGCCGTACAGCCCAGCGAAAACATCCGCCACCGGCACGCCCACCTTCTGCGGCTCGCCCTCCGGGTCGCCGGTCAGGCTCATAATCCCGCCCATCGCCTGTATCAGCCCGTCGTAGCCGGGGCGCGGCGCATAAGGGCCGGTCTGGCCGAAGCCGGTGATCGAGCAATACACCATGCCGGGGTGGATTTTATGCACATCCTCATAGCCCAAGCCGTATTTAGCGAGCGCCCCGACTTTGAAATTTTCCACCAGAATATCGCATTGCAGGAGCAGCTTGCGGGCGATCTCCTGGCCCTCCGGCGTCGCGATATCCAGCGCCACTGAGCGCTTGTTGCGGTTCACGCCGGAAAAATACGCGCTCTCGCTGGTGCCGGGCATGAAAGGCGGGGCAAAGCCGCGGGTATCATCGCCGCTGCCGGGCTTTTCAATTTTGATGACGTCCGCCCCCATATCGGCCAGCATCTGCACGCAGGTCGGACCGGCCAAAACCCGGGTGAGATCGAAAATTTTAAGCCCTGTCAGTGGGCCGCTTGGCGTTTTTATTGTCATGAAATCCGCATAAACGATCAATCCAGCCCCGACAACACGCCGCATTTTCGCCATACCATCAGCCGAAACTGCTTACATGAGCCAAACAATTACCAACTTCGACTCCCCTGCCCTGTTCCAGGGTGTTATTGCCCGCCGCCTGTGCGCCTTTGTGCTGGATGTCATTTTCATGGCCATCATCGGCTGGGTGGTAGCCACCAACATCTTCATCTTTGGCTTATTCACCTTCGGGCTCGGCTTTTTCATGTTTCACATCATGCCTTTTTTCCCGATCCTGTATTACACGCTTGCGGTTGCCACCGGCGGCACGCCTGGCCAGCGCATTTTCAGCCTGGCAGTGCGCCAGGATGCCGACCTCTCAGCCCCCTCTCCGGCGCAGGCGCTGGTCTGGGCCATCCTGCTCTGGCTCAGCTTTTTCATACTTGCAGGGCTGCCTTTTGCCATGGCGCTGGTTGGCTCCCGCCACCGCGCAGGGCATGATGTGTTCTCAGGGCTGGTAATTATACGAATCGCCTAAAACAGTGCTTGACGTGACTACGGACAAGCACAAACATACTACCATATGAGCTTCAAACCTGCCCGCCGTCCGCATTTCTTCTACACCACGGCGCCGCTGCCGTGCCCGTATGTGGCTGGCCGCACGGAGCGCAAGGTTGTTACTGAACTCGCCGGCGTCAGCGCCGAGAGCCTGCACGACCGTCTCTCCCGCGGCGGCTTCCGCCGCAGCCACAATATCGCCTACGCGCCGGTCTGCCCTAGCTGCAATTCCTGCATTCCCATCCGCATCCGCGCCCAGGAATTCACCCCCAGCCGGACCCATAAACGGCTAAACAAGCTGAATGCGGATCTTACCGTGCAGGAAATGCCGCCGCGCGCCACCGCCGAGCAATACCAACTTTTCCAGCATTATCAGCAGGCCCGCCACGGTGATGGCGACATGGCCACCATGAGCTTTTACGATTATCGCGCCATGGTCGAGGATACCCCGATCGAAACCTCGATCATCGAATTCCGCGACCGCCAGGAGCGCCTGCTCGGCGCCTGTCTGATCGACCACGTCGGCGACGGCTACTCCGCCGTTTACAGCTTCTTCAGCCCTGAGGCCGACGAACGTTCGCTTGGCACCCAGGCGATTCTCTGGTTGATCAACCGCACTGTCGAGCTTGAATTGCCTTACGTTTATCTCGGCTACTGGGTCGCCGAGAGCCGCAAGATGGCCTACAAAGCCAAATTCCGGCCCAGCGAAATCTTACGAGGCGGCCAATGGCGCCAATTGACGGAAGCAGCACTCGCCGCCAAGCCGGCCGCCCCGGTGAAAGAACGTCAACTCGTTTCAACGCGCTGAAACTTAGTAACCCCCACCCGCATTGCGCCCCACCCTCGGCCTTGCTACAGCCTCTGCCACGGTCGGAGCGTAGCGCAGCCTGGTAGCGCACCAGTCTGGGGGACTGGGGGCCGTGGGTTCGAATCCCGCCGCTCCGACCATTATTCCAAAACATTCCTGTATGTCGGATGGCTTTGCAGGTTCACCAAAGATTATTGATCTTGGTCAATGCAAAACATGGTCATTGCGCTACACTTTGCGCTTACTCTCCACAGGAGATCACCATGTCCGCCAATGTTCCGCGCGAACCAAATCTTTTCAGCACCTACCAGGACATGTTTCTGGGCCACCAGAAGTTCATGCCCTACGCCGGGCTGGCGCAAACGCTCACCCAAACCACCCGGCGCGTGCTGGACGCCCAGATCGCCTATGCCCAAACGATCATGACTGCGAATGCCGCATTGCTTGAGGCTATGATGGCGCGCCCTGCCGCCGATGACATTGGCCCCAGCAAAGCCGCGAAACAGCCGGACTCCACATCCGCGTGACGGGTGCTAGCCCGTTGTATGTAAAGCCGGTGATCGATCTTACCGGTAAGCATGGCCTGATTCTGGGCATCGCCAATGAACACAGCATCGCTGCTGGGTGTGCCTGTGCCTTTACGGCGGCGGGTGCGACCCTGGCTGCCACCTATCTCAACGAAAAAGCCAAGCCCTTCGTGGCGCCGGTTGTTGCCGCCCTCAACTGCCCGATCTTCATGCCGTGCGACGTTCAAACCTCCGGCGCATTGGAAGCGGTGTTTGCTAAAATAACGCAGGAATGGGGCAAATTGGATTTTTTGCTGCATTCCATCGCCTTTGCCCCGCGCGAGGATTTGCATGGCCGGGTGACAGATTGCTCAGCCGCCGGCTTTAGCGCCGCCATGGATGTGTCTTGTCATTCCTTCATCCGCGCCGCTAAACTCGCCGAACCTTTGATGCGTGACGGCGGCACCCTGCTGTCCGTCACATTTTACGGCTCAGAACGGGTGGTGGCACACTACAATTTAATGGGCCCGGTCAAAGCCGCATTGGAATCCACGGTGCGCTATATCGCCGCCGAACTTGGCCCGCAGGGCATCCGCGCCAACGCCATCTCGCCAGGCCCTATCCGCACCCGCGCCGCCAGCGGCATTGATCAGTTCGACGAACTGCTCGCCATCGCCGCGGCTCAGGCGCCGGAGCGGCAATTATGCAGCATCGAGGATGTCGGCAGTCTGGCGGCTTTTCTGGTCAGTGATTCTGCCCGTATGATCACCGGTACTGTCATTCCCGTCGACGGCGGCCAGCATTTAATGGCGTGAAGGAGCATAACTTTTCGTGACTGAAACCCCCGAAATTCCTGTTTTCGACCGTGCCTTGCACGCCGCCCAGGCCAAGCTGACCGGCGGCATCTCACCCGCCGCCATCGGCATCGCCTGGCTCGACTGGATGCTGCATCTAGCCAACCAGCCCGGACGGCAGGCCGAACTCGTTAAGCAAGCCGCCATGGATACCACCGCGCTATGGTGTCAGGCGCTCGGCCAGCCCACCACCCCGCTGACGGCCACCGAGCAAGACCATCGCTTCACCCACCCAGGCTGGCAGGACCCTAAATTTGCCCTCGCCGCCCAGAGCTTCCTGCGCACCGAACGCTGGTGGAAGCAGGCCACCACCGGCATCCCCGGTCTCTCGCAGCCGCATGAGCGCAGCGTCGGGTTCATGACCCGGCAGTTGCTTGATATCATGTCACCTGCCAACATGCCGATGTTGAACCCCGAAGTGATCGAGGCCACCCGCGCCAGCAATGCCAGCAACTTGGCCAGCGGTATGCATAATTTCATGGACGATATAAAAAATGCCAGCGGTGAAACCAAATTACCTCTCACACCGGGCAAGGGTGTTGCCATCACCCCAGGCCAAGTGGTGTTTCGCAACGAGCTGATCGAACTGATCCAGTACACGCCCACCACCGAGACCGTGCGTCCCGAGCCGATTCTCATCGTTCCTGCCTGGATCATGAAATATTACATTCTTGATTTGTCGCCGCAAAACTCGATGGTGCGCTATCTGGTGGCGCAAGGCTTCACTGTTTTCTGTATTTCCTGGACCAACCCGACGGCGGCCCTGCGCGATACCGGGCTCGATGATTACCGCAAGCTAGGCGTAATGGCCGCCATCGACGCCGTCAGCGCCATTTGCAACAGCGCCAAAATCCACGCCACCGGCTATTGCCTGGGCGGCACCTTGCTCAGCATCGCCGCCGCCGCGATGGCGCGCGACCACGACGAGCGTTTAGCAACCCTCACATTGCTAGCAGCACAAACCGACTTCACCGAAGCCGGCGAATTGCAACTTTTCATCACCGAAGCGCAACTGGCGTTTTTGGATGACGTGATGTGGTCGAAAGGTTATCTGGATTCCTCGCAGATGGCCGGCGCTTTCCAAATGTTGCGCTCGAACGATCTCATCTGGTCACGCCTGGTGCGGCGCTATTATCTCGGCGAGGCTGACCACCCGAACGATATGATGTCCTGGAACATGGATGCCACCCGGATGCCGTATAAAATGCATTCGGAATATCTGCATAAATTATTCCTCGACAACGACCTCGCCGAAGGCCGCTTGCAAGCCGGCGGGCGCAAAGTCTCGATCTCCGATATTCATGTGCCATTCTTCGTTATTGGTACTGAAACCGATCATATTGCGCCATGGCATTCGGTGTATAAAATTCACCTGATGAATGCCAGTGAGATTACATTTGTGCTGACTTCCGGCGGGCATAACGCCGGGGTGGTCAGTGAACCCGGCCATCCGCACCGTCATTTCCGCCTGCAGCATCGCCCACCGGAAGGCCAGTATCACGCCCCGGAAGACTGGCAGGCTTCAGCGCCACTCGCCGAAGGCTCATGGTGGACCCCTTGGGTGGAATGGCTCATCGTCCACTCAAGCCCGCTCATCACGCCGCCAGAAATGGGCAACGCCGAGGCTGGTTTCCCGGCTCTGGACGCCGCCCCCGGCCATTATATTTTGCAACGTTGAAGGCGCACCAACATGGATATGCCCATGCAGCAAATCGAGAACCGCGTCTTCGATGATATCGCCATCGGCGACACCGCCAGCCTCAGCCGCCGCGTTACCCAACAGGATATCGAATTATTCTCGATCATCTCCGGTGACATCAACCCGGCACATCTCGATGCTGAATACGCCGCCACCGATATGTTCCACCACATCATCAGCCAGGGCGTGCTGACCGCGGGTTTGATTTCTGCGGTGCTGGGCACCAAACTTCCTGGCCCAGGCACTATTTATCTTGGCCAGGATTTACAATTCCGCGCCCCGGTTAGCCCCGGCGACACCATCACCGCCACTGTCACCGTCACCGAACGCATCCCCGAAAAGCACCGGCTGATTCTGGATTGTCATTGTACCAACCAGGACAATGCGGAAGTACTGCGGGGCAAGGCCACGGTACAGGCGCCCACCGAAAAAATCAGCCGCACCGCCATTGCGCTGCCCGAAGTGCGGCTGCTCCGCCACACCGGCTTCCGCGACCTGCTGACCCGCGCCTCACAAGGCATGGCGCTGCTCACCGCCGTTGTGCATCCGTGCGATGAAGTTTCACTCCGCGGCGCGGTGGAGGGCGCCAAGGCCGGATTGATCACCCCGATTCTGGTCGGCCCTGAGATAAAAATCCGGACCGTGGCAGCACAATTTAACATCAACATCACCGGCCTGCGCATCGAGCCCACCCCGCATAGCCACGCCAGCGCCGCCCGCGCCGTTGCCATGGTGCGCGCCGGTGACGCCAAAGCACTGATGAAAGGTGCTCTGCATACCGATGAACTTCTGCATGAGGTGATGCAGGCGCAAACAGGCCTGCGCACCGGCCGCCGCCTCAGCCATGTGTATGTCATGGATGTGCCTGCCTACAGCCGTCCGCTGCTGGTGACCGACGCCGCCATCAATATCGCGCCCACGCTCGAAGACAAAGTCAGCATCGTGCAGAACGCCATCGATCTTGCCCACACTCTCGGCATCGCCACCCCGCGCGTCGCCATTCTGGCGGCGGTCGAAACCGTCAACCCTGCCATGCCGGCCACACTTGATGCAGCCGCACTCTGCAAAATGTCTGAACGCGGCCAGATTACCGGTGCCATCCTCGACGGCCCACTGGCCTACGACAACGCCATCAGCCCCATCGCCGCCCGTGAGAAAAACATCACCTCACCGGTTGCCGGTCAAGCCGATATCCTGGTGGTGCCCAACATCGAAGCCGGCAATATTCTGGCCAAACAACTCACCTTCATGGCCGGGGCCGACGCCGCCGGAATTGTGCTCGGTGCCAGCGTCCCGATCATCCTTACCAGCCGTGCCGATGACACCCGCACACGGCTTGCCTCCTGCGCCGTCGCAGTCATCATGGCTGCCCGTCAGGCTGCCCATGTCTGAAGCGATTCTAACGCTCAACGCTGGTTCCTCCAGTATCAAATTTGCACTCTTCAAATTCAACCACGCTCTCACCAACATCGCCCACGGCGAAATGGCAGATATCGGCGAGATCCCGCACTTCGCCATCCACGGTCCACACGGCGAACTGCTGCTGGAACAATCATGGCCACATGGTGAGGCCCTCAATCACGAGGATTTGCTCAGCCCGGTATTGGAATGGGTTGATGAGCATCTAGGGCCTGACAAGCTGGTTGCCTGCGGCCACCGAATTGTCCACGGCGGCGATATTTTTACCGCCCCCACCCGGCTCGATGATGCCGCACTGGCCAAGCTTGCGACACTTGATCCGCTGGCACCGTTGCATGAACCGCATAATCTCGCCGCCGTCAAAGCCGCTTTGGCGCTGCGCCCCGGCCTGCCGCAAATCGGCTGTTTCGATACCAGCTTTCACAAAACCATGCCCGCCGTCGCCACCCGCTTTGCCCTGCCGCGCAACCTGCGCGATGAAGGCGTGCGCCGCTACGGTTTTCACGGCCTATCGTATGAATACATCGCCGGGCAATTGCGCGCCATTGCGCCTGGTCTCGCCTCCGGGCGGGTGATCGCGGCACATCTGGGCAACGGCGCCAGCGCCTGTGCCATGAGCAATGGCCAGAGCCTGGATTCCAGCATGGGCTTTACCGCGCTGGACGGCCTCATCATGGGCTCCCGCACCGGCTCGCTCGACGCCGGGGTGGTGCTGTACCTCATGCAGGCGCACGGTATGAGCGCAGATGAAATCACCGATATCGTCTATAAAAAATCCGGCCTGCTCGGTATCTCAGGTATTTCGTCCGACATGCGGGTGCTGCTGGCTTCGAAGGCCCCAGAAGCCGCCGAGGCGGTGGAATCCTTCACCTACGCCGCCGCCCAGCATATCGCCGCCCTCACCGTCCCGCTCGGCGGCCTCGATGGCTTGGTATTCACCGCCGGCATCGGCGAGCATGCGCCTGAAATCCGCGCCGCCATCTGTGCAAAACTGCAATGGCTCGGCATTGTCATCGACCCGCTGGCCAACGCCCAGAATGCGCCCGTCATTTCAAAAGCAACTTCTGCCGTCGAGGTGATGGTCATTCCCACCAATGAGGAAGCGATGATTGCACGTCATTGTGTCGGTTTATTATCGCAAGCATTCGCCGGATCAATTGACCAGATGTAACGGAAAGCTCTAGCGTTTACCGTACGGATTATCTCAAGCCAGCGCGGTGCCAAATGATCAATGCTCTTACCGTACGCGGCTTATGTAAATCTTTCACGAAGCCGATCATCAATCATCTCGATCTCACCATAGCACCCGGTGAAATTTACGCCCTGCTTGGCCCGAATGGGGCCGGCAAAACCACCACCTTGCGAATGATCGCCGGGTTGCTGAAACCGGATGCAGGCAGCATCGAGGTATTCGGAACCGATGTCCTCACCGCCCCGCTCAAAGCCAAAGCCATAATGGCCTGGCTGCCCGACGAGCCGCTGCTGTACGACAAACTCTCCGCCCTCGAATATCTCGAATTCGTCGCCGGACTCTGGCAGGTTGACCCCGCCACCGCCGCCGTTCGCGCTGAAAAGTTGCTCGAAACATTTTGTCTAAGGCAACACCGGCATGAACGCTGCGAGGGTTACTCGCGCGGCATGAAACAAAAAACCGTGCTGGCGGGTGCGCTGATTCACACGCCGAAGTTATTTATTTTAGACGAACCTTTAACCGGCCTGGACGCAGCCGCCGCTAAACTGGTGAAATCAATCCTCACCCAATGTGCCGCCGAGGGTGCCGCCATCATCATCACCACCCACATCCTCGAAGTGGCTGAACGCCTGGCCACCCGCATCGGGATTCTCTCCGGCGGCGATCTGCTGGCAGAGGGAAGTTTTGCCGAATTACAAACCCAGGCCGGGCAACATGCCAACGCCAGCCTGGAAGATGTGTTCCTGCACCTCACCGCCCGCGCCGATGTTTAAGCCGGCCAGCTTCCCCTGGCTGCTGGCGCATGAAATCAACCTGCTTTGGCGCGGCTCGATTTTGTTGCGAACAAGCAAATATGTGCTGGTACCGGTCATCGCCGTCGGAGTCATCTTTCAGGCCATCGCCATTCTCATTGTGAAGTACTTGCAAACCCAGACGCTCTCGCTGCCCATCCTGATTCTAATTGCCAATATCAATTTAATTTTCCTCAGCGGCCTGATGCTCTCGCGCGCCATGACCTCGGCCATCGATGTTTTATATTCGCGTGGTGACGCGGATTTCCTGCTGGCCTCTCCGATCAAACCCATCCGCATCCTGGCGGTCCGCATGATCGGTGTTGCCGCCAGCGTGGCGGCACCCTGGTTGTTACTGGCCGCCGCACTTGCCAACGCTCTGGCATTGTTCGGAACCCCGCAGGCGCTGGCAGCTTATATCATCATTCCCATGGTGGCTGCCCTGGTCACGGCGCTGGCGTTTTTATCAGTGGTATCTTTGGTCGCCCGCACCGGTCCGGCCAAGGCCAGGCTGTTCGCGCACAGCATCGCTTTGTTCATCGGCTTGTTCATCTTCGCGCTCGGCCAGGCGCCGCGCTATATCGCGCCCCAAAATTTGCGGGCACTCTGGCTGGCCTTCATGCCCGATGCCAGCAACATCAACGCCGCCATCTGGTTCCCGGCCCGCGCCCTGCTCGGCGAATTTATCCCTGCGGTTTTATTTTGTGTTGTCTGTGCGTTTATCTTCTGGCTGGTGCTCCTCACCCGCGCCCGGCAATTCGCTGACGGCACCATCAGCGCCGCCGCCTATGGCAGCGGCCCGGCGCGGCGGCGCGGCGGCGGCACCTTCCGGCAGAACCCTTTCGCGGCCACCATGCTAAAAAACCTCCGGCTATTACTGCGCTTTCCCGGACTCGTCACACAAACGATCTATCGCTCGCTGACCCTGGTGCCGATCACCATGATCCTCACCGGCCGTGTCGCCATCGGCACCGGCCCCGGCGTAGTGATTCCTCTGCTGGTGTTCCTGGCCGGTCAACTTGCGCTGTTTTTCATCTCCATCATCATCGGCAGTGAGCAATCACCTGACCTTCTCGCCGCCGCCCCCGTCTTACCGCAAACCGGACGCCGCGCCGCCTATGCCGCCGCGGCCTACGCCTGCCTCATCATCATGGCGCTGCCGGTGCTAGGCGTGCTGTTCCGCGCGGGCCAGATGCTGCCTGTGCTGCTCGCCGCCATGGCCGGTTCAATTTTAAGCAACCTGTTGCTGGGCCAGCGCTTCCCAATTCCGCTGCTCCGCCCAGCGTTCGGTAAAACCCAGACCGGAACAGTGTTCGGTCTCATCCTCGGAGTCTCCGCCAGCAGCCTATGGGCGTTCATCGCGTGGCTGGCGGTCACGCCGAAGCCATTTTAATTCGCGGCGGGTACCAGCGAGCCGCCAGCCAGCCGCCAAATCCGATCGAGTTTCTCAACCCCGGTCAGGCGATGCGCAATCAGCACCAAAGTGCGGCCCTTCGCCGCCTGATTCAACGTCTCGAAAAACGCCATTTCGGTAGCAGCATCCAGCCCCGCGCAAGGTTCATCAAGCAACAATATCGGCGCCGATGAGAGCAACGTCCGCGCCAGCGCTAACCGCCGTCCCTGCCCGCCGGAGAGCGTGTTACCACCCTCGCCCAGCCAGCTATCCAACCCCTCTGGTAACGCCTGCACGGTATCAGCCAGTTGCGCGGTCTCCAGCGCGGCCCATAGCTGCGCCTCATCCGCAGATGGGTCACCCAGCAGCAGATTATTGCGGATGGAATCAGCAAATAAATGCGTGCTCTGCGACAAATACGCGATTTTGCTCCGCACCGCCTCAGCCGGCAGGGCCGCAATATCCACAGCCCCCAGCTTGATCTTTCCGCTCTGCGGTGCCGCCAGTTTCAACAACAACGCCGCGATGGTGGATTTGCCAGCTCCCGAAGGCCCCAATATTGCCGTGCGTGACCCTGCCGGTAACTGCAGCGATAAATTCTCAAACACAAACGGCAAATCATCAGCGTAGCGAAAACTCACATGCTCGAAGCTCACCGCATGACCGGCTGGCGTCGGCTCCGACTTCACCGGGTCCGCCACCGCTGGCCCCGCCTCAGCGGCCTCCACCACCCGCGCCGCCGCCACCTGTGATTGCCCAAGCAACACCCCGGCACGCGGCATCGCGCTTACCGCCTCAAATGCCGCTGTCAGCACAAACACCGCCACCACCGCCGCCAGCGGGCCGGAGATAAAGCCAACCAGCAGCGCCAATAAAATCCCGGTTTGTGCCAGCAAAAATCCGGTCACGTTCAAGCGGCTGATCCGGCTTGCCAATTCACGCTGCGCCGCCAGCACCGCCGATTCTCGCGCCTGCACCATCGCCAGCATCCGGCCTTCGGCTGCAAATATTTTCACTTCCCGCAAACCGCTCAACGCATCCAGCGCGGCATTGCGCAGCCCCGCCATCGCCAATGACGCCCGCCTGGCATTATCGCCCGCCAGCTTTGCTGCCCGCCACGGCAAAACCACAGCCACCACCACAAACAATGGCAACACCAGCAACGCCCAGGCGCTCTCATGGCGCAGCACCACCAGCAAAATCGGCAGCAGCATCAGCACGCTCAAGCCCGGTACGATGATCCGCAGATACAAGCCATCCAGCGCCTCAACGTCATTCACCAACCGCGCCAGCGCATCACCCGCGCGGCGCATTCCCAAACCACCGGCAGCGCTATGTGCGAGCCCCGTAAAAAACCACACCCGCACGCCACCCAGGGCACGGAACATCGCATCATGCGTGACCAGCCGCTCCAAATAGCGCAGCACCACTCGCGCCACACCGGCCATTTGCAGCGCCAGCGGCACCAGCAGCACACCACCCAGCACCGATATTGCGGTATAACGCCCGGCATTCTGCATCAGCACGATGCCCGCCGCCAAAGCCGCCAGCGCCAGCAACGCGCCAAACGCCAGATACCAAAAATGTACCTGCCACAGCCTTAGAATTTTTGTAACCGGGTTCATGCCACACCCCGCAACTTGGCGTGCCGTATCGCGTCCAAATCCAGCCGCCGCGCCCCGGTATCACGGGCAAATTCCATTGCCAGTACCGAATGACTGGCCAGCACCACGGTGCGGCCCATCGCCAGACGCTTCAAACTCTCCAGCACATCACGCTCCACCGCCGGGTCCAGATGCGCCGTCGGCTCATCGAGCAACAACAATGGCGCATCCTTCAAAAATGCCCGCGCGATCGCAATCCGCTGCGCCTGCCCACCGGAAAGCCCAAACCCCGCCTCACCGATCGGCGTCTCCAGCCCCAGTGGCAATGCGGCGATCACCTCGCTCAGCCGCGCCAGCCGCACCGCCGCCGCCACCTCCTCATCGCTCGCTTCAGGCCGGGCAAATTTGATATTCTCGCCGATGGTGCCACCAAAAATCATCGGCTTCTGGCCAATCCAGCCGATCATCCGCTCCCGCGCCGCCGGGATCACGGTCGCCAGTTCAATCCCGTTAAACGTAACTTTTCCCGCTGCCGGTTCAATGAACCCCAAAATCAAATCAATGATGGTTGATTTCCCAGCCCCCGAAGCGCCGGTCAGCAGCAATGTCTCCCCGGCGGGCACCCGGAATGACAAATGCTCCAGCACCGCCCGATCCTCCCAGCCAAAGCTCACATCCTCAAAGGCTAGTGTCACCCCATGCGCCGCCACGCTGCGAATTTCCACCGCCCCGATCAAATCCGGCATCGGCGGTAAAGTCACCAAATCCTCCGCCACCGCCTGCGCCGCCATCCGGTCCTGATACACCGAAGCAAAACTCCGCAAGGGCGCAAAAAACTCCGGCACCAGCAGCAACAAAAACAATGCCACCGGCACCAAGGCCGGTTGTGCGCCCAATTGCCCGGCGAAACGGATCACAATCGCCACCAACGATGCCGCCGCCGCTAAATCCAGCGCGGTTGACGATAAAAACGCCACCCGCAGCACCCGCATGGTGCGCGCCCGCAACTCATCCGCCGCCTTGCCCAGCGCCGCGGCTTCATCGGCAGTGCGCCCGGCCAGCACCAATGTGGAAATCCCACGGATCCGGTCCAGAAACCGCACCTGCAACCGCGTCATCGCCACAAACTGCTGGCTTGCCGCCCGCCCCGCGCCGATGCCCGCCATCGCCATCGCCACCGGCACCAGCAGCCCCGCCACCAGCAGTATCAGCCCCGAGCGCCAATCAACGGCCAGTGCCACCAGCCCGATCAACAATGGCCCCAGCACCGCTAAATCGGTGGCCGGTATCCAGCGGGCATGAAACCCATCCATCGCCTCCACCCGGTCCACCGCCACCGAAGCCAGCTCCGCCGAGTGCCGCCCCCGCAAGCCATTCGGCCCCGCCGCCAGCAATTTTTGGAACATATCGCTGCGCAACCGCCGCCGCGCCGCCGCGCCCAGCTCGAAACCCATCAGCTCGGCCTGGCGCAAGCACGCGGCCCGCACCAGCACGCAGGCCACAAATCCCGCTACATCCCACACAACGTGCGGCCCCCGCGATGCTGGCAAAAGCACTGATGCCAGCAAATTCGCCGCAAAAAACACCTGCCCCACCCCAGCCGCCATCTGGCCGAGCCCAAAGGCCACCGGTACCAAAGCCGCCTTGCGTCCAATTTTCTTCTCTGCCGCCACCCAGGCTTTGGTTTTTACACTCATGGCAGGGTAATTAGTCGGTTCGCGCCATGCTGCACAGGTACCGCCGCCTCACAATGGCTGGACGTGCCGGGAAATTTCGCGCAAAGCGCCGCCTCATGCTGATCGCCCGGACACTGCAAGACCTCACCACCGCCCGCGCAACCCTCGGCGCCGAACTCGGCTTCGTCCCCACCATGGGCGCCTTGCACCAAGGCCACCTCGCCCTCATTGAAGCCGCTAAGGCCAGAAATACCAAGGTTGCCGCCAGCATTTTCGTCAACCCTACGCAATTTGGCCCGAGCGAGGATTTCTCCCGCTACCCGCGCACCGAGGAAGCTGACCTTGAAAAACTCGCAGCCGCCGGCTGTCATCTGGTCTGGCTACCGGACGTTGCCACCATGTACCCGCCCGAGGCTGCCACCACCATCACGCTCACCGGCCCGGCCACGCGCTGGGAGGGTGCCCTCCGCCCCGGCCACTTCGCCGGAGTCGCCACCGTGGTCGCCAAATTATTCGGCCAGGTCCGCCCGAGCCACGCCTATTTCGGTGAAAAGGATTTCCAACAGGTGCAGGTCATCACCCGCATGGTGGCTGACCTTTTGCTGCCGGTGGACATCATCGCCATCCCCACCATCCGCGAGCCGGACGGCCTCGCTCTCTCATCGCGCAACCGCTTCCTCTCACCCGAGGACCGCGCCCGCGCACCAGCATTCTACGCCAGCTTACGCACCGCCGCCGCCAGCATCAGCGCTGGCGAGGATGTTACAAAAACACTTGAGGCGGCCTGCAATAATTTAACCGCCGCTGGTTTAGCCCCGGATTATTTCAACCTGGTTGATGCGCGTTCGCTGGAACCTATAACAACCCTCACCGCCCCCGCCCGCATCCTGGCCGCCGCCAAACTTGGCCCGATCCGCCTGCTCGATAATATCGCGGTTGGTTAAAGACTCACCACCACACCACGCCGCGTCGCTGCCGCCACCAGCGCTCTATCCCGGCTGAACAACGCCAGCCCGCGCCGCGCGGCCAGTTCCAGATACGCCGCATCATAAACGGTCAACCCCTCCGCCCGCGCCATTTCCAGCACCGGGCCCCAGGCCAACCCGACGCCGTTCTGGTCCACCATGATCGGCAGGGATGAAATCAGCTCCAGCCGCAGCAAAACATCAGCGCCGCTAATCCGGCCCCGCTTTTCCGCCTGCAACAGCACATTGGCCACTTCCAGAAACCACAGCCCCGGCACCAATGCCCCATGGTCACGCACATAATCCAACTGCCGGTCAGACTCCGCCGAGGCTTCATCCGCAAAACACCAGCTTAACGCCACTGACGAATCAACGACGGCCAGCGTCACGCAATTCCTGCCATGAGATATCGCCGAGCGTGGTATTTTGCCGCAGCGCTTTGAGTGTCTCAACCGCCCGCGCGACTGCCGGAGCCGCTGCCGCCCCGAACCCGGCCTGCGCCTCAGCAAAGCCAGTGGCCTGCACCGCCATGCCAGATTCTTGCCGTGACATCCATTCG
Source organism: Acidocella sp. (assembly GCA_031291755.1). Classification (GTDB taxonomy): domain Bacteria; phylum Pseudomonadota; class Alphaproteobacteria; order Acetobacterales; family Acetobacteraceae; genus Acidocella. The sequence goes on along the minus strand of JARLIK010000001.1, from coordinate 64,272 downwards.
GCCAGCGCCTGTTTCACGATCCACCCCCGCGAGCGCTGCAACCTGTCAGCATATTCATCAATTTTTACAGCCATAGGTAGTGGAACATGAGCCGTCAAGACGCGCGCTTCCATAATGGCCTCCTCTAATCAACCCTAATCATACCGATTAACTATACCCTCGTCAATCAAATTACTCCGCCGCCGCCCGCAGCGCCGCGCCGCCGGCCAGCGGTGCCAGCGGCAGCGCCAGTGCCAGCATCGCCGCCAGCATCAATAACGGCGCTTCAGGATGCGGTGAGGTCACCGCCGCGCAGCCGAATATCAGCACGGGAATCATCAAAGGCAGCGTAATCAACGGCATCAGCACCGCCGAGCGCCGCGCCCCCAGCGTGATCGCCCCCGCCATGGTACCCAGCAGCGAGAGCAGCATGGTCCCCGGCAGTAATGTCAGCAGCAACATCGGCACGGCCTCCGCCGGCATCCGCAGCATCACCGCCAGCGGTGCGGCGATCAGCAGCAACGGCAAGCCGGTGGTCAGCCAATGCGCCAGGGTTTTCATCGCTGCCACCCCGCCTGCCGAAAGCCCCGAGAGCAGCAGCAAATCCAGCGAGCCATCTTCAAAATCCGCCCCAAACAGCCTATCCAGCGGCAGCAGCGCCGCCAGCAGCGCACACACCCACACAATCCCCGGCGCAATCGCGCTCAAAGTTTTGGCATCCGGCCCCAGCGCAAACGGAAACAACGTCGCCGCGATCACAAAAAACAGCAAAGCCGCCGCGGTATCTGACGCATGGCGCCAGGCCAGCCGCAATTCCCGCCCTAACAGCCGCCTCACAGGTTCAAAGTCCCGGCTTCGGGTAAATCCAGCGGGGTATGGGTGCTGGCGATAATCATACCGCCGCCCTGCATATGCCTGGCAAACACCGCGCCCAGCATGGCAATCGAGCGCGCATCCAGCCCGTTGGTCGGCTCATCCAGCAGCCACAGCGGCGCCTTCGAGGCGATCACCCGCGCCAGCGCCAGCCGCCGCTTCTGTCCAGCCGAGAGCAATTTCGCCGGCAAATCCCGGAAGGATTCCAGCCCCACCGCCGCCAACGCCGCCGCATCGGCCACATGCTCGCCCACACTCAACGCCAGTTTCACGGCGTCCAGATGCCCCAGCCAGGCAATCCGCTTGGCATGCGTCGGCAGATCATCCAGCGCATCCTCGCCGTTCCACAGTATCCGCCCCGCTGCCAGCGGTGTCAGCCCCGCCACCGCCCGCAACAGCGATGATTTCCCAGCCCCGTTCGGCCCGCGCAACAGCAATGCCCCGCCCGCTGGCACAGCAAAGCCAACATCGCGGAAAACCAGCCGTTCCCCGCGAAACACCGCCAAAGTTTCTGCTAATATCAGTGTAAGAAAACCTTTCGTATCAATGGACGGAGCCCCCCAGCTATGGTTAAAGCCGGACGGTATTTACTGCTTTAATAGAAGGTAACATCAATCCATGACAGCCATCGGCCACGATACCCTTAAAACCCTGAAAACCCTGACCGTTGAGGGCAAGGACTATAAGTATTTCTCGCTGGCTGAAGCCGCTGATGCGCTGGGAGACATCTCCAAGCTGCCGCGCACCCTGAAGGTTCTGCTCGAAAACGTGCTGCGCTTCGAGAATGGCGGCAGCTACACGGTAAATGATGCCAAATCCATCGTCGCCTGGCTCACCAATGCCTCCTCCACCAACGAAGTCCCCTTCAAGCCCGCCCGCATCCTGATGCAGGATTTTACCGGCGTCCCCGGCGTGGTTGACCTCGCCGCGATGCGCGATGGCATTCTGGCCCTCGGTGGCAAGCCTGAGAAAGTAAACCCGCTGGTGCCGGTTGATCTGGTCATCGACCATTCGGTGATGGTGGACGTGGCCGGTTCAGCCAGCGCTTTGGCCACCAACATCAACATGGAATTTGACCGCAACGGTGAGCGTTACCGCTTCCTGCGCTGGGGCCAGGAAGCGTTTGATAATTTCCGCGTCGTCCCGCCCGATACCGGCATCTGCCATCAGGTGAATTTGGAATATCTGGCCCAGGTGGCCTGGACCTCCGAGAACGGCGGTTCAACCTTTGTGTACCCTGATACTTTGTACGGCACTGACAGCCACACCACCATGGTCAACGGCATGGGCGTGCTGGGCTGGGGCGTCGGCGGCATCGAGGCTGAAGCCGCCATGCTCGGCCAGCCGATCGCCATGCTGATCCCCGATGTCATCGGCTTCAAACTCACCGGCAAACTGCCCGAAGGTGCCACCGCCACTGACCTCGTGCTCACCGTCACCCAAATGCTGCGTAAAAAGAGCGTGGTTGGGAAGTTCGTGGAATTCTATGGCCCTGGCCTCGATGATTTGGGCCTCGCTGACCGCGCCACCATCGCCAACATGGCCCCGGAATACGGCGCCACCTGCGGCTTCTTCCCGGTTGATCAGGTCACGCTGGATTATCTGCACCTCTCGGGCCGCGATGAGCACCGCATCAAGCTGGTTGAAGCCTATGCCAAGGCGCAGGGCCTGTGGCGCACCAATGTCGATCCAACATTCACTGACACGCTGGAGCTCGACATGGGCACCGTGCTGCCCTCATTGGCCGGCCCGAAGCGCCCGCAGGACCGCGTGCTGCTGAAAGATGCCGCCTCCGCCTTCAAGGTTGAGCTTACCAAGTCACTCGGCGTAGCCGCTAACGACGTCGGCACCAAGGTCAAAGTGGCTGGCACCAACTATGAACTTACCCATGGCGACGTGGTGCTCGCGGCCATAACCTCCTGCACCAACACCTCCAACCCGAACGTGCTGGTCGCCGCTGGCCTGGTTGCCCGCAAAGCCCGCGCACTCGGCCTCACCCCGAAGCCCTGGGTAAAAACCTCGCTGGCGCCTGGTTCACAGGTGGTCACTGAATATCTCGATAAATCCAACCTCTCGGCTGACCTCGACGCACTGGGCTTCCAGACTGTCGGCTACGGTTGCACCACCTGCATCGGCAACTCCGGCCCGCTGGCGGATGCGATTGTGGATGCCATTGAAAACAACAAGCTCGTCGCGGTCTCGGTGCTGTCGGGCAACCGCAACTTTGAAGGCCGCGTGCACCCGAACGTGCGCGCCAACTATCTCGCCAGCCCGCCGCTGGTGGTGGCCTACTCACTGCTCGGCAACATGCGCGAGGACATCACCACCGCCGTACTGGGCACCTCCAAAGACGGCAAGCCAGTTTACCTCAAAGACATCTGGCCGACCAACAAGGAAATCACCGACACTGTGGCCGCTGCCCTGAACCGCCAGATGTTCCTGGAACGTTATGGCGATGTGTTCAAAGGTCCGAAACAGTGGCAGGAAATTGCCGTCACCGGCGGCACTGACACCTACACCTGGCCGTCCGGCTCCACCTATGTGAAAAACCCGCCATACTTTGACGGTATCACCATGGAGCCGAAGCCGGTTGGCGACATCAAGGGGGCCCGCATCCTCGCGATCCTCGGTGATAGCATCACCACCGATCATATTTCTCCTGCGGGCAACATCAAAAAATCCAGCCCGGCCGGCGTGTTCCTCAGCGAGCATCAGGTGTTGCAGAAAGACTTCAACTCCTACGGCGCGCGGCGTGGCAATGACGATGTGATGGTGCGCGGCACCTTCGCCAATATCCGCATCAAGAACGAGATGCTGAACAATGTCGAAGGCGGCATGACGCGGCATTATCCCTCGGGCGATGAACTCGCGATCTATGATGCCTCAGTGCGCTACAAGGCCGCGGGCATTCCGCTGGTGGTGTTCGGCGGCAAGGAATACGGCACCGGGTCATCGCGTGACTGGGCCGCCAAGGGCACCATGCTGCTGGGCGTCAAAGCCGTCATCACCGAGAGCTTCGAGCGTATCCATCGCTCCAACCTCGTCGGCATGGGCGTGCTGCCGCTGACCTTCAAGGACGGCATGGACCGTAAAACCCTGAACCTGAAGGGCGACGAGCTGATCGACATCGTGGGGCTGGATAACCTCTCCCCGCGCATGGACCTCAAACTAGCCATCCACCGCGCCAACGGCACCACCGACCACGTCGATGTATTCTGCCGCGTCGATACTGCTGATGAGGTGAACTACTACCAGCACGGCGGCATTCTGCAGTACGTTCTGCGCGGCATGGCGAAGGCGGCGTAAAAACCTGCCGACATCATTAAAAAGGGGACCTCACGGTCCCCTTTTTTTACGTCACTCATCCCGTCATGGCCCGACTTGATCGGGCCATCCACGCCTTGCTTGCCGCTGATTATTAGGAAAAGCCGTGGATGACCGGGTCAAGCCCAGTCATGACGAGGAAGATAATCAACCCCGCCCGCGATAACTCGGCACGCCCTGCTCGGGCAGCCAAACACCCTCCGGTGGCGTGCCGGTTTGCCAGAACACATCAATCGGAATCCCGCCGCGCGGATACCAATAACCGCCAATCCGTAGCCATACCGGGTTCAACAGCGCAACGATCCGATCCGCAATCATAATGGTACAGGCTTCATGAAATGCACCGTGATTGCGAAAGCTCTGCAGAAATAATTTCAGAGATTTACTCTCAACCAGCCACTCACCCGGAATATAATCAATCACGATATGAGCGAAATCCGGTTGCCCGGTGATCGGGCAGAGCGAGGTGAATTCCGGACAGGTGAAGCGCACCATATAGTGCTTGCCTTCAGTCCGCGCCGGCACTTTTTCCAAAACGGCAGCCTCCGGCGAACCAGGCATCCGCGCATCGGCACCTAGCTGGTGCAAACCCTGATAACGATCATCCGTCATTTACGCCCCGCCCGATGAAAATTTCAAAAACCCCTGCGCCCGCAACTCACACGCCGGGCACGCGCCGCACCCATAACCCCACTCATGCCGGGTGCCTCGGTCGCCATGATAACAAGTGTGAGTTTCATTCACGATCATCTCAACGAGCCTGTCCCCGCCCAGGCTTTTAGCAAGCGCCCAGGTCGCGGCCTTATCAATCCACATCAGCGGGGTATGCAGCACAAACTGCCGCGCCATGCCGATATTCAGTGCCAGTTGCATGGCCTTCACCGAATCATCCCGGCAATCCGGATAGCCCGAGAAATCCGTCTCACACATGCCACCCACAATATGCTTGGCACCACGCCGGTACGCCAGCATGGCTGCAAAAGTGAGGAACACCAGATTCCGCCCCGGCACGAAGCTCGTCGGCAGCCCTTCTTCATTCATCGCAATTTCAATGTCCCTGGTCAGCGCACTCTCAGCCACCGCGCCCAGCACCGAAAGATCAATCACATGATCCTCCCCCAGCCGTGCCCGCCAATCAGGATTAACGCCCCACATCGCCTCGCGCACCGGTGCCCGGCACGTCATCTCAACCGCGTGCCGCTGACCATACACAAACCCGATCGTCTCGACTGATTCAAACTTATCCAGCGCCCATGCCAAACAAGTGGTGGAATCCTGCCCGCCTGAAAACAGCACCAGCGCCTTGCCGTCATCCAGCATGGGGGCCTGGTCCGTAATAGATGCAGCCTTCAAAACAACTATCGCGGTTCACAATCACCTTGTGCAGACCGGTCATTTCAGGCGCCAACTGCTGCCAGATAAAGCGCGCCAGATGCTCCAATGTCGGTGGCCCCAAATCATTGATCTCATTGAGGAACTGATGATCCAGCCGCGCTCTGATCGCCCCCATCTGCAATTCCAACTGCCCCAGATCCATAATCCACCCCGCCGCTTGCGGCTCACCCCGCAAAAACACCTGGGCGCGATAGGAGTGACCATGCAGCCGCGAATAACGGCCACCCGAGGTGCTGCTATCCTCCAGCGCATGCGCCGCCTCAAACCGGAACTCTTTGAAAATCTCGAACATCATTTAACCTTTAAGGAATTCCCGTTATTTTATGCGTCTGCAGGCTCAACTGCCATTGCGGATGCGCCATGCAGTACGCAATCGCCGCCACGGTATTTTGCACCACCTGCGGCCCATCCATCGGCTGCAAATAAAAATGCTTGAACGCTGCACCCTCAAACCGCTCCGGCATCGCCTGAGCTTGTGGAAACACCAATTTCAACTCATCGCCGCCGGCCAGCGCGACCGGCGCATTCGCTTTCGGGCTGACGCAAATCCAATCAATCCCCGGCGGCGCGGCAACTGTGCCGTTGGTCTCCACCGCAATTTCAAACCCGGCAGCATGCAGCGCCTCAACCAGCGCCGCATCAAGCTGCAGCAGCGGCTCACCGCCGGTGCACACCACAAACCGCCTGGCATCGCCGCGCCACGCCTTGCCAATGGCTATCACCAGTGCCTTAGCACTCTCAAACTTGCCGCCGCCTTCACCGTCCGTGCCAATAAAATCCGTATCGCAGAAATTACATACAGCCTGCGCCCGGTCAGCCTCACGGCCCGACCACAAATTGCACCCGGCAAACCGGCAAAACACCGCCGCCCGCCCGGCATGGCGGCCTTCCCCTTGCAGGGTGTAGAAAATCTCTTTCACGGCATAGGTCACGGCAGCTTGCTTCCGGCTAGATCAGCGGCCTTTTGGGTGATTTATCGCCATCCAGCAACCGCTAGCGGATTTACCCCAGCAATGCGCGTAATTGCTCTAGCGCCATCAGCGTGTCGCTCAGCAGCGCCCGCAGCCGCTCGGCCTCCGGGTCGGCCTTCTGGCGCACCAGCACGCGTGCCTGCGCCGGACGCAGATTATCCGAGCGCATCGGCTGTACCGGTTCCGCCGGCAGCAGACCGGGCATTGGCAGTTGGGGCGGGGACTCAATTGGTTTGCGCATCGTCTCGGCTTCCGGGATCATCGTACGTTCTACCTCAGCCGCCAGACGCTCATCCGCTGACGCAGGCGGAATATCTTCTTGCAACGCTCCGCCGCCTTCACGCAACAGTCTTTGCACACCTTTAATGGTGTAGCCCTGCGTATAGAGCAAATCCGCCACCCGCCGCAGCAGCAGCACGTCCTCGGGCCGGTAATAGCGCCGCCCCCCGCCGCGCTTCAGCGGCCTTACCTGCGGAAATTTGGTCTCCCAGAATCGCAGCACATGCTGCGGCACATGCAACTCATCGGCCACTTCGCTGATGGTGCGGAAGGCATCAGCGGATTTACGGGTGCGCCCGCGCGCTACATCCGCCGGGTGGGCATCATCGAGATGCTCATCAGAGAAATCGTCTTCATCCCCGTGATCCAATTTCATGGGTCTCAATGTTCTTGCGGCGTTATATCAGGCGCATTCACCGCATCACGCAGCATCTGGCTCGGGCGGAACACCAGAACCCGCCGCGGCAGGATTGGCACTTCAACGCCGGTTTTCGGATTGCGGCCAATCCGGCGGCCCTTCTGGCGCACCGAAAAAGTTCCGAACCCGCTGATTTTAACAGATTTCCCCTGCATCAAGGCATCCGCCACACGGGTTAACATCGACTCGAGCAAATCAGCCGATTCGTTACGAGATAACCCAACCGTGGCATAAATGGCCTCAGTGAGTTGAGCGCGCGTCAAAGTGTTCATTTTACAAGATTAGCACGCGATTTCCTGCGGTCAAGAAATCCTTACGAATCGCTTACAAACGCAGCAGCGCCGAGCCCCAGGTTAACCCACCACCTAAGGCTTCCAGCAGAACTAATTGCCCTGGCAGTATTCTTCCATCCGACACCGCCTGATACAGTGCCAGCGGGATGGAAGCCGCCGATGTATTGGCATGCTTATCCACCGTCACCACCACCCTTTCGGGCGGCAGGCCGAGCTTTTTGCCCACGCCGTCGATAATCCGCAAATTCGCCTGGTGCGGCACCAACCAATCAATATCCTTATTTGTTATATTATTAGCAGCCAAAGCTTCGTTAACCGCCGATGCCAGCAAGGTCACGGCATGGCGAAACACCTCGCGGCCATTCATCACCAATTTGCCGGATTTCTCGGGTTGTCCCACCGCCCCATCCACATACAGCATCTCGGCCAGGCGGCCGTCGGAGTGCAAATGAGTTGAGAGCAAGCCTGGCCCGCTATGCGCCACATCGCGGGCCTGCAACAGCACGGCGGCAGCGCCATCACCGAACAATACGCAGGTGCCGCGGTCCTCAAAATTCAAAATCCGCGAATAAACTTCCGAACCGATCACGAGTACGTTACTGACCTGCCCAGCCCGGATCATCGCATCCGCCACCGACAGCCCAAAAATAAATCCCGAGCATGCCGCTGCCAGGTCGAATCCGAACGCCTTATGCGCGCCTATGGCGGCCTGCACATGGACGGCAGTGGCCGGAAACGCCTGGTCCGGCGTCGAGGTAGCCAGAATGATCGCATCGACAGCCAGGGCATCGACCCCAGCCTTGGCCAGCGCCTCGCGGGCGGCTGCCGCGCCCATAAAGGCGGCGGTCTCATGCGGGGCAGCAAAATGCCGCTGCTTAATGCCAGTACGCTCGGTGATCCAATCGTCGGAGGTCTCAACGCGCTCCGCCATCTCGGCATTGGAGACTATTTTTTCGGGTAGATAATGGCCAACCCCGGTCATTACGGCACGCCGCCTCAAGCCCTCAGACATCTTGGATCGCCGTTGCCTCTGGTGCCAAAATCGCTTGATCCATCGCCGTCAGCCCATCAATAATCATCTGGTTGAAATCATGGGTAATCATATCCAGCGCCACATCCACCGCATGCGCAAACCCCTCGGCATCGGTGCCGCCGTGCGACTTCACCACCACGCCATTCAGCCCCAGCAGCACCGCACCGTTGTAGCGCCGCGGGTCAAGCCATTCCTTCAGCCGCTGCAAGCCGCCGCGGGCCAGCACGTAACCTACTCGCGCCAGCGGCCCGGAGGTGAATACTTTCTTCAGCAGCTCTCCTACCAGCTTCAGGGCACCCTCGCCGGTCTTCAGCGCCACATTGCCGGTAAACCCATCCGTCACCACCACATCCACCGTCCCGGCGGCAATATCGTGGCCCTCAACAAATCCATAAAACTGCTTGCCGATCGGGCTGTCACGCAGCGTCGCGGCCGCCGAGCGCAGCGTTTCATCGCCCTTGCCCTCTTCCGAGCCGATATTCAGCAAGCCAAAGGTTGGCGCCGGTAAACCCAGCACCACCTTGGCGAAAATCTCGCCCATCAGGGCAAATTCCACCAGATTGCGGGCGTCATAGACCACGTTCAGCCCCAGATCGAGCATCACCACGTCGCCCTTGGCTGAAGGCCCAATGGCCGCCATCGCCGGCCGGTCGATTCCTGGCAAGGTTTTTAAAACAATTTTGGAAAGCGCCAGCAGCGCGCCGGTATTGCCGGCTGAAATCACCCCGGCAGCCTCGCCGGCATGCACGGCGTCAATCGCCCGGCGCATCGAGCTGTTACGAAGCCTAAGCGCAATGGTGGGCTTCATATCGCCGCTGATGGTCTCAGTGGCATGATACAACACCGACTGCGCCTTTAACCGCTTGGTCTTGGCCACCAGCGGAGCAATCACGGCCTCATCGCCATAAATCAGGAATTTCGCCAGCGGCTGACGCACCGCCGCAATTTCAAGCCCGGCAATTACCATTACCGGCGCCTCATCTCCCCCCATGGCGTCCACCGCCAACACATTGCTCCGGCTCATTTCACACCGTTTGGTCTAAAAATACGCGGGGGGAGGCTGTCAAAAATCAGATACGAACGACGCCCTTGGCGGTTTTGCCAGAGGCCACCACTTCGCGATTGTCATAATGACCGCAGTGAGCGCACACATGGTGCGGGCGCTTCAACTCGCCGCAATTGCCACATTCAGCGTGGGATTCTGCACGCAGAGCCAGATGGCTGCGGCGCATGCCAGCACGTGAAGGGGAAGTCTTTCTCTTAGGAACGGCCATAGTAAGTTACGCCTTGAAAAAACGGTAAAGGATGTATGAGAGGCGCGGCGTAGCAGACCCATCGGCGCATCGCAAGTATCCCACCATTGCATCATACGACATTCACCTACGCGCCCTTGCGGGCTATAAACGGCAATGACCATCGCCCAATCGCTGATTTCTTTCATTTTGGCCGCCGGACTGCTCACTATTACGCCCGGGCTGGATACCGCGCTGGTGCTGCGTACCGCCATGGCGGAAGGGGCAGCCAGTGCCATCAAGGCGGCGCTCGGGGTGATTTGCGGCTGTCTGGCCTGGGGCGCTGCCGTCGCGGTGGGGCTGGGCGTGCTGCTGACCGCTGCACCATTGGCTTATCAGGGGGTGAAATGGGCGGGGGTGTGCTATTTGCTCTGGCTGGGCGTGCAACTGCTGCGCCGCCCGCGCACCAGCCTGGGCACCTCCCCTGAAGCTGCCGCGCCGGGCCGGGCCAACTGGTTCCGCAAGGGCATGTTGCAAAATCTGCTGAACCCGAAGGTCGGGGTGTTTTATATCTCGTTTTTACCGCAATTCATCCCCGCCGCCGTATCACCAGGCTTTTATACGTTTTTCCTGGCGGTGATTCACGGCACACTCGATGTGCTGTGGTTCGGCGCCCTGATTTTGGCCACCCAGCCGCTGGCCCGGTTGATGCAGCGGCCCGCCAGCCTACGGCTGATCGACCGTTTCACCGGCTGCGCCTTCATTGCCTTCGGCGCCAAACTGGCACTGGCGCGGCGCTAGAAAGTCACTGTCAGATCGATACGGTAACTGGCCCGCAGCACTTCAAGTTTAATTTGATGACCGGGCGGTGCCGCGGCAATTGCGTCCAGCAAAGCCTGTCCTGAATCAATGGCCGCTTTATTGAACGAGACAATAATATCGCCAGGTTGCACACCGGCAGTATCAGCCAGCGACCCTTTAATCACCCCCTGCACAAACGCTCCAGCGACCGGCTGATGACTGGCATCCATAACCCCCGAAGCGCCTGTCCTGACCTCAACGCCAAACCGCGGCGGCGTTGCCGGCGTGCCCGCAGCTAACGGAGCGGTGCCTGCACTTGGCACCATCGAGACGCTAACGGTGTCAGGATAAACATGCACATCTACAATTCCACCGGTCAGCAACCCAGCCGTAGCCGAACCACCCACATTGGCATGCAAAATCGCTGACCCGGCATAACCGGGTGCGGCACAATTCACGGTAATATCGTTCTGGGTCTGCATGATGGTCACGGTACCAGGCGTTGCCGCCACATTGCCGATCGACAACCCAGCCCGGTTCAGCGTGCAGGCCGCTGACACCGGAGATGAAGAAATCTGAATATCCTGCGGCGTTCCCTCGTCACTAAAGCCGAGTGTCGCCGCATCACCCGCGTCCTGGCAGCCTGCTAGGGCACCCAAGGCTAAAACCAGCACGCCGCGTAAAACCGGCTTGCGCCGTAAAGCGAAATTCTGACCGCCGAAATAAAACCGCAAGGCGAGGCGCATCGTGAATCCCCTAATAACATCCCGGAATTATCACGAGGTCATTATTCAGCGCCAATAAAATTTCCTAACTTAGATGCCCGGCTTTTTGAACGCCAGCAGGGCGGCCATCGGCCCGCTTGCTTCCTCCTCACCGAAACCTTCCGGCAATGTCGCCCCCGGCTTGCGCGGGTAGGGGTCGAGCGCCAACGCCAGTTGCTCGGCCAGAACCGCACCCAGGTCGATTGTATCGCCGCCGTAGGGGATCTCATCGGGGCCATCGAGCGTCTCGGCATCCAGCACCAGTGGCTCAGCATCGCGCAGCTTGGCTGCGGGCACGAACCGCAATTTGGTTGCTTCCGTTATTTTCGTATCGAACGGCTCCAGAGTCACCACACAAATCTGCGTCACGCTTGCCGATAATTTGAGATCCGCCAGCAGCACCCCACCGCGCTCGTGGCTCACCACGAACTCACCCTCCAGGGCTGCGATACCCGGCAAGCCAAATAACGCCGCCAAAGCGGCACATTCCGCCGCGGTTGCCGTTATCACCCGCTTGACCGGCGCCGTAGCGACTCCCCCCAGCTTCATCCGGCGGCTAAAAATCTCGCTCATCTCGTCATTCATCAATATCGTCCCGCTTTATTGGCATCATCCGCTTGAGCGCGTAGAACATCCTGAGCAGCCATGGTAGGAGACGCCACGGCCAGAAACCAGACCCGAAGGACTTGAGCTTGCGCCCCACCCAGTTGCCTGCATTCCAACGCCTGCTCCGCATCACTTCCCTTGGTGCCGCCTTGGCCCTGCCGGGTTGCGCCCTGTTCACGGATGCCCCGCATTACCGGGGCATCGAGGTCTCCGACCATGATCTGAAGGAACTCACCCCCGGCACCTCCAACCAGGCGGATGTGCAGGCTCTGCTTGGCCCGCCGACGTTCCATGAGGAATTCAACGATAATAACTGGGTTTATGTCAGCCAGGTCACCAAAATGCGGATCGGCCAGACTGAGGGTATTTCGCAGCAGCAGGTGGTGACGCTCAGCTTCGACAACGCCGGGATTCTTCGCAAGGTCAGCAAGGATGGTTTGAAGAATCGCGTCAATGTCGCGATGGATGACAATCAAACTCCGGTGCCAGGCGGCAATGCCAGCATTCTGCAGCAGCTCGTCGGCGGCGTCGGCAGCTATAATCCGGGCCTGGGCGGCGCTGGTGCCACGGCGGCCGGTTCGGGCATCGGGGCAGATGCGCTGGGCGGGCCAAGCGCATCTGGCGGCAGCGGGCTGTAAACTTATGCAGCGCCGGGTTCTGCTGGGCGGGTTATCGCTCACAGCGCTCAGATTTGGCTTCGCCCGCGCCCAAACTGCACTCGGGGTGGCCAGCCCACCCGCCTCGCTCCCAGTCGCGATTTTGCCCAATCCTCAAGCGGCCAAGCTGGATGATACTGTAAATCCAGCCTTCACGCGGCTCACCATCATGCGCTGGGGCGATGCGCTGCTGCCTGATGCCCCAAATTTTAACCCTCACCCGCTCACCGCCGGACAGGCCAGCACGCAATTCCCCTATGATGCCAGTCTGATCGGCCTGCTGGCCCCGCCGCCCGCCGAGGATAACATCCCCCGCCTCATTATGGTGCTGGCCAACCCTGATGCCCCTGCCCGCATGGTGTTCCCCGGCGGGGTTGATAACCCCGACGCCGCCGGCAAATTGCAGGGCGGTACCATTTTGAACTTGCAATATCTCAGCGGCCGCTGGGTAACAGTGGCTGGCGGGTACCAGAACCGCCGCCTGACCGACGGCACGCTCTGCCAGATTTCCGGCCCCGCGGCAGCCGCCATCGGCAACACAGTGCAAGGCGTGCTGGCGCCGCAAGGAGGCTGCATCACCCCCTGGGGCACGGCCCTGTTCGGCGAAGGCCATGCCGCACCCTGGCTGACCCGCCTCGCCAATACCGGTTATGGCTATAACGACCCCGCCCAGGCGCCCAAATTCGGCTGGGCGACTGAGGTCAACCCGCTCGATCCCGCCGCCATCCCCATCAAACGCACCGCTTTGGGCCGCTTCGCCAAATCCGCCATCGCCGCCGCCACATCAGATGGCCGCCCGGTGGTGTTTATGAGCCAGGATGATCCCGCCGGGTATTTGTTCCGCTTCATCGCCGCTACCAACGCCACTGACGGTACCGCGCTGGATTCCGGCACGCTGGCGGTGGCGCAGGTCAACGGCAGCCACCTCACCTGGATCGATCTGCCTGGCGATACGCCGGGCCTGGTTGGCACGCTGGCGGCAGCCAGCACCGCAAACGGCAGCGTTTTTGATGCGCCCGGCGGCATCGCGATTGCTGCAAATGGCAGGCTCTACCTCGCCTGCCAGGGTAATCCAGGCCGCAACCCAGGCAATAGCAATGCCCTTAATCCGCGCGCCAACGATGATAATGGTTATGTGCTGGCCCTGCAGGCGCCGGGCGGCGATCTAACCGCCAAAAATTTCAGCGCCGAAATCGCTATTGCCGCCGGCAATCCCGCTACATCTGCCGGAACGCAGTACGGGCTTGGCTCGGATGGATGGTTCAAACACCCGCGCACGCTAAACCTGGATTCGCTCGGCCAGCTCTGGATCGGCACTGACAGCCATGGCGATACCTCCGAGACCGCTGATGGCCTATTCATCATGCAGATCGGCGGTCCCTCGAAATACCGCATCACCACCGCCTATTTGGCCCCGGTGGGGGCGGCCATCGGCGGTGCGGCTTTCGATGCCGCCACCCACACCAGCTTTGCGATGGTGCGCCACCCTGGCGCCACCACTAGCGCCAGTTTCGATGACCCAGCCACCCGCTGGCCAACCTTGCTGCCCAGCATGCCGCCGCAGAGCACCGTTATCGCGCTCACCGGCTAACCGGCCTTGAACCAGCGCCCTGCCCCGATGATCATCTACGAGTATCAGTCCAGCGCCCCGCAATTTGCTGATTGCCTGGCGATTCGTGTCGCCGTTTTCGTGCAGGAGCAGCATGTTCCGCTTGAGGAAGAACATGACGAGCACGACCGCGCCGCCCGGCATTTTCTGGCCCTGGCTGACAGCAAACCGGTAGGCACCGCGCGATTGTTGATGCAGCCCGATGGCAGCGCCCGAATCGGCCGGGTGGCCGTGCTGGCAAGCAGCCGGGGGACCGGCGTCGGTGCAGCCTTGATGCGCCATGTCGAAGCCATGACGACAGCGCCGGTCATCATCCTCGATGCTCAGATTCAAGCCATGCCGTTCTACGCAGCGCTTGGTTACACCGCCATCGGCGAGGCATTTATGGAAGCCGGCATCGCGCATTGCCACATGCGCAAATACCGCCAGGCTTAACCAGGCGCCGCAGCACTAATTAATCAAATATAAATTATAATTGATTTGCCATCCGGTTCATTGGCTGTTCACAAAATTCCTATAATTTACGTGCAATTTCAAATATACAGACTTTATAAATTCAACCAAAGGTTATATTCAAGCAACATGAAATCCAGCCGCGCCTGTTTGAACGACCATGAGCCTTGCTGCGATACCTGAATATGGCGCAGCACTGCCATCACCCGTGAACGACAATATGCCTGCGCATTTAAAACAGCAGGTTGAAGCCCTGTTGATGGTCAGGGTGCGTGACCTCGAACTGCCGCCTGACATCGCCACACTGTACGAGGCCCGCTCCAGCAAAATCCGCCGCGCCATCATGAGTGCCTGGTTCTTCTGGGTCGGCGCCATCAATATTCTCCTCACCGGTTTCGATGTTTTTGAACAGCCGCCGATAGCGTTGAAAATTACCATCGCCGTCCGCATCTTCATCTCGCTCACCTGCCTGGTTTGCGGCTTGCTGTTGCGGCGCAGCTATTTGATGGGACGCGAGCAATGGCCCGTCATCATTATGCCGCTGATGTGCATCGCCGGAGCCTGCGTTGCTGGAAACCTCTCAGGCCAGCCCGAAATTGCGGAGGGCTATCTCATTAACGCCCTGCTGGTGGTTTATTCGGTCATCATGTTCATCAACATTGATTTGAAATATGCAAAACTGCTGGCCTTGCTGGCCATTTTTCTGACCGCTATCTACATGTCCATCAACAGCTTCGGCGCGGTGGCGGCCAAATTACAGCTCTTCACCTTATATGCTGCCACCGCCTATGCCTTGCTGCAGGCCCGGCGGATTCAGAACCGCTTTCAGCACCGGCTGTTTCTCATCAATTTGCGCGATGAGATCAACGCGCAGGAAACCGCCAGCCGCAATGCTGAACTTTCCTCAATGGCTTATCTTGACCGGCTGACCGATATCCCCAACCGCCGCTATTTCGACGAACTCTGCGCCGCAATGAGTGAAACCACCAAAAATCTCATCCCGCTCAGTGTCTGCATGATCGATATCGACAAATTCAAATCTCTCAATGACCAGCTTGGCCATTTACGAGGTGACCATTGTCTCCGGGTGGTGGCTGATACCATCCGCAATAACCTGCGCGGCAAGACCGATATTTTAATCCGCTATGGTGGAGATGAGTTTTTGCTCATCTTGCCGGGCACCGATGAAGAGCGTGCACTTGAAGTTGCCGGGCGCGTTCTGGCCGCCATTACTGATCTGCAACATGCCAATCCCGGTTCGCCATATGGGATTATTACAGCCAGCATCGGGGTTTATACGCACCTAGCCCATCCGATCAGCGGCGAGACCCTGATCGAACATGCCGATACGGCCTTGTACCGGGCCAAGACCGCTGGCCGCAACCGGGTCAGCGCCTGAATCTGATCGTTTGAGGTTGACGCGCACTGTGCGGCAACCGAAAACGTGAATCGGCCTCTTATCAAATGGTTAAAGCGCGTTCGGCTTGGCGCGGTTGCGTCAAGCTGGACATAAAGCGCTCTAACTTATCCCCAGGCTCGCCGTTAGTAGCGATATTCTGCAACTATTGATCCAAATCAATGAAGATATTGGGGTTTTGCCCGTATTGGCGACTATCGAATAAAGTGGAGCGAAACGATGGTCCGAGTCTCAACTGTATGTCGGCCCTGGCCTGTTGCGGCCCTGGCTCTTACCGGCTTCCTGGCGAATACTAATGCCGCCCATGCCATTCCGGCGTTTGCCGCGCAGACCGGTGAGCCTTGCTCCGCCTGCCATATCGGCTTTCCGCAACTCACCCCGTACGGGCGGGAGTTCAAACTGGAAGGCTATGTCGCCGGCGGCATGTTCCCGGATTTCAAGAATCTGGCCCTGATGTCGCAAATCGGCTTTACCCATGTGCAGAACAAAGTACCAGGCGGGTTGGCCCCCGATTATCCCTCCAATAACGCTTGGTCAGTCCAGCAAACCAGCATCTTTTACGGTGGTGCGCTGTATGCCCCCATTGGATTGGGTGCCTTCATTCAGGCCACTTACAATGGCATCGGCCATACCTTTAGTTGGGACAATACCGACATAAGGTTAGCTCGTCTGACAACGTTCTTAAAAAAACCGCTCTTCTACGGCTTCACCTTCAACAACAACCCCGGCGTGACCGATTTATGGAACACCCCGCCCGCCTGGGGCTATCCGTTCCTGCCTGATGCATTGGGCGCTGGCCCGCCAACTGCCGTGCAGTTGGCCTCGCTAGGCGGGCAGGTAATGGGACTCGGTGCTTACGGAGCGATGAATATCACGCTGAGTGACCTGTTATATGCCGAGGTCAATGTCTATCAATCGCTGCCCAACAATCTCGGCCACACGCTGGGTGTCGGCTATAACCCGATCTCGGGCGTCATCCCCTATGGCCGCCTAGCCTGGCAGCATAGCTGGGCGAATAATTCGTTTGAGCTTGGTGCTATCGGCCTGCAGGACAATCCGATTCCCAGCGGCATCTCGCACACCGCCGCTGATCACAAGACCGATATTGGGTTGGATTCCCAACTGCAATTCATCTCCGCCACACACGCGCTCTCGCTGCAAGCCGCCTATATCCATGAATGGCAGCATCTGCCCGCAAGTTATGCTCAGGGGCTGAGCAGCAATATGAATGACACACTTGATACCGTGACGTTGACGGCCTCATATTTGTACCACCAGAAATACGGCATCACCGAAACCTACAGCAACATTGTTGGCAGCGGCGACGCTCTGGCTTATGGTACCGCCAATACCAAACCCGATACCAGCAGTTTTACGACTGAGATTGACTATTACCCCTGGAACAATGGCGGGCCAAAATTCATGCCATGGGCAAATGCGAAATTTTTTGTTGAGGCGATCATCTACCCCACCTTCAACGGCCGCGGTAGTAATTATGACGGCGCGGGGGCCAGCGCAAATGCCAATAATCTGTTGTTCACCGGCATCTGGCTCGCTTTCTGAAACTTCTATTAGGAAAACTGCAATGACATCCACGAGCAAATTATTCAGTTTGGCTACAGGCATTCTGATGCTGGCGGGCGCCAGTGTAGCCCATGCCGCGGGCGACGCCACAAAGGGGAACGGCGTGTTTCAAAGTCAGTGCGCCATGTGTCACGGTGTGACAGTTGGTGCCAATGGCATTGGACCATCCTTGGCGGGGATTTATGGCAAGCCTGCCGCCAGCGTGGCGGCTGGCTATGAATATTCACCCGCGCTGAAGGGCGCCAATCTGACCTGGAACGACGCCACGCTGGATAAATTTCTCGCCGCCCCGCAGGGCGCTGTTCCCGGCACCAAAATGCCCTACGCCGGGCTGCCGGATGCGGCTGACCGCGCCGACGTGATTGCCTATCTCGCCACGCTCACCGGCAAGTAATCAACTATACACGGTTGGGGCAGTCTAGCGCCCCAACTGTTTTACGGCTCCGGCAGCATCTTGCCGGGGTTTAGCAGTGCTTGTGGATCAAGCGCGGTCTTTAGCGCCCGCATCAAGTCCAACTCCACCGATGATTTATGCGCCGCCATACCTTCAAGGCGCATCTGGCCGATGCCGTGCTCGGCGCTGAAACTGCCGCCATAGCTCATCGCGAGACTCTCAATCGCTTCGGTGATCGCGGCTTTGCTGGGACCAACATCTGCCAGCGTGCGCCCCGCCGGCGGGCGCACATTCACATGCAGATTACCATCACCAAGATGGCCAAAAATATTTAAGCGGAAGCCTGGAAACCGATACGCCACCAGCGTCTCGACCGCCGCCACCAGCACCGGAATATCGCTGATCGGCACCGAGATATCATGCTTGATCGAGCCGCCGGCAGCCAGCTCACCATCCGACAAGGTTTCGCGGATCCGCCATAGGTCCGCCCGCTCACGCTCGGACTGCGCCACCACCACATCACTGGCGATGCCATCTTCCAGCAAAGGCTCAAGCGCCGAGAGCAATATCTCCTGCACGCCCTGGCCGGGCGCGTGCGCGGAGATTTCCACCAGCACATAATTAGCAGAGGTAAATGGCAGGCGGATGGCGGGACTATGCGCCAGGCCCAGCGCCAGTGCCCCGGCCGTAATGAATTCACACGCGCTAACCGCCTGACCGGCCTGCACCTGCATCGCCTTGAACACCGCCACCGCCGCGTAGATGTTGGGCACCCCTACCAGAGCGGTGGCATGCGCCGTGACTGCCGGGTGCAGCCGCAGCACTGCGGCGGTAATGATGCCGAGCAAGCCTTCGCCACCGATAAAAATCTGTTTGAGATCAAAACCGGTATTGTCCTTGCGCAACACCCGCAATCCATTCCAGGTGCGGCCATCGGCCAGCACCACTTCCAACCCCAGCACCTGGGCGCGCATCGAACCATAGGCCAGCACCTGGATGCCACCGGCGTTGGTGGAAATCGCGCCGCCGATCTGCACCGAGCCTTCGGCGGCCAGACTGACCGGAAACAGCCGCCCTGCCCTGGCCGCGGCTTCCTGCACCGCCTGCAAGGTCACACCGGCTTCGACTGTGATGGTATCACTCGTAGCATCGAGGGCGCGGATTTTATTCATTCGTTGTAAATTCATGATAATTTGAGGCGGTCCGGCCACCGGCACGCCACCGGCCACCAGCCCGGTATTGCCGCCTTGCGGGACCAGCTTCACGCCGGCAGCACCCGCCAGACGCACCACGGCTGCCACCTGGGCGGTGGTCTCGGGCAGCACCACACATACGGCCTTATTGTTATAAATCCGCCGCCAGTCGGTCTCGTACGGGGCCATTTCCGGTGTGCTGGCAATAACCGCCTTGTCGCCCAGCGCGGAACGCAACTGGCTGATCAGATCCAACATCGGCACATCACCTTTATGAAGATTGACCTCGCTGCCTGAGTGAATGATGAAAGCAGAAGCAGCAAGGGGAAACACCAATGGCCGAATTTGAGAGCATTTTCACGCTGGAAGCAACCCAATTGAAATTCGGCACCGGCAGTTCCGAGGAACTGGGCTGGGAATTAAAGCGGTTTGGCCTTGCCAGCGTGATATTGGTCACCGACCCGGCGCTGCACGAATTCGGGCTGATCGAGCGAATCGAGACGATTATTACGAAATCCGGCGTAAAATTCACGCGCTTCGAGGATATCCGCGTTGAGCCGACCCTGGACTCCCTCAATCAGGCCGTGGATTTTTGCAAGCAGCACCGCGTCGATGGGTTTGTGGCTTTGGGCGGCGGCTCTACCATTGATACTGCCAAGATCATGAATTTGGTTGCGGTGCATGGCGGCGCGATCATGGATTATGTGAACCCGCCGATCGGCGGGGGCAAGAAGCCCTCCGCGCCGCTCAAACCTCTTATTTGCCTGCCCACCACGTCGGGTTCGGGTTCAGAGGCGACGACAGTGGCGATTTTGGATATTCCCGAGTTGCATGTGAAAACCGGCATCTCGCACCGGTATATGCGGCCCACTTTGGCGATTGTTGACCCGGATTTAGCACGCTCGACCCCCGGCGGCGTGACCGCTTCAGCGGGGCTGGATGTGCTTTGCCATGCCATTGAGAGCTATATTTCCAAGCCCTATAACGAGCGACCGAAGCCGGCCTCGCCCGATGAGCGCCCGCCTTATCAGGGCTCGAACCCGGTGGCGGATATCTGGTCGTTGAAAGCCATTGAATTTTCCGGACAGTTTTTGGCGCGCGCCGTGGCGGATGGCGATGATACCGAGGCGCGCGGCACCATGATGCTGGGGGCGACCATGGCGGGCATCGGGTTTGGCACCGCGGGCGTGCATATTCCGCATGCCATCGCCTACCCGGTTGCTGGGATCAAGCATGTGTTTCATGCACAGGGGTACTCACGCAATTATGGCTTTGTGCCGCACGGGTATTCAGTGATTGTTAGTTCACCAGCGGCGTTTCGTTATACTTATGATGCCGCACCAGCAAAACATATTCAGGCGGCGGAATTGCTGCGTGGACATAAAATTGAGCATCCTGATGCCGAGAGCTTGCCGGGCGCGCTGATTGATATGATGAAAGCCGTTGGTGCGCCCTCGGGAATTGCTGAGCTTGGGTATGGCGAGGCGGATTTTCCGGAGATTATTGCGGGGGCGTTGAAGCAACAGCGGCTGCTGGCGGGGGCACCGAAAGCGGTGGACGCGATGGTGTTGGAGCGGATTTTGGCGGAGTCGCTTTATAACTGGAAATAACGCGAAGTTATCAATGGTACACGTGTAACATTTTCGCGGTAAGGCACTGATGTGGTTGAAGAATTCGGAAATCGACTAACGAAAAGTTAGAGGATTCCCGCCTTCGCGGGAATGACGGGAGGGGCACGGGAATGACGAGGGGAGCCGCGGGAATGACGAGGAGGCGGGGTAGCTCAGCCTTTGCCCAGCTTCTTCGCCAAGGCTTCCTCGGCCGTGGCCACGCCGCCGTGGGCGGCCGACCATTTCATTGGGTCTTCCAGGAACTTGCGCACCCCTGCCAGCGCGGCATCGGAGAAATATGGCCGGTCCTTGGCGGCTTCCAGCACATCCCACCAGGTGCATAAATGGTGCAATTCGATATCCATTTTCTTCAGCGTCTCGAAGCTGCCGGGGAACACGCCGTAGAAGAACACCACGAAGGTATGGTTGCAGATGGCGCCAGAGTCGCGCAGCGCCTTGGCGAAGGCGATTTTGGAACCGCCATCGGTGGTTAAGTCCTCCACCAGCAGGGTGTTCAAGCCCTCCGGCACATCGCCCTCGATCAGGGCGTTTTTGCCAAAGCCTTTGGGCTGCTTGCGGACATAGGCCATCGGGGCGCCCATGCGCTCGGCGATCCAGGCGGCAAAAGGTATCCCCGCCGTCTCACCGCCGGCCACCGCCTGAATGGACTCATAGCCGATGTGGCGGGAGATTTTTTCGACCGCCAGGTCGCAGATTTTGGCCCGCGCCCGGGGGAAATAGATAATTTTGCGGCAGTCGATATAGACCGGGGATTTCCAGCCGGAGGTGAGCGTATAAGGCTCCTCGGGGCGGAAATTCACCGCCTTGATCTCCAGCAGCAGCCGGGCGGTGGTCAGCGCGGCGTCGCGGTCCCAGTCGCTTGCCCAGTCAATTTTCGCCGCAATCCGTCCGCTCATCGCAAATCCTCATGGTTGAAGCGGTTTTCTATCGCGCCCGGCGCATGGCGTCCATGCGGGGCCGACTTGAGTTAACGTGCGCGTCAGGGTTGTCGGGCCGGACGATGATGATTAGGGAATAGCTATAACTCAGGAGCTGAAATATGGCCAAAATCAAGGTAAAGACCCCGGTTGTTGAAATGGACGGCGATGAGATGACCCGGATCATCTGGGGGTTCATCAAGGAAAAGCTGATCCTCCCCTATCTCGACATCGACCTGAAGTATTTCGACCTCGGGATCGAATATCGCGACGAGACCAATGATCAGGTGACCCTGGATGCCGCCTATGCCACCAAGCAATATGGCGTGGGCGTGAAATGCGCGACCATTACGCCTGACGAAGCGCGGGTGGTGGAATTTAACCTCAAGAAGATGTGGCGCAGCCCGAACGGCACGATTCGCAATGTGCTGGACGGCACGATTTTCCGCGAGCCGATCATCTGCAAAAACGTGCCGCGTCTGGTGCCGCACTGGTCCGAGCCGATCGTGATCGGGCGCCATGCGTATGGCGATATTTACCGCGCCACCGAGACCAAAATCCCCGGCCCTGGCCTGGTGCAATTAACCTATCATCCGGCGGACGGCAGTGCGCCGATGCTGATGGATGTGCATGATTTCAAAGGCCCCGGCGTGGCGATGGGCATGCATAACACCCTGGCCTCAATTCAGGGTTTTGCCCGCGCCAGTTTGAATTATGGTTTGATGCGCAAATACCCGGTGTATCTCTCCACCAAGAACACAATTTTGAAAGCCTATGACGGCATGTTCAAGGATGCGTTTCAGGAAATTTATGATAACGAGTTTAAGGACAAATACGAAGCCGAAGGCCTAACCTACGAACACCGCCTGATCGACGACATGGTGGCCAGTGCGCTGAAATGGAACGGCGGCTATTTGTGGGCCTGTAAGAATTACGATGGCGACGTGGAAAGCGACATCGTGGCGCAGGGTTTTGGCAGCTTGGGCCTGATGACTTCAGTGCTGCTGAGCCCGGATGGCAAGACAGTGGAAAGCGAGGCGGCGCATGGCACCGTGACCCGGCATTACCGCGACCACCAGAAGGGCAAGCCGACCAGCACCAACCCGATCGCCAGTATTTTTGCCTGGACCCGCGGGTTGATTTATCGCGGCCAGTTTGATGGTACGCCCGATGTTGTGACGTTTGCCGAGACATTGGAGCGTGTGTGCGTGGAGACGGTGGAATCCGGCTTCATGACGAAGGATTTGGCGTTGCTGATCAGCAAGAGTGCGCCCTGGCTGAATACTCAGGACTTCCTCGATAAAATTGATAGCAACTTACAAATTGCGATGAAGTAACGGCGCGGCTTGCCGCATTAGACGAGAGGGCTGCGGTTTATTGCCGCAGCCCTTTTTTATTTGGCAGCCGGAGCCTCAGGGAAAGTGCCTTCCCAGCCTCCGCCGAGGGCTTGGTATAAGGTCACTAAATCGCCGGAGAGTTGCGCTACTGCCTGCGCTTGCGCCTGCTGCGCGGCGATGAAGGTCTGTTCGGCGTTCAGCACTGCCAGATAGTCGGCCAAGCCTTGCTTATATTGGTCTTCAGCGAGGTTTAAGGCAATTTTGCTCTGCTGGGTTTCGACGGTGAGTTGTTCGAGCGCGGCGTGCTCCTGGTTGTAGGTCACCAGCGCCACATCGACCTGATAGAACGCGGTCAGCACGGTTTTGGCGTAGTTGATGGCGGCTTCTTTCTGCTGGGCCTTGCGCAAATTCAACTGGCCATTCAGCTCACCGCCCTGGAAGATCGGGATGGTGATTTCAGGGCCGGCGGCATAGGTGATCGCCTTGAACTCATTGAGGTTGCTGAGCTGCAATGCCTGCAGGCTGACCGACCCGGAGAGCGAAATATCGGGGAAGAAGCTGGCCACCGCCACGCCGGTTTCGGCGGTCGCTTCATGCAGGCTGGCTTCGGCTTCGCGCACATCGGGGCGGCGGCGCAATAGGTCAGATGGCAGACCCACCGGCACCGAAGGCGGCGCCAAAGGCACGGCGGCGGGGGTGGTAAGATCGGCGGGAAGTGTGACCGGGGTGACACCCAGCAGCAGGCCGATCTGGCCCATATAGGTATCGCGCTGGGCGATTAGGGTGGGAATCTGGCTGGCGATCTGGGCCTGGGTGGCGCGGGCATTGGCAACATCGAGCGCGGTGGTCAGACCCGCCTGCTCACGCTCGGAGGTGAGCTTGACCAACTGGTTGGCGGATTCAAGGTTTTGCTGCGTGAGGGTGAGAACTGCCTCGGCACCGCGCATTTGAATATAAGCGGCGGCAACCTGCGCCTCGACATTCAACAATGCGGCCCGGCGGGCTTCCTCGGAGGATTGCGCGGCGGCGACGGCGGCTTCTACCGCCCGGCGGTTCTTGCCCCATAGATCGAGGTCGAACATTGATTGCAGCCCGTATTGATAGAGGTTGAGCGGTACGATGCCGCCGCCCGCCAGGCCGCCATTGGCACCAGAGCCGAAAGCGTTGAAAATACCTTCCTTGCTGGGAGCCTCGCGGGTGTAGGAGCCATTGCCGCTCAGGTTGGGAAACAAAGGTGCGCCGGCGACCTGCGCTTGCGCCTGCGCCTCCAGCAGATGCTGAGTGGCGATTTGCAGATCGAGGTTGCCAGCCACCGCCTCGGTTTCCAGCTTGGTAAGCTCAGGGTCATTGAAGCTTTCCCACCATTTCGGGTCCACCGCATCGCCGGTGACATAGGGCGTGGTTTCAGCGGCCGGCTGGTCCTGGATGAAGGCCGGCGGGACGGCGGCATGTGGCTTGATAAAATTGGGGCCGACTTCACAGCCGCTAAGCGCGGTGGTGAAGAGGCAGGCAACCAGAAGCCGGGATTTGAAAGAGGTGACCAAGAAAAGCTCCTATGACGCCGATTTCGGCGGCGATTTCAACAAAAACACCAAAGGCCAGAGCATCAGGGCGATGATTCCGACCAGATGAAACATATCCAGATAGCTTAAGAATGAAGCCTGAGTTTGCACTATCGGGCTGATTTGAGAAAGCTTAAGCCCGTGCGGGCTGGTATACGGTGTGATCGCTTCTGTCAGCCGGGCGTGATGAAATTGCAGCCGGTATGCCAGCATGGTGTTGACGAAGGAAATACCAACTGAACTGCCGAGGTTGCGCGACTGGTTGATAAGCGCCGAGGCCTCGCCGTTGTTTTGCGGCGGGACGCCGATGTAGCTGACGGAATTTACCGGAATGAAAATGAATGGCAGCGCGATGACCTGCAAAACCCGGTAGGTTGAAATGATGCCAAACGAGACCTCCGGTGAGATCGAGCTTTGTAAGAGCAAAGCGATACCGACTTCGATAAAGGCCAACCCCATCAGCAGTTTTGCCGGAACATAGCGGCCGGTGATGTAGCCTGCCACCGGCATCAGCCCGATGGTAAACATGCCGCCAAGTGCCAAGGCAAAACCCGAGGTGGTGGAATCATAGCCGAGCAGGGTCTGGGTGAGTTCGGGGAGTAGCTGGGTTGAGCTGAGCAGGATAAAACCGACAAAAAATAACAGGATGTTGCCGATGGCAAAATTGCGGACTTTGAACAGCCGGACGTTCATCACTGGATAAGGGTGCTGCCACTCCCATACCGCCAGCAGGCTGAGCGAAACCACCACGATGATGAAGCTGGTAAGGATGAAGTGTGAGGAAAAACCATCATCTTCCTGGAATTTATCGAGGAAGATTTGCAGCATGCCAAAACCCACGGTGACCAGAAACAGGCCGAGATAATCCAGCTTCAGGCCGCCTTTCAGACGCTCGATGCGCTCCTGAACCATGATGGCGGGTTCGGAGATGAAAACGCTGATGAGGGTGAAGGCTATTAGCCCGACCGGCAGGTTGATCAGGAAAATCCAATGCCAGGAGAGGTTATCGGTGAGCCAGCCACCGAGGATGGGGCCGATGGCAGGGGCGGCGATGACGGTGAGGCCAAAAACGCCGAAGGCCTGGGAGCGTTTGGCGGGCGGGAAGCTGTCGGCCAGCATGGATTGCGTGACGGGCGCTAATCCACCACCGCCGAGGCCCTGGAAGACCCGGGCGATCAGCATCATCGGTAGAGTGGAGGCGAAAGCGCAGCCGACTGAACTGATTGTGAATAACGCCACGCAGATGAGATAAAAGCGTTTGCGGCCAATGACGTTGGCGAGCCAGCCGCTGATCGGCAGGATGATGGTATTGGACACCAAATAGCTGGTGAGAATCCAGGTGCTTTCATCCTCACTGGCGCCAAGCGAACCGGCCATATGGGTGAGCGCAACATTAGCGATGGTGGTGTCCAGCACCTCCATGAAAGTGGCAAGCGAGACCACTCCGGCGATGAACCAGGGGTTAAACGGCCCTGCCGGGGAGCGCGGCAGGTCGTAGGCCGGACTGGCGGCAGCAGCATTCATGGCTGGATGGTGATGGTGGGCAATACCGATAGACCAGGTGCAAGGCCGTATTGCGCGACGCGGTTGTCGTCGAACACCAGCTTCACCGGTACGCGCTGGATGACTTTGACATAATTGCCGGTGGCGTTTTCCGAAGGCAGCAGGCTGAATACCGCGCCCGTCCCTGCCCCGATGCTATCGACATGCGCCTTGAAGGTAACCCCGGGGATGGCATCAACCGTGATGGTGGCGGGTTCGCCGGGGTGGATACCGGGTAGCTGGGTTTCCTTATAGTTGGCGGTCACCCAGACGTCATCACCGACAACGGCCATCAGCCCAGCGCCTGCAGCCTCAACATCTCCTGTGCGGACGGTGCGCATGGCGACCCGGCCGGCGGCGGGAGCGATGATTGTGGTGTAGGAAAGTTGCAGCTTGGCGTTATCGACAGCGACCTTGGCGGCCGCTAAATCGGCTTTGGCCGCCGTGACCGAAGCCTGTGAACCAGATTGCTGCTGGATGGCGGCGTCATATTTGGCCTTGGCGGCGCGGATGGTGGCGGTGGCGGAATCCAGTTGTTGCTGGCTGATGGCGCGCTGGTTAATGGCGCGGTAACGCTGATAATCCTGCTGCGCTTGCAGCAATGAGGCGTCGGCGACGCTGACATTGGCGGTGGCCTGACCCTGATTGGCCTGTTCCACGGTCACCTGCGCTTGCGCCTGCGCCAGATCCGCCTCGGCCTTGGCCAGGGCGGCTTGCTCATCACGCGGGTCTAGTTGCACCAGCACCTGGCCCTTGGTGACATGCTGATTATCGTTCACCAGCACCTGCACCACCTGCCCGGCAGTGCGAGGGGATATTTCATAGATGTTGCCGTCAATCTGGGCGTCGTCAGTGGTTTCATAACCGCGGTTGAGGAGGTAATAGACCAGCCCGGCAGCGGCGACGCTGGCGAGCACCAGGAATAAAATGACAAACGGCTTCCTGCTGCGGGTTTGCGGTGGCTTTCCCATATGACTCTCCCAACTGACCGATCGGTTCGGTCATCTTGCATTTCGCACCAAACAGGGTCAAGATCAAGAGATGGTAGACGTTGTTCATATTGACCCTGATATGCTTTCCCCCGAGCGGCGCGAGCGGATTGTGGCCGGTGCCGCAGCGGTGTTCATACGTGATGGCTATGAGGGCGCCTCAATGTCGCAGATTGCGGCGGCGGCCAATGTCTCAAAGGGCACGTTGTATAATTATTTTCCCGGTAAGGAAGCCTTGTTTGCGGCCTTTGTGAGGGAGAATTGCGACTGTCTGGTGCAGGAAGTTTTCAAAGACGCGCCGGAGGGGAACGCCGTAGAAGCCGAACTGGCGCGGATTTGCCGGGCTATGCTGCGGATGATGCTGTCGGCGCGCGGCATGGCGATCTACCGGGTGGCGGTGATGGAAGCCTCGAAATTTCCCGAGTTGGCACAAGCATTTATCGAGGCCGGACCGAATATCATGGTCGCTAAAATGGCGGCCTGGATATCCCGGCAGGTGGCGGTGGGACGGTTGCGGGCGAGCGATCCGGTGTTTGCCGCCGAGCAGTTTTTTGCCCTCTCGCAGACAAGGCTGGTGATGCGGGCGCGCACCAATGCGGCATTCCGCGCCAGCGAGGCGGAGATTGAGCAAGTGGTGGATGGGGCGGTACGGGTTTTTCTGGCGGCCTATTGCAACCCAGAGTTATAGACGGCTATCAGGCCATGGCTGTGGATAAATTTAAGCTTCATGGAAAGACCATTGGAGAGTCTGCTGAATTATAAACATATTACAAATGCAGCTTTTTGAGTGTTAACTTAAAATTAATTTTATATTTACATGAAATACATCTTGCATCTCGAGTCGTTTTGGTCAGTATTCAATTTATGGTTGTGTGACCTGACATGAAACTGGAGGCAATAATGGCGATCGTGAGTCTGGATGCGTTGGTACGGCAAAAATTGCGGGCCTGGCCGAACCGTCCGCCTGGGCTGGATGAGGGGATGTGGGGCGGCGCCTGGGTGAAAGCCCGGCCGGTGGTGAATGACGATATTGAATACCCTTATTTGAAGCTGCCTGGCACCAACCGGATGCGCACTGTGCCGGATGGGCTGTGGATGAATTTTGGCGGCAGCGAGCGCGATCCGTACGTGGATATTTTCGTCATCGAGGTTTGCGGATCGTTTCCGAATTTGCTTGATAAACGCTCGCGTTTTTCGCCCTCGATGCATTCGTTGCTGGCGGTGTGCCCGCTGAACTGGCTGCTGGGTGAGTACGCCACCACCGACGGCACGCCGCGCTGGAAGCGCACCGAGTTGCTGAAAGCCGCGCCGACCGAGGCGATTACCGTGCCGGTGCGTGATATTCGGGTGATGTACGGGCTGCGGCCAAAGGATTACGAAGGATTTTCAACCCATCAAGTGCCACATGCGCATGAGTTCTTCGTGCCGGTGAGTGTACTGCTGGGCCAGGATGGCTGGCTGCAACCGGAAATGCGAACGTTCATTGCCCGCACCTCACCGCAGGCGAATTTCTGGGCGTTTAACGTGGCGGCGGAATGAAGCGGGTTG
Source organism: Acidocella sp. (assembly GCA_031291755.1). Taxonomy (GTDB): domain Bacteria; phylum Pseudomonadota; class Alphaproteobacteria; order Acetobacterales; family Acetobacteraceae; genus Acidocella. Next base: position 35,472 of record JARLIK010000001.1, on the reverse strand, counting down.
GGTAGTCGGTCATGATGACGTCGATCAAGGGTGATAGGCGGGTGAATTGCGCCGGGTCGTTGACGGTCCAACTGTAAATCTTGAGGCCCAGGGCACGGGCCTTATGGATTTTATGTTCACTCAGAGTCTCAAAATGCGCGGCCCAGGCGGTGGCACCGCTATCGGCCACTGCCTGCGGGGTGCTGGCCGGGCTTGTCACGCCCCACCATAACACCGGCTCGGCCTCGGTGTCGGGGGCGGTCAGGCAGACGCGGGGCATGGTGGGCGCTTGGGCGGCCACTTCGCGCAACACCGACCAATCGAACGCCAGGATGCTGATGAGGTCTGGCGAAATGCCGGAGGCCGCGATCGCTTCGAGGGTTTTTTCCACCATCAGCGCGGGTGCGTGGCATTTCTCGGGGGTTGGCGGGAAGGTTTTGATTTCCAGCAGCCAGTTGAGGTGGGGAAATTGTGCCAGGGCTTCGGCGAGCGTGGGAATGCCGGAGAGTTCGGCGAAATTTAGGTTACGGATCAGCCGGCCGTCGGGCAGGTCGGGGTTGTGGTGCAGCACCGGGATGAGGTCGGCGGTGAGGGAGATGTCGGTCTCGAAGCCGGTGACGCCGGCGGCCATTGCATGCGCGAAACCTGCCAGGGTGTTCTCCGGGCACTCTCCCCTCGCCCCGCGATGGCCATAAATGGCGGCTTTAGTCATTGGCGCTACTCATTAGGCAAATAGGCGGTGGCGAATTGCTGCTGGGCTTCGGCGACTTCCTGCGCGGTGAGCAGCACCGGGCCGCCGATGCTGAGTGAAAGGCAATATTGTTTGGCCAGCATTTCCAGTTCCACCGCCGTGCCCATGGCGGCATCGAGCGTGGCGCCGGTGGCGATGAGGCCGTGGTTGGCGAGCAGGCAGGCGGTGCGGCCTTCCAGCGCCTCGACCGCCAGAGCGGAAAGCGCGGCGGTGCCAAACAAAGCGTAGGGCGCGCAGCGGACATCACCGCCGCCGAAGCGGGTGACCATGTAGTGGCAGGCCGGGATGGCGCGCCGGGCCATGGCGAGTGCCGTGCAAAAAGGCGCGTGGGTGTGGACAATGGCGCCGACATCCGGGCGGGCGCGCATGATATCGAGGTGGAAGCGCCATTCCGAGGAGGGGCGTTTCGGGCCTTCCCAGGTGCCGTAATCTCTTGTCAGCGGCATCATCGCGATCATCTCGGTGGTAAGGTCGTCGTAACGGATGGCGGAGGGGGTGATGAGCATGCCGTGGATAGTGCGCAGGCTTAAATTACCGGCGGTGCCGGTGTTGAGGCCCAGCCCGGTGAGGCTGCGGGCGGCGGCGATGAGGGCGGTGCGTTGTTGTAAATGCGGCATCGGAAACTTACCTTGACGTAAACGGAAAGTGCGGCTCAACTGACGAAAACCTAACTGCCAATGGAGGATAACATGGTCCAGATCAATGGATGTATCGAACTGGCTGTTGTTGATGGCGTGGCGCTGATTTTGGCTGATAACCCGCCGGTGAACGCGCTGGGCCATGCGGTACGCGAAGGCCTGGTGGCGGCAGTGCGTCAGGCGGTGGCCGATGCGGCGGTGCGGGCGATTGTGCTGGGCTGCAAGGGCCGGATGTTTTTTGCGGGCGCCGACATTACCGAGTTTGGCAAGCCGCTGAAGCAGCCGGGATTGCAGGAGGTGATTGCGGAATTTGAGGCCAGCCCGAAGCCGGTGGTGGCGGCGATATTTGGCACTGCTTTGGGTGGCGGGCTGGAGATTGCGCTGGGGTGTCATTTCCGGGTGGCCAGTGCTGATGCGCGGATGGGCCTGCCGGAAGTGAAGTTGGGGCTGCTGCCGGGGGCGGGCGGGACGCAGCGGCTGCCACGCTTGGTGGGGCCGCAAAAGGCGGTGGCGATGATAGTGGCGGGTGCGCCGGTTGGCGCAAAGCAGGCGCTGGCGGATGGGATTATTGATGAGATTGTGGCCGAGCCGGTTGCAGGCGCGGTGGCATTTGCCAAGCGCGTGCTGGCGGAGGCTGTACCGCTGGTGAAAGTGCGTGACCGCGCGGCGAAGATTTTACCGGTGCGCGAGAACCCGGCGGCATTTGAGGCGGCGGCGAAGGCGGCATTGAAAAAACTGGCGGGCGTGGATGCGCCTGCGGCCTGCGTGGAATCGGTGCGCAATTCATTCATGCTGCCGTTTGAGGCGGGGCTGGCGGCGGAGCGCGACTTGTTCATGAAATTGGTGGTGGGCGACCAGAGCCGGGCGCAGCGGCATATATTTTTCGCCGAGCGCGAGGCCGCGAAGGTTCCGGATATGCCTGCCGGGGTAAAGCCTGCGGTGATTAAAAAAGCCGTGGTGATTGGGGGCGGCACCATGGGCGGCGGCATTGCGATGTGCTTTGCCAATGCTGGTGTGCCGGTGAGTATTGTGGAGACCACCGAGGAGTTCCTCGCCAAAGGGCTGGCGCGGATTCAACAGACTTATGCGGTTTCAGTCGAGCGCGGGGCGTTGCAGCAAGACGCCATGGATAAGCGTGTCGCGCTGATTACCGGCACGCTGGATTGGAATGTAATTGCCGATACGGATATTGTGATCGAGGCGGTGTTTGAAGAGATTGGGCTGAAGAAAGAGATTTTTGGCAAGCTGGATAAAATTGCCAAGCCCGGAACGTTGCTGGCCTCGAACACCTCGACCTTGGATGTGGACGCGATTGCGGAAAGTACATCACGCCCAGGGGATGTGGTGGGAATGCATTTTTTCTCGCCGGCCAATGTGATGAAGCTGCTGGAAATTGTGCGGAGTTCACATAGTTCGATGGCAGCGATTGCAACGGCGGTGGCGGCGGGCAAGCTGCTGGGGAAAATTCCGGTTGTTGTTGGTAATTGCGATGGGTTTGTGGGCAACCGGATGCTGGCCCGGCGCTCGACCGAGTGCGAGCGGTTATTGCTGGAGGGCGCCAAGCCGCAGGATGTTGATGCGGTGGTGGTGAAATTTGGCTTCCCCATGGGGCCCTATGCGATGGGGGATTTAGCCGGGCTGGATGTGGGCTGGCGGATTCGTAAGGGCCGTGGCGTGAAGGCGCCGGTGAGCGATGCGTTGTGCGAGGCCGGGCGGTTTGGGCAGAAGACTGGCAAAGGGTATTATATTTACGAAAATGGCTCGCGCGTGCCGGTGCCGGATGCTGAAGTGATAGAACTGGCCGCGCAAAAAGCTGAGGCGCTGGGGATAAAGCGGCGCAATATATCAGAGCCGGAAATATTTGAGCGGATGTTTTATCCGATGATCAATGAAGCGGCGCGGATTTTGGAAGAAGGCATCGCGGTGCGGGCTTCGGATATTGATGTGGTGTGGGCCTATGGGTATGGCTGGCCGGTTTGGCAGGGCGGGCCGTGCTTTTATGCGGATTTGGTAGGTGCCAAGGTTATTTGCGAGGCGCTGGAGCATTACGCAGCGATGAGTGGTGATGCCGGGTTGCAGCCATCCGCCCTGCTGCGGAAACTGGCTGAGACAGGTGGTAAGTTTAGCGATATTGGCGTAGCGGCGAAGGTGGCGGCGTAATGGCACGGCCGTTTGCGTGGGAGGCTTCATACCCGCCGGGATTGGTGTGGGATGTGGCACCTCCGCAAATTTCGTTGCCCGAGCATTTGCAACATTGCGTGACGGCGCATGGGCACCGGCTATTTATTGACTATCGCGGAGTTGAAATTTCCTACGCTGAGTTTGGCCGTAAGGTGCACCAGACCGCCGCGGGGCTGCTGGCGCTGGGGTTGCAGCCTGGTGAGAAAGTGGCGTTGTATTTGCCCAATACGCCGTATCATCCGTTTAGCTTTTTTGGCGTGTTGAAAGCCGGCGGGGTGGTTGTGCATTTATCGCCTTTGGATGCGCCGCGTGAGTTGGTGCATAAGCTGAGCGATAGTGGGGCGCGGATTTTAATCACCACCAATATCGGGCCGATGCTGGAAGGTGCTCAAAAGTTGTTGGCCGGTGAGTTTATTGACCGGCTGATTGTCGGCGATGATGCGGTGTACGGCCCTGCCCCCGGTCTGCCGATTGTGGCGGTGCCTGAGGGGATTCCGGCGATTGTAAATTTCAATTCGCTGTTTGAGGCGGCATTGCCGGAGACCTGGCCGGTGCTGGTGCCGACAGACCTGGCGGTGCTGCAATATACCGGCGGCACCACGGGGCTGCCGAAGGGGGCGATGCATACGCATGCAACGCTCGGCGCCTCGATTGCGATTTATGATCAGTTTTATGAGGGACAGATAACGGAAGATAAGGATGAAACGCTGCGGGTGATCGCGGTGCTGCCGTTTTTTCATATTTATGCGCTGGTGGTGTTGCTATTGTGGCAGATGAAGCGTGGCTCAGCGTTGTTGCTGCATTTGCGCTTTGATGCCGAGGCGATTTTGCGGGATATTGAGGTCAAACGCGCCAGTTATTTTCCGGGCGTGCCGACGATGTGGATTGCGCTGAGCACAATGCCGGGCATTGAGACGCGCGATTTTTCATCATTGAAGCATGTGGCTTCAGGTGGCGCACCATTGCCGGTGGAGGTGGCGGCGCGGTTTGAACGGCTGGTGGGCAAGCGGATTGGCGGTGGATGGGGGATGACCGAAACCGCTTCGGCGGGGACCGGGCATTTGATGGAAGGGATTTTCAGAGAGGATTCCGTCGGCCTGCCGTTACCGGGGTTTGAGGTGCAGATTGTGGCGCTGGATGATCCGACCCGGCTATTGGCCGTGGGGGAGACTGGCGAGTTGCGGGTGAAGGGGCCGAATATATTCAAAGGCTATTATAATAAGCCTGCTGAGACGACCAAGGATTTTATCGACGGATATTTTTTGACCGGTGACATTGGTAAGATGGATGCTGATGGCATGTTGTATCTGGTGGACCGCAAGAAGGATATGATCATCTCGGGCGGGTTTAATGTTTATCCGCGGTATATCGAGGATGCGATTTATGAGCACCCCAGCGTTGAGGAGTGCAGCGTGATCGGGATTGCCGATGAATATCGCGGCCAGGCGGCGAAAGCGTTTATCAAGTTAAGGGCTGGGGCGGCAGAATTTTCGTTGGATGAGTTGCGGGTGTTTCTGGCTGATAAGATTGGACGCCATGAGATGCCGAGCGTCGTTGAATTCAGGGACGCGCTGCCGAAGACGCCGGTGGGGAAATTATCGAAGAAAGAGTTGGTCGCTGAAGAAGTGGCGAAGCTAAAGACGCATCAGTGAAGGGATTATCAGGATGGATCTGAATTTATCAGCCGAGGAAATGGCATTTCGTGATGAGGTGCGGGCGTTTATTGCGGCGGAATTATCGCCCGAGACGCGCGAGAAACTGGTGCTGGGGCGCGAGATTGGCAAGCATGATTTTGTTGAGTGGCAGCGCAAGTTGAATGCCAAAGGCTGGGCCGTGCCGAACTGGCCGGTGGAATGGGGTGGGCAGAATTGGGAGCCGATGCAGGAATATATATTCCTGGATGAATTACAGCAGGCCCCTGCCCCGTCACCTTTGCAGTTTAATTGCTCGATGGTGGGGCCGGTGATTGCGACGTTTGGCTCGGAGGAGCAGAAGAAGAAATTTCTGGCGCCGACGGCGAATTTGGACATTTGGTGGTGCCAGGGATTCTCCGAGCCGGGGGCGGGGTCGGACCTGGCAGGGTTGAAAACCACGGCGCGGCGCGAGGGGGATTTTTATATCATCAATGGCCAGAAAACCTGGACCACGTTGGCGCAATATGCCGATTGGATATTTGTGCTGGCGCGCACCAACCCGCAAGCGGAGAAGAAGCAGCAGGGTATTTCGTTTATTCTTGTGGATATGAAAACGCCGGGCGTGACGGTGCGGCCGATCCAGTTGATCGACGGCGGGCGCGAGGTGAACGAGGTGTGGTTTGACGAGGTGAAGGTGCCGGCTGAGAATTTGGTCGGGCAGGAGAATCGCGGCTGGGATTATGCCAAGTATTTGCTGACCAATGAGCGCATGGGAATCGCGCGGATTGGGGTTTCCAAGCAGCGCATCAGGCGGATTAAGGAACTGGCGAAGATTGAACGTTACGGCGATACGCAATTGCTGGATCAGCCGTGGTTCAGGGAAAAATTGGTGAGCGTGGAAATTGAATTGAAGGCGCTGGAGATTACGCAGTTGCGGGTGCTGGCGGAAGCACGCAAGCGCGGCAAGCATGGCGAGGCGGACCCGAATTCGTCGATATTGAAAATCAAGGGCTCGGAATTGCAGCAGGTGACGACCGAGCTGATGATGGATGTGATGGGGCCGTATGTGCTACCGTTTGCGGCCTCGATGGATGATGAGGACCGCACCAATGAGCCGCCGATTGGGCCGGATTATGCCGCCTCAGCGGGGCCGACCTATTTTAATTCGCGGAAGATTTCGATTTATGGCGGGTCGAATGAGATTCAGCGGAATATTATTGCGAAGGCGATTCTGGGTTTTTAAGGAGTTTTGATATGGATTTTGATTTTTCCGATGACCAGAAGTTGCTGAAGGAGAGTGTGGGGAAGTTGATGGCCTCGCGCTACGGCGATTTTGAAAAACGCAAAGGCTACCAGATGCACCCTAACGGGTTCGACCCGGCGGTGTGGGCGGAATATGCCGAAGCCGGCATATTGTCCCTGCCCTTTTCCGAAGAGCAAGGCGGGTTTGGCGGCGGGCCGGTTGAGACCATGATTGTGATGGAGGAGATGGGCACGGCGCTGGCGGTGGAGCCATATTTGGCGTGCGTGGTGCTGTCCGGCGCGATTTTGAAATATGGCAAGGCAGAACAAATAATTCCTGAAATCGCTTCGGGTGAGGCGATTGTGGCGCTAGCGAATATTGAGCGTTCATCGCGCTATGATTTGAATGATGTGAGTTTGGCCGCACGCCGGGATGGCGATGATTATGTGCTGGAGGGTGAGAAATCCGTGGTGCTCGGTGGCGGGGCGGCGGGTTATTTTATCGTGGCGGCGCGGACTGCTGGTGCGAGGCGCGATGCGGACGGCATAACGTTACTGCTTGTGGATGCCAAAAGCCCCGGAATTTCCAGGCGCGGCTACCCGACGCAGGATGGCCAGCATGCGGCTGAGGTGTCGTTTGGTTCGGTGCGGGTGCCGGTGGCCAATGTGATCGGCGAGGCTGGTAAAGGCTTGCCGATTTTGGCGCGGGCGGTGGATGAGGCGATTGCCGGGCTGTGCGCCGAGGCGGTGGGCGCGATGGATGCGCTGGTGAAAATGACCGTGGAGTATTTGAAAACCCGCAAACAGTTTGGGGTGGCGATTGGGTCATTCCAGGCGTTGCAGCATCGCTCGGTGGATATGCTGGTGATGCTGGAGCAGGCGCGTTCGATGGCGATTTATGCGGCTCTCAGCGTGGATGATGCAGACCCGGTTGCACGTGGCAACGCGATTTCAGCGGCGAAGGTGCAGATCGGGCGGTCAGCGAAGTTTATCGGCCAACAATCCGTTCAACTGCATGGCGGTATTGGGGTGACGATGGAGTATAAGGCCGGGCATTATTTCAAGCGGTTGACGATGATTGAACAGATGTTTGGTGATTCTGATTATCATTTGCGAAAATTGGCCGCATCTGGGGCGGCAATCGCTGCATAGGGGTTTCCTTTTACGTGTAGTTGAGTGATTGTAAGCAACCTCTGGTTGGAGAGTTGCTTGCAGCGCCGTTATTTCGTCAGCCTTTCGGGAGTCCTGTTGAGCGGTTGCGCGGTGCTGGCGGCTGATGGCTCCCGGCTGCCGAAGCTGCCGATTGGCCCAACCGGCACCTACCGGCTGGGAGCTGGCGATGGGCTGAAAATACGGGTGTATGATCAGCCGCAATTGTCAGGCGAATTTATTGTTGATGATAGCGGGATGATTGATATGCCGCTGTTGGGGCTGGTGCCTGCGGCCACTGATACAACGTCGGAACTGGCGGATGCGATTACTGCGCTGCTCAAAGCCAAAAATTTGATTCTGACTCCGAGTGTCGCAATTGAGGTTTCCAAATACCGGCCGTTTTATGCGCTGGGTGAGGTGAATAATCCGGGCCAGTACCCATACCGTCCGGGCATGACTGTCCTGACAGCAATTTCTATCGCCGGAGGCTTCACGTACCGGGCGGAGCAAGGCTACGTAGGGGTAACGCGCGATTTTGGCAGAGGCCCTGCCCAGTATCGCGCCCCCATAACGGCACTGGCAGAACCTGGCGATGTCATCACGGTTTTTGAGCGGCGATTTTAAGCCAGGCACGTTGCGCTCTGGTACGTTTGGCCCCGGTACTTGGCAGATGAATGTGGCGGTGGTGGCCGCTGGGATCGCTACTTTCATTAATATGTACTGCACGCAGTCGATTTTGCCGGTGCTGGCGGATGCCTTTCATGTGCCGCAGGCGCAGACCGGACTTTCAGTGACCGCGCCGTTGCTGGCGACCGCGATGGTAGCGCCAGTGGTGGGCGCAATCTCCGACCGGTTTGGGCGCAAGAGACTGATATTGGGAGCGGCCACATTATTGGTAATACCCACAGCCCTTGCAGCGGATGCCGGAAATTTTGAGATGTTCGTGTTCTGGCGGTTTGTGCAGGGGCTGATGCTGCCGTTTATTTTCACGGTGACCATCGCCTACATCGGTGATGAATCCGACGGGCCGATGACGGCGCGGCTGGCCGGTATTTACATGGCGGGCACCATTACCGGCGGGTTCAGCGGACGCTTGATTACCGGTTTTGCCACGCAGTTTATCGGCTGGCGCGGGGCGATGCTGGTGGTGGCGGGCATTACCTTCAGCATGGCGATGGTGGTGGCGGTGATGATGCGGCCTGAGCGGCGCTTCAAGGCGCAGTATGGGATTGGGCGGGCACTGAAATCGTTTCCGATTCATTTGTCTAACCCGCGATTACTGGCAACGTTTGCGGTGGGGTTTGGGGTGTTGTTCAGCCTGATCGCGGTATTTACCTACGTGAATTTCCGGCTGGCGGCGGCACCGTATTTTCTCGGGCCGGCAGCGCTGGGCAGTATTTTTGCGGTCTATCTGGGTGGTGTGGTGATGAGCCCACTGGCAGGACGGCTGGCCAACAGGTTTGGACGACGTCGCGTGATGGCGGCGGCGGCGCCGATATTAGTGCTGGGGTTGATGATTACGCTGGCCGGGCCTTTGTGGATGATTATAGCCGGGTTGTTGCTGTTCTGCTCGGGCGTGTTTGTGCAGCAGACGGTGGGCACGGCATTTGTTAGCCAAGCGGCGCGGGAGGCGAAATCAACCGCCGTTGGGTTATATGTGATGTGCTATTACATCGGCGGCAGTGCTGGCGGTATTTTGCCGGCGGGTGTGTGGCATGCCTTCGGCTGGCCAGGTTGCGTGGCGATTGTATGCGTGATGCAAGCGATGATGCTGGCGGTGGCGATGCGGTATTGGACGCCGATTACGACCTGAAGTGAATCGGCTGGCCGATGGGCGTGGCGACTTCCCCCTCGCGCATGACGATGTTGCCCCGTACGATGGTGGCAGCCGGCCAGCCGGTGACAGACACGCCGTCGAACGGGGTCCAGCCGCATTGGGTGGCCATCGCTTCGTTGCTGATGGTTTCGGTTTTTTTAAGGTCAACAATGGAAAAATCGGCATCGTAACCGGCGGCGATGCGGCCTTTGTTGACCGCGCCGTAAATGCGGGCGGGGCCGGCTGACATCAGGTCAACCAGGCGCAGTAGTGAGAGTTTGCCCTGGTGGACTTGCTCTAACATCATCGGCAGCAGGGTTTGCACGCCGGTCAGGCCTGCCGCGCAATCGGGCCAGGGCTTTTCCTTGTTGGCGCGGGAATGTGGCGCGTGGTCGGAGCCGATGGTGTCGACCGTGCCATCGGCAATGGCGGCCCAGGCGGCGGCGACGTGGCGGGCATCACGGATGGGCGGGTTCATCACGCCGTAGGCACCGAGGCGTTCGTACACATCGGGGGCGGATTGCACGAGGTGGTTGAGGAGGACTTCAACGCTGGCGATGTCGTGGAAGCCTTTCAGGTAATCAAGCTCCTCGGCAGTGGAAACATGCAGGATGTGGGCCGGACGTTTGGTTTTGCGGGCGAGCGCCATGATGCGGCGGGTACCGAGGAAGGCGCATTCAACATCGCGCCAGACCATGTGGTTGGCATAAGGATCGCCCGATGAAAAACTTTTGCGGCGCTCCTGCAAGCGCGTTTCATCTTCGGAATGAAAGGCGATGCGGCGGCGGCCTGAACGCATCACGCGCTCGATGTCGGCATCGGAGGCGACCAGCAGATTGCCGGTGGAGGAGCCTGCGAAAACTTTGATGGCGCAGACGCCGTCAATGGTTTCCAACGCGCCGATGCTGTCGGCATTGTCGGTGGTGGCGCCGACGTAAATGCCGACATCGCAATAGGCGTGGCCGGTAATGTAGTCGCGCTTGGCGTTCAGGGTTGCAGCATCCACCGCGGCGGGGGTGGTGTTGGGCATGTCGAACACTGAGGTGACGCCGCCGAGCACCGCGCCTTTGGTGCCGGAGAGGAGGTCTTCCACACCGTTGATGCCGCCCTTGCCGCCGTCACGGAAGTGCACATGCGGGTCGATGATGCCGGGGAGAATGTGTAGATGGGTGGCGTCAATTGTTTGAGGCGCGGTACCAAGGTTTTTGCCGATGGCAGCGATGTAGCCTTTAGTAACACCGATGTCGGCTTCAATGATCCCCCAGGGGAGGACGACGCTGCCGTTTTTGATAAGAAGGTCGAAGTTCATAACTGCCTCAAAGTGGTAAAAACGTCGCCCGCTGGGGCCAGGTTGAGAATATGACGGCGGTGCCAAAGAGCGGTGAATAATAGCACCCAGGCGGCAAAGCCTGCACGCTTTTCATGCGCGTTGGCAAATAATGCACGAACTTTCTCGGGTGCCGCGAGTTCATTGATGAGCGGATTTTGCGCGACCAACTCGCCGAGGGTCGTACCCTGTGCGGCGATCCAGACACCGATGGGAACGTCGAAACCTTGCTTTTTGGCAAAAGGCTTGGCCGCCGGGAGATTTTTGGCCAGCCATAGGCGTAGCAAATATTTGCCTTGGCCGTTGTGGATCAGAAACTTATCGGGCAGCGAAAAGGCAAATTTGGCGATTTCCTGATCGACAAACGGCGTGCGGCCTTCGATGCCGTGTGCCATCAGGCAGCGGTCGAGTTTCAACAGCAGATCATGCGGCAGCCAATCTTGCATGTCGATGCGTTGGGCGCGCTTGAGCGCCGAAGGATCGTCGATGGCGGCTTCAGCGGCGGCGATGCCGTCGCGCCAATGCTTGGGCTTATGGCGCAGAATATCCAAGCCGTTGAACACGCCTTTGGCGCGCATTTTTTTAGCCAGCGGAAATGGCCTCGCGGCGGCGCGGTAGCGGCCATAACCACAAAACATCTCGTCGCCGCCCTCACCGGATAAAATCACCTTGACATCCAGGCGGGCACGGCGGGCCAGGAACCAGGTGGGGATGATGGCGTAATCCGCCACCGGATCGTCCATGCAGGCGACAATTTCCGGCAGATGCTCCCACACCATTTTTTCGGTGATATTGATGCGTTCATGGTGTGCGCCAACGGATTTGGCGGTGATGGCCGCGGCGTCACGTTCATCAGCCACGCCGGGAATGTCGAAGCCTGCCGTGAAGGCGAGAACGGGCGAAGAATTCAGCCGCGCCATCATGGCGAGGATGGCGGAACTGTCGATACCGCCGGAGAGGAACATGCCGTAGGGAACATCGCTGCGCTGATGCATATCGACAGCGTTTTCAAAAACTTCATCGAGGCGGGCGAGCGCATCACTCTCGTTGGCGGGCGGGGTTTCGCCCGACAGGATGGCCGGGATGCGATTGACCGTCTGGATTTTGCCTTGGCGCAATGTGAGAGTTTCGCCGGGCAGCACCCGCTCGATGTTGTTGAATATACTCTGCTTGCCGGTGGTGAATTGCAAATTCAGCAATTCGGCGAGCTTGGTATGATTGATTGTTCGCGGTGCGAGACCAGCCGCCAGTAGGGCTTGCGGCTCGGAAGCGAAAGCGATGCCGGCAGGGGTTTGCACGGTGTAAAGCGGCTTGATGCCGAACGGGTCGCGCGAGAGTGTGAGGGTGCGAAAGGCGCGGTCGTGAATCGCGATGGCGTACATGCCGCGCAAGTATTTTGCGTAGTCGGCGCTACAGCGAGAGAACAGTTTCAGCGGCGGCTCGCAATCGCTGCTGGTGCTGTAACTGCCAGGATTGTCCTCTTTTATTTCCAGGTAGTTGTAAATTTCGCCATTGGCGATGAGGGTGAGCGGGCCGGAGAATAAAGGCTGGTCACCGGTGGTGAGGTCGATGATGGCGAGGCGGGTATGGGCGAGCGCCACATCGGCGGTCATAAACTCCCCTGCCCCGTCCGGACCGCGATGCGCGAGGGCGGTCATAAGACGGGCCAGCAGGGTTTCATCCAGCGTTTGGCCAGGGGCGAGCATGATGCCGGCGATGCCGCACATTAGCGCTTTACCTTATGCAAAAATTCCAGCCAGGCGGCGGTGACGGTGGCTTGGCTGAATTCGTTGACGAAACGCTGCCGCCCGCCGAGGGCCAGTTTCATGCGCAGGCGAACATCGCTCAGCATGGTTTTGGCGGCGTCCGCCAGGGCGGCGGCATCGTCGATGGGAACCAGAATACCATCGGTGCCGTTGCGAATCACCTCGCCCGGACCTTCGGATTTTGCTGCCAGCACCGGCGTTTGCGCGGCGAAGGCTTCCAGCACCATGTTGCCGAGCGGCTCGTGGCGCGATGAGGAGACAAAAATATCGGCGGCTTTTAACAACGCGCCGGAATCGTTGCGCCAGCCGAGAAGTTTGACGCGCTCAGCTACACCAAGCTGATTGATGAGAGAGTCCAGCCGGGCGCGTTCGGGCCCCTCGCCGGCGATGACGCAATATACATCCGGGAGCGACGCTGCCGCCTTGATGAGGATATCAAAGCCTTTGACCGGGTGCAGGCGGCCAAGACCGAGCATGAGTTTGGCATCTTCCGGCACACCGATATCTGCACGCGAAGCGGGGTCAGCAGCGGCGAAATCATCAACGAAATTGGGCAGGTAATGCACGTTGCTGGCGGCAACACCCTGGTCGATGATCCAATTGGTGATGCCACGAGTGTTGCCGATGAGATGCTCACAGGCGCGGAAATATTTGAGATCGTAATAACCGCCGAGGCGGCCCGCAGTGACCCAATCACCTTTCGGGAGGAATGCAGCGGCGCGGCTCATCCAGGCGATGGCGATGTCGGCTTTGAAATTTTGCAATGCGTTGCGGATTTTAGGGCGAGTGAAAATATCGAGCGGGCCGCCGAAACGGGCGGTGACGGGCGTGAGGCCGCTGGCTTGCAGGCGGGCGATGCGGTTGGCGTGGCCACGAATGATCGGCAGTACCTCCTGCCCGGCTGCGGCCAGGCCAATGGTCATGCGCTCGTAGAATAATTCAGCGCCGCCATTGGCAGCACCGGCCATGATTTGGGCGATTTTCATAACAGCGTCTTCGCTGCCGCCAGGGCGGCTTCGACGGTCAGGTCTTCCATGAGGGCCTCGCCCGCCGGACCAGGGGCGACGGCGACGGCGGTACGCAGGCCGGCGGGGGCATATTCATCCGCGCGCGAGCGGCCAAACAGGCCGAGCGTTGGTGTGCCCGAGGCGGCGGCGAGATGCATCAGGCCGGAATCATTGCCGATGAACAAAGCACAACGGCCTAGGCAGGCGGCGGCCTCGGGCAGGGTAAGCGAGCCAACGAGGTCAATGGCGCCCGGCAGCGCGGCGATTACCGGGGCGGCGGCGGCGCGCTCAACTTCGCCAGGACCGGCGAAGATGGCGGCGCGGGCATTGGCGAGCGGGCCAGTGGCCAGGGCTTTGAACAACGCGATAAAATTATCTGCCGGCCAGACCTTGCCGGACCAATTGGCGGTGGGGCCGAGGCCGATAATCGGCCCTTCCGGCAGCAAACTGGCAGCTTTTGCGGCATCCTCGGGGACGATCCAGGTCACTGGCAAAGGCGGCGGGGTAAACCCCATGCTGGTGGCAAGCTGCTCATAGCGCCGCCCCGGGCGGCGGCCGCCACGCAGCATATGGCGTTTTTTGGCAAGCAGCAGCAACGCCATGGCGGAGCCACGCACATCAACTACGATGTCCCACACATGCGGGACCAGTCTGGTCCACAGGCGTAACCAATGCAGATCGAAGCGTTCCTTCTCGAAAATGATCAATTGTTCCAGCCCCGGCAGGCGGGAGAACACACCTTCAGCCACCGCGCCACAAGCAACGGTGATGCGGGCGTGCGGGTGTGTTTGGCGCAAATGCTCCAGAATCCCGCAGGAAATCACGGCGTCGCCGATACGTGAGGAGGTTATAAAAAGAATCCGCATATGGCGGGGCTGTAGCATGGCTTGCCGTACGCTTGCCATGCGCCCAATTATCGAGGCATGGCGCAAATTGCTCATTTAACGGATCGCGGCGTAATTGCGGTGACCGGGGCTGACCGGGTGGTATTTCTTAACGGGCTGGTCTCGAATGACGTGGCGCAGGCGGCGCACGGGCGGGCGGTTTGGGCGGCTATGTTGTCACCGCAAGGGCGGTATGCCGCGGATTTTTTTATCTTCTATGACGATGAGCGGCTGTTGCTGGAGGCTCCTCGGGCGGCGGTGGCGGCGATTATAGGGAAATTATCGCGCTATAAATTGCGGGCGGCGGTGGCGCTGGCGGATGTTTCGGATGAACTACTGGTTTATGCCGTGTGGGATGGTGCGCCGCCCCGCGTGGCGCTGACCGCACCGGACCCCAGGCTGCGCGAGGCCGGGTTCAGGCTGCTGAGCCCCGAGAGACTAGCCACCAATGCCGATGCGGCCGCTTACGCCGCGCACCGGTTGCGGCTTGGCCTGCCGGATGGTCCGCCGGATTTGGAGCCGGATAAGACTCTGCTTCTGGAGGCCGGGTTTGATGAGCTGAACGGGGTAGATTGGAAAAAGGGCTGCTATATGGGCCAGGAGTTGACGGCGCGGACGAAATATCGCGGGCTGGTAAAACGGCGGCTGGTGCCGGTGACACTGAGCGCCCCTGTCCCTGCCCCTGGGACCGCGATTATGGCCGATGGGCAGGAGGTTGGCACGTTACGAAGTTCAGCGGATGGCATGGCGCTGGCGATGCTGCGGGTGGATGCGCTGGCGAAGCCGATGTCGGTGGATGGTATTCAGCTGACGCCCAAGCTGCCGGGCTGGCTGGTGCTGGACGGATGAGGCGCCTGGCTTGGGCGGTGTTGTTGCTGCTTGCCGGATGCAGTGCGCCCCTGACGCCTGATAAATTTGCCGGGACCGGGAATTTTGATCCGGTGGCGTTTTTTACCGGGCATGTCACGAGCTGGGGTGTCGAGGAAAATCGTGACGGTCAGCCGACCGGGATTGTAACCACCGATTGTGTGGGCACGCCAACCGGGCCGCGTAGTATTAACATGGTGCAGACGCTGCATGTGGATGGCAAAACCCGGGTGCGGACATGGCAACTTCGCCAAACGGGTAGCGGTCAATATCAGGCAACGGCCAACGACATGGACGGAACGGCGGTGGGGACGGCCTCGGGACGGGCGTTTCACTGGACCTGGGTGCTGGAAGCTTCGCCCGGAAATTCGTTAAAAAATGTAACCATGGACCAGTGGTTTTATCAAATGAGTGACGGTGCGGTGATGATTCACACCATTGTGACCAAGGCGGGGATAAGGCTGATTGAAGTCTCGGAGCAGTTTGAGAAGGTGGCTTCGTAGCCGGAAGATGGGGAGGTCCCCGCTTGCGCGGGATGACCATGGGTCAGACGTACGGTGGGACCGTATAGCCGGCCGGGGATAAGGTGAAAATCTCGCAGCCGGTTTTGGTGACGCCCACCATGTGCTCGAACTGGGCTGAGAGAGTGCGATCGCGGGTGACGGCCGTCCAGCCGTCCTCGAGGATTTTCACTTCCGGCCGGCCGGCATTCACCATCGGCTCGATGGTGAAGAACATTCCGGGTTTGAAAACTGGGCCTTCGCCAGGGCGGCCAAAGTGTAACACATTGGGGGGTTCGTGGAACTGCCGGCCAATACCGTGGCCGCAGAAGTCCCGCACCACCGAATAGCGATGGGATTCCACAAATTTTTGGATGGCATGGCCGACATCGCCGAAGGTGGCACCGGGTTTGACCACCGCGATGCCGCGCATCAGGGACTCGTAGGTAATATCGATCAGGCGCTTGGCACGGGTGTTGGCGGTGCCTGCCACATACATCCGGCTGGAATCGCCGAACCAGCCTTCCAGGATGACTGTGACGTCGATGTTCACGATATCACCGTCCAACAGTTTTTTATCGCCCGGAATGCCGTGACAGACCACGTGATTGATCGAGGTGCAGATGGATTTCGGGAAGCCACGGTAATTCAGCGGCGCTGGGATGGCGTTATGGGCCATGATGAACTCGTGACAGAGCGTATTCAGCGTCTCGGTAGTGACACCTGGCACCACGTACGGGCCGATCATATCCAGAGTTTCGGCGGCCAGACGGCCAGCGTCTCGCATCGGGCCGAAATCTTCAGAATCGTATATTCTAATCCGCCGGGAATCGGCTCCGCCATCCATCATGATAATCTTTCTCTGAACTCTCAGGGGGCTATTACCATATGCGGGCGCAAAACTTCAAAACAAGCGGCTGAGGCCACGCTGAGCAGAGCGATGGCGGCCAGGCCGTAAGGCAGGCCGAAGGCGCCGAATCTGGCCATCAGGGCGCCCATGGCGGGCGGACCGAGGATGCCGCCGATGGTGTAAACTGCCACTGAGAGCGCCACCGCGGAGGCCAGCGCGTTGCCCTTGAAGCGGGCGCCCAGGACGATCATGCCCAGGGTGAACATGCCGCCGATGGCCAAACCCCAGGCCAGCAGCAGCGGCCATAAGAATAGGCTGGGGTAGAGTAGCGGCAGGGCCAGCGGCGCGGCGATGGTGATGAAGCCGGTGCCGAGCAAGATGGCCGGGCGGTTGAATTTGTCGGCCAAAAACCCGAACAGAAACGCGCCTGCGGCCCCGGCGCCCTGCATGATGACCAGATACATCGAAGCGGCGGAAGCCGATGCGCCTGAGCCGAGGGCAAATAATGGCAACAGGGATAGGTTACAGGCCTCAGTGACGCCTACAAGCGCGATGGCGACAAAGGCGGCGCGCTCCAGGCTGAGAATACGCCAAACTGAGAGCTGGATTTTGGCGCGGACCTTGATGGCGGTTTCGCGTCCGGCGATCAGTAGCAACACTGAGGCCAGTGTGACGATGGCGGCGCAGAAAATAAATGGCAGCGACCCGCTATTGCCGAGAAATACCAGGCAGGCCGGGCCGGCGGCGATCGAGCCGCTGGCCACCAGCTCATACAGCCCCACCAGGCGGCCACGGGCATGGTCCGGCACGGCGCCGTTGATCCAGGTGTCCATAGCGGCCCAGCGCAGCCCCAGCGTGGCACCTTGGATGCAGAACAGGACACTCCAGATAACCACCGAACGGGTGCTGGCGAAGCCGACGAACACCAAAATTGAGATCAGCATACCGCTCAGCACTGTGCGCTGCAGGCCGATCCGCCTGATAAGGCGCGGAACCAGCGGCAGGACCGTCAGCAGCCCCACCCAGGGCAGTCCTGAGATCAGGCCGACCCATAGATCGCTTACCCCATCGCGGCGCAGGGATACGGCTATGAGGGGTAGCGACATCCAGAATGAGGCAGCGGAGAGAAAGGCGCCCGCAATGGCGATGAAGAGTCGGGCCCGGTTCATGGGCATGCTTTAGAAGCTTGAACGCAGCCCGGCCACCCGCCAAATGATCGGGCCTGACATAATGGCAGACTTATTGACCAACCCGGCGTCGGCCCATATTAGCGCAATGGCTGGCGGATCGGCGACGTGCAAATCAGCATGGTGCGGCGTTAGCGTAAAAAATACTTGGGGTCCGGATGAATCGAAAAACTTTCCGTCTGGCGGGATTGATTTTGCCAGGGTTGCTGATGTCGAACGCGCCCGCTTTGGCCCAGAGCGCCAATCCGCCGCCGCCAGTGGTATCGGTGATGAGCGTAAGCGAACAGCCGGTTTACGCCCAGCAATCATATGTGGGGCGGATTGCGGCGACCGATACCGTGCAGTTGAATGCCCGGGTCACCGGATATCTGGAATCCCAGAATTTCAAAGACGGCGACGACGTGAAAGCCGGGCAGTTGCTTTATGTGATTGAGCAAGCCCCCTATCAGGCGGCGGTGGCGCAGGCGCAAGCGCAGGTTGAGGCGGCAATTGCGCAGTCGCAAAACGCTAATGTTACATTGCAGCGGGCTGAAGCGCTGTTGCGCACGCCGGCGGGGCAGCAGTCGACCGTGGATGCGGCGAAGGCAACCGCGCTGAGCGACACGGCGCAGATTGATGAAGCCAAGGCGCAACTGCAAACCGCGCAGATTAATTTGGGCTACACCGAGATACGCTCACCGTTGGACGGGCAAATCGGCGCGACCACGGTAAATGTCGGCAATGTGGTGGGACCGACCAGCGGGATGCTGGATACCATTGTGAGCGAGGACCCGGTTTATGTGACCTTTGCGTTGCCGGTTGTGGATGCGCTGAAATTCCGTAACATGGCGCTGGCGCAAGGCGGGCTGAAAGGCATTGATTTATTGCTGCAACTGCCGGACGGACGGATGTATGGGCAGACCGGCACGATTGATTTCATCAATAACCAGATCACCACCACCACCGATACGCTGAACTGGCGCGGCACGATTGCCAACCCGCCGCTGCAGGGGGCCGGCAATGTGCCAGGCGCGGCGCGTGAGTTGACCGCGGGTGAGTTTGTCACGGTGATTTTGCGCAACCGCAACCCGCAGAACCAGATTGTGGTGCCGCGCGATGCCGTAATTACCGACCAGCTTGGTGATTATGTGCTGAAATTGGGTAATGACAATAAAGTTATCCGGCAGACGGTGGTGATGGGCGCCAATACCAATGACAGCGTGCAGATTGTCAAAGGGCTGAGCGCGGGAGACCAGGTGATTGTGGATGGCATCCAACGGGTGCATCCAGGAATGATCGTAAACCCGAAACCGGCGAAATAGCCGCATGTTTTCAGCATTCTTTATTGATCGGCCGCGCTTTGCGATTGTGATCGCGCTGATTATCACGCTGGCCGGCGGCATTGCGCTGACGCGAATTCCGGTGGCGCAGTTTCCCTCGATCGTGCCGCCGCAGGTGCAGGTGACCGTGACGTATCCGGGCGCTTCGGCAAAGGTGGTGGAAGACACCGTGGCCGAGCCGATTGAGGAGGCGGTGAACGGGATCAATGATGAAATCTATATGTCATCAACCAGCGCCAATGACGGCAGTTACGCGCTGACGGTGACCTTCCGGGTGGGCTCGAACCCGGATATTGATACGGTGAACGTAACCAATGCGGTGCAGCAGGCAACATCGCAATTGCCGACCCAGGTGCAGCAGGAAGGCATTGTGGTGCGCAAGCGCTCGGCCGCAGTATTGGCGTTTTTGTTTGTCTCCAGCCCGGGCAACAAGTTAACGCCTCTGCAGATTTCCAATTATGCGACGATCAATCTGCTGGACCCACTCTCACGCGTGCCAGGTGTCGGCCAGGCATTTTTGTTTGGTGCGCAGAATTATTCAATGCGGATCAATTATAACACCAACCGGCTGACCCAGTTGGGGCTGACGCCGGGAGATATTATCACGGCTTTGCAGCAGCAGAATATCCAGGCGCCGGTTGGGGCGATAGGGATGCCGCCGGACGCCAATGACCAGCAAATGCAGATGACCGTGGAGACGCAAGGGCGGCTTTCCACGCCGGAACAGTTTGGCAATATCGTGATCCGCTCCAATCCGGATGGGTCACTGTTGCGGCTGAAGGATGTCGCGACCGTGGTTTTGGGGGCGCAGACTCAGAACCGGATTAACAAGATTGATAATAATGCCGGTCTGGCGATGGGGATTTATCTGGCACCCGGCGCCAACGCGGTGAGTACCTCGGCGGCGATTCAGAAAGAAATTGCGGTGCTGCAAAAACAGGCACCGCCGAGTCTGCAGATTACCACGGTCTATGACACCTCGGCCTTTGTGCTTGATACCATCCATGAGGTTGAGACCACGCTGGCGGAAGCCTTTACGCTGGTGGTGCTGGTGGTGTTTTTATTCCTTGGTGACTGGCGGGCGACGATTGTGCCGATGGTGGTGGTGCCGATCGCGCTGATTGGTGCCTTTGCATTTATGCTGGCGTTTGGATTTTCCGCCAACACCGTGACATTGCTGGCCTTGGTGGTGGCGACCGGGATTGTGGTGGATGATGCCATCGTGGTGGTGGAGAATGTTGAGCGGGTGATGGCAGCACATCCGGAGATGAGTGCCAATGCCGCCACCAAGCTGGCGATGACGCAGATCACCGCGCCGATTATCGCGATCTCGCTGGTGCTGCTTTCAGTGTTTGTGCCGATTGCGTTTATCCCTGGGCTGTCCGGGCTGTTATTCCAGCAATTTGCCTTCACCGTGAGCGTGGCCATGCTGATTTCAGCGACCAATGCGCTGACGCTCTCGCCGGCGCTGTGCGCGTTGCTTATTAAGCCGCAACATGCGCGGCACGGAATTTTGGGACGGATTCTGAACGGCATTGACCATACGCGTAACGGCTATTCCAATGTCGTGAGGCGGATGCTGCGTAAATCCTGGATTGGCGTGGTGGTGATCCTGGTGTTTGCCGTGGGTGCCGGGGTTATTTCATACATCACGCCAGGCGGATTTTTGCCGACCGAAGACCAGGGGGCGTTTTTTGCGCAGGTGACCTTACCGCCGGGAGCTTCAGTGAACCGGACCGAGGTGGTGGCTGATAAGCTGACCGATGAGGTGCGCAAATTGCCGCAAGTGCAGCAGGTGATTTCGATCATCGGGTTTTCGCTGCTGGATGGCACCACGGAATCGAACGCCGCATTTATTGTGGTGCGTCTCAAGCCATTTTCGGAACGCCCAGGTTTCGCCAATGGGGTTGATGAAGCCATTAAGCATGTATTTGCCATTGGCAGTCAGTTGCAAAGCGCACAATTGGTGGCGTTCAACCTACCGCCGATCATCGGTCTTTCGACCAATGGCGGGTTTCAGTATGAGTTGGAAAATACCCAGGGGGCCTCGCAGTCACAGTTCCAAAGTGTGCTCAATGGGCTGCTGGTGAATGCCAACCAAGATAAGCGCCTGAGCCATGTGTTCTCGACATATAATGCCAATAACCCTGCTATTTACTTGAAGGTTGACCGCACCAAAGCGGAGGCGCTGGGGGTGAATATCAATGATATATTCACTACGTTGCAGGCGACACTTGGCGGCTATTTTGTCAATCAGTTCAACCTATATGGGCGAATCTGGCAAGTTAACATTGAAGGCGTGGCCTCCAACCGCGATACACCGGATGCGATTTTCCAGAGCTATGTGCGGAGCCAGTCGGGGGCGATGATTCCCATGCGCTCGCTGGCAACAGTGAGCACTATTCTGGAGCCGCAGATTATCTCGCGCTACAACGACGTGGAAGCGATACCCATCATCGGCACACCGGGGCCGAATGTGTCCTCGGGGGATTCATTGACCGCGATGGCGGATATTTCAGCGCGCACGCTGCCGGCCGGGTTTGCCTATGAATGGACCGGCACGGCGTATCAGGAACTTTCTGCCGCCGGGCAGACCGGGCCGATTTTGGGTCTCTCGGTGCTGTTCGCATACCTCTTTCTGGTAGCCCTTTATGAGAGCTGGATTATTCCGATCCCGGTGCTGCTCTCAGTGGTGGTGGGTGTGTTTGGCGCGATGCTGGGGGTTGCATTGTGCGGGCTGAATGTGAATTTGTACGCGCAGATCGGCATGGTGACGCTGATTGCGCTGGCAGCGAAAAACGGCATTCTGATTGTGGAGTTCGCCAAGGACCGCCGCGAGGAAGGCATGCCAATTTTGGAAGCCGCCGAAGCGGGAGCGCGGATGCGGTTCCGCGCCGTAATGATGACCTCGATTGCCTTTGTATTCGGCCTGTTGCCGCTGGTGGTAGCAACCGGGGCGGCGCAGATCAGCCGGAGGTCGCTAGGCACGCCGGTGTTTTTTGGGATGATTGCCGCCAGCGCGATCGGGATTTTCGTGATCCCACTGCTGTATGCGATGTTCCAGGCCATCAGTGAGCGGTATTTTAAGCCACGCAAGAAGCGGGAATAGCCTTACTTTTTCAGGTTCATCCCCATATAATGTTGCAACGCACAGCAGGAGCATCGGGATGACGAAATTTGGCATGGCGCAACCGGTACGCAGGGTTGAGGACCCCAGGCTTTTGCTGGGTCATGGGCGCTATACCGATGATGTGGCGGCACCCGGTGCGTTGTTTGGATATGTGCTGCGTAGCGGCTACGCGGCGGCGCGGATATTGAAGGTTGATGCCACAGACGCGCGGGCGTTGCCGGGTGTGGCGGCGGTTTATACCGGGGCGGATTTGGCCGCCGACGGAATTGGCGGGTTGCCATGCAATATCCCGCTGAAAAACCGTGATGGCTCGCCGCGTGCCAGCGTGCCGCACCCGGTGCTGGCGGTGGATATGGTGCGCCATGTGGGCGACCCGGTGGCGTTTATTGTCGCTGAGACCATCCAGATTGCACGGGATGCCGCTGAGCTGGTGATGGTTGATTATGACGGGGTGAATTCGGTTACCGAACTGGCGGACGCGCTTGACCCATCAGCGCCGCAGCTATGGCCGGAAGCACCGAACAACACTGCGTTTGACTGGGACTTTGGCGATAAGGCGGAGGTGGATGCGCTATTTGCCAGCGCCCACCATGTGACCAAGCTGAATTTGGTGAATAACCGGATTGTGGTGGCGTCGATGGAGGCGCGGGCGGCACTGGCGGTTTATGAGAATGACCGCTGGACGCTGACCACCAATACCCAGGGCGGCTGGGGCATTCGCAACATGCTGGCCGAGGCCATTTTCAAAGTGGACCCCAAAGCCTTCCGGGTGATCACGCCGGATGTGGGCGGCGGGTTTGGGATGAAGCTGTTTTTATACGCCGAGCATGTGCTGGTTTGTTATGCGGCGCGTAAATTGGGACATCCGGTGCGGTGGGCGTCGGAACGCTCAGAAGCGTTTTTATCCGATACGCATGGGCGCGATCATCTCTCACAGGCAGAATTGGCGCTGGATAAGGATGGCAAATTTATTGCCATGCGGATTCGCACCGTGGCGAATATGGGGGCTTATCTCTCAAACTTTGCGCCGCTGATTCCCACCCTGCTGGGCGCCAAGGTACTGGCCAGTATTTATGATTTCAAGGCAATTTACCTGAATGTTTTAGGAGCTTTCACCAATACGGTGCCGGTGGATGCGTACCGGGGCGCGGGCCGGCCTGAGAGTAATTATCTGGTTGAGCGGTTGATTGACACAGCGGCGGCCGAGGTGGAGATTGACCGGATTGAGTTGCGGATGCGCAACATCGTGCCACCCTCGGCGATGCCCTATACCACGGTGATGAAACAGACTTATGATTCCGGTGATTTTGCCCGGGTGATGAAAGCAGCGCTTGAGCGGGCGGATTGGGCGGGCTTCCCGGTCCGGCAGGCGGCGGCTGCGAAGTTGGGCAAGCGGCGCGGCATTGGGCTGGCGTATTATCTGGAAGCGACCGGTGGCGCGCCGACCGAGCGGGCTGAGATTAAGTTTGCCGAGGATGGGTTTGTGGATGTGTATGTTGGCACACAATCCACCGGGCAAGGGCATGAGACGGCTTATGTGCAGTTGACCGTTGATCAGTTGGGAATTGATGGCGATAAGGTGCGGATTCGCCAGGGTGATACTGATACGATTCCGATGGGCGGTGGCACTGGCGGGGCACGCAGCCTGTATTCCGAAGGCCAAGCGATATTGCTGACCGCCGCCAGCGTGATTGAAAAAGGTAAGGCTGAGGCTGGGGAATATTTGGAAGCGGCGGTGGCGGATATTGAGTTTACGGCGGGCAAGTTCTCGGTGGTGGGAACCGATCGCGGGGTTGATATCATGACGCTGGCGCAAGTGAAGCCGGGTGCTTTGGATACTGCCGAGATTGCCAAGATTGATGCGCATACCTTCACCAATGGCTGCCATGTGGCTGAGGTGGAGATTGACCCTGAGACCGGGGTTGTTGCTATTATGAAATATGTGGTGATCGATGATGTGGGCAAGGCGGTGAACCCGATGATTGTGCGCGGCCAGGTGCATGGTGGTGTGGCGCAGGGCGTTGGCCAGGCGCTGCTGGAGCGGGTTTCGTATGACCAGGAGTCCGGGCAGTTGGTGGCTGGCAGCTTTATGGATTATGCGCTGCCGCGGGCTGATGATTTGCCGGATATTGAGGTGGAATTCATTGAAATTCCGTGCACGACCAATCCGCTGGGGGTAAAGGGCGCTGGCGAGGCTGGGGCTGTGGGCAGCCCACCGGCGGTGGTGAATGCGATTGTGGATGCGTTGAAGGTTGATGGGGTGCGGACGGTGGATATGCCGGCGACACCGGAGCGGGTCTGGGAGGCGATAAATCACGCGAGGGCGGCTTAAAGTTCAAGGTATAAAAGGGCTTTGCGGCGTTGGGGAACCATCATATCGCCGGGAGCAGACAACTTACCACCTAAGCACTCACATAAACAAAGCCCTACCGATACGTTTCTTAGGACACGGAAAGTCGGTAAGTTATGTTAAGCTTACCTATTTACCGCTTTCTGCTTCAAATTTGTCGCGGAGATCCTTCGCTGTTATTTGATACGAGGATATCAACAGGTGGCAACCTATGAGCCTTAAAATAATTGGGGTGCGAGTTGGCACTATTGGCGCATTGACAATCGTCGGGTTACTGTATTGCTTTTTTTTGTTAGGCGATGTGCGTGTGATGATTGGTTGGTGGAACAATCCAAATAGTAACGTCATGACCGCCATCCAGAATTATCTCCCCGAAGGGGATTTCGCGCGATTTTGGTACGTTGGAAAATTATTGGTATTGAATCGGCTTAATCATTTCGGCTTTTCTGATGCATCCTCACATTGGCTGCAAGCGACCTTCCAAATAAACATCCTTGGCCGCAATGGAGACCCTTCCCAAGAATGGTTATATCCGCCGACCATGAATATATTGGCCATGTTGTTTTCCATTGTGCCATTACAAGTCAGCTTTTTCCTTTGGAATATTGCCTCGTTGCTTGCGGCCACTTTGCTGCTTAAGCATGGCGGACTGGACTGGAAAAGTATTTTTTTGGGCCTTATCGGCCCTGCCTCGATCCAAAATTTTGTCATGGGCCAGAATGGTGTGCTGACAGGCGGGTTGCTGGTGGCCGTTTTACTCTGGTGTGGAAAAAAACCTATTCTGAGTGGCGGATTGGCGGGACTGCTTTGCATAAAACCACAAGTTGGCTTGATTTTAGGTGGAATTTTTATTCAACCAAAATATTTTCCTGCTTTCGCTATGAGCATTTTATCTATCGTAATTTTGGTTGGCCTGTCTGGTATGATAGAAGGATGGCAAGTCTGGAAGTGGTTTATTGATGTCGCAGAGCCGAGTTCTGTGCGCGTTTTACAAACACCATTTCATCAAAATTTACTTGCCGCAGGAACTACAGTTTTTTTTATGGCCAGAAGTTTTCATGCCGATTTAATGACGGCTTATACTTTGCAGGCTTTAAGCAGCGCAATTTCGCTCGCATTGACATGGATTTTATGGAGAAAACCAACCAAGTTTGCCTTGGAACGAGTTGCTCTAACCCTATGTCTGTCCGCCCTTATTAGCCCTTATGGCTATTTATATGACCTTGTCGGCTACACGATTGGCATGGCCGCGTTATTCATACGTGCACCAGATAGCAGAAAGCCAATTTATGCGTTGCTATGGATAACGCCTGGCTATTCGGGAGTGATTGCAGCGCTGAGTGGCTTTATCATTATGCCATTAGTCGTAGGTTTTGCTGCTTTTATGGTGTGGAGAGAAATGGCTTCGAGAACCAAGATATTAAAATACAGTCCAGATGGGGCAGAAAATCGTAGTTCCTTTCTTGGTTTTTAATATCAAAAATTAAGCCCGTTCAAATGCAACTCCGGTGGTACGTATTTTGTTTTTGATATGTTGCGCGTAAAATGGCGAAAGGCGCTGCACTTATCCGCCCTACAGGCCCATATGGCTTGTTGTTAGGAAGATGGATTGTCGCGTATGCTTTGCACACTCGCAATGACGATCTGGGGTTAAATCCGCAGCGGGCGTGTCATGTCTTCGGGATTTATCCATTCGTCGAATTGTTCCTCAGTCGCGACGCCTAGTTTTAGGGCGGCTACTTTGAGGGTTAGGTTTTCGCGGTGGGCTAGCAGGGCGGTTTTGGCGGCGGCTTCGTAGCCGATGTGAGGGTTCAACGCCGTGACCAGCATTAGATTATCGGCGAGGTGGGCTTCGATGCGCGGCAGGTTTGGTTCGATACCGCTGGCGCAGTGGGTGGAAAACGCCTCCAGCGCATCGGATAAAAGGTTGGCGGAATCTAGCAAGTTCGAGAGCATCACCGGTTTGAACACGTTAAGCTGGAAGTTGCCCTGAGAGCCTGCGAAGGCCACGGCGGCGTCGTTACCGAACACCTGCACCGCCACCATGGTCAATGCCTCGCATTGGGTGGGGTTGATTTTGCCGGGCATGATGGAGGAGCCGGGTTCGTTTTCCGGGATGGTGATTTCGCCGATGCCGGTGCGCGGGCCGGAGGCGTACCAGCGTACATCGTTGGCAATCTTCATGGCAGCGCCTGCCAAGGTGCGCAGTGCGGCCGAGGCGGTGACGATGGCGTCATGCGCTGAGAGGGCGGCAAATTTGTTGGGCGCGGTGATGAAGGGTTGGCCGGTTTCGATGGCGATGAATTGTGCCACCGTGGCACCGAAGTTAGGGTGCGCGTTCAGGCCGGTGCCGACCGCGGTGCCGCCGATGGCGAGTTCATACAACCCCGGCAGCGCGTTTTTGATGCCCGCTGCTGCCGCCAGCAACTGAGCCTCCCACCCAGAGATCACCTGACCCAATGTGATGGGGGTGGCGTCCTGCAAATGGGTGCGGCCGGTCATCACCACATTGCCGAATTCGATGGTCTGGTTACGGAAAATTTGTGCGAGGCGGGCGACGGCGGGGAGCAGGCGGGCCTCAATTACTTCAACAGCGGCGATGTGCATCACGGCGGGAAACGTGTCGTTGGAGGATTGGCTGTGGTTGACGTCATCGTTGGGGTTGATGGGGTTTTTCGAGCCGATGACGCCGCCGGCGATCTGGATGGCGCGATTGGCGATGACCTCATTGGCGTTCATGTTGGATTGCGTGCCGGAGCCGGTCTGGAACACCACCAGCGGGAATTCGGCGTCCCATTTACCGTCAATGACCTCCTGGGCGGCCTGCATGATGAGGCTGGTTTTTTCCTCGGAGAGTTGGCCGAGCGCCAGATTGGCGCGGGCGCAGGCTTTTTTTAAGATGCCAAAGCCCCGGATGACCTCCCTGCCCCACACATAGCGCGATACGCCGATGGGGAAGTTGTGGCGGCTGCGCTCAGTTTGCGCGCCCCAGAGTTTGTCGGCGGGAACTTCGACGTCGCCGAGGGCGTCATGCTCGATGCGGGTTTTCATGGCCCCTACATGGGGAGCGCGTTTGGCAATTAAAACATCTGGTCGCGCAGGAAACCGAGTGCCGGGAGTGGTTTCCAGCGGCGGGGTAAATCAGTCCGGCGGATGGGTTTTACCGCATAGCGCGGAAAAGGCTGGGAAGAGCGTTCCAAAAATCCGGCATAAGCCCGCACCTGGGCTTCACGCCACGCCTGATCGGCCAGGGCGGCAGCGCGGCTGGGATAGATTTCGGCGATGCGGATGACTTTGTCCAAAATGGCGACCACCGCCCAAAGTGCGGAATCGGCTGGCGGTTGGCGGGTGGCCTCGAGCATGGCAGAAAAGTTCGCACAGGTTACGCCGTGGCGTCAAAGTTAAAATTGTGAGGAAATGCAGATGGATATGACGGTGAATGTCTGGGTTGAGGGCCGTGTGGGGCGGATTAGGTTGAATCGGCCCAAAGCGCTGAACGCTCTGGATTTGGAGATGGTGGAGCAGGTGGAAGCGGCGCTGGCGCGGTTTCGCGGGATGCCGGCGGTGCATGCCGTGCTGGTGGATGCCACCGGCGAGAAGGCGTTTTGCGCGGGCGGCGATGTGAGGGCGATCAGGGCGCAGGGGATGGCCGGTGAGACCGCGCCGATCGCGGCGTTTTTTGAGGCTGAGTACCGGATGAACCAGACGATTGCCGATTACCCCAAGCCGTATGTGGCGCTGGTGGATGGGATTTGCCTGGGCGGCGGGATTGGGATTTCGGTGCATGGCAGCCACCGGGTGGCGAGTGAGCATGCGATGTTTGCGATGCCGGAGACCGCGATTGCATTATTCCCGGATATCGGTGCCACCTATTTGCTGCCGCGGATGCCGGGCGCCTTGGGGATGTATCTGGCGCTGACCGGCACGCGGATATTGGGGGCCGATGCGGTGCATGCCGGGCTGGCCACGCATTATGTCAGCCGCGCCCGCTTGCCTGCGTTGGCGGCGGCGATTGCGGCGGATGGAGTGGCGGTGATCGCAGCGTTTGCCGAGCCCCTGCCCGCCTTCACGCTGGCGCCGCATATGGCGGTGATCAATACGGCGTTCTCAAAACCGAGCGTGGCGGAGATTATTGCAACCTTGGAGGCCGATGGCAGCGCGTTTGCGAATGAGACATTGGCAACATTGCGGACATTGTCACCATCATCGATAAATTGGTCATTCAAGATTGTGAGCGAGGGGGCGCATCGCACATTGGAGGAGTGCCTCAAGGCCGAGCTGGCGCTGGTGAAAAAAGTGACGCTGCATCCGGAGTTTTTTGAAGGGGTGCGGGCGGTGGTGGTGGATAAGGACCGCGCGCCGAAGTGGCAGCCGGCGCGGCTGGAGGAGGTTAGTTCTGCCGCGATTGACGCCATGTTTGTTTAACCAAGGCGGCCAGAATGGGCGGGTCGTCGATGAGGTAGCGGCGGGCCAGACGGCGCGGGTTGCGGGCCAGACGGTGCAGCCATTCCAGCCCGGCGCTACGCATCCAGGCCGGGGCCCGGGCTTGGGTGCCGGCGCAAAATTCCAGGGCGCTGCCGGTGCATAACCCTAGCCCCAAGGCGTTGGGCTGGCTGGCAATGGCATAGGCCAGTATTTCCTGCAACGGCGAGCCGAGGGCTATGAAGGTGAAGCGGGCATTGGTGCTGACGGCAAAGTCACGGGCGCGGCGGAAGCCGAGTTGGTCATTCAGCAGATTTTGCGGCGGGACGTGGTGCGCAAAGGTGAGATGCGGATAGCGCTGCTGCAAGGCGGTTAGCACCGCAGGCTGCATGCCTATGATGGCGACAGTCTGGGCGGTGAGGCGCGACAATAATGCAGCGGCAATGTCAGCGCCGGTGGCAACCGGCGGCACCGGCTGGCGCAGGATGCGGGCGGCATGCCAGATGAATTTTGAATCCAGCAGGCGCAGCCAGGCGGCATCGTAAACCAGCCGCAGTTGGGGTTGACGCTTCAGCCTTGTCAGATGATCAGCATTGGGGGTGACGATATAGGCGAAGCGCAACGCCCGTGGCCGCCGCAGTAATTCATCAAGAACCGCGGACACTGTAAGAGTATCGAAGCTGAAACCTAAAAGCTCGAGCCGGTTGCACGGCATTCACGGTGCCCAGGTAAGAGTGAGTGTCACCACATGCTCGTTCGCCGCACGCAATAAATTGGCTTGCCGGTCGTTGAAACTATAGGCGGTAACGAGCCTGATCTGGCGGTTGAGACGCCAGGTGACGCTGGCATTGCTGGCCAGCAGCGTTTCCGAGAGCGGGCTGTGGAAATATTCCGCCTGGGTGGCGCTGGCGGCGGCGGTGATGATGATGTTGCGGCGCAGCTCATGCGCCAGCGATAATTTTGATTCCGTGAGTGTGTAGCTGGCGGCATCGAGACGCTCGGGGTCTTCGATCTCATGCGCGGCGGTGAAATCCAGGCTGGTGAGGCTGCTGGGCATCCAACTGGCAGCCGCTTCGATGACCGGCACGATTTGCGATTTGCCGGTGGTGGGCTGGCGGGCGGCGGCACCGGCCAACAGGCGAAAGCTCCAGAGGCGCTCGGCATCGTTGGAAAGCCCGATGAGGGCGGTGTAATCATTGGCGTTCTGGCCGGGCTGGCTGAAACGCCAGTTCGAGGCGTGCAGATGCATAACCAGGCTGGTGATAGCATCGGGCGTGAAGGTAAGTGTCAGCCCGCCGCCGATGTTGGTGGCGGCCAGGCTGGCAGGCGATTGGATGACGGCGCTGGCATAGGTGAATTCGGGCGAGAGCGTGAGCATGCCGGTGCTGTATTTATCGGAGGCGCGAAATTCGGTGCCGTTGAGGGTGATGGGTTTGGTGAAGCCAAAATTATCCAGGGTGAAGCCGGTTTCCTGGGTGCGCAGCCGGGCCAGGGCCAGAATCAAGGTGTCATGGGGCAGCAACAGCCCCTCCCCCAGCGCCAGCGTGTAACCATTGCTGTTTTGCGAAGGCGATTGCAGGTAGCTTTGCGATTGCGCGGCAGCGTAGGCGCCAAAACCCAGCGCGGTATTATGCAGCAGCAGGCTGGCGGTGGCGGAGAGGTTGGCGGAAGGCGGCGCCACGCCGTTGGGGTTGGAATCATAGCCGGCGCCGAAGCTGAGTTCCGGGTTGATCTCAAAGCCGCCCCAGCGGATGCCCAGACTGTCATACTGCGGGTGCTGACGGGTGAGGATGGTGACATCGGGGGCGGCGTTGAAGCCGGGGATGCCATCGGGCAGCAGGGTATCGAGTTCGAGCGCCCGCGCGCGGTGCGCAGTGAGGGTGAGGCCAGCCGAGAGCATAAGGATGAGGAAACGGCGCACGCAGTAGCGTTAACACAACCTTAAATTATTTCAATGCCTGTATTGGCTATTTATACGCGGCATGGTTGTGTTTGGCATGCAACGCCGGATGGATATCGACCAAGCCAAAGGGCTGGCCATTGTGCTGGTGGTGTTTGGCCATTTGGTGGCGCGGGCGGACCCGGTAGGGGTGGAGTGGTATGAGCCGCTGCGGCGGGCGGTTTATGCCTTCCACATGCCGTTTTTTCTGTATCTGAGCGGTTTGGTGAGCGTGCTGAGTGGGGCTGCGATGGCAGCACCGGGGCGATGGCGCGGGTTGCTGGCGGCGCGGGCCTGGCGGCTGCTGGTGCCGTTTTTCGGGCTGGGGCTGCTCAGCGTGCTGGGCAAATGGGTGGCGGCGCATTTTATGTTCGTGGATCATGCGCCGGAGAGCGTGGCCGCCGGGATTGCCAGCCTGGTGTGGGATACGGCTGAGAGTGCCGATGGCTCGATTTGGTATTTATTTGTGTTGTTTGTGGTGTCAGTTGCGACGCCGGTTTTGCTGTGGACGGATGGTGGGCGATTACGGTTGTTGGTGGCTTTTGCGGCAGGTTTATATTTTTTGCCGCTACCGCCTTATGTTTATGCCGACCATGTGGGGCGCTATGCGATTTTTTTTGCAAGCGGCGTGTGGGCGGGGCGGCAAGGTGCGGCGTGGACGGGGTTTATCGACGCGCATTACCGTGGGCTGCTTGTGTTGTTTGCGGTGGCTTTGCTGATGGTGGCGGTGTTTGGGGCGCATTGGCCGGTGGCGATGGTTTTATTGCCGGTGGGGTTGCTCTCGATGCCAGCGCTTCATGGTTTGGTAAGACATTGGGGCGCAAGCTGTGGTCAGGTTTTCCACTGGCTCGGGCGGTATAGTTTCATGATCTATTTGTTCAACACCATCTTCATTGGGCTGACCAAAGGTATTTTGCTGCGGCTGGTGAGTTGGGACGGGCCGCATTTTCTACCTTTTGCGGTGGTGCTGATGCTGGCGGGAGTGATGCTGCCGGTGGCGTTGAAATTTTATCTGTTAAGCCGGGTGCCGGTATTGAGGCGGCTGACGGATTAATCTTGTGGCGGAGAGTGAAGCGCTAGCGATGTTTCTGAGCCGGATTGAGCCGGAACTGGCGCAAAGTTTCACCCAAGCGCAGCGCGAGGCGATTAATTTGCATTTTGGCATGCGCTACCGGTCGCAACATTTGATTGATTGGCGGCGGCGGATTTTATTCCCGTTCAGCCGGTTCTATATCGTGCTGCTGGCTGGGCGGGAGCCGCGCTGATGTGACGTTGCGTGGGCGGAAATAGCCACCGTAGCGGGGCTGGTAGATTTCAGCATCAGGGAAACCCGAAGAGCGGTGGATTTTGGAGTCAACACGGGTCAGCACCGTGCCTGCGAGTTTGACATTGGCGGTGAGCAATATTTGCAGCGCCGCCTGCACAATCCGCGCCGGGGTTTTGCCCCATTGCACGCATAGCAACGTGGCATCAGCAGCGCGGGCCAGCACGCGGGTTTCGGCCAACGCGAAGGCGGGTGGCACGTCGATCAGCACAATCTCATAGCGTTCCCGCAACAAGGCCAGCAGGGCTCCGAGTTTGGGGGATAGAAATAATGACAGCGCATCAGCGGCCTGGGTGCCGGCGGTGATGACATGCAGGCCGGTCTCGGAATCCTTCAAGGTCATTTCATCAAGGCTGATGAAGCCCGAGAGATAATCGGTGAGGCCCTGCTGGTCGCCGGTTTCGAACAAAACCTCGAAGCTGGGCTGGCGGATATCGGCATCGACCACCGCGACGGCCACCCCGGCGAGGGCAAGTGCTCGGCCCAGAGCAACCGTGAGCGTGGTTTTGCCCTCGCCAGGCCTGGCCGCGGTGATGGCCAGGATGCGGGCGCTGCCGGACAGAGTGAGCGCGGTACGCAGGGCCCGCAATTGTTCGGCGAACAATGAAAATGGCGCGTCCTGTGCGGCAAAGCGCGGGTTGCTCACCTCCGGCACGGCCGCGAGGCATGGCAGGCCGAGGCGGGCTTGCAGGTCACCGGTGGAGCGGAAGCTGGTGTCCAGCGCTTCGGCAAGGCCCGCGAGCAATATGCCAAGGCACAGGCCGAGGAACGCGGCCGCCGCCACAATCAGGCCGCGATGGCTGGCATTGGGCGCGGCGGGCGGGGTTGCCGAGGAAACGATGACGGCCATCGGACGGTCGAGCGCGGTTTGCTGGGCAAGCTGGTCAGCCTGCGCGGCGATGGCGTGCAACGCGGCGCGGAGCGCGTCAGCCCGCCCGGTAAGGGCCTGGATGGGGGCGGATTGCATGTCCTGCGCGTGCGAGGCGGTGCGGGCGGCCTCCAGCGCGGCGCCGAGGGCCGCTACCTGGGCTTGGTCAGCCGCCACCTCGGCGCGGGCGGCGGCAAGCTCCCGGCCAGTTTCAGCGTCAATTTCGGCATTGATGGCGGCGAGCGAGGTTTGGGCGGCCACCAGATCAGGGTAGTTGGGGCCGTATTGGCGGGAGAGCGATTGCACCTGGGCGGAGAAATCCGCCTGCTCCTTGCGCAGCGGCAGCAAGTTTGGCGCGATGGCGGCGTTGGCGGCAGCGGCATCGCCCTCGGTGGCGGATTTCAGCCGCGCCTGCGCCATGGCCAGGGCACTTTTGGCATCAATGAAGGAGGCGGTGATGCGGCTGGCGGTTTCGGCTGAAAGGTCACCCTGCATGCCGGGCACCATGCCGGCGGCTTGGCGGGCGGTGGCGAGGGCGGTTTCGGTGGCGTCCAGTTGCGATTGCAGGGCGGCTTGGTGGGTTTGCAGCCAGCTTTGGGAGTCCTGCAGATTGGCGAAGGATTGCTCACGCTGGTGGGCCAAATAAAGCTGGATGGCGAGGTTGGCGGCGGCGGCGGAAAGGCTGGCGTCCTGGCTGGTGAAGCCAACGGTGATGAGGCGCGAATTGGGCGGCACTTGGATGGACAGGGCACGGCCGGCGGCGAGCGGCACACGGTCAGGGTCTGGGGGTGGGGCTGGCAGCGGCCACCACCAGGGGGCTGGCGGGTTGAATTCCGGCTGGGCGGCGAGGTTGAGTTGGGTGGCGATGCTGCGGAGCGACGGCAGGCTGGCGATGAGGGCGCTTTGGCTGGCGATCAGCGCATCCGCATCCTGCGGGCTGGCGGCGATGCCGGGGGCTGGCGCGGGCGCGTTGTAAATGAGGACGCCGGTGGCGGTGTAGCTGGCCGGCTGGGCGATGAGGATGGCGGCGGCGATGAGGGGGAGTGCCAGGGTAGTGAGGATGATGAGGCGGCGGTGACGGCGCAGGATGATGAGCTGCTCCGGCAGGGCGGCAGGCCCGGCGGCGGCGGGTGGGAGGCCGGTGATCAGGCTGAAGCTCATGCGCTAGCGGTAGCAAATTTTAAGGTTTAGTCAACTTTAGGTTGGTTTTTTAGGGCGACAAGTAGGATGGTGAGCGGAGCGTTACCCATCAGGGCTAGTGGGGATCAATGATGGGTAGCGCTTCGCTCACCCATCCTACGCTTGCTGTTTTACTGATTATATATTTTAGATAAAAAAATATTTTCGAGAACAAATTTTATTCACATACAGGATCAGATATGAATGAAATAGAAAGACTATCTCAAATTTTAAAAATTAAATTTGATCGATTAGAATCGCTCCTTAAAGAAGAAAGCATCGATGATACTCTTGAATTAAGTGCTATATTAAGACATTTCCTGATGGATCAATCCTTAATAGATAATCTTTCTAATGAAATTGGACTTTCCGTCAATTTCCCTCTTGATGAAAATGAAGGTGCAACTCAATTTGGAAAAATTGCAGATTTTTTAAAAAGGAAATTCGGCGACTTTTCAGTCTTCGAGATCGTTGATTCTATAAGTAATTACGGAGGAGGCGTACACCACTACGCTAAAGATTCTCGGCAAGTCGAAGTTTTTGATAAACTGGTCGGAAATTTTGATAATAACTTCGGATATGACGCCCTCAGATATATAGCCGAATCAGTTTTGCAAAGTTTGACTCCATTACGAACAGCAATTGATCGACTTGTTAATTTTGTCGAACAGAGAAAAAGAAGTCGTCAGCCGTTGATTGTCGGTAATATGATTTCTTTTGAAGGGTCGCATTACCTAGAATGCTGGAAATCTTTAAATTTTGAAAGAGGCTTTTCAATTGTAATGCCTTTTTCCATGCCTCCAACTTATGATGGGGAGCAATGTATTTTTGCGGTCGGCAATAGGAAAGCTAAAACTGAAGTATCCCTTTGGCGAACGGATTACAAAACACTTCAAGTAAAATTAATATTTGAAGGAAAATTATTAGGAAAAGTGATGATCACTAAAAGTCACTTCAAATTATCAGATGTAATTTGCATAACCGTTGACCCCTCTAAAGACGCTCTCCAACGTAAATTACGTGTCGCATTTCATGATGGATACGAAAAAACGTGTTCTATAAAAGATGCTCAAGGTCACACAGAAGGTAGATTGGTTATTGGGGCTGACCTTCACGGAAAGCATTGTGCTCATTTCCAGGCTGGCGATCTCACTTTGATT
>JARLIK010000013.1 GCA_031291755.1 Acidocella sp. | reverse complement strand
GACGAAGTCGCCGGCCAGATGATCACCATGCTGGCCCTGCCGCGAGTCACCGCACTAGGCTGCCTGCTGGCCTTTGGCCTGTTCCGGCTGTTCGACATCTGGAAGCCCGGCCCAGTCGGTATGGCGGACCGCCGCCATGATGCCCTCGGCGTCATGGCCGACGACTGGATCGCCGGCGCCATTGGTTTTGCCTGTCTCGCCCTGCTGGCATGGCTGCTGCCGGGGCGCTGGCTATGACCATCTCGCACAATCTTGCAGCACGGCTGGTCATGGTCTGCCGGGCCCGTAACGTCCGGCTCGCCACCGCCGAGAGTTGCACCGGCGGGCTACTGGCCGCTGCCATTACCGATGTTCCCGGCTCCTCAGCTGTGCTGGACCGCGGCTTCGTCACCTATTCAGATGCCGCCAAGGCTGAACTACTCGGCGTGCCGCCGGGCCTGATCGCCTCAGCCGGGGCAGTCAGCGAGGCCGTGGCGCTGCGCATGGCAGCCGGTGCCAAGCAACGTGCCGGCGTCGACATCGCCATCTCGATCACCGGCATCGCGGGGCCGGACGGCGGCACACCCCAAAAACCTGTCGGCACCGTCTGGTTCGGCCTGGCCGACCTGCAAGGCGGTGTCATTTCGCGGCATGTTGCCCTCTCAGGTGACCGGCAGGAAATTCGCGCCGCCAGCGTCATTTACGCTTTGAACCTTCTACTAGGTGCCACCGGATTATGAGCAAAAACATCGCCAACTGGGACAAGGCCAAACGCGAAGGCCGCAAACTCAGCTTCATTACCGCCTACGACCACCCGTTCGCCCGCATGGCCGACGCCGCCGGGCTGGATGGCATCCTCATCGGCGATTCGCTTGGCATGATGATCGCCGGCAGCCCCGACACTTTGGGCGTGTCGCTGGAGCAGATGGAATATCACACGTCCATCGTCGCCAAGGCCGTGCAAAAGGCCCTGATCATGGCTGACCTGCCGTTTGGCAGCTATGAGGAAAGCCCGGCTCAGGCGTTCGCCGCCTCGGCCCGGCTGATGAAAGCCGGCGCCGAAATCGTCAAGCTCGAAGGCGGGGCGCCGATGGTCGAAACCGTGGCCTTCCTCTCCGCCCGCGCCGTGCCGGTATGCGCCCATATCGGCTTAACCCCGCAGCACATCCGCCAGTTCGGCGGCTTCAAACGCCAGGGCAAAACCCCCGAAGCAGCGGCCCGGCTGATCGAGGATGCCATCGCGCTGGCGCAAGCCGGAGCCAGAATGGTGCTGATGGAGGCCATCCCTGCCGATGTCGCCGCCGAAATCACCCGCAGCATCCCAGTCCCTACCATCGGCATCGGCGCCGGGCCGGGCACTGACGCACAGGTGCTGGTGCTGCATGACGTACTGGGCCTGAACATGGACCGCGCCCCCGGCTTCGCCCGCGCCTATATCAACGGCGCCGCCCTGATGCAGGAAGCGCTGACCAAATATGCCGAGGATGTCAGAACCTCGAAATTTCCTGAGTAAAAGTTACTTCCACATCCGCTGCAACTCAGGCTGCCGGTCAATGAAATGATGCTTCAGCGCCCCCAGAATATGCGCTGACAACACCACATACAAAGCGTAGCTGAGGTAGGTGTGGATATCGCCAAACAGAGAATGAACGTAAGTCTTGGTGGCCGGGTCGAGATTGGCGATATAGCTGATCCGGAACCAAGGTATCGTCCAGAACAAAATTAACGGATGAGCCGCCGCCTGCTTGAAGGCTGAATCGTGAATCCAGCCGGTCAGCGGCATCAGAACGATCAACCCATACAGCGCATAATGCGCAGTATGCGCCGCCAGCTTTTCCCAAGGTTTGTAATCCGCCGGAAACGGCGGTGGCGTATGCGTCAAACGCCAGATGATCCGCAAAATGACCAGCCCCAGCACGGTAATCCCGATGGATTTGTGCAAATCAATCATCACCCTGGCAGTTGCGTCCGAAAAATAACCATTAAGATCGGCAAGGATAATGTTCAGGAAGATACCCAGAGCAATAAGCCAATGCAGGGCAACCGCCGTTTTCGTATATTTTTCAACCTGACTCATAATCGCTCCTGCTTCGATAACCCCCTTATATATAGGCGCTGGGCACTCTAGAATAACAGCATATCACTCTGAATTGTTTGCAATTTGTTACGCAAGCGCTTGGCACGGCCCGCTGCGGCATCACATAACGCTGCATGTTTTCATGCAAGCCCCCCAGATGACCAGCCCCCTCGAAGCGCCCCTGCACGCCATCTCGCCACGCTTCACCCGGCCGCCGACGCCACTGCCCAGCCTGCTGATTCACGGCGGCGTGGCGGTGCTGTGGGCCCTGCTCTTCATCCACGCTTTCCTTGGCCACGGGATCAGCGCCTGGTCGGTCGGGATCATCTATATCGCCTATGATACCGCTTTGCTGATTTTCACCTTCTGGCAGACCCTGGCTTTGGGCCGAACTGTCCCGCTGGCGCAACCAATCGGCGCACGCCCCAGCCTGACCGTCATCGTCGCCGCCTTCAATGAGGACGCCGTGCTGGCCGCCACCATCACCGCCCTTGGCCGGCAAAGCGAACCCGCTGATGAAATCATCATCGCCGATGATGGCTCGACCGATGGCACCGCCGCCTTGCTCTCGAACCACTATGGCATTCCCGAACCACCTGCGGGTGGCATCAGCGCCGCCAGCCCGATGGTTGCCGGTTTGCGCTGGCTGCGGGCGCCGCACGGCGGCAAAGCCAGCACCCTCAATCTCGCCCTCACCCATGTTCAAACCACCATGTTCCTGACCGTGGATGCGGACACCGCTCTCGATGCCAACGCCCTTCGCGCCATGCGCGATGCCTTCCAGGCCAACCCCGGCCTGGTTGCCGCCACCGGCGTCCTGGCTCCAGCCTGCGACAACAGTCTCAGCGGCCGGTTTTTTGAATGGTTCCAAACCTATGAATATATCCGCAATTTCCTGGGCCGTTACGCCTGGTCACAAATGGACAGTCTGCTGCTGATCTCCGGCGCCTTCGCCGGGTTTCGCACCAGCGCGGTACTCACGGTCGGCGGGTTTGATGCCGATTGTCTGGTTGAGGATTACGAGCTGATCCACCGTTTGCGCCGCTACGGCTACGATCATAATCTCAACTGGCACAGCACCGTGCTGGGCACCGCCCGCGCCCGCACCTCAGCCCCTTCATCCATTATGGGGTTTTTGCGCCAGCGCCGCCGCTGGTTCGGCGGGTTTTTGCAAACCCAACTCTGGTACCGCGACATGGTAGGAGCCTCCCGCTACCACCGCCTCGGCCTCGCCATGCTGCCGGTCAAAGCCATCGACACGTTTCAACCCATCTATGGCCTCTGCGCCTTCGGCTTTCTGCTATGGTATCTGTTCACCGGACAATTGGCGCTGTTGGTTCCGGTCGGCGGTTTCATCATCGGGAAAATCATCATCGACCTCGGCTTCCACCTCTGGTCGATCCATTTGTACCGGCGTTGGGTGGGCGGCCAGACCAAAGCCAACTTCGGTCTGGCCATACTCGCCTCCATCGCCGAGCCGTTCAGCTTTCAATTACTACGCCACCTCGGCGCCAGCTGGGGCTGGGTGTATTTCCTCACCGGCCGCCGTAGTTGGGGGGTGCAGAAGCGCGTTGCGGCAAAGCCCGCCTAACCACGCCCCAGAAACGGCATCGTCAGCGGCAAAATCGTCGCATCCAGCATATTGATACCCGGCGGCAAGGTCGCCATCAGCAACGCCGCCCGCGCCACTTGCGCCCCCGGCATCAGCCCTTCCTTGGCCACCGCCTCTTCCTGCCCGGCCCAAATTCCGCTGTCCGTATTGCCCGGATGCAAAATCGACACCGCAATACCATGACCGCGACCATCCAGCGCCATCGCCCGCGTCATCCCATCAAGCGCAAATTTTGAGGTGGTGTAGGCCACCGTATGCGGCCGCGACACCCGCGAGGCGACGCTACCGATGTTGATAATCCGCCCGCCACCCTGATCCAGCATTTTCCGGTAAGCCGCCTGCGCACATAAAAACGCCGCCGTGACATTCAAATCAATCACGCTGCGCCATTGCGCCGGCGTGACATTTTCAGTTCGCGCCCGGATTGAAGCACCGGCATTATTCACCAGCACATCCAAATGACTCACCGCCGCAAAAACCCTGGCGATGTCATCATCTTTGGTCAAATCCGCCACCACTTCAGTGACCTTGCCACCATATGCGCCCAGCGCCTGCGCCACCTGACGCAGCTTGGCTGCGCCACGCGCTACAATGACCACATCGCTCCCCGCCTCGGCAAAAGCCTGCGCGATGGCCAAGCCAATGCCGCTCGAGGCGCCCGTGATGATGCTGGTCTTACCCGCGAGCGGTTTTGTCATGCTTAACTCTCTAGAATCACCTTCCGCATGATATCAACCATCTGGGTGATCTCATCCGCCGTGGCGGCATATGGGGGGGCGAGCACAATCGCATCACCAGCCGCCCGCAGCACCAACCCCTGCTCGAACGCCTTGCAGAGAATTTTAAACCCACGCGCCCCCGGCTTGCCATGCGGCTCCACATCCAC
Source organism: Acidocella sp. (assembly GCA_031291755.1). Classification (GTDB taxonomy): domain Bacteria; phylum Pseudomonadota; class Alphaproteobacteria; order Acetobacterales; family Acetobacteraceae; genus Acidocella. The sequence goes on along the minus strand of JARLIK010000013.1, from coordinate 35,321 downwards.
CGCCCCTAGCAAACCAAACCCGCGGGTATCGGCAATGCCCGCCATACCCTTGAACGCGCCGATCTGCTCCAGGAACGCCGGGGTCAATTCCCGTACCCGGGCAAAGGTATCTTCCTCCCGGTAAATCTTCAGCGTCGCCAATGCCGCCGCACAGGCCACCGGATGTGCCGCGTAGGTATAGCCATGAAAAAATTCGATGGAATTTTCCGGCGCGGCATCGAGGATGGTCTGTTGAATATCCTCCCGCACCGCCACCGCCGCCATCGGGATGCTGCCGTTGGAAATGGCTTTCGCCATCGTCATGATATCCGGCGTCACGTTGAACGTCTGGGCGGCAAACACCCCGCCGGTACGGCCAAAACCGGTGATGACCTCATCGAAAATCAGCAAAATACCATGCGTCGTGCAAATCTCGCGCAGCCGCTCCAAGTACCCCTTGGGCGGCACCAATATCCCGGTCGATCCGGCGATCGGCTCCACAATGCAGGCGGCGATGGTATCCGCGCCATGCAAATCCACCAGCCGCTGCAAATCATTCGCCAGATCTACACCGCCATGCTCGCCCTGGCCCATCACGAATTTATTTTCCGCAATGGCCGTGTGGCGCATATGCGATACCCCCGGCAACCCAAGGCCAAACGCCTTGCGGTTATTCACCATGCCACCAACCGACCAGCCGCCGAAATTCACCCCATGATAACCGCGCTCGCGGCCCACAAAACGCTGCCGCTGCCCCTCGCCCCGTACCCGGTGATACTGAATCGCCACCTTCATGGCGGTTTCCACCGCTTCCGAGCCAGAGCCTGAGAACATGATCCGGTTCAGCCCCGGCGGGGTCATCTGCGCCACTTCGGTCGCCAGTTTGAACGCGCCCGGCACGCCGTATTGGAAGGGCGGCGCGTAATCCAGCTCCTCCATCTGCTTGGCCACCGCCTCGCGGATTTCCCGGCGGCCATGGCCCAGCGGGATGCAATACAGGCCCGACGACCCGTCCAGCATCTTCTGGCCGTTGGTGCCATAATAATAAACACCCTCCGCCCGCGCGATAATCCGCGGCTGCTCCATAAACTGCCGGTTCGCCGTGAACGGCATCCATTGGTGAATAAGGGGGTCGTTGCTGGGACGGGCGGAAGCGCTCATTTGTAAACTCCTCAAGGATAAATTCAGCTTACAATTTTAAACACCAAAGGGAAGCTAAATTTTTGTAAATCATCATGCAAAGCAAGCGCGGCTATTCTGCATGCGCTAGAATTGTTGATTATAATAAACAAAATGCGAGGGGAGAGCTTCCATACAGGTCAGGCAACGCAGAAAAAAGCCCGCCGAAGCGGGCTTTTTTGCCGGATAATTACCCCTGCCGTTCCAGCATCAACTGCTTCACCTTGCCAATCGCCTTGGCGGGATTCAATCCCTTCGGGCAGGTCTGGGTGCAGTTCATAATCGTGTGACAGCGGTATAATTTGAACGGGTCTTCCAGCGCATCAAGCCGCTGGCCGGTATGTTCGTCGCGTGAATCGGCAATCCAGCGGTACGCCGCCATCAACACCGCCGGGCCTAAATACCTATCGCCATTCCACCAATAGCTCGGGCACGAAGTGGTGCAGCAGAAGCACATGATGCACTCCCACAACCCATCCAACTCGGCACGCTCTTCCTTGCTCTGCAAACGCTCACCATCAGGCGGCGCTGCGGTCTCCGACTGCAGCCACGGCTCAATCGAGCGATATTGCGCATAGGCCTGGGTTAAATCCGGCACCAAATCCTTCACCACCGGCATATGCGGCAGCGGGTTGATGGCAACCGCGCCCTTCACATCATCAATCGGTTTCAAACAGGCCAGAGTATTAGTGCCGTCGATATTCATCGCGCAGGAGCCGCAAATCCCTTCGCGGCAAGAACGGCGGAAGGTCAGCGAGCTATCAATCTCGTTTTTGATCTTGATAATCGCATCCAGCACCATCGGCCCACAGGCATCAAGGTCGATCTCATAAGTATCCGTCGTTGGGTTTTTCCCATCATCCGGGTTCCAGCGATAAACCTTGAACTCCTTAACGCGCTTGGCGCCTGTGGGGGCTTTATAAGTTTTGCCGACGCCGACTTTGGAATTCTTGGGAAGCGTAAATTCTGCCATATCAAAAACCCCTTAATACACGCGCTTCTTGGGCGGGAAAACGGAAACTTCGTTGGTGAGTGTTTGCATTTTCACATCACGGTATTCCAGCTTCACTTCTCCCTTGTCGTTGCAATAGCTGATCGTGTGCTTCATCCAGTTCACGTCGTCGCGATCCGGGAAATCGTCATGCGCCTGCGCTCCACGGCTCTCCTTGCGGGCCTCGGCACTCACCATCGTGGTCATCGCATTGCCCATCAAGTTATCAAGCTCTAGCGCTTCCACCAAATCCGAATTCCAGATCAGGCTGCGGTCGGTTACAGCCACATCATCAAGCCCGCTCCAGAGCTTGTGCATTTTCGCAACCCCCTCGGAGAGGCTCACGGAATTGCGGAATACCGCGGCATGGCCCTGCATGGTGCGCTGCATCTGCTCGCGCAAATCCGCCACCTTGGTGCTGCCCTTGGCATTGCGGGCTTTATCAAACCGCGCCAGCGCATTGTCACCGGCGTTCGCGGGCAGCGGTTGCTGGGCAACACCTGGCTTCACAATTTCAGCCGCACGGTTGGCAGCAGCACGCCCAAACACCACCAAATCCAGCAGCGAGTTGGTGCCCAAACGATTCGCGCCATGCACCGAAACACACGCCGCCTCACCCACCGCCATCAAACCGGGAACAATCGCATCCGGATTGGAAGCCGTCGGGCGCAGCACTTCGGTTTTATAATTGGTCGGAATCCCGCCCATGTTATAATGCACGGTCGGCAGCACCGGAATCGCTTCCTTATTGATATCCACGCCGGCAAACACCCGCGCCGTCTCTGAAATGCCCGGCAGACGCTCGGCCAGAATATCAGCACCCAGATGTTCCAGATGCAGCAGAATATGATCCTTATTCGGCCCCACGCCGCGGCCTTCGTTGATCTCGATGGTCATCGAGCGTGACACCACATCGCGCGAGGCCAGATCCTTGGCGGTCGGCGCATAGCGTTCCATGAAACGCTCACCCTCACCATTGGTCAGATACCCGCCTTCACCGCGCGCACCCTCAGTAATCAAGCAGCCAGCCGGGAAAATACCGGTCGGGTGGAATTGCACGAATTCCATATCCTGCGTCGGCAAACCAGCCCGCAACACCATGCCACTGCCATCGCCGGTGCAGGTATGGGCGGACGTGCAGGACAAATAAGCACGGCCGTAACCGCCGGTGGCCAGCACCACCTGCTGGGCGCGGAAGCGATGCATGGTGCCGTCTTCCAGGCACCAGGCCATTACGCCACGGCAAGCACCTTCATCATCCATAATCAAATCGAGCGCGAAATATTCAACGAAGAATTCAACTTCGTGCTTCAGGCTCTGCTGATACAAGGTGTGCAAAATCGCATGGCCGGTACGGTCAGCGGCAGCGCAAGCGCGCATCGCCGGCTCTTTGCCATAGTCCTTCATGTGGCCGCCAAACGGACGCTGATAAATTTTGCCGTCTTCGGTGCGCGAGAACGGCACGCCGAAATGTTCCAGCTCGTAAATCGCAGGCACCGCTTCGCGGCACATATATTCAATTGCGTCCTGATCACCCAGCCAGTCCGACCCCTTCACGGTGTCGTACATGTGCCAGCGCCAGTCATCCTCACCCATATTGCCAAGCGCGGCACCAATACCGCCCTGCGCCGCCACGGTATGGCTGCGAGTCGGAAACACCTTGGTGATGCAAGCGGTTTTTAAACCTGCAGCCCCCATGCCCAACGTCGCACGTAAGCCAGAGCCGCCAGCCCCGACCACCACAACATCGTAGGTATGGTCGATGACATTATAAGCCGGTTTAGACATTGCATTCATAATTCAGCACCCATTCGTCAGCGGCGATCAAAGCGCCAGTTTCAGGACCGACACGGCAGAGGCGAGCGCGCAGAAAACGATGAGACCCTTCACCGCCAGCATCGTCACCAAACGTGTGGCATCCGTATGGACATAATCCTCAATCACCGTCTGCAAACCCAAGGCGAGGTGATAAAACAGCGCCGCGATCAGGCACAAAAACAGCACCGCGTTCCAGGGCTCGGCCATATAGCCCATCATCTGGGTACGCGACGCCCCTTCGAGCATCAGCACCGAGAGCACAAAATACAGCGACAGCGGCAACAGCGCGATGGCGGTGACCCGCTGCGCCCACCAATGATGCAAGCCGGATTTTGCCGCCCCCAGGCCCCGCGCCCGGCCCAACTGGCTACGCCGGATATCGATGATCGGATCAGCATTTGAATCGTTCATATTTTTCACCAAATATACAGGCCAATGGCCCAAAAAATGACGGTGAGAGCCAAGGTGGCGGCAAACACCACCCGGCCGGATTTATGCATGTCAGGCAATTCAAACCCTTTGCCCGCATCCCAGGACAGATGCCGAATGCCATTACAAAAATGGTAGAACAGCGCCACAGTGAAGCCAAACAGAATGATCAAACCGATCCAAGAGGCCAGAACCGCCTGAATGATAGAGAACGCCCCATCCCCCGCCGCCGCGCATACCAGCCAGAGGGTCAGCAAAATAGTGCCCAACCCTAAAGCCACGCCCGTTATACGGTGAAAAATCGAGGTCATAGACGACAGTTGCGGCTTGTAAGCGGAACCGATCATGAACGGCGAAATCGGCCTGCGAACCAGCTTGCCTTGGGTGTTGCGCCCTACCATCAGGGCCTCGCGGACATCCTTCATCGGAATGGAACACCTTTCACGGAAGCGATATGGATTTATGTTGCGGTTGCTTAGTCCTGGAGTTGAGAAGGGTCAACGTGCCCCTTTAGTAATAGTAATCATATATCATTATTAAAGCTGCATGATGGTGACAACCCGCTCGGTCCGGTCTTCAAGCTCCAGCGAAGTTGGCACAATCATCCGGGCGATCTCCTGGTAGCCATCGCCTGGCGCGTAGGTCCGGCCGGGGTCGGCAATCAGCACCGTGGCATGCTGAGCACAGCGCCGCAGCCAAGGCAGGATATGCTTGGCCATTGGCGCCTCGTAGCAGACATCCCCGCAGAGAATCACATCCCAGCGGCAGTCCTGCCCCACCATATCCTCCAGCAGCACATCGACCACCACAGCATTCGCCACCGCATTCAACCGGATCGCAGCTTGTGCCAGCAAGTCGACATCAGCCGCCTGCACAACCGCGCCCACCTGCGCGCAGGCAATGGCGGCCAGACCAGACCCTGCTGCAAAATCCAGCACCCGCTTGCCTGCCACCAGCGCCGGATGCGCCGCCACGTAGGACGCCAAAGCCTGACTGCCAGGCCAGGCGAACGCCCAGAAAGGCGGTACGATATTATGGCGCTCCAAAAACTGCTCGCTGGCATGCCACAGCGGAGTCATCGCGGTGGCCAGGTGCAATAAAATACCCGGCGCGAGGGCCGGGCATTCCAAAACCGTATTGGCGAGAATAAATGCTTCTGCAGAAGCTGGCTTTGGCTTCAAGCCGTCTGACGGAATTTCTTCGGCGCCTTTGCATAGGGGTCAACAGGGGCACGGTTAGCTCTGGCCAGCTCGGCCAGCACCTGATCGACATTAAGCTTGCCGCGCGGCCTTGAGACGTCAGGTGGGCTGAACTTACGCGCCCACGAAGCCGCCATTGGCCATAAGAAGATGCTAAGCTGCATCAACAAAGCCATGAGCCCCGCAACGCGATGACCTCTGGCGAAAAATGGCGCACAGGGCAATAAATCCGAGGTTCGAAGGGCCATTTGATTAACTTCCCTACAATAATGTTTCCTTAGAATGTATGTTAGTTAACTTTCAGTCAAGAAAAACCGACTTAGCCGCCGGAAACAGAAACCCCCAATGATTTCCTAGTTATATGTGATAAGTGAATTCGGAATCAAAACGACGACCGTGTTAAATTTCCGTAATGTTCTGTAGGGCCAAAAATGAGATCAATCTTTAAGTGAATTTTCTCATCTTTGAGTCTTAATATTGTTCAAATTTCAGGTTCGTGTGATTCCGGCAGTTCAACTAAAGATGGTGTTTGCTTCTGCGCCGCCAGCGCCGACTCCAACTGCAGCACGCGTGCTTCCAGGGCGTCGGCTTGCTCACGGGCGCGGGTGGCCATCTCCACCATCACGTCAAATTCATCACGCTTAATCAAGTCCAGCCGCCGCACCGCCTCATCCACCCGCGCCCGCGCCATCGAGGCGATTTCCTCGCGCATTCCGGCCAAAGCCGACAATGCACCACCGGCGACACCGGCTAAATCATCAAAAAACTTCGGGCGATCGTTCATCGGGGCAGGTCTTTCATCATGAGGGTCAGGCTCATATAAGCGCCTCCATGATATTGGTCACGGGTGGAGCCGGGTTCATCGGCTCGAATTTACAGGAATCTCTCCATGAGGAGGGCCAGGATGTCGTGATTTGCGACTGGCTCGGCCATGAAAACAAATGGCAGAACCTGCGCAAGCACCCACCGGCGCGAATCATCCGGCCCGATGCGCTAACCAGCTTTCTGGCCGAAGACCCGCCACTGACCGCCATTTACCACCTTGGCGCCATCTCCGAGACCACCGCCACCGACGGCGATCTGGTGTGGCATAGCAATGTCACCCTCAGCCAGAGCCTCTGGAACTGGTGCACGGTGAACGGGGTGCGCTTCATCTACGCCTCCTCTGCCGCCACCTACGGCGATGGCAGCCAAGATTTCGATGATGATTGTTCCATCGCCGCCTTAAAACGCCTGCGCCCGCTTAACCTGTACGGCTGGAGCAAACACTCGTTTGATTTATGGGTGGCGACCCAGGTTGAAGCCGGAGCGCCCGCCCCGCCAGCCTGGGCCGGGGTAAAATTCTTCAATGTGTATGGCCCGAACGAGTACCATAAAGGCAAAATGATCTCGGTGGTGAAGGTCAAGCACGACGAAGTCGCCGCCGGTCAGCCCGCACGCTTGTTCCGCTCCAACCAGCCCGGCATCGCCAACGGCGCTCAGTCGCGCGACTTCATCTGGATTGACGATGTCATTGCCGCCCTGCGCTTCATGCTCGAAGCCCCGGTGCTGAGCGGCCTGTTCAACTTGGGCACCGGCAAAGCCCGCACCTATGCCGACCTCGCCCGCGCGGTTTGCGCCGCCAACGGTGTACGCGAGCGTATTACCTACATCGACATGCCGCCTGCTTTAATCGGCCAATATCAAAGTTTCACACAAGCACGCATGGACAGGCTGCGCGCCGCCGGCTTCACCCGGCATTTCACCACACTGGAGCATGGCGTGCAGCGATATATCCAACAATTTTTGAAGCAGCCGGATATTTACCGGTGAGCCCCATCATCCTGCCGGAATTCCCCAAGGGCTTTCATATCGGCCCGATCTTCATTCACTACTATGCGCTGGCCTACATCACCGGACTGATTCTGGGCTGGCGGCTGGTGCGGCGCATGTGCGCTGAAAAACCTGTCGCAGCGTCCGGCGAACAGGTCGATGATTTTCTCACCTGGGCCACGCTGGGCGTCATCCTCGGCGGACGGCTTGGCTATGTGCTGTTCTACCAGCCAGGATATTTCTTGACTCACCCGCTCAATATTTTCGCGGTCTGGGATGGTGGCATGAGTTCGCACGGCGGCTTCATCGGCGTGTCACTCGCCATCATCTGGTTTAGTAAAAAAAATGGCCTGAACATCTTCCGCTTTGCCGACCGCATCGCCATCGCGGTGCCGATCGGCCTCGGGCTTGGACGGCTCGCCAACTTCATCAACGGCGAATTATGGGGCCGCCCGGCTGACCCATGGTTTCCGTTCCCGATGATTTTTCCCTCGCCTTACGCCGGCGGCATCCCACGTTATCCATCCGAACTGATCGAGATGACTACCGAGGGCATATTGCTGTTCCTCATCATGTTCCTGGCATCCCGCTCACAGCGCCTGCGCGCCTCGCCCGGTAAGCTCACCGGCATTTTCCTGGTGCTGTACGCCTGTGCCCGCATCTTCTCGGAATGTTTCCGCGAGCCGGATGCGTTTTTAGGGTTCCTGCCGTTCGGCACGACCATGGGGCAAATTCTATCTATCCCGATGATTTTCATCGGCATTGGCTTTATCATGTATGGGCCGAGACTTTCACCGAACCGCGAAGATGCAGCCTGAGCGGTTCGACCATTTCATGGCCCGCGCCAACGCGGCCTATTACACCCAGCACGACCCCTTTGCTGATTTTGTAACCGCCCCTGAACTGACCCAGGTTTTTGGCGAAGTGCTAGGCGCCTGGGCGCGAGTGGTCTGGCAGATGATGGGCTCACCGCCTGATATTCATTTGGTCGAAGCCGGCGGCGGGCGCGGCGTAATGATGGCCGATATGTTGCGCAACTTCCCAGCCGCCAACGTGCATTTCATCGAAACCTCAACCCGGCTGCAAGCTGAACAGGCCTCCCGCGTGCCGCACGCCAGTTGGCATCAAAGACTGGCAGATCTGCCTGCGGGCGACATGATCATCATCGCCAATGAATTTCTCGATGCCCTGCCGGTGCGGCAATTCATCTGCCGGGATGGCATATGGCATGAGCGTTTTGTGGCTGACGGCGCCTATATCGAACAACCCGCGGACATTATTCTTCCCAGCGCCCCCGACAATACCGTGCAGGAAATTAACGAGACAGCTACCGCCTTCATCCGCGAGATTGCAGACCGCAACGCCATCGGATTATTCATTGACTACGGGCCGATGCAATCCGCCCCCGGCGAGAGCGTGCAAGCCATCCACCAAGGCAAATTCAGTAACCCTTTGCATGAGCCCGGCGAAGCCGACATCACCGCGCATGTCGATTTTGCAGCCCTGGCGCAAACCGCCCACGCCGCAGGAGCCGCCACGCAAGGGCCGGTCAAGCAAAACGCCTTCCTCACCGCACTCGGCTTCATGCAGCGCACCGGCCAATTGGCACAGCGCAACCCCGCCATGGCGCAGCACCTCCACCTCGCCGCGCAACGCCTCACCGACCCCGCCGCGATGGGCAGCCTGTTTAAAGTATTGGCGGTCTGCCCAGAGAATTTTCCAACACTACCGGGGTTTGAAGCATGAGCCTGCACCCTTTCACCGCCGCCCTACCCGCCCGCCACGGCTTCTTCACTCGCCAAGGCGGCGTCTCAACAGGCCCCTACACCAGCCTGAATTGTAGCCTCTCGGGCGCTGACGCGCTGGCCAATGTTTTGCAAAACCGCCGCCTGGTGGCCCAAAAAATCGGCATCGCCCCGGAAAATTTGCTCGGCATCAAACAAATCCACGGCACTGACGTCATCACCGCCACTTCCGCCTGGCCCATTGGCCAGGGCGGCGAGGCTGATGCGCTGGTCACCGCCACCCCCGGTCTCGCCATCGGCGTCGTCACCGCCGATTGTGCGCCGGTATTGTTCAGCGACACCCAAGGCGGCATCATCGGCGCTGCCCATGCCGGTTGGCGCGGCGCGGTCTCTGGCATCCTTGAAGCCACTGTCGCCGCGATGCAAAAGCTCGGGGCTAAAACCATCATCGCTGCCATCGGCCCTTGCATCCATCACTCAAGTTATGAAGTCGCCGCCGACTTGCGCGACGCCGTGCTGGCGCAAAACCCCGCCGCCGCAAAATTTTTCACCGATGGCCGCCCGGACCGCTGGCAGTTCGACCTGCCCGGCTATTGCGCCGCCCGCCTGCGCGCCCTTGGCATAACCACCGAAATCCTGCCGCATGATACTTGCGCGGATGAAATCAATTTCTTCTCCCACCGCCGCCGGACGCTTCGCCACGAGCCCGCCATCGGCCATCAGATATCGGTCATCCGCCTATGAAATATACCCCCCTCGCCGCTGCGGCTATGCTGCTCACCAGTTGCGGCACCCTGCCCGAGCCGTTTTACGGTAATCCTGGCCCCACCGCCGCCCGCCTCGCCATTCCGCCGCCGCCGGTGCTGATCGTGCCCACCCCCACCGGCGCCATGCTCAGCGATGATGCCGCCAAACTCTATGCGGGCGACCTCGCCACCGCACTGGTGGCCGCCGATGTCCCCAGTGTCGCCAAACCCGCCGATAAGGCCGATTGGCAGATCATCACCACCGCCCATCTCTCAAACGGCAGCGTCATCCCGCATTATCAAATCACCGGCCCGGATGGCAAAACCTACGGCAGCCAGGATGGCGCCCCGGTTGATCAGGCCGGCTGGGCCAATGGCACACCTGACACATTGAACCAGGCCGCCACTAATGACGCAGCAACACTCGCCAAGCTGCTGGCTGCGGTGAATGCCAGTGTCCAGCAGAGCAACCCGAACTCATTGGAAAATCGCCCGCCCCGGCTGTTCGTCGCCGGCGTGAGCGGCGCACCTGGTGATGGCGACAACGCCCTCAGCCTCGATATGACCCGCGACTTACCCAAACTCGGCATTGAACTTGTCGATAAACCCGCACAGGCCGATTTCGTCATTAACGGCGTCGTCAAAACCAAGCCTGATGCCAACAATCAAATCCTGGTTGAAATTGACTGGATGATTCACGATTCCAACAACCGCAAAATCGGCCAGGTGACGCAGCTGCATGATTTGAACCCCAGCGATATCTCCCCCTATTGGGGCGATGTGGCGGCGGCGGCGGCCACCGAAGGGGCAGGCGGTATCCATGAAGCCGTGCAGAACGCCACGCTGAAAAAACCCAGCACCAGCAAATAACGCCGCCTATTCGCGCGACAAAATTCGATCGTTGATAAACCCGGCGATCGAATTCGCCTTGAATGCCGCTCTGAGTGCTTCCTCATCATAATCGTCACGCACCCAGTCCAAAAACGGCTTCCTGCCCTCGCCATCACGGGCATAGACAGCAAAAAACATGTCGAGAACCCCGGTGTTAGCTTGCTTGATATGGCCGTAACGCAAGCTGAGCTGACGCATCGCCGCTTTCGCGGTGCCGCCGTCCAGCAACACGAATAATCCGGCGGCCAAACCAGCGCGGTCAGCGCCTGACTTGCAATGGATCAGCGCCGGGGTGCGCATGGTGCGGTAAATCTCGGCCAGCCGGAGAATCCGGTCCTTATGCGGGGCGCCACGGGATTCCAGCGCCATGTCGTAAAAATCCAGCCCCAGGCGCGCCGCCGCATCGCGCGAGAGCGCATCCGAGCCGTAGTTAATCTGGCCGCGCAGGTTGATCAGCGACTTCAAACCCGCCTTACGGGTAAATTCCGCCAGGTGGCCCGGCGTCGGATGGTTCGAGCGATACAGCCGCCCCGGTGAAACCACCGCAAAATTGGTCCATAAAATCCGAAAAAACCCATGGTCGGCAAACAAGGCGTCAACCCAGGCTTTGCGCCGCCCGGTCTTGGTGGAAAGATCGCCTTTGTAGATGGTATTCATGCCCAACCCGTACCGCAATTTGTCGGCAGGTGGAATTCTGGCTAAGCGGTCGTCATGAATATGCCACCGCCCGCGCCTGTCCACGCCTCCACCACCGCGCTGATAATGCGGTTATGGCGCGAGCATATGAGATTTTACCGTGGCCGGATCATCCTGATCGTGGTGATGACCCTCATCATGTCGGCCACCACCGCCCTCTACCCCGCCATCATCGACTGGGCCTTCAACCTGTTCTCGAAAAAGGACGCCAGGATCCTCTACCAGGTGCCGATCATGGTGCTGGTGGTTACCGCGATCAAAGGTGTTTCGATGTATTTTCAAACCGTTCTGACTCAGGACATGGTGCTGCTGATCATCCGCAGGCTGCAGGTGGCGATGTTCGGCCACCTTACCGACGCCGCCCTGGCGCGGGTGGAGCGCGAGGCTCCGGCCACCCTGGCAGCGCGCTTCACCACCGATGCCACGGTGGTACGCGATGCCATGGGCCGTGCCGTGAATTCGGTGGCCGATGTCGCCACCGTATTCGGGCTGATGGTCACCATGATCGTTATCGACTGGAAACTGAGCCTGATCGCGGCACTGCTGTACCCGCTGGCCGGCATCCCGGTGCAGAAAATCGGCAAGCGGATGCGCCGCTCGTCGGGCAATATGCAGGAAACCATGGGGCAAGCCGCCGCCACGCTCAACGAAAGCTTCGCCCAGGCCCGTACGGTGCGCGCCTATGGGCTGGAGTTGCATGAAAAAACCCGCGCCAACTCTGCCTTCGAGCAGCTTTATGAATCCCTGATAAAAATGACTAAGGTCCGCGCCCGGCTGGACCCGATGCTGGAAGTGCTGGGCGGCGTGGCGGTGGCGCTGGTGATTGGGTTTGAGGGCTACCGCAATGCCATCGGCGGCGCTGGGGTCGGCAATTTCATGGGCTTCATCTCGGCACTGCTGATCGCCTCACGGCCTTTGCGGGCCCTCGGCACCATGAATTCCGCCATCCAGGAAGGGCTGGCCGGGCTGGTGCGGGTGTTCAACGTCATCGACGAACCCGCCGCCATCGCGGATTTGCCTGACGCTGTGCCACTGCCCGAAGGTCCTGGCGAATTGCTGTTCAACCATGTGGCATTTGCCTACCCCGATGGCCGCCCTGGGCTGGCTGATCTGTCTTTCGTTGCCGCACCCGGCAAAATGCTGGCGCTGGTCGGCACATCTGGCGCCGGTAAATCCACGGCCCTGGCGCTGATCCCCAGGCTTTACACCCCCTCCGCCGGGGAGATTTTGATTGATGGCGCCGACATCAGCCATGTCACTCTGGCCTCATTACGCACCGCCATCGCCTATGTCGGGCAGGACGCGCTGTTGTTTGATGAGAGCATCGAAGCCAACATCGCCATGGGCAAGCCTGATGCCACCAAGGCCGAGATTGCGGCGGCAGCCGAAGCAGCCGCGTGCGGCAAATTCATCGCCGCGATGCCGGAAGGCTTTGCCACCAAGGTCGGCGTGAACGGCCAGCGGCTCTCCGGCGGCCAGCGGCAGCGGGTGGCGCTGGCGCGGGCCATTTTGCGCAACCCGCGGATTTTATTGCTCGATGAAGCCACCAGTGCTTTGGACACCGAGAGCGAAGCCGCCGTGCAAGCGGCCCTGGCGACCTTGCGGGCGGGCCGCACCACCATCGTCGTGGCGCATCGGCTTTCCACCGTGAAGGACGCCGACATGATCGTGGTGATGGCCAATGGCAAGGCGATCGAGCAAGGCACGCATGCCGAGCTGCTGGCCGCCGATGGCGCGTTTGCCCGGCTGGTGCGGGCGCAGGCGCTAACCTAACGCACGCCTGCCGATATCACGCCTACAGAACCCATCGGGCCACTCAATCGCATCGACCGCCGCATAGGCCCGCGCTACCGCCTGCGCGAGGTCATCGCCGATGGCGTTAACCGCCAGCACCCGCCCGCCATTGGCCAGAATACCGCCTTGCTCGGCCATGGTGCCGGAATGAAAAATCATCACACCAGGCAATTCGCCGGCTTCCTCCAGCCCATAAATTTCACTGCCGGTGGCATAGGCGCCGGGGTAGCCTTTGGCGCACATCACCACAGTCGCCGAGGCGGCGTTTTTCCAGGTGATGGCGGCGTGTTTCAGCGTGCCATTGATCGCGGCCTGCAGCACCGTCAGAAAATCGGACTGCATCAGCGGCAGCAGGGTTTCGCACTCAGGGTCACCAAAGCGCACATTGAATTCGATCAGCTTCGGGCCAGCTTCGGTAACCATCAAACCGGCGAATAAAAATCCCCGGAACGGCGTGCCGCGTTCCACCATCGCCGCCAATGCGGGGCGGATGATGCGTTCCATGATCTCATCGAGAATCTCCTGGCTGGCCCAAGGTGGCGGCGAAATAGCGCCCATGCCACCGGTGTTCGGGCCGGTGTCGTTGTCGCCCACGCGCTTATGGTCTGCCGCCACACCCAGATACAGCGCGTCTAGGCCGTCACAGAGGGCGAAAACCGAGATTTCCTCGCCGAACAGGCATTCCTCGATGACGATTTTAGCCCCCGCGGCACCATGGATTTTATCGCCCATGATAGCGTGCACGGCGTCGTGCGCTTCATCCTCGGTGGCAGCCACCACCACACCCTTGCCCGCCGCCAGACCATCGGCCTTGATGACAATCGGAGCGCCGACATCCTCGATGTAGTCATGCGCCTCGTCTTCATCGGTGAACTCCGCCCAGTCAGCGGTGGGGATGCCGGCGGCATCGGCGATGTCCTTGCAAAACGCCTTGCTGCCCTCCAGTTGGGCGGCGGCGGCAGTGGGGCCCAAACAGGCAATACCGGCGGCGGCACAGGCATCGGCAATGCCCGCCACCAGCGGCGCTTCCGGGCCGGGGATTACCAGGTCAATTTTCTGGGCGATGGCAAATTCGATGAGCTTGGCGATATTGCTGGCCGGGATGGGCACATTTTCGGCCAGGGCGGCGGTGCCGGGATTGCCGGGGGCAACATACAGTTTGGTCAGCAGTGGGCTAAATGCGATGGCCCAGGCCAGTGCATGTTCCCGCCCGCCTGACCCGATAATCAATACCCGCATACTGCCCTGCCCCCTGTTGCTGCCTCGCGCTCTATCATAGTGTTTGCCCATGAGCGACTTGCCCAATACGCCAGAATTTTCGGTCTCTGAAATCGCCGGTGCGGTGAAACAAACGCTGGAGGGCGCGTTTGGGCGGGTTAGGGTGCGCGGTGAAATTACCGAGCTAAAGGTTTATGGCTCCGGCCACACCTATTTTGCCCTGAAGGACGAAGGGGCCAAAATTAAGGGCATTATCTGGAAATTTGCCGCGGGTAAGGTGGGGTTGAAGCCGGAAAATGGCCTGGAGGTGATCGCCACTGGTAAAATCACCTCCTACCCGGAGCGCTCGGAATACCAATTGATTGTGGACCGGCTGGAATATGCCGGGGCTGGGGCGCTGCTGGCGCGAATCGAGGCGCTGAAGGTGAAACTGGCCGCCGAGGGGCTGTTTGCGCCGGAAAAAAAGCGCGTGTTGCCGATGCTGCCCAGGTTGATCGGGGTGATTACCTCGGCGCAGGGGGCGGTGTTGCAGGATATCAAAACCACCATCGCGCGGCGCTTCCCGACACCGATTTTGCTGTGGCCGGTTTCGGTGCAAGGCGAGGTGGCGGCGGGGCAGATTGCGGCGGCGATCAATGGGTTTTCAGGGCTGGTGGCGGGCGGGGACATACCCCGGCCTGATGTGCTGATTGTGGCGCGTGGTGGCGGCAGCCTTGAGGATTTGATGGCGTTCAATGATGAAGCGGTGTTGCGGGCGGCGGCGGCTTGCACGATTCCGCTGATTTCAGCGGTGGGGCATGAGACCGACACGACGCTGATCGATTATGTCTCCGACCGCCGCGCCCCAACCCCCACCGCCGCCGCCGAGATGGCGATTCCAGCGCGGTTGGAGTTGCAGGCGGATTTGGCGCAGAAAACCGCCCGGCTGACCGGCGCCCTCTCACGCATCGCCGGGGCGGCGCGGTTGCGGCTGGACCGCGCGGGGGCAAAATTGCCGGATTTGCCTGGTATTCTGGGTGCCGCGCGGCAGCGGCTGGATGATCGCGCCGAGCGGCTGGTGCTGGCGTTGCCGAATTTTGCCGCCGCTAAACGCGCTGGACTGGAACGCTTGGCCAACCGGCTGGTGCATCCAAGAGAGATTTTGGCACGGAGCCGGAATCAGGTGGCGTTGTTAGAACACCGGCTAAACGCCCCGCTGCCGAACCGGCTGCGTGAGGGGCGGATGCGGGTGGAAAGTTTGGCGGCAAGGCTGGGTGCGGTTTCGTATGAAGCCGTACTGGCGCGGGGGTTTGCGCTGGTAACAACGCCAAAAGGTATTGCAGTTTCCTCAGCTTTGGCGGTTGCGCCTGGTGCCGCATTAAATATCAAATTTGCCGATGGCGAGGTGGCAGTGAAAGCCACACCGGTGCAAGGGGCGCTGCCGCTTTAAGTAAATATCTCGATAACTACACTAAATTTTCTAGTGGCCTCGCAATATGACGCGACATTATCTAGGCTTCATGCGTAATGACCAGCAGCTAAGATTACCAAAAAGTTAAATCGTCAAGCGGCTTGATTACAGGCCAGTTCATGCCGATTTCGAAAGTTACGCGGGCTTTCAAACAGGTTTAAGGAAAAATTTATGGTTATTCAGCAAGATTTTGTCTGCCATGCTAGTGCAACTTCAGTAGGATCGACCGATGCCACACGCATTCAGGCGAAACGCCTTTTGATAGTTGAAGATGATTTACTTTTGGCATTTTTGCTCGAAGACCAGCTTGCTGATATGAGTTATGAAAGCCTGCAAGCGTCAAGCGTGACGGGTGCGCTCGCGCTAATTGAATCCGAGCGTTTCGACGGCGCCATTCTTGATGTTAATCTGGCCGATGGAACCATTTACCCGGTAGCCGTAGCACTGAATGAGCGCAATATTCCGTTTGCCTTTTCAACGGGCTCTGGCAAAGCCGCCATCTCCGCTACATTCCGTAGCCGCCCGACCCTAGGAAAACCCTACAGCACTCATGACTTGCAGCGTGTGCTGACCGCGATGTTTCCAGATCCAAAAACCAGCTAAAACTCCACCTATCTCGCGCCAAAACTAATGTTATTTGGACAAACCAGGCCATCTGCCTTACCACTTAATTTTTCCGATGTACCTTTTTGTACCTCTGAAATCCTCGCACAATTTTCAGGAAGCTTTCAGGTATGACTGATCAGACCTCTCCAACGAAAGATCTTGAAAATCTGCTTTCAACGCCGGACTTTGCGGCCGCGTTTGAGAATGACGCGTTTCGCCGGTTTCTGGATGCCATCCCCATCCCCATTGCGGTAGCGCAGATGAATGATGATGAAGACATTACTTATGCTAATCCGGCCTTTGAGGCCGTGTGTCGCAAGACCACCGACGAGATCGTTGGAAAATGTTGGCAGGACTTATTCAACGAAACCGACATTACAGACGATGCAAGGTTGCTCGGAACAGCCATTACGGAATCAAGTGATTTTGTCGGCACCTTCCGCGTTGGCAGCCCGGAGCACGGCACCACGCTCATCGATGCTTACGCCAATGTCATCGAGGACGAGGATGGTGTGCCGATGTACCGGCTTGCCGCTCTGATTGATGTCAGCAATCATGATGAAAGCCAGCGCGAAGAGCTTGAACGCCAATTGCGGGACAAGGATACGCTGCTGCTCGAAGTACAACACCGGGTCAGAAACAACCTGCAAATGATCACTTCATTGATCCGACTTGAAGCACGGGCAGCAAAAGGCAAGATCGATACTTCACCGTTTAACCGATTGGCCGGCCGTATCGATTCCATCAAGCTGCTTTATGCTACTTTGACAAACCAAGGCGAGACTGGCGAGATCGATCTTGGAACGTATTTAAGCGAAATCGCCTCCTCGGTTCTACATTCGCATGCGGTTGAGGGTATCAGGCTTGATCTGAAGGTTGATACCTATCCGGTCTCGGTAAATGTGGCGATGCCGGTTGGGCTGGTCGTCAATGAGTTACTGACAAACGCTTTGAAATATGCCTTTCAAGGCCGCGACGGCGGTACGATTACACTCCATAGTTTGGCCGATGACTCCGGTTGTGAGGTGCTGGTGGCTGATGACGGTGTTGGTTTGCCGCCAGACGGAACCTGGCCAAAAGCCGGCAAACTGGGTGCACTGATCGTGCAATCTCTGCGAACCAACGCCAAAGCGAGAATCGAAGTTAACTCGGCTCCAAACAAGGGCATGCGCGTGAAAATTTTGTTTTCAAAATCCGCAGCTTCACAAAAAATTGCCGGATAACTAAATATTTTTAAATAACGGGATCAGGTCATACCCGCGCAACCGGGTATCTTCTATTATCATAAGAGTATTCTTGCCTACAAGCGGATGACGAAATAAGAGCGGGGGCTACTTAACCGGGATCGGCTTCGAACCCTGCGGCGGCAATCCCTGCCAAAGCAGCGGCCTCGTCGTTGTCGGAGGTGTCGCCGGAAACGCCGATGGCGCCCAGCAGCACGCCGGCTTTTTTGATCAGCACGCCGCCGGGGACCGGGATGAGGGAGCCGCCGATGGCGGCGGTGGCGGCGTCGATGAAGTAAGCTTGGGTTTCAGCGCGTTTCATCAGCGCGCGCGTGCCCATGCCCAGCGCCACGGCGCCATTGGCTTTGCCGAGCGCAATCGCGCCGCGTTTTAAGCTGGTGCCGTCCTGGGCGGCGTAGGCGATCAGGGCGCCACGGGCGTCGAGCACCCCTATCGCCATTGGTTTGAATTTATGGTCGATGCAATGATCCAAAGCGGCGTCGAGGATTTTGCGGGCGTCAACAAGGGTTAAGCTCAATTTTCCAACTCCGAATCCCAATAGAGAAAGTCTCGCCAGCTTTCATGCAGGTAATTGGGAGGAAATGCACGCCCCCTGTCCTGCAGTTCCCAACTGGTCGGGCGGCGGGGTTCGTGGCGGGGGATCATGTGGCATTCGCGTGGCAATTTGCTGCCCTTGCGCAAATTACAGCTACCGCAGGCGGCCACCACATTCTCCCAACTGGTGCGGCCACCGCGGGCGCGGGGGATCACATGGTCGAAGGTAAGTTCCGGCGCCGGGCGTTTGGAATCGCAATATTGGCAGGTGAAGCAGTCGCGCAAAAACACGTTGAACCGGGTGAACGCGGGCATCCGGGCCGAGGGGATGAAGTCACGCAGCGCGATGACCGAGGGCAGGCGCATGGTGAAGCTGGGGGAATGCACCTCGCGCTCATATTCGGAGAGCACCGACACGCGATCAAGGAACACTGCTTTTACAGCGTCCTGCCAGTTCCAGGTGGATAACGGAAAATAGGAAAGCGGACGGAAATCCGCATTTAAGACGAGGGCGGGGAAATTGAACCCGCCGTCAGGCATTACTGAACCTGTCCCAGAACGGGACTAAATGTTGGGGTTTAGCTATGGAACCCTGCCATATTTGGTGGAGTCTGCGAGCCATGTGCGTTTTATGACAAAACTGCGGAAAAGCCGCAAGGTGCTAGTGCGATTGTCAACGGTTTGTCATGGTGGCCGCAATGACGCTGACCACCCGTTTTGCCCCCAGCCCGACCGGCTATTTGCACCTGGGTCACGCCTTTTCGGCGCGGATGGCCTGGGCCAAGGCCCGGGCAGCGGGTGGGCGGTTTCTGCTCCGGCTGGAGGATATTGATAGCACCCGCTGCAAGCCGGACTATGCCGATGCCATCCTCGAAGACCTGCGCTGGCTGGGGTTTGGTTGGGACGGTGAGGTGCGGGTGCAATCGGCGCATTTGGCCGAATATACCGCTGTGCTGAACCGGCTCGAGGACCGGGGCTTGTTGTACCCATGTTTTTGCAGCCGCTCGGAAATTATGCAGGCGCAGGCGGCCCCGCATAGCGGCGAGGTGATGTATCCGGGCACCTGCAAAGCTCTGAGTGCCGCCGAACGGGCGGAAAGGACTGCCAGTGGCCGCAAATACGCCCGCCGGCTGGATGTAACCAAAGCGGTGCGCGAGACCGGAGCGTTGCGGTTTTTCGAGGAGAGCACGGGCTGGGTGGATGCCGTACCGCAGCGCCTGGGCGATGTGGTGCTGGCGCGTAGTGATGTACCTACCAGCTATCATTTATGCGTGGTGCATGATGATGCTTTGCAAGGCATAACGCATGTGACACGCGGCGAGGATCTGCTTGCCGCCACGCATACCCATACGCTGCTGCAAAAACTGCTGGGCCTGGCCACGCCGGTTTATGCGCATCATAAATTGCTGATGGATGACAACGGCAAGCGGCTGGCCAAACGCGATGGCGCCCCCACCTTGCGTGCCATGCGGTTGGCGGGTGAAGATGCAGTTACGGTACTCAAACAATTGACTGAAAGTGCGGTATGATGCGGATCGTTATCGGAACCGTCTGGTCAAGTTTGTTTGCGTGCATCGGCCTGGGCTTGGGCGGATTGTTCGAGCGGCAGGCTGACCATGTCGCGATTATCGCATACCGTGGCTTGTTGCCGCTGCTCGGTATGATCATCGGTCTCATTGGGTTCAACTGGTGCCTGCAAAGCCAGTGGCTGCCGGGCGTGCGAGTCAAAAGCCCCATCTCTTACACGTCTTACACACAACTCCCGGCGGCACGCCGTTGGGGGGTGGCAGAGGCGGTCAAACTGCTGGTTGGGTTTATCCTGATGCAGGGCGTCGGGGTGGCTGGGATGGCCTTCGTGGTAGGGGTCTGCGCCGCGCTGGCGCATATCCATCCGTCACCGCACCTCAACCCGATTGCCGCCACGCTGGCCGGGTACCTCACCGCCACCTGGTGGAGTGTCTGGTACATTAACCGGCTGGGGCCGGTAAAACTGCATGATGGCAGCCCGAGCGGGATAGGCTGGTGCACGGCATCCTCCAGTGGTTATGCCACAGCCGCTTTATGGGCTGGCGTTATCATTATGCTGGTCATCACCATCATGCATTTTTTCCCGCCCGATATAGCGGCTTTGCAGAAGCTGCAGGCGGCGAAATTACTTGAAACCGCCGGTCCCTGGAAGCTGGGGCTGCTGGTGCTGGCGGTGTTTATCGCCCCGCCGGCGGAGGAATATATCTTCCGGGGCGGGATATTTGCCGCCCTGGCCAGCCGGGTCTCGCCGCTCTGGGCCGGGGTGATCACCACCATTTTATTCATGGCGGTGCATGCGCCGGAGAAAATCCACTATCCGGTGGGATTTATTGATGTGGGGCTGGTGGGCGCGGCAGCGGCCTGGATGCGGGTGCGGTTTGCCTCCATCAAGCCAGGTATTCTACTGCATGTGTTGTATAATGCCGGGTTGCTGCTGGGGGCTGGTTTGGCCCATTGATGATGCTTCATTTGGCTTTGCGGGCTGATGGGCGTACAAGCTTGCGCTCAAGGTTAAGCATACACGAATCCGGGTTGGAGAATTTCTATGGGTGGTTTGAGCATTTGGCACTGGCTGATCGTTCTGGCGGTGGTTTTGATCCTGTTTGGCAGCAATAAGGTGAGCAATCTGATGGGTGAGTTCGGCAAGGGGATTAAGTCCTTCAAGCAGAACATCGCCGATGATGACAGCAAAAAGGCCAAGGATGCCTCAATGGCGGCCACCAGCTCGCTGACCGCGCCTGTGCCTGAAACCAGCAACAGCAACACCACCGTCAATAACGGCTAAATGTCCGCTCTGGCTGCCGCCGCCGCTTCATTGGTTGAGGCGGGATGCCGTATGGACGCGCGTAACTGGGTTCCCGGCTCGTCCGGGAACCTATCGGCGCGGCTGGATAGTGAAAGTCTGGCGATTACCCGCAGCGGCGTTCATAAGGGCCGGTTGCACGCCGATGATATTATCGAGGTGGGGCTAGACGGCACCGCTGCGAAGCCCGGCAATAAGCCGAGCGCTGAAACGTTGCTGCATTGCCAATTATATCGGCTGTTTCCGCCGGTAGGGGCGGTGCTGCATGGGCATTCGGTGGCCGCTACTGTACTCTCAATGGCCGGCGATATTCAATTTTCCGATTATGAAATTATCAAGGCGTTCGGCTTTGGAACTCATGCGGTGAATGTGGCGCTGCCGGTGTTTGAGAACGACCAGGACATCGCCCGGCTGGCGGCGCTGATTGAGCCATCGCTGGTAGCTGACCCACCGATTGGTTATGTGATTCGCGGCCATGGTGTATATGCCTGGGGCACCAGCGTCGAACATGCGTTCTGGCGCCTGGAGGCTTTGGAATTCTTACTCCAGTGCGAACTGGAACGGAGACGGTTGAAATGAGCGGCTTGAAGATTTTTGAGGACGCCAATCCAGCAACCCCGATCCTGGTCACCCAGGATGCTGGCGTGATGGCGCGTGAGCTGGCGCCGCTGGGCGTGCAGTTTGAACGCTGGCAGAGCCCGGTGAGCCTGAGCCCCGAGGATTCCGCCGAGGTGATACTGGCCGCCTATAAGCCATACCTGGACCAGTTGATGGGTGCCAAAGGGGCGGGCTCCGCAGATGTGATCAAGCTGACACCTGATAACCCCAGCGCCCCTGCCCTGCGGCAGAAATTTTTGGCCGAGCATATACACACCGAGGATGAGATCCGGTTTTTCGTGCATGGCAGTGGGCATTTTGTGATGCATGTGGATGGCCGCGTGTATGATGCTTTCTGCGAGCAAGGTGATCTGATCTCGGTGCCGGCCAACACCAAGCATTGGTTCGACGCCGGTGAAGCGCCGTTTTTCACGGCGCTCAGGGTATTTACGGATACCTCCGGCTGGGTGGCGCATTTTACTGGCGATAATATCTCCGAACGCTTCCCAGTAGCTTAAGCGCCATGCTTCCCCCCACTGCGGTGCTGACGGATATCGAAGGCACCACCACGCCGATTGCCTTTGTGCATGAGGTTTTATTCCCCTATGCGCGGACCCGGCTGCCGGGCTGGTGTAAAGTGCATTGCGACGCGCCAGTGATTGGCGAAGTGGCACGGCTGGCGCCGGGGGCGATGATTGTGGATACGCTGCTGGGCTGGATGGAGCGCGATGAAAAAATCACGCCGCTGAAAACCATCCAGGGGATGATCTGGGCAGAAGGCTATGCCAAGGGCGAGATTGTCGGGGATTTATACCCGGATGTAGCCCCTGCCCTGCGGCGCTGGGCCAACGGTGGTTTGCGGCTGTATGTTTATTCCTCCGGCTCGGTGGACGCCCAGAAGCTGCTGTTCGGGCATAGCAGCGCCGGTGATTTAACCCCGCTGTTCCAGGGGTTTTTTGATACCAAGGTGGGGCCAAAGCGCGAGGCCACGAGCTATGCCTCGATCTGCCGGGGGGCCAATGTCGCCGCCTTCGAGTTTTTATTCCTCTCGGATGTGGAGGCTGAGTTGGACGCGGCGGCGGCAGCCGGCATGCAAACCTGCCAACTGGTGCGGCCACAGGACCGCACGGTGGCCGGGACCCGGCATGCGGTGGCGGCGGATTTTGCCGAGGTGGCTAGGCTGTGCGGGCTGCCGAAACTCGCATGAAGCGGCTGAAGTCTCCGTATTGGCGGGCATTTTTATGGGGGCTGGCCTCGGCGCTGGCGCTGCCGCCGGTGCATCTGCTGCCGGTGCTGCTAATCAGCATCCCGGCGTTTTTGCGGCTGATCGGCGAGGCCCGGGGCCTCAAGCAACTAACCCTGATCGCCTGGCTGTTCGGGTTTGGGTTGAATTTGGCCGGGCTGTACTGGGTCACCGAGCCGATTCTGACTGAAGTTGATACATTTTGGTGGCTGGTGCCGTTTGCCGACCCGCTACTGGCGATTGCAGTAGCGTTTTACAGCATCATCCCGGCGGTGGCGGCGTATTGCACTAAACCAGGACTGGCCCGATTGCTGGTGTTTGCTGGCGTCTGGGTGGTCTCCGACATGATCCGGCAATTTGCGTTCTCGGGCTTTCCCTGGAACCTTTGGGGCACCGATTGGGCGGTGCCGGGTGCTTTCGGCGATGTGTTCATCCAGTTGGCCAGCCTGGTGGGCGTGCATGGGTTGACCCTGGCGACGATATTACTGGCGGGGATGCCGATGTTCGGCAGACGCGGGCTGGCGGCGGCACTGCTGGGGCTGGCGGCATGGGGGGGGTTCGGAATTGCGCATCTGTCCACCAAGCTGGCGCCTACTGGGGTAAATTTGGCGCTGCTGCAGCCCGATTTTCCGGTGCCCGGCAGTTTTGAGCGCAGTGCTTTGCTGGCCCGCTGGCAACGGCTGGAAACCATGAGTGCGGCGGCCCTGCATGCCGGGGCCAGCGCGGTGATTTGGCCGGAGGCCGCCAGCCCATGGTTATTGCAAAGTGATGCGGAAGCGCGGGCGCAACTCGCTTCGGTCACCGGAACCGCGCCGATTTTGGCCGGCAGCATCCGCATGACCGGGCCTGATGACTACCGCAATTCCCTGGTGGTGACGGAAGGGCCAGGGCCCGCCGTGGCCTACTACGATAAATGGAAGCTGGTGCCGTTCGGCGAATACACCCCTGCCTGGATTCCGGTGAAGATCACCCCCGGCGATGGCTTCACGCCCGGCAACGGCCCCACGACGCTGCATATTCCAGGGCTGCCGCCGGTCGGGCCGCTGATCTGTTATGAGGCCATTTTCACCGGCCAGATTGTCGATGAAGCCGACCGTCCGGCTTGGCTGGTAAATGTGACCGACGATGCCTGGTTTGGCGACACGGCAGGGCCGCGCCAGCATTTTGCCGATGCCAGGCTGCGGGCGGTTGAGGAAGGTCTGCCGCTGGCCCGTGACGCCAATTCCGGCATTTCCGCGATGATCGATCCGTTTGGCAGGGTAACGGCCTCACTCGGCCTCAACCGTGACGGCGTGCTGGTAGCCCCCTTGCCGGGTGCCTTGCCGCCCACCATTTACGCTAGATTCGGGTTAAAAATCCCGTTAATCTTATCGGTTTTGTTAATCATAACGGGACTGTTCCTGGGCCGTATTCGCCGCCTCCGTTGATTAATAAATATTAATTTATACCATATACGTCTATTTAATAAATCATCCTCGATGTTTTTGTATTGTTTATTCGGTTAACCTCTGGTATTTCTGGTTAACTGTGCTTACACGGCTGGCGAGTAGAACGACGTAATGATATTTTTCAGGTCCTGAATCTGCTCAGGGAAATTATTTTTTAGCCACCAAAATGGTAGGCTGATTTTGCGGTTGATGACGGTGCTACAAAGGTAGTCCGTTTTATGGAGATGGTTTTTTAGATGACCGAAGGAATCACCGAACGGCCAGAGCGTGAGAGCCGCCCAAGCCCGATTGATATTCATGTCGGTTCCCGTGTGCGATTGCGGCGGACTTTGCTAGGCATGTCGCAAGAACGCTTGGGGGACGCGCTGGGTTTGACCTTTCAGCAGGTGCAAAAATACGAACGCGGGGTTAACCGGGTTGGGGCTTCGCGGCTGTTTGATATTTCCCGCGTGCTGGATGTGCCAATCAGCTATTTCTTTGACGATATGCCTGAAGGCATGAGCGAGACTCCAGTCTCCGGCCCGCGCGGGCGCATGTATGGGTTTGCCGAAGCGCAGGAACCGTTCTCGGCGGGCGTTGACGATAACATGAACAAGCGTGAGACGCTGGAACTGGTGCGCGCCTACTACCGGATTACTGACCCGGCGGTGCGCAAGCGGGTGTTTGATTTGCTGAAGTCCCTCGCCCCCACCGAAGCCGGGTTTGAGACGACCTGAGCCAGCTTAAACTGGTTCAACCGCCTGGTTCAACAGCGCGGGCGGTAAAACTGATCGCTACCAGCAACACTGCCACCAGCCCCATGGCAAACGCCAGGGTAAGCTGGTTGGCAACGAAGCCTATAACCACCGGCCCTAGCAGAAACCCGGCATAGCCCAGACTGATCACCGCTGGCGCTGAAGCCGTGGGCGCAATTTCAGGAATTCGCGCTGTAGCGCTGAAGATTAGTGGTGCCATGTTGCCAAGTCCCAGCCCGACCAGCGCAAAACCGAGAACATCAACCGCCAGCGCTGCTGATGATACGGCCAGCAGCATGCCGGCACTGGCGAGCAGGCAGCCGCTCAGCATCAAGCGGGCGGCGCCGATTCGCACCGCCAGCCAGTCACCGGCCAACCTTGCCAGCGCCATCATCACGGCAAAGGCGGCATAGCCGAATGGTGCGGTCACCACACTGGCCCCGCGCGAGAACCGCAATAAAATCGTGCTCCAATCGGTCACCGCCCCTTCGGTAAGGAAGCAGACAAAACAGCACAGCCCCAGTGCCAGCGTGGCGCGGTCAGGCAGGGCCAGAGCAGGGCCTTCGGCGAGAAGGTCATGCGATTTGGGCGCCAGAACGCCGCCTTGCAGCAGAATGATAAAAATACCGGTAGCGCAACAAACCGCGCTGAGAAAATTCGACAGGCCGAGCTTCAGCAGCAGGCTGGTGGCCAGCGCCACCGCCAGCGCGCCGAAGCTGAACAGCGCATGAAATGACGACATCAGCCGCCGCCCGCTGCGGCCTTCCACCGCCACCGCCTGTGCGTTCACCCCGACATCGATGCCGCCGAAGCTGACGCCGAAAATGAACAGCAAAGCCGTAAATGTGAATTTGCTGGGCGCGACGGTGAGCAGCGGCAACACCACGCCGAACACCAGACCGGAGGCCAAAAGAACCGTGCGGCTGCCGAAACGTTTTAACAGATACCCCATCACCGGCATGGCCAGAATGCCGCCGACTCCGGGGGCCAGCAGGATATAGCCTAAGGTTGCGTCATCGAGGGCGAATCGGATTTTGGTGAAAGGGACAATAATCGCCCAGGTTGAAACGCCCATTCCCGCCATAAAATAAAAAAATTTTAATATCCGGACCTGCCCCCGAACCGTCGCGGCACTGCCCGGCATCATGCTTTGGCGGCGAGTCCAAGGGCGCGGGCATAGACCTGCCGGCGCGGCAGACCGGTGGCGGCGGTGACGGCATCGACCGCATCCTTCAGGCTGAGTTGAGCCAGGGCGGCGGCCAAAGCGGCATCGAGCGTCTCGGCGCTGGCTGGTTCAGCGGTGGCCGGGCCGATGACCAAGGTGATTTCCCCGCGTGGTGGCGTGGCGGCATAACGGGCGGCGAGGTTGGGCAGACTGTCACGCACCACCTCTTCGAAATGCTTGGTCAGCTCGCGGCAGACCGCCGCCGGGCGGGGGCCGAAAATGACGGCCGCGTCGGCCAGAGTTTCTGCCAGCCGATGTGGCGCTTCGTAGAAAATCAGTGTGGCGGCCAGCCCAGCGGCCTCGGCGTTGGCCAGGCGTGTCAAAGCGCTCTGCCGCGGCCCGGCCTTTACCGGCAAAAACCCCGAGAACAGGAACGGGTGCGGCGGCAAGCCTGAGAGGGTTAGCGCCATAACCGCCGCATTGGCGCCGGGGATGCCGCCGACCGGCAACCCGGCATCAATGGCGGCGCGGGTGAGGCGAAAGCCTGGGTCAGACACCAGCGGGGTGCCGGCATCGGAGATCAGGGCATAGCGGGCACCACCTTGCATGGCCGCGATCAGACCAGGGATTTTGGCTTCCTCGTTATGGTCGTGCAGCGCCATGAGTTTGGTTTTGATACCGTGCGCCGCCATCAGCACGCCGCTGGTACGGGTATCCTCACAAAGTATCGCATCCACTTGTGTAAGCGCCTCGATACCCCGAAATGACATATCTCTGAGGTTGCCGATCGGCGTGGAAACCAGCAAAAGAGCTGGGACGGTCTGGCTACCTGCCCGCGTTGAGGAGATGGCGTTTGAAGAAATATCTGGCTCGGTCATTGGTTCTCCTGCCGTTCAGCGTGGCGCTGGCCGGCTGCGGACAAGAGTACCCGACGTCGGCACCCTATAACAGCGGTCTGCCCGCCCCAATTACCGGCACCGCCCAACCTGCCGGGACGCCAAGCATCGGCAAGACCAGTGGACCGGTGGCGCTGCTGGTGCCACTGACCGGCGCACTGGCACCAGCAGGTCAGGCGATCGAGAATGCCGCCAAGCTGGCTTTCCCGGATAATGCGACCCCGGCACTGGATGTGCGCGACACTGGCGGCACCCCGGCCGGAGCGGCAAGTGCGGCACAGGCAGCGATTGCCGCCGGTGATGGATTGATTCTGGGGCCGCTAACCGCCGCCGAAGCGAAAGCTGTGGCCCCGATTGCGCAGGCCGCGAATGTGAATGTGTTGAGCTTCACCAACGACCCGACAGTGGCAGCACCGGGGCTATGGGCGCTCGGTATCTCGCCGGACCAGCAGGTGAAGCGGGTGGTGGCCGCCGCTGCCGCCGCCGGGCGCACCCAGGTAGCTGCCTTGCTGCCGGATAATGATTTTGGCCATGCGCTGGCGGCCTCGTTGCAGGCCGAGACCGGGGCACTGAGTGAGCCAAGCCCGAATATTGCGTTCTACCAGGATGGATTTCCAAGTTTGAACCAGACGGTGCGCACGCTCTCGGACTTTGCTGATCGTGGGCAAGGGCTGGAAGCGCAAATCAAGGCGGCGCGTGACCTGGATACCCAGGCCGGACGGGAGAAAGCGCGGCAGCTGCAGCATCAGCAAATTCCGCCGCCTTCTTTCAATGCGTTGTTCGTCGGCGCAACCGCCAATGATACGCTGGCTGAAATTGCCACCCTGCTGCCGTTTTATGCAGTGAACCAGCCGCAGGTGCAGCTGATGGGACCGGCCTTATGGGCGGGGATTGCACCGCAGCTAGGGGCAAACTCGGTTTACCGGGGGGCGCTTTACGCGGCGCCGGACCTGACAGCGGCGGCGGGGTTCGACCAGAAATATCAGGCAGCCTACAATGCTGCGCCCTCGGCGATTTCATATGTCGGGTTTGATGCCGCCGCGATTGCCCGGCTGGTGGCGAGCCAGGGCGGCTATACCAGCACCGCTTTGACCGACCCGGCCGGGTTTGCCGGTACCGATGGGGTGGTGCGGCTGCTGCCGGATGGCCAGGTGCAACGCGGTCTGGCGGTGTTTCAGATTGCGCCGGGTGCGCCGGTGATTACCTCGCCCGCGCCGGCGACCTTGAATTCGCCAAACAGCTAATGGCTGATGCCGGGCTGACCGAGAAAACCCTCAATGACAAAGCGCTGTCGGATAAAGCCTGGCCGGCGGCGCTGGCGTTTTTCATGGCGCTGGGGGCTTTGCCAACCCTGATTTTTGGGCTGCTGGTAGCGTTTCATGAATTGGCGCTGCTACCTGGGCTGATCAGTTGGGGGATATGTCTGACGGTGGCGTTGGGGTTTGGCATATTGTTGGGCCGCGATATGGCGGTGATGGCGCAACTGGTGCGCAGCCTGCGGATGAGCCCGGATGAGTTACCGCGGACCACCAATTTGGCGGTGCCGGGGATGCGGCTGCTGGGTCAGGAGGCGATCAATCTGGTGCGCGCCGAGCGGTTGAATCAGGCGCGGGCGAATGACCGTAGTGCCGCCGATCATGCGCTGCTGGAACGCCTGCCGGACCCGATGCTGCGATTGAATGCCAGCGGCGCGGTGATCTGGCGCAACGCCAGTGCGATTGCCACTTTTGGCACTGAAACCGCCGCCCTGCTGCGGCACCCGGATTTGCGAGCTGCGCTGGCGGAAGCCGCCGAAACCGGCAGCCCGGTGCGTCAAAGTATCGCGCTGACGGTGCCAGTACCGCGCAATTTGGATGCCACCGTAATTCCGGTGGGTGGGCTGGTTTATGTGCTGATCGCGGACCGGACTCGTGAGCGCAATATCGAGAAAATGCGGGCGGATTTTGTCGCCAATTCCAGCCACGAGTTACGCACCCCGCTGGCCAGCCTGATCGGGTTCATTGAAACCCTGCGCGGCCCAGCGGCGGATGATGTGGAAGCGCAGCAGCGGTTTTTGGGAATTATGGCCGAGCAGGCCCACCGGATGCAGCGGGTGATTGAGGATTTGCTCAGCCTGTCGCGGATTGAGATTAATGAGCACCAGCCGCCGGACACGATTTTGTTTTTGCCGCCGCTGCTGGAGCGCATTGCCGCAGGGATGGAGCCGATGCTGAAAACCAACGATACGCGCATTGAGCTATCCGTTCCGCCGGACCTGCCGCGGGTGCCGGGTGACGCTGACCAACTGACACAGGTTTTTACCAATTTGCTGGATAATGCGATCAAGTACGGCAAGCGCGGTGGCTCGATCAAGGTGAACGCCGCCCCGGCCAGCCACGATGACCGGTTTGCCAGCAATGGGGTGCTGATCAGCGTGACAGATGATGGGATGGGGATTGCCCGCGAGCATATTCCGCGCCTGACCGAGCGATTTTACCGGGTGGATAAGGGCCGTTCACGCGCCATCGGCGGTACCGGGCTGGGTCTGGCGATTGTGAAGCATGTGGTGAATCGCCACCGTGGCCGGTTGCTGATCGACAGTACCGAAGGCCACGGAACCACCTTTACGGTATGGCTGCCGAACCGGACGTAGAGCCAGCCGAGGGTAGTATTTACGATCCGGCGATATTTTTCTATTGATTATTTGTTATCACTATATTATGTACCAAATAGTTAAAAACAAACAACGAGACCAGGGAACGCGGAAACCTTAAAGCATTGCCGCGAGCCTGGAGGGGAATGCCGGTGTTTTTGCGCGTTAATGATATTAATGTTCATGTGCTGATCGATGGTCCGGCGGGAGCGGCGCCCTTGGTGCTGCTGCATTCCTTGGGGACCAATGCCCATATCTGGGACTCGCAGGCGGCTGAACTGGCCCGCTCCTTTAGGGTGATTCGGCCGGATTTGCGGGGCCATGGCCTGACCGGGGGGACGCCGGGGCCATATAGTATGGCGTTGTTCGCCGATGATCTGGCCGGCGTGCTGGACGCGTTGCAGGTAGGCCAGGCGCATATTGGCGGCGTTTCCATTGGCGGGATGATCTCGCAGGCGTTCGCGGCGAAATACAACGCGCGGGTGGCGTCGTTGATTTTGTGCGACACCGCGATGGCGATATTGCCTGCTGAAAACTGGACTCTGCGGGCTGCCAAGGTGCGGGCCGAGGGGATTGCCTCGATTGAGGATGCGGTAATTGCCAACTGGGTAACACCGGGGTTTTTGGCGGCACCTGAGACCGCGGGCTTGCGGGCGATGCTGTTGCGGACACCGGCGGAGAGTTATGCCGCATCGTGCGAGGCGATTGCGGCGGCTGATTTATCTGCGAGCACAGCGGCGTTGCAGGTGCCAACGCTGGTGATTGTGGGAGCTGAAGACAAACCAACGCCAGTTGCCTCGGCACAGGCGTTGCACAATGCCATCGCCGGATCGTCGTTGCTGGTTGTACCGGGTGCCGCGCATATTCCGACAGTTGAGAAACCTGCTGAAATAACCAAGGCTATTGTCGACTTCCTGACGCCCGCCATTACCGATTATTTTGCTGCCGGGATGAATGTGCGCAAACAGGTGCTGGGGGAAGCGCATGTGGCGCGCGCGACTGCCAACAT
Organism: Acidocella sp.; assembly: GCA_031291755.1. GTDB lineage: Bacteria > Pseudomonadota > Alphaproteobacteria > Acetobacterales > Acetobacteraceae > Acidocella. Next base: position 4,436 of record JARLIK010000013.1, on the reverse strand, counting down.
CACCGAACTTGATCTGGATTTTCAGGCTTTTATTACCCGCACGGCTTGGGGTGGTATTTGGACGCGGCCAGGGTTGGACCGGCGTACACGCTCGCTGCTGACCATCGCGATGATGGCTTCGCTCGGGCATGAGGAGGAATTGAAACTGCATTTGCGAGCCAGCAAGAATACCGGCGCGACACCGGCGGACATCGCCGAGGTGCTGATGCAGGTGGCGGTTTATGGCGGGGTGCCGGCGGCGAATTCAGCGTTCCGAATCGCCAAAGAAATTTTCAAGGAGATTTACCCATGAGTGAAATGCTCGCGCCGTTCCGGGCCTATGCACCGGGAACCCAGCCAGACAATGATTCACCGCAATATCGCAGCACCGGGTTGCGGCATCCGACCCGGCCATTGTTGAAAATTCCGCAAACCATCACGGAACTTACCGGCCCGCAATTTTCGCCGTCGCGTTTCCCGCCGACCGATAATATCGCGATGAATGGTACGCATGAGGCGGTGGGGGAACGGATTATCGTGGAGGGGTTTGTCCGTGATGAAGATGGCCGCCCGGTGGCCAATACCATGGTGGAGATTTGGCAGGCCAATGCGGCGGGGCGTTATAATCATCCACGCGATACGCACGATGCGCCGCTCGACCCTGACTTTAAAGGAAGCGGCAGGGTTTTTACGGACCCTGATGGCGCGTACCGGTTTATTACTATCAAGCCCGGGGCGTACCCGTGGGGCAACCATGCTAACGCCTGGCGGCCCAATCATATTCATTTTTCGTTGTTCGGCGCTGGCTATGCAACGCGGCTGATTACCCAGATGTATTTTCCGGGTGATCCGCTGCTGGACCTGGACCCGATATTTCTGGCCACCGCCGACACGCAGGCCCGCAACCGGTTGATTGCGAAATTCGATTTGGATGTAGGCAAACAGGATTACGCGCTGGGGTATCGCTTCGATATGTATCTGCGCGGCCGCCACGCGACGCCGATGGAGGATAATCATGCAGACCACCACTAGTCAAACCATTGGGCCGTACTGGCATCTGATTGAAGATAAATCTTGGTCGGACCTGACGCGCTTTGGCGCCACCGGCGAAGTGATTACCATTGAAGGCACGATCACTGATGGTGCTAATGCAAAAATTACTGATGCCTGCGTGGAAATATGGCAGACTTCGCCAACGGCCTCTGATGAATTTCCGGGCTTTGGGCGGGCCGCGACGAATGAGGCCGGGATTTTCTCCTTCAAGACCATCATGCCGGGGCCGGTGCGCGGGCCTGGCAATACGCTGCAGGCGCCGCATCTGGCGGTGACGATTTTGGCGCGTGGTTTGATGTTTCATCTGGCGACACGGCTGTATTTTGAAAATGAACCAGCCAATGAAAATGATCCGGTATTATCGTTGATCGAGGATAAAGCGCGTCGGAACTCGCTGATAGCCCGCCAGACGAAAACGGGGGTCTGGCATCTTGATATTCATCTACAGGGGGACGCCGAGACGGTGTTCTTTGAGATTTGAAAGCAGACGATGCTCGCCTGCGCGGGCATGACGTGAGTGGCGATTAGGGAGCGGAAACAAAATGGCTGAAGCGTTTATCTGTGACTTCGTGCGGACCCCGATTGGGCGTTATGCCGGTGCCTTGAAGGACGTGCGGGCTGATGATTTGGGGGCGCAGCCGCTGCGTGTGCTCATGGCGCGTCATCCGCAAATGGATTGGGAAGCGGTTGAGGACGTGATTTATGGCTGCGCGAATCAGGCCGGTGAAGATAACCGCAATGTCGCCCGCATGGCGCTGCTGCTGGCGGGGTTGCCGGTTTCGGTACCAGGTTCGACCATCAATCGTTTATGCGGCTCGGGGCTGGATGCGCTGGGCTCGGCGGCGCGGGCGATTCGCGCCGGTGATACGAGTTTGATGATCGCCGGTGGCGCGGAGAGCATGACCCGCGCGCCCTTCGTGATGCCGAAGGCCACCGAAGCCTTTGGCCGCGCCAATGAAGTTCATGACACCACCATCGGCTGGCGGTTTGTGAATAGGTTGATGAAGGCGCAGTATGGCGTGGATTCAATGCCGGAGACCGCGGAGAACGTGGCGGCTGATTATCAGGTGACGCGCGAGGACCAGGATTTATTTGCTTATCGCAGCCAGCAGAAATGCGCTGCGGCACAGGCTTCGGGTTATTTTACCCGTGAGATTGCTGCCATCACCATCGCCGGGCGCAAGGGCGATGTGGTGGTGGATACTGACGAGCATCCCAGAGCGGAGACCACGCTTGAAGGTCTGGCCAAACTGAAAACGCCGTTTCGTAATCCGGGCAGCGTGACGGCGGGCAATGCCTCGGGCGTCAATGACGGGGCTGGTGCGATAATTGTGGCGAGCGAGGACGCCGCGCGTAAACACGGACTCACCCCGCGGGCCCGTATTGTGTCGATGGCGACCGCTGGTGTACCGCCGCGGATCATGGGCATGGGCCCCCTGCCCGCGACCCAGAAGCTGCTGGCAAAAACCGGATTTTCATTGAAGGACATTGATGTTTTTGAGCTCAATGAGGCGTTTGCCAGCCAGGCTCTGGCGGTAACACGCCAGCTTGGGCTGGCGGATGATGATGCCCGGGTGAACCCGCATGGCGGCGCCATTGCGATCGGGCACCCGCTGGGGGCTTCGGGTACGCGCATTGCCATGACGGCGTTGAATGGCTTGGAGACCAACGGCGGCAAGCGGGCGATTGCGACGATGTGCATCGGCGTGGGCCAGGGTATTGCCGTGATGATTGAGAGAGTTTGATGCTGCTGGCTGAACAAATCGCCAGCACACCGGCGATGCAGCGGGTGTTTTCGGCCCGGGCGAGCGTGCAGGCGATGCTGGATGTGGAAGCGGCACTCGCGGTGGCGGGGGCGGCTGTGGGGCTGGTGCCTGCTGATAGGGTCAAAACGATTAAAGCCGCCTGTGATGCCGATGGTGTCGATATCAACAAACTCGCTCATGATGGCGCTGTGGCGGGGACGGTGGTCATTCCCCTGGTGGCATGGCTAAAGGCGGCACTGCCCGAACACGCAAAATATGTGCATGCCGGGGGCACCAGCCAGGATATTATTGATACCGGGCTGGTATTGCAGTTACGCAGCGGCATTGCCTTGTTGCAGGCTGATCTTGCCACCATGGCCAAGGCGGCGGCCGGGCTGGCGCACCGCCATGCGAAAACACCGATGCTGGGACGCACGCTGCTGCAAGCCGCCATGCCGGTGGCATTTGGCTTGAAAGCCGCCAATTGGCTGGTGGCCATTGATGATTCGCGCCATGCCCTTGCGCATGCGGCGCGGGAAGCGCTGGTTCTACAATGCGGTGGCGCGGCGGGCACGCTGGATGTTTTGCAAGCTGATCCGATAGTATTTCTCAACGCCTTTGGCGCGGCTTTGGACCTGCCAGTGGCCGTAACGCCGTGGCACACGCGCCGGGCGCCTTTGGCGCGGCTGGCGGCGGCGATAGCGGGTGCGGTGGGTGTTGCTGGCAAAATCGGCACTGATATCGCACTGATGATGCAGTCGGAAATTGCCGAGGTGAGTGAACCGGCGGCGCCGGGCCGGGGCGGGTCTTCCGCCATGGCGCATAAGCGCAACCCGACGCTGAGCATTGCGGCCCGCGCTGCGGCAACCCGCATGCCGGGTTTTATTGCCACCTTGCTGGCCGCCGCCGGCCAGGAGCATGAACGCGCCGCCGGAGCCTGGCAGGCTGAAGCCGCCACTTGGCCCGCCCTGATGCTGTGTGCCAGCGGTGGCCTCGCCGCGATGGCGGAAGCGTTGGCAGGACTGGAGGTATTCCCAGAAGCCATGGCAAAACATCTGGCCCTGCTGCCTGCCCAAAACCTGCCGCCCGCCATAAACGAATTTATTAGGCGGGCATTGGAAAATCATGAGAACCTGGAACATGAGTTGATAACATGATCAATAAGTTTGTCCCCAATGTAGAAACAGCACTTGAGGGTGTTCATGACGGCATGTCCATCATGCTGGGTGGTTTCGGCTCAGTAGGTTTGCCGAACCAGTTGCTCGATGGGCTGGCTGCTAAAGGCGTGCGCGGAATCACGCTGATCGCCAATAATGCCGGTGCGGCGTTTGGCAGCATGGTGACATTGCTCGAAACCGGAGCGGTTGAGAAGGTGGTGTGCTCCTATCCGCGCAATGCCCAGAGCACGCTGTTTGTCGACCTTTACCGCGAAGGCAAAATTGGGCTGGAACTGGTGCCGCAAGGCACGCTGGCCGAGCGCATCCGCGCCGCCTCCGCTGGGATTCCGGCGTTTTTCACGCCTACCGCCGCGGGCACCCAATTGGGCGCCAGTAAGGAGCAACGCGAGATCAATGGGCGCTTATGCGTGCTGGAACAGGCGCTGCATGCCGATGTGGCGCTGCTGGAATCCTGGCAGGCCGACCGCTGGGGCAATTTGTC